>CAYQIY010000007.1:0-138702 GCA_964417635.1 uncultured Pseudomonadota bacterium | reverse complement strand
GAGGTGACATTTTCGCTGTTCACTTAAGAATGACTTTATCGCTGTGCGTTAGCAATTTGGAATTTGGGTACTTGAGCGTGTTTTAGAGTTGTGATACAATTGGTGAAATCCAAAGCCGCAGGTATTATATAGCGGCTATTCGCTTATCTACGGGGGTGTCAAGATGTCCAAAGCGCACAAGTTTGAATTAGAAGGACTTACCTTCGATGACGTCTTGCTTGTTCCATCGTACTCCGAGACTCTTCCCAAGGAAGTTGATGTGTCTACCAGTCTGACCCGAAAGATTCGTCTCAACATCCCGCTGGCCAGTGCGTGTATGGACACAGTAACCGAAGCCAGAATGGCAATTGCAATAGCTCGTGAGGGCGGGATAGGCTTCTTGCACAAGAATATGTCGGTGCACAGACAGGCGTCTGAAGTAGACAAAGTCAAGCGTTCGGAGCATGGGGTCATCGTAGATCCCATATACCTGGGACCTGACCACAAGGTGAAGGACGCGCTTGAACTCATGGCGCGCTACAGGATATCTGGAGTGCCTATCGTGGAAGGAACCAAACTCATAGGCATACTCACCAACAGAGACATTCGTTTTGAGGAGAACTACGAGAAACCGGTCACAGACGTAATGACTAAGGATAACCTCATAACCGCGCCTGTTGGCACAACACTTCAACAAGCCAAGAAGATCCTCGGTGCGCACAAGATAGAGAAACTCCCCCTAGTAGACGAACACCTGAACTTGAAAGGCCTCATCACTCTCAAGGATATTGAGAAAACACGCCAATACCCCAACTCTGCCAAAGACGAAAGAGGTAGGTTGCTCGCAGGCGCTGCTGTGGGTGCAGGCAAAAGCAGTGTGGACAGGGTGGGATTGCTTGTTGATGCAGGTGTGGATGTAGTAGTCATAGACTCGGCGCACGGTCACTCGCGTGGTGTCATAGAGACCGCAAAACGGCTTAAAGCAAACTTCCCCAGCCTAGAACTCATAGCCGGTAATGTCGCCACTGGCGCTGGCGCTCTGGCGCTTATCGAGGCAGGAGTGGACGCGGTCAAAGTGGGTGTTGGTCCAGGCTCCATATGCACCACCAGGGTGGTAGCCGGAGTGGGGATGCCTCAGGTTACCGCAATTCACGATGTGTACTTGACCACGCGTGAGAAACGCATTCCAATCGTTGCGGACGGTGGTGTGCGTTACTCAGGTGATATAGTCAAAGCACTGGCCGCAGGAGCAGATTCTGTCATGATAGGCAGCCTCTTTGCGGGCACTGAGGAAAGCCCTGGAGATATGGAGATATACCAAGGGAGAAGCTTCAAGGTGTATCGAGGTATGGGCTCGATCGGTGCCATGAGAGACGGCTCTGCAGATCGCTACTTCCAAGAAGGCGGCGAGAAGCTGGTGCCCGAGGGGATAGAAGGCAGGGTAGCTTACAGAGGCCCGCTATCAGAGACAGTCTACCAGTTAATTGGAGGCTTGAGAGCAGGCATGGGTTACTGCGGAGTCAAGACTATCCCAGAACTTCAGTCAGAAACGAGGTTTGTGCGTATCACCAACGCCGGGCTCACAGAGAGTCACCCGCATGGGGTGAATATCACGAAAGAAGCGCCAAACTATACAGTCAGATAGAAGACACTACCAGAGCGCCAGCAGCACAGGCGCTTTTCTTGTTGTCAGGAACGCCTTTGCCAAGGTAACCATGGTTTGACGTGGAACTCAGGGATGGACATGTTAGATCTTAGGTCATCCAATGCTACGAACGCGCTACGCTGCAAGGTCGACAAGCTGTTTATGTGTAAATCCGCGCTAGAGCGTATAAGTGTGGTTGAAACTGCTTTTTCTGCCCACTTGACTTAGCGCAGCAGGTAAACTAGTCTTTCCATTGAAGGCCGTAACCTTGTTGCAGTTTGTTTGGGAGACTTCTATGTTGGCAAAAGTACTGGTCCGAATTCTTATGCTACTTGCTGTCGCATGCTCATTGTGTGTTTTGGGCTGCACTGTTGAGCGGCGAGGCGAGCATTCTATCACGGTTGCTGGCTCTACGTCGGTTCAACCGTTTATCGAAGTGTTGGCCGAAGAATACGCCAAAGAACGGCCTGACGTTACGGTTAATGTGCAGGGCGGCGGGTCGAGCGCAGGAGTTCGAGCAGTTCTGACGGGTGCTGCAGAGTTGGGCATGTCGTCCAGGGCGCTCAAGCCAAGCGAAAGTGCCGTACGCGGCATTCTAATGGCACAAGACGCGATAGCCGTCGTAGTGCATCCCGGAAACCCGGTGCTCGAAGTCGACACCGTCACGTTGCGCAAGATATACACCGGTGAGATAACTTCGTGGCAGCAACTTGGTTGGCTAGACAGGCGCATAACCGTGATCGCGCGCGAAGAGGGCTCCGGCACTAGAGGCGCGTTTGACGAGATGGTTATGGAAGATGCCGAAGTGTGGCCCGGATGCTTGGTGCAAGACTCAAACGGCTCTGTACGCGAAACTGTGGCGCACGACCGTTTTGCCATTGGGTATATATCGCTCGGCTTGGTTAACGCGTCGATTCGCGCGCTCAGTATTGACGGTGTAGACCCGTGTTTTGAGAGTGCATCATCGGGTGAGTATCCACTTGTACGCCCTTTCCTGTTCGTTGTAAAGGACGAGCCCGAAGCGCTCGCCAAAGAGTTCATCGATTTCGTGCTCGGAGAGCACGGCCAGGCGATACTGGCTGAGGAAGGACTGATACCGGTAAATGCACGAACGGCGAATTGAGCGCCTGCTAACGTGCGCTGCTCTGTCTTCAATAGCCATACTTGCTCTCATCATATTATTCATTTTTAAAGAAGGAATCGGTGCAGTAAGACACACGGGCGTGCTGAACTTCTTGGTAGGCAGCAGGTGGTCGCCTTCGCGTGAAGTGTTCGGCATCTTTCCGATGATCGTAGGTTCTCTATGGGTCACGGTGGGGGCTCTTCTTTTGGGTGCACCGCTCGGCATCCTGTGCGCGGTGTTTTTGTCTGAGTTTGCGCCTCCGAAGATCGCCAACTTGGCGCGAGTGTCGGTGCAGATGCTTGCCGCGATACCCTCAGTTGTTTACGGGTTCATAGGACTTGTGGTGGTGGTTCCTCTTATCCGAGAGTATCTTGGAGGCCCTGGATTTTCTGTTATGGCGTCTTCTATAGTGCTCGCCACGATGATACTGCCAACTGTCATAAGCATAAGCCTTGATGCCATTGAGGCGCTGCCCAGCTCGTACAAAGAAGGCGCGATCGCGCTTGGTGCCACGAAATGGCAGGCAGTTGCCATGGTGATACTCCCGTCGGCCAGATCTGGCATACTGGCTGCCGTGATACTCGGTATGGGCCGCGCGCTTGGCGAAACGATGGCCGTCATAATGGTAGCTGGCAACGCTTTGTCCGTGCCAACCGGAGCGCTCGCACCGGTGAGGACTCTCACGAGCGGCATAGCTCTTGAGATGGGTTATGCAACAGGGCTACACAGACAAGCGCTGTTCGGTATGGGTATAGTACTGCTCTTGCTCATTTTGGGATTGAACCTCATCGCGTCGAGCGTAGGCAGGGGGGTCAGGCGTTGAACCGGCTGAAAGACAGGCTCGGGACGACTCTTGTCTGGCTAAGCGGTATAGGCGTGATGCTGCTTCTTGCGGCGATTGTCGGGATGGTGCTTGTAAGAGGCATCCCCGCTTTGAGTGTCGAGTTTTTGACGAGCGCTCCTGAGAAGATGGGCAGGGAAGGCGGTATCTTGCCGATGATTGTAGGCACTATGCTGCTTGCGCTGCTCGCCGTTCCGCTTTCGGGCATCCTAGGCGTAGGAGCCGCCATATATCTTGCAGAGTACACCGTTGAAAGCAGGCTTACACGTATAGTCAGGCTTGCTACAGAGAGTCTCGCAGGTGTGCCGTCTATCATATTCGGCTTGTTTGGTTTTGTGCTGTTCGTGATGACACTCGGCTTTGGATGGTCGCTGCTTTCCGGCGCGCTCACGCTTGCTTTTATGACTCTGCCCACGATAATTCGCACTGCGGAAGAGTCTATTCGCAGCGTACCTGGTATATACCGTGAGGTGAGTTATGCGCTCGGCGCGGGCAAGTGGCAGACAATTCGACGGGTTGTGCTGCCGAGTGCGGGCCCAGGGATACTGACAGGAATAATGCTCGCTCTTGGGCGGTCTGTTGCCGAAACCGCGGCGGTTATCTTCACCGCAGGCTCTTCGCTTAAGTATCCTAGGACACTTTTTGACCCCGTGCGAACGATGGCCGTGCACTTCTACATTCTTGCGCGCGAAGGCATTTCGATGGAGCGTGCGTACGGCACGGCGGCGATGCTCATAATCCTTATCCTTATCGTTAACTCAGTGGCGCTGCTACTGATGCAGCGCTTTCGCGCTAAGGTCTGAGGTCTTGGAGGAACAACAATGGCCGAACCCAAAATCTCAATACAGAACCTTGACGTCTATTACGGGTCGCTGCATGCGCTTCGGGCGGTGAATCTCGACATACCGTCCAACTGCCTGTTTACGATGATGGGGCCGACGGGAAGCGGCAAGACCACGCTTATGAGAACGCTTAACAGGTTGAACGATACTGTTGCTGGTTTTCGGAAGCAGGGAAGCGTCATCGTAGACGGTATGGATGTGTACGCGCCGTCCGTGGATGTTCCGTCGATCCGTCGCAGAATAGGCATGGTGTTCGCGGTGACGACTCCTCTACCGCTGTCGATCTACGAGAACGTTGCGTACGGACCGAGGCTTAAAGGGATGAAGCACAAAGAAGCGATAGATGAGGTGGTACAAGCGTGCCTGGAGCGAGCGCTGCTATGGGAGGAGATCAAAGACAGGCTCTCCGACCCTGCGTCGAGACTTTCAGGCGGGCAGCAGCAGAGGCTTTCTCTCGCCAGGATACTCGCTCTTGAACCGGAAGTAATACTGCTGGATGAACCTTGTTCAGGGCTTGACCCTGTCTCTACATCTAGACTTGAAGAACTGCTTAGGCAGCTCTGCAGAACATACACCATAATACTCGTAACTCACAACCCGCTTCAGGCTGCAAGAGTTGGTCAGCTCACGGCGTTTCTGTACATGGGCGAACTTGTGGAAGTCGGGCCTACAGCCCAGATATTCACCAGCCCCAAGCACCAGAAGACAGAGGACTACGTGCTTGGGAGGTTTGGATAGACATGGCTTATACAGACAAACTCGAAGTGCGCGACTTCAGCCTGTACTACGGTAGGCACCGGGCGCTCAAGAACATAAATGCAAGGTTTGAACCTGGGCGTATCACTGCTGTGATCGGACCGTCGGGTTGCGGTAAGTCGACCCTGCTTCGTTCGCTCAACAGGATGAACGACCATCTGGGTGCACGTACAGAAGGCGAAATACTGTTTTTGGGCAAGAACATATATGATGCGGGTGTTGACCTGGTGGAACTCAGAAAGCACATAGGAATGGTGTTTCAGCGGCCGAACCCGTTTCCTTTCAGCGTCTACGATAATGTAGCCATAGGCCCTAAGATGCACGGCATACACCCAAAACTTATCCCCGACATAGTTGAGCAGAGTCTCATAGCCAGTGACCTGTGGCATAAAGTTAAAGACAAACTGCGAGAACCGGCAACGAATCTATCGCTCGGGGAGCAGCAGCAGGTCTGCATAGCGAGGGTTGTTGCCACAAGCCCGGAAGTAATACTGTTTGACGAACCGTGTTCGGCGCTCGATCCGGTAACGACGCTTCACATTGAGCAGTTGATGCGCCGATTGCGGGAGCGGTACACGGTTGTGGTCGTGACTCACAACATGCAGCAGGCTGCGCGCGTGTCGGATACCACGATATTCATACTGAGTGGCGAGATAGTGGAGATAGGCGACACTGCCACGATGTTTACCACACCTAGAGACAAGAGGACTGAAGATTATATTTCGGGCCGTTACGGCTAGTAGTCACGGAGGGGTGTTTATGCCGCGGGGCTTTCTCAATCAGGGGATTCTCGATCTTGAGAGCAAGATCGCGCAGATGGGTGAATACGTAGAGCGTGCTGTCAAACTCGCCATTGAGGCGCTACGAACGTTGGACGTTGATCTGGCGGACGATGTGATAACTATGGACGAGGTGATCGACTCAAGCAGGCTTGAGATCGAGGCCAACTGTCTGAAACTGCTGGCGACTCAGCAGCCGGTGGCTAGAGATCTGCGCATAATAATGTCGAGCTTCTCGATCGCCACAGACCTAGAGCGCATAGGAGATCACGCCCACGACATAGCGAATATCGTGTTGAGGCACCAGTCCATGCCTCTACTGAAACCACTCATAGACATACCGAGGATGACAGATGTCGCGATGGGGATGCTGCGTGACGCGCTGAAGGCGCTTGTTGAAGAAGACGAAGCGCTCGCGCGCGAACTGTGCGAAAGAGACCATATTGTCGATGGACTGTACAACCAGGTGTTTCGAGAACTGCTTGTGTTTATGATGTCTGATCCGAAGACCATAACACGGGCAACACACCTGATAATGGCAGCTCAGCACGTCGAGCGCATTGCCGACCTTGCGACGAACATTGCTGAGCGAGCAATTTACATCGCAACAGGTCACTACGCAGAACTCAACGCAGATTAGGCACAGAAGAGCCACTTAGGGGAGCGGCTCTTCTGTGTAACACGTCTACATGTGCTTTTTCACTATCTCTGCAAGCTTGTCCATGGTGAGGTTTCCACCAGATAGTATGACCGCAACTTTCTTCCCCTGAAGTCTTTCTTTGATCTTGCAGGCGGCTGCGGTGGCGGCCGAACCGGCTCCTTCGGCGACTTGGTGGGCAGTTTCCATGAGCAAGAGGATTGCCTTCTCCATCTCCTCCTCGGTTACCAGCACCATGTCGTCCACAACTCGGCGCAACACATTAAGCGCCAGCTCATAAGACTGCTTTGTCGCCAGACCGTCTGCGAATGTTGATACCGGACCGGTTGTCGCAAGCTTGCCTGACTTCCACGAAAGGTATACTGCCGGAGCGGCTTCCGCCTGCACTCCTATGACCTCGAGCTCCGGCCTGATCGATTTGCACACGATGCCCGTGCCACCCACACCGCTACCGCCTCCGACGGGCACGATGATGGTGTCGAGATCCGGCACTTCATCTAGGATCTCGAGAGCCATGGTGCCCACTCCGGCGAAAAGCAGAGGCTCGTTGATCGAGTGAATGAATCTGAAGCCTTCTTTTCTGGACGCTTCTTCGGCAGCTTCTCTTGATTCTTCGAAATCCCGGCCCACAAGTCGCACTTCTGCACCCATCTGGCGCATGGCCGCTACCTTAAACGCGTTTGCAGCTTCGGGTACGTACACAACCGACTTCACTCCAAAAAGGTTTGCAGAATATGCAATCGACTGACCGTGGTTGCCGGATGATGCCGTAACGACGCCTGTCTGTCTTTCTTTCTCGCTGAGGTGTGACATTATGTTTATTCCGCCTCTGATCTTGAACGCCCCAATAGGATGGAGGTTCTCACACTTGAGGTAGACGTCACAGCCCAGTCTCTCAGATAACGCCCACGGCCTGAGCAGCTTGGTGGGTTCAATGTAATTCCGGATCACCTGGCGAGCCTTAAACACATCGTGGATCGTGGGGGCAACGAGTTGTGTCATGTGAGTCACTTCCTTCTCTTCCGGTTATACCTGAGTCTTCAACTGAAGAGACGGATTTCCTGTCTTATGCGAGTGACTCTAGCACTAGCACCAAGCCAGTGGCGCATTCAAGCACACGAATGCCTGGCAACCTGGCACAGATGCCGAATATGTACTCCGCATGCTCTCGTGAATACCTGATTCTGGTCTGGTGGAGAGTGATCTTGCGGCTCTGGAAGATGTGGTAGAGCACCTGACGTAGATGTTCTTTGGGTATTCCGAACACTCTACCTGATGCAGACCTGATGGTGACGTAATCTCTACATACGTCGTGTATGTGGAATATGGATGGTCTAACGATCATGGACACGCTGTCGCCCGCAAGCGACTGCAGCGCCGTCCAGCATTCTTCCAGTCTTGTACGCGAACTTTTTCTATGGTTACCATCCTTCACTAGTTAGCGAAACCCGTAAGGCCGGGCTTCTGCCTCCTTTGCGGGCCGAAACTCAGATAGCGTTCGGCTCCAGATCGCTTGTATCATAACAGGCCTAGTTCTGGGTGGTTCGTGTTGACAGAATATCACCGTGGGCGTAGTTCTGTCAACTAGAGGAACCTTTGTAATCAGTGGCATATGCTGGTAGCTACTGCTTGCGCTTGTCGCGTAATGCCACACTGATTTCTATCGTGCCGTGTTCGGAAGTGAGAGGAATCACAAGCCGATGGATATCCACCACCGAAATTAGTGTGCCTCGCCCATGGAGCAGCGTTGGAGGGGTCAACCTACATGAGTAGTCGTGCTTTTCGAGTTCTACTGTTGCAGAGCCTGCGATCATATTGCCGAGCTCTGCGACCGCACTTTCGGCAAGCGCGTCGAACACTGGTACGCGTTGGTCGAGCAGCTGAGCTGCCAGCGCCTTGGCGGTGCGTTCTGTCATGCCGTAGAGCACGATGCCTTCAGCGTCTCCGGTAACTCCTACTACGACAGTCACGTCGTTCGACGCCACTTTTGACGTCTCGAGTCTCAACTGGCCACGCACAAGATCGCAGTTAATTGTGCTCTTTACCACGTCGAGGGCAGCCGAGATGAATGGGTTGATGAAATCTACTTTCACTGTGGTACCTCCCCGGAGCGCGTTGTAGAGCCTTCCAGAATGCCGCTACTCATAATATCGGGGGAGGCTGCGCAATTTGTGAGGCCCAAAGTAGATGAAATATGCTGTGCAAGTGTTCGATGAAACAATTGCTTAGTACCGACACACCTTAACAGCATGACCAGAAGGGATTTATTACGGTCACATAGAACCGAATAGGGACAAATACGACCATAAATTGGCTTATGGAGGGTGAGCGCGCGTGAAGACGGTGGTCGGAGTCGTCGGGCCTCGCGATCTTGTTGATATAGTCCAAGCAGTCGCGAGCGAGTTCGAAGAAGTAGAAGTGCTGGGTCTTGTGTATGAGGACGAAACAGAGGCTCCTGAAATCGTTGCTAAGCACGAAGCGCTTATCAGTGTGGCACTGTTCACAGGGCCTGTGCCATACTATGCGTCACGCCACGTGAGCCGCAGGCTGCCCATGGTATACATGTCGCTTTCAGGAAGCAGTCTGTACCGTGTGTTGCTTGAGTTCGCGCTCCAAGGTAGAGACATGTGTCGTATCAGTGTTGACACCGTGGGCAAACGAGCGATAGACAAGTTGTTTGCTGCACTTGGGCTTGACGCAAGCGAGGTACACACGATTGAGTATCACGGCCCGATAACGTCTGACGAACTCGCCGAGTTTCACATTGAGATGAAGAACAACGGTGCGCGTGCGGCGTTGACAGGCCTTAGGTCGACGTATCGTAAACTGCTCGAGCGCGGCGTGGAAGTGTGGCGCGTGCTGCCCGACGAAGCTGCCATAAGAGATGGGCTCTCTCGCGCGGTGCTTGAAGGCCGTGCATTGAGGTCAAGAGATGCGCAGCTAGTCATCACTTTGGTTACTGTGGATAACTTAGATGACGTAGTTCGCACGAGGGGCTCTCTTTATGCGGTTCAACGTCTAAAACTTGATTTGCAGCGCTTGCTATTGGAATATGCCGAAAAACTCGAGGCCTCGCTCCACCTTCTCGGAGATGATGAGTTCATGCTGGTATCGACGCGCCGAATGGTCGAGGCCGCAACTGGCTACTGGACGAGATCGCCGCTTCTGGACTCAATAACCAAACAGATGCCGCTCAAGATCAGTATCGGCATGGGGTTGGGTCTTACCGCAGCAGTAGCGCAGACAAGCGCGCGGATAGCCGTCCATTACGCGAGGGGTAAGGGGAGCAACTGCGCGTACGCAGTGGAAGACTCACGAAAGGTTATAGGTCCAATAGGCGCGGGCGCATCGCTTGAGTACAGCCTGCGCACAGAGGACGCGTTTTCTCGCACAATCGCCGAAAAGACGGGTTTTTCCATAGCCACTGTTACCCGGCTACAGGCGTTTATGACTGCTCGTAACTTCGAGCCGATCACTGCAGGCGAGCTCGCGGCCGGGCTGGGGGTAACGTCACGCAGCGGACGGAGGATTATTGCGAGGCTTGTGGCGTGTGGGCTGGCCGAGCAGGCCGGAGAAGAACAGCCTTACCGTCGCGGACGGCCTCGGCAGACGTATAGGCTTAAGCTGCAGCAACTTCGCTAGAACTTATCTGTACGAATTGCCTCCGGGGATTCCTCGGACAGTGGTCATCACACGTCTGCGGAATAGGTATATCTTCTGGTCATAGAGCAGCTGGTTGACCGTGGCAGACCTCGCCAGGCTTACGGGGAACAGAGCTGCCAAGAACATCACCAGAAGGCCTATGACTGCTGCGTTTACGATATTGGACCACTTGAGGGCGATCACGCCTGCAGCTGTCGATGCGCCAAGCGAACGCATCGCGAGAAATGAGAGCGCTGCCCCTAGCCCTATTCCGGCTACCGCTACCACTATTATTTCGGCAATTATTACGCATGCGACATCCTGGTTGCTCACGCCCACAGTCTTCATGACGGCAATATCTTTGCGTCGATCGAAAAACGAAAGCAGCATGACGGTGAACAATCCGATTCCGACGAACACAAACGAAAGAAACAGCGCGTTTGCCGCTGGCATGTGCACGTCTTGTGCAAGCGCACGCGCCATCTTCTCAGGTGTATCAGGCGCAAAACCTGTCACAACTGATAGCCTGAACCTCCAGTTCGCAGTTGGGTCTTCGGGAGTCGAAAACGCCTCTGTAAGTATATATGCTGCTTCGATCGGATCCACGGAGTTGCCTCCGAGGTCGAACAGCGCAAGCAACCGCGCATGCGTGCCTCGCTGCCACAACTCGATAATCTCGGATACAGAATGGCTGTGGTCATGAGGCTCAAAGAATATGGGTACGTCGGCGAGCAGGAACTGCGTGTTGAACAGGCCGGATATCCTAAAAGCGGCTGGCTTCATTTCGTGAAGTGGCGGAGAGTAAAACACGAACTCCAGGCTATCGCCCACTTTAACGCCCAGATCTTCGGCAAACCACACCGGGAGCATCACTTCGCCGGGTGTTGCCACGACTCTTCCCTCGACCATCTCGGTCGATTCCAGAAGCCAATGCGAGTCGGGTGAAGCAAATAGCGCGTCGTGCATTCCGCGACTCGAGAGCACTTGCTCGACGTTGGCAAACTCTACCGACCTGAATCCGGACAGCGCATCCCACGGCATCTGTCTACTGCCGTGTGATGCAGGGCAGATATATTCGGTTACGTTCTTTGTGGGGTCGAAGTCGTGCCTTTCTTCGTAAGTCACAATGTGTGAGACAAGAAGCGCAAGGTCTGCAGGCATGTCGAGCCTTGAAGCTCGCATCACTGCCGATTCGGTCTGTGCTTGCATAAGCGGTATGACTATCATGTACGCAGTGATACCTGCCGCCAGGATAGCTGCCATGATTATGTTTCTTGTGCGCTGTCGCCACAAGTTGTGCAGCGCTATCTGCCTTATGTCTCTTAAGCGGGAAGACAAGCCCAACTCAAGACCTCCCGGAGATTATTCGTTTCTGAGCACTTCCATTGGTGACATGCGCAGTGTGTTAAGCGCTGGAACCACACCGAACACAAGCGCGAAGCCCAAGGTCATCACGATGACCCGCGTGAAATCAGATATTGTGAGTACGCCTATTTCTAGTACAGGCATGCGGTTTGACAGATATGTCCAGAGTGATACGGAGCGAAGCAGAATGAACCCACCCGCTGCTCCGACTACGCTCACAAACATCACCTCTGCCATAACCATGAGCATTATCTCGCGCGAGCGAGCGCCTATTGCCTTTAAGATGCCGATCTCACGCCGTCGCTGCGACAACGCTATGAGCATGTTCGAGGCCACGAGCAATGCCGCAATGGAGTAGGTTATGGCCACCATGACGTTTCGAAGATCCATGGGAGTGCCTGTCTGGCGGATGTCTTCAGGCCGTGCCAACTCTCCCGGGTAGCGTAGCACAGGCTCGGGCAGACCTCGGGATTCGGCGTCTTTAACTTGATACGGAACGCTAACCACGGTATAGTCGGGAAGCATCTGCGCTATGTCTGCGGTGTTGTTCTCAAGAAACGCCATGTTTTTCACGCGCACGGCGACTTCTGTGACCGGTAGCGGCAGTCCACCTGATACCTGTTGCCATATGAGGGTCAGCGTTGTCTGAGGCACGAGCACCTGAGGAGTTGTCCAGTACAGATCTTCTGTGAAATAGTTACCCATTTCGTCTTGCCACATCAGCGAGCGAGTGTGCAACGCATACCTTCCGACTATCTTGAACTCAAAACTTCTCATGTTGGTGTAATCGAACACATAGTTACCGTGTCGGTCAAGTGTTGCGCTGGGCACGTCGACGTTTATGGTTGAGCCTACTGCAACCTGTTCATACCCGGGAAGCACGGTACGCCTGTTATCCAATAGCGCATGGAACTTGCCATCGTCGCAGCGTATGAACGCTCGGCCCGCGGTGATAAGTTCATCAAAATCGCGGTCAAGATCCGAGACGGGGTCTCGAGCCCTGAGTGGGGAAAACCATGCCTTCTCAGAGCCATCTTGAGCAGTCCACGTGATAAACGCAGGGATCGATTGGTTCAGGCTCACCCCGTCGACATAGCTCTTGCGTGCGAGTTGTGCGGACAGGATGTCTTGAAGGTTCACGTAGAAATTGGCTTCACGTTCCTGGCTCAGAAATCCGTTTGTGTAATACTCAGGATGAAACGAGATTAGGTCTGATACAAGATCTTTCGGAAGCCGCGTGAATGTCCATTCTGCATCGGCCATCTGATAGCGGTCGGGACGGAACCTGCCTGGGTAGATTATGATGTCTCCCCCGACGAATTGACGATGCACTTTATATGCCATGCCGGGATAGCCCTCTGCCACAGGTAGCGCTGTTGAGAGTATCATGGCGGCAAGAGCCATGCTTACCATCGAAAGAAGGCTTCTTCCTATGTTGCGCCTGACGTTCGTTATTCCAAGACGGATGAACTGCACTCTCTCACCACCTACTTCGGATCCGGCACAATAAGCATATCGTCTCGTTCGAGTCCGCAGCGCACCTCGCGCATCACCCCGTCAGATATGCCGGGCTCTATGACCACCGTCTGTTGAACCTTGCGACGCCAGAAATCCTTTTTGTCTTCTCTTAGAACCATGACTGACTTATCCAAGCCTACGTCAAATATGAGTCTGTCTGGGACTGCGAGCACGTTTTCTCTTATCTCTGTGGTAATCGTAACGTTGGCGCTTATTCCCGGAGGTATCTGTTCGTGTGTGTCAATTTCAAGAAGCGCACGGAACACAGAGGTTCCTGCCTGTGGTCTGGCTTCAGTCTCAAGCAGCGCGACCCTAGCAGAAAACACCCTATTCGGTATCGAGTCAAACGATACGTCGGCTTGCTGCCCCAACTGGATCTTGCGCGCATACAGTTCGGGAATCATCACTTCGGCAAACAGTTTTGAGTCGTCTTGCACTGTAAGCACGAGCGCACCCGGCTGCAGTCTGTCTTTGGGGCGCACGTCCACGCGTGTGACCACTCCGCTAATAGGAGAGGCCATCACTAGCGATTCAAAATCTAAGGTTCTCAAAGCAAGAGTGGACTCTGCTTGGGAAAGTCGCAGTTCTTGGGCAAGGATGTCAATTCGCTCCACACTGATCTCGGGGTAGAGCAACTTGTTCAAGGCGGCTTCTGCGATCGCTACTTCGTTCTTGGCTTGCTCAACAGCCAGCTCGTACGAAGGGTTCTCAAGCCTGCAGATGGCCGAACCCGCAGCAATGCTGTCTCCCTCAGATGCGAACAGCTGAGATATGGTGCCCGAAGCAAGAGACCTCACATCTGTCTTTGCGCCTGGGGAGCATATTCCGGTCACACTCAGCAACTCGTCGTCGCTTGTTATGATAGACACATTTGAGGTCATGCCGCTTTTGTACAGCGTTTGAGAATTGTCGATTTCTATAGCTACGGGCACAACTGAACCACGAGTTCCGGCCAAGCCTTCGGCCGAAATGCTCGTGACGGTGCCCATTGTCACCGGCAGATTTGAGCCGAAGCCTACAGTTGCGTGCATGCCCACTTCGATGTTTGCGATCTCGGATTGCGGAACTTGGACCCATATTGTCATTCGAGAGTCGTCAAGGATTGTGGCGATGATTTGGCCCGTAGAAACAGAGTCGCCCTCTTCGGCCGCGAGCGATACCAGATTACCCGAGATTGGAGCGTTGATAAGCAGTTTGGGTATGTCAAGTTTCCTTAACTCGAGTGCCAATTTCGCTTGTTCGAGTCTCAGATTAGCCGTCTCGATGTCGCGTGTGTTCGCCGCCCTTGCTTCTGGCGAATACAGTGCATTAAGGCGCAGCAGTTGAAGGTCATAGTCCATGCGGGCTTGCTCGAGCAGCGACGATGCAGTCTCGTTTGAGAGTACGCACAGCACTTGGCCGGCTTCCACCCTGTCCCCGGGGCTGACCATTAGCTCGCTCACCTCTGAAGAGATGCGTGTTCGCAGCTCATGTTTATCACGGTAGAAAGTGTGCGACTTCAGGCTTGCGGCCTCGGTAATGTCGAGCAGCATGACGGGTATGGTTTTGTACGAGGGCTCAAAAGTGGCTTTGATGCTCTCTCTTATGCCAAACTTCTGGGTTGTGCCCAGAAGTCTCTGGGTCAGTTCCGCATGTGTGTGTGCACGCACTTCCAAGCGTGTCCTGCCGATGAAGTAGAGTACGCTGAGCAATGCCAAGACGAGCACAAAAACTACGACTGCGGCCAAGACAACTGGCCTAGGCAGCTTAAACCGCAACCCAATCCCTCCGCAAAAGAGGTCAGATTATACAGCCAAAACATCTATGGTAGTAGGACAGTCAGAAGCGTTCGTAGAATAACTGTGTTCAGGTCTTGTGTCACATTTCTCTCTAAACAAGAGTATACCTTCTATGCAGGGTCTGACAGGTTGCACTTTTGTGTATCACGGAGTATAAGGCGGAGGAGTGCTTGTGCTAGAACCCATACTGCGCGCCATAAGCGTGAACAAAGCGTTCTTCTTGGGTGAGACCATTTACGCAGTCAACAACGTCAACTTGGCGGTAGAGCCTGGTGAGTTCATCGTCATAATGGGACCTTCGGGTAGTGGAAAGAGCACGCTGCTCAGCCTGCTCGGAGGACTAGACAGACCAATAAGCGGTGAGATCGTTCTTGACGGTGCAAGGTACAGCGCGCTCGGCGAAAACGGGCTTGCGAGTCTTCGCAGGGAGAAACTCGGGTTCGTGTTTCAGGCGTTTAACCTCATCCCGCATCTTACGGCTATGGAGAATGTGGCTCTGCCGCTCAGGTTTACCGGAAAGCACATCTCGAGCATTCACGACAGGGCGTCACAACTGCTTGACCAAGTTGGACTTTCAGGTAGGAAGCGACACAAACCGCTTGAGATGTCGGGCGGGGAGCAACAGCGTGTCGCAATTGCCAGAGCGCTCGCCAACAACCCACGTGTGGTGCTTGCGGATGAACCCACTGGCAACCTTGACTCCAGGACGAGTCAGGAGATAGCGCAGCTGTTCAAGACGTTCAACCGTATAGAGTCTCAGACTTTTGTTGTTGTGTCTCACGACGAGTCAATGACGCAGTACGCAGACAGAGTGGTGTTCATGCGAGACGGCAAGATAGCGAGCATAGAAGACAGACGAGGAGCATGAGTCGTTTGAAAGAGACTGTTCTCTATATAGACTTCGGAAATACACTGACCAAGGTTATGCTCTTGGAAATAGATGACACGCTGCGCGTCATTGCGAGAGGTGAAGCGCTGACCACTGCTGGCTATGGAGTGGACGACGTAAGCATAGCGCTGGAAGAGGCGATCTCAAACCTGCAAGACTCGTATTCTGGGCGGCTTCTATCCAGTATAAGGCCACTTAGGCTTCACCCTGAGTCAATTGCCAGCACACTGCTTGTGACTTCGAGCGTAGCCGGCGGGGCAGTTGGAGCAGTGGGTGGAGTGTTCCGAGACATATCGGCAGAGAGCGCTCAAAGGGCGGTGCTGCTTTCTGGCGCGTCGGTGAGCGATGTGTTCGCCGTAAATGACAACCGCCTGCCGCATCAAAAAAGGGTCGCGTTGAGACAGAGACCGGTCGACTTCTTGTTCTTGGCCGGTGGTGTCGACGAACACGCTCCGGACAAAAATCCCGGCATGCAGGCGGTTAGTGTTGCGAAAATCTTGTGTACCGCTCTACCCAAAGAGCATGCCAACTCAAATACGCCGGCGACTGTCGTCTATGGCGGCAGCAGGTTGGTTAGAGAGAACGTTGAAGAACTCTTTTCGGGCATAGCGCCAGTTGAGATTACGGAGAACGTCAGGCCTGAGATAGAGCACGAAAACCTCGAACCCGCCCGGCATACGCTGCTCGAGCTATTCCAGAAGAAGATGCGGAGGTCAAAGAGGTACGGCGCACTTGACGTAGACGTGGCGCTCGAGGGGTATGCGCTCGTGGCCGCAGTCGAGGCGCTGTCGAGGCAGGCAGGCGAGAACACGCTGGTGGTGGATGTCGGGGGAGCGTTCACCACTGTATGCTCAGTGATTGATGGTTCGGTGAACCGTACGGTTGCAGACTTCGCAAACCTCGTGTCTAACGGCCAGAATCCAGAATTGCTAGTAGAGGATGTTATGAAGTGGGTTCCGTTCAAGGCGTGCAAGCATGAGGTAGGTGCGATTCTGGGCAACCGCAGGATAAGGCCTGGCACCTTGCCCGAGACGTTTAAGGAGACGGTGACCCGTCTCGGGATAGTGCGTGAAGAGGCAAGACTCGGATTAGAGCACCACAAACATATGGCAGTGCACCTACGGGGAATTCAAAGGAAACGGCAGATATGGGAGATATTCGGCTATTCAACGGTCGGCGGTCAGACACTCGTGGATCTAACCAGAGTACCTGTCATAGTGCTATGCGGTGGCTGGTTGAAGCATGCGTCAGCTGAAGAGGCGATGTGTGTAGCTCTCGAAGGCTTGCAGACCGCCGGAGTGAGTCAGGTGTACGCAGATGAGCACGCAGTTCTGCCAGCTATGGGCATGCTGCTTGAAAAAGGGATAAGACCCAAGCAGCCGCTGTTGGAGAGCCTTTCAGCCATAGGTACTGTCGTATCTCCGACAGAACCAGATTCGAAGCCCATCGTCTCCGTAGGGGCGCTCGGGACTGCCACCGTAGAGTCGCGCTCTGGTAAGCAGGTTATCAGGCTTCAGCGGGGGAAGGTAGTAAGGGTACCATTAGAGCGAGATGATATGGCCGAGATAAACATCAGTCCGCAGAGCGGTCAGGATTTCGGTCGCGGCCCCGGCAAGAGGGTCAAGAGTGTGGTAAGAGGTGGGGCTCTCGGCATCGTGTTCGATACCAGAAGCAGACCGCTTGCTCTGCCCGCTTCGGAAGACAGACGGATTGCGCGGCTTCGCGAGTGGTGGGATGCGCTCGCCCTTTACGGGCCCGAGCGTAACGGTAAGTGGGAGGCGAGTAGCAGATGACACCTCCTGTCGTGCCCCATGCACTGCTCGCAACAGATAACGTGCTTCTTGAGAAGACAAGGCGGTTTCCTCTTACAGGAGACATTCTTGTGGAGAAGGGCGATAGAGTGCAGCCGGATACACTGCTCGGCTACCACAGTGCAGAAGAGAGACTCCACGTCATGAAGATAGACGTGCACGACGCCAGACTACAGGGTATGCTGATCAAGCGACCCGGAGATACGGTCAAGCGTGGGGAGACCATAGCGTTGAGCACATTCTTTGCAGGTCTTGGGATTACCGAATACTGTGCGCCTGTTGACGGTACAGTGGTCAGTGTAGACACGGTTACAGGCAGTGTGGTCATACGTGAATTTCCAGAACCGCTCAAAGCGCTGTTGCCCGGGGTTGTCAGCGATATACACTCCAACGAAGCGGTCAGCATTAGTTGCCGCGGGGCGTACATCGAAGGCGTGTATGCGCTTGGGCAGTCGAACGGAGGCCGGCTGGCCGTGCTGGTTAACTCAGCAGATGAGAGCATATCTGCGCAGCACATATCGTACAAGTACGCTGGATGTGTAATAGTGATAGGCTGCTCGTGCAATCATGAGCACCTTATGGCGGCGCTCAAGTCGCGGGTGTGTGGAGTGATAACAGCAGCAGCCGACCTTGACGGCTTGAGCCGATTTGCCCGCCTTGTGACAGGCCTTGACAAGCAAGAATACGAAACAAGATTCGGGGCTTCGCATGACAGGCGCTCTCGCTTTGAAGATGATGAGTGGACTCCTGTTCTGCCGGTGATAGTAACAGAGGGATTTGGCGAAGCGCCCATGCGTGATACGGTATTCAGGTTGCTCAAAAAACACGAGGGCAAGTACGCGTATGTGCACATTCCGGGGCCGTATTCTGAGTATGCTGAACCTCCTCAGGTGCTGGTGCCTCATGACGCGCCCGAAGATGCATCAGCCGCTTGCCGCGAGCCGAGAATAGAAATTCGGCAGGGGCTGCGCGTGAGGCTCATAGGCTCGTGCAGGTTTGGGCAGGTCGGCGTGGTCGAAGACATCGTGTCTCAGGACACGGGGTTGCGCGCCGGTAGTTGCGTATTGTCCGTTCGAGTGCGGCTTCTGAGCGGCGAGTGTGTAACGGTACCCAAGAACAATGTAGAAGTGGTGGACTCATAGATATGTTTATTCATTCCGGAACAGTACCCTAATTCGTTAATATAGCGGGAGGTGAAGTCGTGCGAGCCCCATTGGAGACTGTGGTGGGCGTCGATATCGGTTCTACCGTAGTCAAGACCGCATTGATGCAAAGAAACTCCGCAAATTGGCGTGTGGTGGCCTCTGCGTGGGCACCGACGACGATCGAAGCGCCTGTTGAAGATGTCACAATAGGCCTCATGGAAGCGCTGAAACGTCTCGAGACACAAGCGGGACGAACTCTCACCCGAGACGGACTGCCCCTTCTTGAAAGACTCCACGACCAAGGTTTCGACGCTCTGCTCTGCACATCGAGCGCCGGTGGCGGCTGCCAGATGATGGTTATGGGCACCATGCAGCAGCTTACTGCCGAGAGCGGACAACGAGCGGTGCTCGGAGGCGGCGCACTTGTGCTCGACGTGATAGCCATAGACGACGGGCGTACCGTAATCGAGCGTATTGAACTACTCAAGAGACTTGCCCCTGATGCGATTTTGGTATCTGGCGGTACAGACGGCGGCAACGTCTCGCACGTGATAGCGACTGCTGAACTCATCAAGGCTGCATCCCCATCTCCACGGTTCGGAGATGACGTACGAATCCCCATTGTATATGCAGGGAACCAGGACGCGAGAGACCAGTTTTACGAGATGTGCGGTAGCCAGTTCGATGTTCGGTTTGTGGACAACTTGAGGCCTGTAATGGAAAAAGAAGTGATGGGCCCGGCAAGGGCGGAAATTGCGAAGGTGTTCTTAGAGCACGTGGTGCGCCAAGCGCCAGGCTACGATAGCGTAAAGAGATGGGCAAAAGACATGATCCGAGCGACGCCAGCGGCAATCGGGTTCGTGTTGGAGCGCTTTGCAGCCAAATATGGCATAAATGTGCTTGCTGTCGATGTCGGAGGTGCTACTACGGATGTATTCTCAGTGGTTGACGGTGTGTTTAACCGCACCGTATCTGCGGGTACAGGTGTAGGCTACGCCGTTGGCTGGGGAGAGGGCATTGATTTCGAGAGTATCCGGTCGTGGGTACCCGAGCAGATTTCTGTGGGCAAGTTCAAGAACTGGATGGCGAACAAGATGTTGAACCCGACCGCTATTCCCGAGACTCAGGATGAGCTTGCGCTGGAGCAGTCGCTAGCGCGTTATGCCATCAGCAAGGCGCTGGAAGACCACCATAAGCTTGCGGTAGAGTTGAAAGGAGTGCAGAAGCGCCGTGGAATCGCCGACGCTTTTGACCAGATACGTACGGGTCAGGCGAGAGTGAAGATGACGCAGGTCGACGCGCTTATAGGCACTGGGGGCCCACTTGTAAGGGCACCTGCCGACTGGCAGAAACTTGCCATTCTACTCGACGCAGTGCAGCCAGCGGGGATTACCGAGGTGTACATGGATACACACGGAGTGCTGCCGCTTGCAGGGCTGATAGAAGAGACAGAACCAGGACACGGGGTTGAAATGCTCGAGACCGAAGCGCTCAGTAGGCTAGCGAGCGTGGTGTGCCCCGCTTTTTCGGGTAGGCAGGGAGTTGTTATGAGAGCGAGCTTGACGATGCCTGACGGCGCTTCCAAGGAGTTGGAAATCCGGGCCGGTACAGTTGAAAGCATCCCGCTTGCGGCCGGAACTGTAATCGATGCCACTTTGAAGCCGCAGAGAGGGGTCGACCTCGGCAACGGGCCCGGTAGGCAGGTGCGCGTAGAGATAGAAGCCGGCCAGTTCGGCGTGCTTATCGACGCAAGGGGAAGGCCGATGGACGTTCTTTCGAGAAAGCGGCTGCTTTCTCTACTAAGCGGTGTACTCTCAAACAATGCGGTTGAGATTGCCACCGACAGTACTTGCGAGGAAGGGGGTGGCGACAGTTGAAAGTACCATCTCTTATTCGTTGTAGTCGCAGGCTGCCTCTCGTGGGAGAGGTGCTCTGCAGCATGGGGCAGATGGTCGAGCCTCATCACGAGATCGCCAAGAGCGAACTTGTTCCGGGCAGTCCGTATGTGCTTGACCTCAAGGCAGAACTGAAGATACGGCCTGACGAGATCAGTTCGGTAATGCTGAAGTCTGAAGCAGAACATGTCAAGGCGGGCGAGACAGTCGCAAGACTCAAGACTCGCCACGGCGTAAAAGAAGTGAAAGCGCAGGTCGATGGGGTGATAGAGTTCGTCTCAGTTGCATACGGCAGGGTGCTCATAAGAGAGGCGGTTAAGCCCGACCACCCTGTGGTCACCCTCGAGGTTACGAAGAAGATGGGAGTCCCGCCGTGGCAGATCAGGTTCTATTCACGCGTAAAAGAAGGCGATGAAGTGCGGCAAGGCACGATTCTTGCCTCAGAGTCGGTGGGTTCGTTTTCCGGACTAATTCATTCGCCCGTAACGGGCGTTGTGGAGAAGATATGCGGGCGAACCGGCACCATAACGGTACGCAGGCCGTATCGGCCCACGTATGTGCACGCATACATTCCCGGCAAAATCGTGCACATAGAACCCGGGTTTGGAGCAGACGTGCTCGGCACAGGGTTCAAGTTTGAAGGGGTGCTTGGCATAGGTGGGGAGGTTTTTGGACGGTGCCGAGTGGCGTGTGGGCCTGATGAGACATTTGACGAAACCCTCATAACCGCCGACGACAAGGGGAAAGTGCTTCTTGGTGGAGCGCTGGTAACGGAAGACGCAATTCGAAAGGCGCTGGAAAATGGCGTAAAGGCGATTGTGTCCGGTGGGATAGATATAGAAAGTCTCGAAAGTTTTGGGATAGGCGTAAGAGGCATAACTGGGGCCGAAACCCTAGGCATAACCTTGCTCGTGATGCACGGTTTCGGTGCGCAGCCGCTCGACTCAGACATTGTTGAGGCTGCACTCTCATTCGACGGCGTGGCTTCTGCCACAGGCGCCACGCAGATGAGAGCGGGAGTCAAGCGGCCTGAACTCTTGTTGTGCGACCCCAAATTTGCTGATGCCGCCGAAGAAGAGCAGAGGCCGGTGCCAGTAATACGCCCAGGAGCAAGAGCAAGAGTGTTGATGGGCGCGTATCAGGGTCGTCCGGTGGAGGTGGTTGAGACTCTACCCGGTACAAAACTTTTGGAAACAGGTGAGTTGGTAGAGGTGTGTACCGTGAATCTTCCAGATGGAAGAAAGGCCACGGTACCACGCGCAAACCTAAGGATAGTGCCGTAATACGTCTGGGAGGTGGCTATTGTGCCCAAGTCGCTGAGATTTACCTGGATGGCCGTGGGCACAGCAGCTATCATAGCGGTGGTCGATCCAGTACTCAGGACGCAGTTCGAACCGTTGACCCGCTACTTCATATACTATCTGCTGTCCAAGGTCATAACCGACGGCATATACTACGTACTAGCCCCAAGGCGGCGTGTGTGGCAGTATGTCGAAGACTATATCGTGCACGAAGTGCTGACACTATCCATGTGGGCCATACCTCTCGTGATAGCGCAGAGGTATCTCATTCTGGTTGGGCTCATCCCCAACCGTGTGGTTATGGCAGTTCTGGATAGCTGGCTGTTCGTGCTCGTGCTGTGCCTCAGAACTCGCTGGACTCAGGAGGAGGCTGACGACAAGACGTATAGGCCAGGACGGAGACTCGAGAGAAACCGATGACGGTGCTGTTGCTATCTATACAGAACATAAGACGCAATATGAACAGGAGTCTTGCAGCAGTCATGGGCATGGCGGTGGCTGCTGCGCTCTTTCTTTCTGTAACGGCAATGGCCACAGGTTACACGCAGCACGCTTACCACGGCTACCGCACATATATGGCGGCTGATGTGGTGATGTATGCTACAAAACACAACTTTGGGCCACAAGACGCGCTCTTGAGCACGAAATGGATGCTGCGCCGAGATAGCCACACATACCGTTCAGACCTCGCGTTCTTCCACCCGACGGCAAGCGAACAAGGCTGGCTCACTCCAGAACACTCTGTAGACAAGCCGTTTGACCAGTCAGTGCTCGACGCACTCGCTCAGTTTCAAGGCGTAAGGACTGTGTTCCCTACTCGGACGTTGCCGTGCATTGCAGTATCTGCTTCAGCCAGCCACAGCCGTACGAGTCTTCGAGAGCGAGATCTAGCGAGCGATCAAATCTGGGATCTTGGCCAGTACATAGCAGTAGGCCGGAACTTTGAGGCTGCAGATGACGGTCGGATGGTTGCGCTCTTGAGCCAACATCTAACTGACGGCGAACAGACAAATGCACCGGGTGATGTGATCGACCTGCTTGTGCCGGTCGTGCGTGAGCAGGACGGCAAGACACTGTTTGACTTCTCCAACACCAGGCGCATCAGGCTTGAAGTGCTGGGGCTTTTCGCCGTACCCACTTACACTGAAGTGGTGAGTATTGACACCGGAGAGGCTACCGTTAGCGAGGTAGTGCAACGCTACTGGCAGACAGAGCAGATACTGGTGCCCAAGCAAACCATGCTATCCATAGTCCGTGACGCTGGAGGGCACGGAGCATTGCCAGCCTACCAGCTCGGCTTGGCCGTAGATTCGATGTTCTATGCGAAAGAGACTGCTCAAGAACTAGTGCATGCGTTTCCCGAATACACCGTCATAAGTGTGCCTGAACAGGCCGAGAGATCGCTATGGGAGCACGGTCAGCCTACGGTGCCACAAGATCTCAAGAAAGTGTTCGTAGCGCTAGCCTATCTCGGAGCCGGGCTCATCGTAATGGCAAATATGCATGTGCTCGTGTCTCAGAGACGCCACGAGCTCGGCGTGCTGAAGGCGATAGGAGCTGCCGGTCGCGAAATATTCGGACTCGTGTTGTTTGAGAGCCTTCTGACGAGCGTGCTCGGCGGGTTAGTAGGCTTCGCAGTGGTGAGGGGGTTCTTTGGCTTAATGCTGCTGTATACGGATGTCAGCTTGTTCGAGGCTGGAGTGCTCACGCTCGAATCTTTTGTGAGGGTGATGGCTCTTACCGTGGGCGTATCCTGCGCTTTCGGTATCGTGCCCGCGCTCTGGGCTGTACGCCATACGACAGTGGAGGTGCTGAGAGATGGCGGTTAGGCCTGTGCTGTTCTGCAACGAACTCACGAAACGCTTTCTCGCAGGCGAGGGTGTGCTTGCTGTCGACGATGTCTGCCTGAGTATTAATAGAGGAGAGTTTGTAGTCATAACAGGAGCGTCCGGCTCGGGTAAGACCACTCTTCTCAACATGCTGGGAGGAATAGACAGGTCAACGCACGGAGAGGTGGTGCTTGACGGTCGAAAGTATTCTCGGCTATCTGAGAGTGGGCTAGCTCGTCTCCGGCGGTCAAGACTCGGATTTGTTTTTCAGTCGTACAACCTGCTGCCTGAACTTAATGCTCTCGAAAACGTAATGCTGCCGATGAGGCTCATACGAGTCCCGACGCACGAGATGCGTGAACGCGCGATGTACCTGCTGCAGCAAGTGGACATGGCGACTCGTGCCACCCATTCGCCGTATGAGCTTTCCGGGGGCGAACAACAGAGAGTGGCGATAGCACGTGCGCTCGCTAATAACCCGCTAGTCGTGCTTGCAGATGAGCCGACGGGCAGTCTTGACTCGAAAAACGCAGCCGCGATTATTCAGTTGTTCAAAAGGTTTAACTCCACGCACGGTCAGACGTTCGTCATAGTGTCGCACGACCCTTTGGTGCAACAGAGCGCGAAAAAGCTTGTTACGCTCGTTGATGGCAGGATAGAGAGTGTGGTGGAAAGAGAGTAGATGTTCTACGCTCAGCAGACAGTGTGGTCGAGACTCCGCAATGCCCTGGCTTACATGACGTCGCGCGAAGCACGCTTAGCGTTCTTGGACGCTTTGGTGGTGACTTGGCCGCTCGCTCTGAGGCGTACCAGGCGGCACAAACTGCGAAGCGTATTATTCGCATCGTGCGTGGCTGTGGCTGTTACCGCGTACTTGCTGCTTGGAGCGTTTGGCTCATCAGTAGCCGGGCATGCTATTTCGCAGGTGGAGCCGCTTAGTCTTCCTGCAGATGTGGTGTTGCTTAAGCGCACGCTCTCTCAAGAAGACGTACGAGCGGTGGACAGGATACCGAGAATACGGATTGTCGAAGAAGGCATATGGACTGATGCGCTCACCGAAGTTGGTTTGGTATCACTCATTGGCGTGGCGCACGATTCTCGAACGATCGCCAACATGGGGATGCTGGTCTCTGGCAGCATGCCGTCTGTGTCGGGCGAAATCTGCCTTCCTGAAGCTCTTGCAGCCGACTGCAATGGCAAGACATTTGGAGTGCGGTTCATTAGAGATGACGGCAGTATGCAGCATATGGAGCTCAGTGTATCCGGTGTATATAGACCGGTATCAGAACTGATGAACTCGGCGGTGATGCTTCTTTCGGATCTGAGAGTTCTCGCCGGTATTGAGCCCAATGTGCTGTCTGTGCACCTTGCAGAAGGCGCAGTGCTGGCCGACGTCATGCCCCGAATACGAAGCGACGTGGCCGATGCAGTGGTGTACACCCCCCAGACGCCTGGCGAGCGCATGACAAGCCTTGTATCTAGAGTGCTTTCCCCTCAGAATCTTGCACTGCTGCTGGTGTTTGGTTTGTCTGTGCTTAGCATGCTCAACCTGCAGCTTATATCATTTCTGGAACGCAAACGCCAGATAGGCATCTACAGAGCGCTCGGCATGGACGCTATGCAGACAGGTGTACTGCTCTTGATTGAAGCTCTTCTGCCTGCAGTGGCCGGAATCATAATCGGCGTAGCGGCGGCTCCGTATGTGGCCCAGCAGGTATCGCCTCTCGTGCCCTATGTTCTGCATGTGACCCTTAAATCCAAGCTTCTGGCAGTGTTCTATGCGCTCATATCGTTTTCGGCAGCCACGTGGCTTCCGGTTCAACTCTCGGCAAGGGCGACTGTCGACCAGCTATTACACAACCGAAGAGTGTACCTCAGGCCGAACTTGTCGTGTGCGAACTGCGGTCGCTGTGGTGGGTTCTGAGAAGCCGCATCCCGTTGAGGATCACTATAAGCGCAGCGCCTGTGTCTGCTGCAATTGCCAGCCAGAGCGTGAGTAGTCCCGGAAACACCAGCAGCACTGCAACTGCTTTCACGAGCAGCGCAAACACGATGTTCTGCCGGATTATGCGCATGGCTCGACGACTCAGGCCAAGCGCAAGAGGTATCTTGGTAAGGTCGTCTCCCATCAACGCTATGTCGGCAGTCTCCAGCGCCACATCGGTGCCTGCAGCTCCCATGGCTATCCCGATATCGGCTGCTGCAAGCGCGGGTGCATCGTTCATGCCGTCGCCCACCATGGCCACTTTGCCCTGCGATGCCATATGCCTTACAACATCTACTTTGTGTTCAGGTAGCAGCGCGGCATGCACCTCTGTTATGCCCACTTTTCGGGCGAGTGCAGATGCGGTGAGCTCGTTGTCGCCCGTGAGCAGCGCAACATGCTTTATGCCAGCTTTTCTGAGGTCGGCTATCGTCTGAGATGCTTCATCCCGCAGCGTGTCGGCCACTGCAAGTATTCCAAGCACTCTTCCCGATTCCGAGAGCACGGATACACTCTTCGCGTCCGATCGCAGTTCTTCTATGTGAGAGCGTATGCCGTCAAGATCAACACCCATTTGCTCCAGCGCTTCAGGAGTCGCAACATACAGGTCATGATTCTCGGATGTAAGACGTGCGCCTTTTCCGGCTATGGCGTAAAAGGTGCCTTCAACATCGTATTCAATTGCGAGTGCCAGCGCATGCTCAACGATTGCTCGCCCAAACGGGTGCTCTGAGCGATGTTCTACCACTGCGGCAAGCCGCAGCACTTCGCGTTCTTCCATGCCCAACCCAATCACATCAGTTACCGAAGGCTTACCGTGGGTTAGCGTGCCGGTCTTGTCAAACGCTATTGAGTCAAGGCTTGCCATCTGTTCGATGTACGCGCCGCCTTTGACGAGCACGCCGCTTCTGGCGGCATTGGATACGGCGGCGGCTATGGACACAGGAGTTGAGATCACAAGCGCGCAGGGACAAGATACCACCAGCAAAGCAAGTGCGCGGTAAAACCAAGGTGCGAACGGCTCACCGAAAAGCGGAGGCAAGAGCGCGATGCAAGCTGCCAGTACTATCACGACGGGAGTATAGTGACGCGCGAACTTATCTACCACGCGCTCGACAGGTGATTTCTTCGACTGCGCCTCTTCAACTAGCTCAACTATCTTGGATATGGTGCTGTGCTGAGCCGAGCGCGTAACGCGCGCTTCGAGATAGCCTGTTCCGTTTATGCTACCTGCAAATACCTCTTTGCCTTCCACTTTCCATTCAGGCACTGATTCGCCCGTTATGGGCGCCTGGTTGACCGCTGATTCGCCGGACAGCACAACTGCGTCTGCCGGGATGCGTGCACCTGGTGAAATGAGTATCACGTCACCAACGAGCAGCTCATCCACAGCCACGCTGGATTCGACGCCTTCGCGACGCACTTCGGCCGTAGGCGGCGTGAGGTTGATCAGATCGCGTATAGAGCGGGTTGTGCGGTCTAGCGTGTACGACTCAAGCGCGTTGCCCAGTGAGAACAAAAAGACGACAGTTGCTGCTTCCATCCATTCGCCTATTATAATCGCGCCCGTAACGGCAAGAGTCATTAGGAAGTTCATATCGAAGGAGAAACCGCTTGTGGCGGCTTTGACACCGGATATTGCTGTTAGAGCGCCACCGGACACGACTGCGAGCGCGTAAAGCGCCCTCACAGTAAGCAGGTCGGCGCCGAGCAAGAACTCAGAGACTACGGCTGCGATAAGCATCACACCTGATAACGCCGTGAGCCTGAAGCGAGTGCTCTGCCAAAATGGCTGCTGCCCAGAGGGACTCGTGTTGTCCAGTATCTCTAGTTTCTCGCCCACCCGTGCCACAGCACTGATTATCGCGCTCGGGTCACCAGTGTGTTCTACCACCAGCTTGCGCGACGCAAACAGAAGGTCGGCACATAACACGCCTTCGACGCTGCTTGCCGCGCGTCTTATCTTCTTGGCGCAGTCTGGACAGTCGAGGTCGACTATGCCGAAAACAGTGCGCTTGGTTCCAGGCACGTGCCGTTTCTGTTCTGGTCCGTGCTCATGCGAATGACAGCTTTCTGCGTCATGCGCATGAGCATGAGTGTGTGTGTGTGAGCACTCATGCGAATGTTCGTGCTCAGAGTGCATGGGTGTCCCTCCAAGTATGCTAGTTGTGTTTGGTGTGTTCTATTCCCTCTCCAATAAGCGTCATCACATGGGCGTCATCGAGTGAGTATATCACTCTCTGGCCTTGCCTCTGCGATCTGACGAGCCTTTGCGCGCGCAGCTTTCTCAGGTGATGTGAGATGTTGGATATGCTAGAGTCCACAACCCGCGCGATCTCGCACACACACAGCTGTTCATGCATAAGCGCGCACACGATTTTGCACCTGGTCTCGTCCCCCATTGCCTTGAACAACTCTGCAAGCGAAGTTATGTCCGAAGGAAGCAGACTTGCGGCGCGCGCTACCTTGCGCTCGTCCACAGTTTGATCGTCGCAGGTTACTCGGCGCATACTGCATCTCTCCAATACTTGAGCAATCATTCAATTATAGTGTAGAGCTGCAGATGTGCGTCGTCAACGCGTATTCGAGTTCTGCACACTTTTTGCAGCTCTCTGCGTTTGGCTTTTTAAGAGGTAAACCTGATTAATCTGTCGAAGTTTCGCTATCCCATAAGCCATCTTTGCAGGAGACAGAATAACAATGATCGATACCAGAAGGCAGCGTAAGCGCCGCCCGCGTCTAAGCCCTGGGGTAGTAATCTTAGCGTTGATATTACTAGCAGTGGTAGGCTATCTGGCGTATCCCGTACTGCTTGAGCACGTCCCGACAAACCAAATGGCAGAGCCTCCCGACCCGAATAACCCCGTGCTCATAGTTGATGGTGTGGAGGTATCCGGAAGACCGTACATCTCTCAAGGGACAATATTGCTCCCAATAGATGTGGTCAGGGAGTACTTCGACCCGTACATATTCTGGGATGAGGACACACGGTCGGTGGTCATCACCACGAGAGACAGGCTGGTCAAGATGAGCACCGAGTCTCTGACTGCCTTCGTGAACAGAGAGCCTCTGCTGCTGAACGTTCCCGTAATGTTGCTTGACGATGAGGTGTACGTTCCGATGGATGTGCTGGAGCCATTGTACAGCGTACGCGGGAGATACTACTCAGAAGCCGCTACTGTCTTCTATGATAACCTCACGAAGCAGATAGAGACAGCGATTGTGGCGCGCAAGAATGCCGTCTTGAGGACGGGCGCGTCTATACGAGAACCGATCGTGAAAAGGCTGGCTGAGAATGAGCCGCTGCGCGTGGTTGCGTTCGGCGACGGTTGGTACATCGCTGGAACGCAGAGTGGCCATTACGGCTTTGTAAACGAGCGAGACATTGAACATACCGAGCCGATTCTGCCTGAAGTACCCGACAAGGTGTTCAGTCCGCCATGGCAGCCCGACGGTAAGATCAATCTGACGTGGGAGCATGTCCTAAACCGAAATCCGGACACCTCGCAGATACCGGACATGCCCGGTCTGAACGTGATATCTCCGACTTGGTTTTCGCTGCTGGACGAGCATGGCACGATCGAGAACAAAGCGGATGCGGCGTACGTGAGGTGGGCGCACCAGAAGGGCCTTCAAGTGTGGGCGCTCGTGGACAACGGTTTTGACCCAAAACGCACAAGCCCCGTTCTGAGAAGCCTCGAACTACGCGAAGCGGTTATACAACAACTTCTGGCGTACGCTGCTCTTTACGATCTCAACGGAATAAACATAGATTTTGAGAACGTGTACTATGAGGACAAAGACTACCTTACCCAGTTCGTGCGCGAGCTTGCTCCGCTTTGCCGTGAACAGGGGCTTGTGCTATCGATGGACGTAACTGTCAAGTCCACAAGCCGCAACTGGTCAATGGTATACGACAGACGCGCGCTCGGTGAGGTGCTTGACTACATGATGGTCATGGCGTACGACGAGCACCCCTCGGCTTCCAGAACTGCTGGTTCTGTGGGGAGCCTTCCGTGGGTCGAAAAGGGTATTACAGGGGTGCTTGAGGAAGTTCCGGCCAAAAAAGTGCTCTTGGGTGTGCCGTTCTATACCAGGCTTTGGTGTGAAGAAACCAAAGACGGGGTATTCACCGTGACGTCAAGAGCTCTAGGCATGCAGCAGATAGAGCAGATACTTAGCGACAAGAGCGCCGTAATACAGTGGGATGCTGCGACAGGTCAGAACTTCGGAGTATTCCGCGATGGCGGCGCCCAGTACAAAGTGTGGATAGAGGACGAACGTTCGATGGCTAGCAGAGTCGCACTTGTGCACAAGTACTCACTCGCTGGGATAGCTTCGTGGCGGCGCGGCTTTGAAAAGCCCGAGATATGGCACGTCATAAAAGAAGGGCTTGAGCGTACGCCATAGACTCTGTTTTGGGGAGTGGAGCAGGTGAGCGGTTGCGCATGGCACGACAAAGCGTTAGCGCTTGATAGCCAGGACGCGCTGGCAGGGTTCAGAGACAGGTTTCGACGCGTGTCCGGAATGATCTACCTTGACGGGAATTCGCTTGGCTTGCTCTGCAAGGACGCAGAGCAGACGGTTCTCCGAGCTCTGGATGAGTGGCGAAAACTCGCGATAGACGGATGGCTTGATGCCGAGCCTGCGTGGTTTGAGTACGGCGAGCGATTAGGCGAGATGATGGCACCGCTTGTCGGAGCAGAGCCGGACGAGGTCGTTGTGACCGGTTCTACCACCGTGAATCTGCATGCTCTTGTTCTGTCGTTTCTCAGCCAGATGCCGGTGGACAAGAGAACTGTGCTCGCGGACAACCAGAACTTCCCTTCTGACTTGTACGCTTTGGATGCCGATGCTAGGCTTCTCGGCGGACAACTCAAAATGGTAGAGAGCGAAGACGGCAGGTTCATCACAGAACAGGCAGTAATCCGGGCGATGACACCGGACATCGGGGTGGCGGTGATGCCGTCAGTGCTTTACCGAAGCGGCCAACTTCTGGATATGCAGCTTCTGGCGCGCGAGGCAAGCACGAGAGGCATTGTGCTCGGGTTTGACTGCAGCCACTCGGCAGGGGTTGTACCTCACCACTTCGGGCACTGGGATGTGGATTTCGCATTCTGGTGTACGTATAAGTATATGAACGGTGGCCCGGGCTCGACTGCTGCGCTGTACCTGAACAAGAAACATAGAGACACTACTCCGAGCCTTGCTGGATGGTGGGGACACCGGAAGAGCACTCAGTTTGAGATGAACACCTGGTTTGAGAAGGCTTCAGGCGCAGGAGCGTTCCAGATCGGCACGCCAAGCATTTTGGGTAGTGCCGCGCTGTTCGGGGTGCTTGATGTTATGCTTGAAGCAGGGATAGAACGAATCCGAGAGAAATCTGTCAGGGCCACGGCGTTTCTTATTGATATGGTCGACGATGTTCTCAGTGAACTAGGATTTGGCTGCGGTACGCCGAGAGAGTCGGGTGCGCGCGGCGGCCATGTGGCTCTCTGCCATGAATCTGCATGGCAAATATGTGAGGCGATGAAACGGCGGCGGATTGTGCCTGACTTTCGTCCGCCCGACATAATCCGGCTGGCTCCTTCGCCGCTTTACACCTCTTTTGAAGAGGTGTACCAAGCAGTGTGCGGCATACGCGACATAGTCGTGTCCGGTGAACACGAGAAACTGAACTCTCGAAGGAGACTTGTTACCTAGAGCTGGATACAGGGCGAGGTGCTTCGGTGCCTCGCTTTTTTGCTGTTGCATTGTAGATATGTAGGCTGATACAGTATTGTAGAAGAATACAGTGTATACGATCCCACACCAACTGAAAGCCACAAAGGGGGCTTACCGCTGTGGCAGAGAAAGAAGTGTGTTTTGACGACCCCAAGATAAAGGACGAACTCATCAGAGGAATACACCAGGTTGCAGCGCTTGCGCTGCTACGCGAGGGCCAGTACGGCTACAAACTGGCCAAAGTGCTTAGACAGCACGGCATACGTATCCAAAGCGGCACTCTGTATCCGATGTTGCGGAGGCTTGAATCCAAGGGGCTGCTGCAATCGTCATGGGATACTCTTGGAGCGCATCCTCGCAAGATGTACGTCACGACTCAAGCCGGAATTGAGGTGCTCAAGCAGCTCAAACCTCTTGGTCTTAAGTTCTTTGAGTTCACGCAGATGTCACTTAGCGACGTGGAAGGTGGATCGGAGTGAAGCGGGTTCTATCCTGGTTCATTGTGCTTGCTGTCGTAGCGGGGATGGCGGTGGCTGTGGGCTTTCGCATCCATGGCCAGAGGGCGCCGGGGGAGGCAGAACCCGAAGCGCCAGTGAGCGTGGAGGTAGTCAAGCTCGAAATCCGCGACCTCGAGCGCAGTGTGCGCGCTGTGGGCACGCTCGTACCTGTTAGTACTGCAAACTTGGCGCTGAAAGCGGCCGGAAGGGTTGCAGAAGTGCGCGTTAAGATCGGGCAAGACGTGCAGCAAGGCGAGCTACTCGTGATACTCGACTCAACCGACTACCAAAACCAGCTGAGGGCGGCCGAGGCGACGTATGAGCTGGCGTGCGCCAACTTAGAACGCCAGCGAACCTCAAGCGTGGTGCTTGAAGCTGCGCAGGCTGAAGCTGCGCTCAAACAGGCGCGTGCGCAGATTGACGCGGCGCGAGCGAATTACGAGCGCATGGGCGGACTTTACAATCAGCACGCTATATCGCTTGCACAGTACGAGGCGGCCAAGACGCAGCTAGACGTGGCGCTCGCACAGCTAGAACTTGCGCAGGCAAGTGCAAGTGCAGTTGAAGCGGGTTCATCTGAGCAGGTGCTGCGAATTGCCGAAGCGCAGAAGAAGCAGGCTGAGGTATCACTCGAAGTGGCGCGAGCGCAGATCTCAGATACCGTGCTGCGCGCGCCTTTTAGCGGTCGAGTGCAGCACGTCAACGTGAGTGCAGGAGAGATCGCTTCACCCGGAATGCCTGTCATCACACTTGTTGAGACACATCCCATGCTCGCTGAGTTCATGCTGTCCGAAAAGCAGGCGCAGGCGGTACGCGAAGGAGATGCTCTCAGCGTGTACGTGCCGTCGCTCGGCGTGTGTCTTGACGCCAAGATAACTGGCATATCTCCCGCTCCTGATCCGAGGACTAGGCTTGTAAAAGTGAGGGTAGAACTGCCCGAACATGCCTCGCTGCGTGCCGGGATGATGGTAGAGACACGTATCGCGGAAGAGACACGCCGGCAAGTACTGGCACTACCCGAACAGTGTATTGTCGGGGGCAGTGTGGAGCCTGCAGTTTTCATAGTCGTTGACGATCAGGCGGTGCGCCGACCTGTGAAGCTCGGCGTATCAGACGGCAGAATGGTCGAAGTGGTCGAAGGCGCAGAAGAAGGCGACCTTGTGGTGGTGAAGGGACAGACTTTCTTGAGATCGGGCATGCGTGTGGTGGTTCGCGGAGGAACTGAGTGATGTCACCCTCGAGATTCGCAGTGAGACGCCCTGTTACCACCGTAATGTTCGTACTCATGGCGGTGTTGCTCGGCGTCATCGGTTTTCAGTCAATACCGGTAGACTTGTTGCCTGACATCGAATACCCGATTCTAGTAGTAGTAGCAAGATATCCCGGAGCCGCTCCCGTTGAGGTTGAGAACCTCGTGACTCGAAGGCTTGAGGAAGCGGTAGCGGCGATGGCTGGACTTGACAGAATCCAGTCGTCGAGCAGTGAAGGTCTGGCTATGGTCGTTGCACGCTTTGCCTGGGGCACAAACCTAGACCAAGCGGCTATAGACGTAAGGGAAAGGCTGGACATGGTTGCTCGGTTTCTGCCTCAGGATGTCGAGCACCTGTCAGTCATAAAGGCGGATATGAGTGCGCTGCCGGTTATGCGCATAGATCTTGCAGGCATGGTCAGTATTGAGGAACTCACCGATCTTGCCAACGATGTGGTGAAGCCGGCGATAGAGCGGCTTGATGGAATAGCGTCTGTCAGTATCGTAGGAGGCGTGGAGCGCAAGGTTTTCGTGGACGTAGATCCCAGAATCCTCGAAACGTATACGCTCAGCATTTCGCACGTTACGGCGGCTCTAAGGCAGGAAAACCTGTCGCTTCCAGGTGGAGACATTCTTTACGGTACAAGGCGCGCCAAAGTACGTACCCTGGGCGAGTTCGCCGACTTGTATGACATGTCATTGGTTCAGATTGTATCTCCCTCCGGCGCGGTTGTCAGACTTGAAGACATCGCACGCATAAGCGCTAAGGCGGATGAGATGACAGGCTATGCCCGCTACAACGGCCAGCCCAGTGTGTGTCTTTACGTACAGAAGCAGTCCGGCACCAACACGGTGCAGGTGGCGCGCGATGTGATGCGTGCTGTTCAGCACATAGCGAGCACGCTGCCTCCCGGTGTCACATGCGCTATTACCGAAGACCAGTCGAACTTCATCAACACTGCCGTGGCTACAGTTTCTCAGAGCGCTCTGTTCGGTGCGGTGCTCGCCGTAATAGTGCTGTTCTTGTTCCTTCAGGACTGGCGCTCCACGGTGGTCATCGGGCTTTCAATACCCGTATCGCTGGTTGCAACTTGTGCGCTCATGTATTTCGGAAAACTCACTTTTAACCTGATGTCATTAGGCGGACTCGCGCTTGGCGTGGGTATGCTTGTTGACAACTCGATAGTTGTGCTTGAGAACATATACCGCCACCATCAGCACACAGGGCTTGAGCCTGCCGCAGCCGCCATCAGAGGCACCGAAGAAGTCGGAATGGCGATAACCGCATCCACGCTCACGAACCTTGCGGTGTTTCTGCCCATAGCGTTTACGAGTGACCTTGCTTCGCACCTGTTCCGGGAACTCGCGCTCACCGTTACGTTTTCCATAGGCTGCTCGCTGGTGTCGGCGCTGACGGTGGTGCCTGTTGCGGCGAGCTGGATTCTCAAGATGGGCCAAAGCGGCGAGGCAAAAGGTACGTTGAGCTCATCGGTGGGAGGCTTTCTGTCCAAGGTGGCTTCCCAATACAGGGCAGGCCTTGCGTATTTGCTCGACAGGCTATGGATTGCAGCAGCCGTTGTGGTATTGGCCATCGGTTCTGCACTGCTTATCTACCCTTACATAGGCACCGAGTTTTTGCCCGCGATGGACAGGGGAGAGATAAGGATAGAGGTATCGTGCGAGAAAGGCACACGGCTCGATGACACAGATGAAGTGGTGCGTCTGATGGAGCGTGCTGTGGCCGAATTTGAGGAAACTTCTATGTACACTTCTTCTGTCGGAGGCTCGGATTACGCGTTCGCAGCAGCCGCCTCAGGCGGAAGCGAACTTGGTTCAATAAGCGTAAAACTGGACGCACAGAACGGCGTCTTGAGCACACAAGAGGTAAGAGAGCAGCTGCTTAAGGTGGCTGAGACTGTGCCTGGCGCCAGAATTAGCGTGTCTCAGGTCAAAGGAGTGGTCGGTGAAGATCAGTTCATGGGCGCACCGATAGAAGTCAGCATCAGTGGAGAAGACCATGCCGTCTTGCGTGAACTCGCGCGAGAGGTGGAAGAAAGACTCAAAAGGGTTGACTCTGTAAGAAACGTAAAGAGCGAGGTCGAAGAGGGCTCTCCGGAAGTGCAGGTCAGGGTGGATAGAACTAGAGCGGCTTACGCAGGGATGTCTGCAGGTCAGATAGGAGTGCTGGTGCGAGCCGCCATCCAGGGTGAGACAGCCACAAGGTTACGTGTGGCGGGTACTGAGTACGATGTTGTTGTCAGGCTGGACAGTGCCTACCGAGACAGCGTGCCTGACATACAGAACATGCTGCTGCCGGGAGTATCTGGCCAAGTTACTCCGCTGTGGCAGGTGGCCGACGTTGTGCGAGACGTTGGGCCGGTATCCATAAACCGAAGAAACCAAGTTAGAGTCGTGCGGGTGCAGGCCGAGGTCTCAGGCCGCGACCTGGGAAGCGTGTTGCAAGACGCGGAAGAAGAAGTCGGCAAGATTGTGCTTCCCGAGGGCTACCGGGTCGAGTTCACCGGCCAGACGCGCGAGATGATGGCAGCGTTCTCGTCGCTCGGCTTCGTGCTTGTGATAGCTCTGTTACTCACGTACATGGTGCTTGCTGCTCAGTTTGAATCGCTGTCTCAGCCGTTTGTTATCATGACGAGCGTGCCGCTGGCGGCTCTGGGCTCTGTTCTTGCGTTGTTTCTTACAGGACATGCGATGAATGTGCCGTCAATCATCGGGCTCATAACACTCGCAGGGATTGTGGTGAACAATGCCATTGTGTTCGTCGACTACACAAACCAGCTTCGAAAAGAGGGGATGGATGTGCGCAACGCGCTGCTTCAGGCAGGAGCAACGAGGTTCAGACCAATTCTGATGACTTCACTTACTACCGTTTTCGGACTTGTGCCCATGGCCGTAGGCGGCGGAAAGGGCTCAGAACTCACCGCTCCGCTGGCGCTTGCAATTATGGGTGGACTTCTGACGTCAACCTTGCTGACGCTGTTCATCGTGCCGGTAGGCTACCTCGTGCTGACAAAGATCACGTCGCGCATGGGAAGGCCTCGTTCGGCTACCGTGCTTAGCGTGGTGCTGCTTGTTATGCTTGCTGCCGGAATTGCGCCTGGTACGGTTGCGGCTGCGGCACAGCATGAAATCAGTCTTGAGCAGGCGCGAGATCGTGCGGTTGATACGAGCGATGCGCTAAAACTCATAGACGCGAAACTGCGACAGGCGAGGTTCGTCAAGATACAGGCCGACCTGGCTGCGTCTCAGGTGGCGAGCGTGTCCACATACGACGAGGCCAAGACCAAGTACCTATTGCCAGCGCAGGCTCAGGCCGCCATAGACGTGTTGGAGCGGATGAAAGACGCCACTATAGAAAACCTTGTCTACGGCGCCGCTGCTGCATACTACTCACTAGTCAAACTCAATGAATTGGCGTCGAGTGCATCTGCGCTGGTCGAAGCCGCCTCAGAGCAGCTTCAGGTTGCGAGTTTGTACTACGATGCGGGCATTGCGGTGCAACAGCACGTGATGAGCGCTCGGGCCGGTTACTGGGAGGCGGTGTACGCGTCTGCGATGCTGGAATCGCTAAAGAAGTCAGCCACACTATCGCTGCTTGACCTGACAGGTTACAGCCCGCATGATTCGCTGATCGTCTCAAGCATATACGGGCCTTCTCAGCTGGGATACGGTGACGTCGAAACCTTGGTCACTCAAGCGCTCGCCAACAGGTTTGAAATCTACAGTGCTGAAAAAGATGTGCAGACAGCACAACTTGCGTTGCAACTTGCCAACACGTATCCGCCGCTATTGCCGCTTGAGGTGCAGTATCTGCAAGATGTAGTGACTGAGGCGCAGATAAAGCTGAACATGCAAAAACGCAGCATCGAATTCGCCGTCAGGGCGCAGGTGCCTCAGGTAGAAGCTGCGCGCGTCAAGTTCAGCGCGAAGTCTGAGGCGTATGCGAAAGCGCACGAAGAATGGAGGACTGTGCGCGCACGTCACGAGCAGGGGCTTGCAACCGAAACCGAAGTGATGATGGCAGCCGCGCTTGCCGACCAAGCGAAAGCGGCGTACACCGAATCTCTCGCTGATTTCGAGATAGCAAAGGCCAGACTCGTGCTCTTGTGCTCAAAAGGCTCTGTCTCGACAGACCTCTAGTTGCGTCATTTTACGAGAGGTGCGATTACGTCCACGCGGTTTGTCCAGATACCACCCGAATAGCCTCGGGGGATTTGCTCTATGTCTTCGGGGGTATCAAAACCTTCTGACCAGGTGCCATCGCCGGCTACAAGCACAAACAGCGTATTGACCCGCTGCATACGCTGGACGAACCGATGTGGCCATCCCCAGAGCATGCGTGCATATCTTAAAGGCAGAGGCAGGTACGAGTTGCGAAGCCCGGGAGGCACGTACCCTGTCCAGCCTAGAAAAACGTACGATATAACTGATTTCATCATCTTCTGTCTGGACGCTACGCGAAGCTCGCCAAACGCAGAACTTACGAGCTCAATGCTCTTATCAGGGCCGTATACCGCGACTTGCGAAAGCCGTTCCGGCGGAAGTGCGTCAAGATAACGCACGAGCAGCTCTGCTTCTTCGGGTTCGGTGTTCTTTATATGAATTAATAGCGCATGATCCGGGAAGTGCGAAAACACCTCATCGAGAGAAGGCATAAGCCCGACGCCTTTGCCCCGGAAGGGGTAGGACTTGCCCTCATCTGCCGTGTAGCCGTACCCTACATCAGCAAGCCTGAGATCTTTCATTGTGTAATCTCTTACCCTTCCGGTCAAATCAGTCCTGTATTCTAGCAGGCTATCGTGAAATACTGCTAGTTGGCGGTCTCTTGTCATCTGGATATCTAGTTCGACCATGTCTGCTCCGGCTGCGAACGCGGCTTCCATTGATGCAAGCGTGTTTTCAAGGTAGGGGTGTTCTGGTTCGTAGATGCGCGCTGCTGTGTTTGTCTGGGCGGTGATGCCACTCATCGGGAAAGTCTGCGCAAGTCCCCTGTGTGCAAGCAAGTATGGAGCAGAGGGTTGGTGTTTAAAGAGAACGCTGCTCTGGTTCAGATAAACGAATAGGCCTAGCGCAAACAACAGCCAGAGCGCGATAATGCGCCGTCTGCTCCGCATCAGTCTCACCTCTTTGGAAGGTCTATCTAGAAGTATACTCTTTTGGAAGTCGAGTACGATACTGCCTATTCGCACATATGTGTGATGGATATTCGTTACGGTACATTAATATTGGCAGACACAATTCGCGGGTTTTCGACACGCCTGCGCTGGTACTCTGTTATTGCGTGTGTCGGAGGGGGTAACTGGACTGTCAAACGATGAGGTATTGATGAAGCAGCGAATAGCACAACTCAGGGTAGAACTGGCACAACTGGCAAGAGCGTCGACAAATCTTAACTGCCCGGCTGTGCTAGATAAGAGCCGGGAGATAGATACGCTGATTGTGGATTACTACCGTATTGTGCTTAATAAGAATACGCCCAGGCAGGCGAACACTGCCTGACCTGGGCTGCTTGCTATGGTTATCTCTTCAGCACTTGGCCGGCGAGTGCTCCTGTGTGTCTTCCGTCAAATACTGTCAGCACGCCGTTTACCAGCACGTACGGAATGCCGTCGGGGTGGCTGCACGGATTCTTAAACGTAGCGTTATTCTTGACACCATCTGGGTCAAACACTACTATGTCGGCCTTCATCGATTCGCGTATCAGGCCACGGTCTCTAAGACCGAGGAACTGCGCAGGCAGGCTCGACATCTTGCGCACCGCCTCGGGTAGGCTTAGCACTTTGAGTTCACGTACGTATTTGTGCAGGATGAGAGGGAAGGTGCCGTAGTTTCTGGGGTGCGGAACCATCCCCGGGTGCATCATCGTAGGGAAGTCTTCCAATATCCAAGAATCGGTAGATACTGCAGACAGCGGGTGCTTCAGCACCGTTATGATGTCTTCTGCGCTCATTCCACCGGCGGCGACGTAGGTCTCGCCTTCGTCGTCAATGAACACCTGCCTCATTACTTCCCAGTAGTCCTTCTTTCCGTACATGTCTGCGATCTCGCGGAAGTTCTTGTACACGATCTCAGGATGCGTACGAGAATGTACCACGTAGTCAAAAGTCTCGGGATTCCATATGTCGGCGACCATCACGCCCGATTCGCGCAGTTCTCGTCTTCGGGTGTCGTTTCGTATCACTTCTTCCTCGTAGCCTTTGTACAGAGCCGCCTTTATGTCGGCCCATGTCTTCTCGCGCTTGGTTGCCTCGACAATCTTCACCACGTCTGTTGTTGCGAGGTCTTTGGGCATCACCGGGTAGAAATACGAAGAAAGGTTCGCCTCGCGTGCGTACTCCCATGGATAGAAGTCACACATTACTTCTATACCTTGTTCTCGCGCTGCGTCCATCAACCGCAGTGTTTCGTGCACCTTGCCCCAGTTTTCGGGGAACATAGCTTTGTGATGAGTGGACGAGGCGAGAATGTTGGCTTGCTTGCTTATCTGGATAAGTTCTTTTACGGCCGAGACAAGCACTTCTTCTTCGCTTCGCATGTGCGAGATATACACGCCGTCGTATTCTGCCACTACTTTGGCAAACTCGATGACTTCTTTCGTCTTGGCGTTACGACCCGGAACGTAGCGAAGCCCTGTTGACATACCGAACGCTCCGTCTTCCATCGCTTTTCGTACTTCATCGAGCATCTTGCGCATCTGTTCTTCTGTGGGCTCTACCTTCTCACCGCCTTGGCCTTCTTCCCCCATCACGTGAGTGCGGATGGTGCCATGTCCGAGATAAGGCGCCAGGTTTATGGAAACGCCGCGCTCTGAGACTGCTTTGCGCCAGCCAGCCAGATCAGACCAGCAAACCTCGTCGACGTCTTCGGTGGTCTTTAGGGAAAACGCCGCAATCTGCGCGCGCATCCCTTGGCGCGCCTGCTCTGAAAGAGGAAATACTGTGCCGCCACACTGCCCTGTGGCTTCTGTTGTGACGCCCTGGTATACAGAGCTGTGCGCCTTCGAGTGGGTTATGGCGGTGTAGTCTGAATGAGTGTGCACATCTATGAAACCGGGTGCCACAACCATGTCTTTGGCGTCGATTGTGACCTGTGCTTCTCCATCGATATGACGTCGAATGCACACTATGACGCCATCTTTGATCCCGATATCTGCTCTGTACCACGGGTTACCGGAGCCGTCGACGATCCGTCCGTTGCGGATTATGACACTTAACATGGGTAAGCCTCCTTGTATTCTCTACCTGCCGAGGTAATGGTCGAACCAAGACTGAATGCGCCTGAGCCTGTCTATCCAGTGAGAGGGTTTCTTGAACGCGTGGTATTCTCCAGGATAGCGCACAAACACTGCCTGCTTACCCAGCCGTTTGAGCGCGGTGAAGAACTGCTCGCCCTGTTCTACAGGGCACCTGAGGTCTGCTTCGCCGTGCAGGATGAGAACCGGAGCCTTGATGTTCTCGACATACTGTAGTGGCGAACGTTCGAGCAAGACCTCGGTCTCAGACCACGGGGTGCCACCGAAGTGGTGTTCACCGAACGTGTGGCCGACATCGCTTGTGCCATAGAAACTGTGGCGGTTCGAAATGCAGGCACCTGTGACTGCCGCTTTGAACCTGTCGGTTTGGGTGAGCGTCCAGCAAGTCATAAAGCCACCGTAACTCCAGCCTGTAACCCCAAGTCTTTCGGAATCTGCTACCCCCATCTGGATAACATGGTCGACACCACGCATTATGTCGTGGAAATCTTCGCCGCCCCAGTCACGAACGCAACTGAACGCGAACTGCTGGCCGTATCCCTGGCTACCCCTTGGGTTTGTGTAGAGCACTGCATACCCCTGGCTGGCGAGCATCTGCCCTTGGAATTGGAATGAGTTGCCGTACACACCGTGGGGGCCTCCATGGATATGAAGGATGAGCGGATACTTCTTGCCGGGTTCGTAACCTCGGGGTTTTAGTAGCCAGCCCGAAATTTTGAGACCGTCACGCGCGGCGTAACTGATCGGTTGTTGCTCTGAAAAATGCAGTTCTTCTGCAAGCCTGCCTGAGAAATCTGTGAGCTGTAGCGCGGTGTCAGCGTGCGAGAAGATCTCGTCAGGCCGAGAGCCGGAGCCCATCTGGTATGCGAGAACGCCACCGCCGAACGTCATACTGGCGATCACCCAACCTGGGCTGCCTGCGACTCTCTCGGGCTCTGCACCTGGTTTTGCCCTGTAAACAAAACTGCTGCCTTGGTCGCCTATGACGAAATAGCAGTAGCCGTCGGACGACCACACCGGAGGCACTAGCATGTTTGCATAGCGGATATCTGAAGATGGAATTCCGCCTGCCGGTCGGTCTAGCACACGGCTGAACGACGAGACGTCGGACTCGTGTGCAGCACGCTCTTTGTGCACCTCAAACCAGCGCGCCTCCGCCGATGTAGAACTCAAAAAGCCTGTGGAATGCCCGATATACGCGATCTTGGTTCCATCGGCAGACCAAACAGGCGCATTGCTCATACCTTGGGCATCGAGCAACTGGCGCATATCGAGTGTTTCAACGTCGATCGCCCAGATATCTGCCTTCTTAATCGGGTCCTGTTCTTCGCTTCTTGTGACGCACACTGCGATGTGTCTTCCGTCAGGCGACCAGCTAGGTGCATCGTGGTCGAAGTCTCCTTCAGTGAGTCTGGTTGCCTCAATAGGTTCTGTTGTGGGTTCGCTGTCTTTAACCCAAACCATGAAAACGTGCATGCGTCTGTTGCCGAAAAAGCCCACACCGTCAAACTTGTGTCGGATTTTGGTTATTACCTTGATGCTGTCTGAGGTAGTTTCGTGATCGTTCTTGCTGACTGGCTTATATGCATCTTCACGAGGCGCACCCGGGTACGAAACCGTGTCCGGCTGCGTGGAGACCACCGAAGAGAGAAATGCTATCTTCGTGCCGTCCGGCGACCAGCACGGCCTGGACATAACTCGCTGGGTGGTCTTAATACAGCGTGGTTCTCCACCTGCTGTATCTATGAGCCATATGCCGGGCTTGCCGCCTCTATCTGACACAAACGCGAGAGTCTGTCCCAGCGGGCACCAGCTCGGCAGACGATCGCTACCTGAGTTTGTGAGCTTCACAGGTTTACCACCTGAGGACGCCACGATGAAGATATTCGTCTGCAATCTATCTTTTGTGCTGTTCTGCTCTTGCACGACGAATGCAATACTCTTGCCGTCGGGCGAGATCTGCGGATCTCCGGGTGACGCAAACAGCGCTCGGTCTTCTGGAGTCAGGGGTCGCTTCTGCACAGATACGCACCTCCTATGTTTCTTTATTTGTGCAAATACTATCTCTTTCTTCACCTTGAATTGTGGTTTTACCTTTAGCCACATGACGATGCGGTGTGAGTGGAACTGTATAGCAGGGGGCGGATCGCTTGACGCAGCCAGGGTCGCTGAAACGCGCGCTGAGCACACGGCATCTCGTGATGGTGTCCAGCGGGGGAGCCATAGGAGTGGGAATGTTCTTGGGCAGCGGTGGTGCCATAAGCCTAGCCGGTCCGGCCGTTATAGGGGCGTATTTGCTGGGAGCTGTACTGATGATGCTTGTCATGGCGGCGCTTGCCGAGATGAGCATAGCGATGCCGGTGCCAGGCTCTCTTAGGGCATACGCTTCTATGTGTCTTGGTGAGTGGGCCGGGTTTGTGACGGGCTGGATGTACTGGCTCTCATGGGTTGTGCTTATGGCGGCCGAGGTATGTGCTGTGACAACCTACCTCGGGCACTGGATGCCAACACGCTCTGCGCTCTCGATTGGCTTTGTGTGTGCGCTGTTCATGACATGGGTGAACCTGATGGGCGTTGAGTCGTTCGGTGAATTCGATTTCTGGTTCTGCGTAATAAAGGTGCTCGCAATACTCGGTTTTATATGGGTTGGTGCGTCGGTCGTGTTCGGGTTCGGCCGTTTTGTGCCGATAGGTCTTGCCAACTACGTAAGTCACGGGGGTCTACTGCCGAACGGTACACGAGGAATGCTGTTGTCGCTTTCGCTTGTGATGGTAGCGTTTAGCGGTACCGAAGTGCTCGGCGTCGCAGCTGCCGAAACGCATGAGCCACACAAGAGCGTGCCGCTTGCGCTCTGGGCAATACTATTTCGCACTCTCGTGCTTTTCGTCATGGCAATAGCAGTGCTTGTCGCGGTGGTACCATGGAACCAAGTGGGTGTTTTCGGAAGCCCATTCGTGTTCATGTTTGAAAGCGCAGGGCTCAGATCTCCCGCACATGCGATGAACGTGGTTGTGGTCATAGCAGCCATGTCTTCGATGAACTTGGGGTTGTACACCAGTTCGAGGATGCTCCACTCGCTGTCGAGAGAGGGCATGTGTTCGGCCAGACTCGGAGTGCTCGATGCCAACAGTGTGCCGAAAAACGCGGTGCTTGTTTCGGCAGCAGGACTTTTTGCGGGAGTGTGTCTGCACCACCTGTCCCCGTCAGGCGCCTTGGGGGCTGTGATGCAAGTGGCGGCGTTTGGGTTCATGTTCACGTGGCTCATCATCGCTTTAAGCCACATAAGGTTCAGGCAGCTTTTTTCTCGTACACTCCAATTTCGATTCCCAGGGTACCCTTATGCGAGTTACATGTCTGCATTCTGCATACTTGCGGTGCTCTGGTCACTCTGGCTGATACCTGGACAGCGTGCCGGCGTGGCAATCGGTTTATCTTTTGTGGCGCTCACATCTTTGGTCTTCTTACTACTATACAAGCAGCGTGCACACACAAAGCCGCACGCTGCAGAGACACTTCGTCTTGCCAGTTTTTTTGGCTTTTCTCGCAAACCGAGGCGCTAATCTATTCGTAACGTAGTGCCACAATGGGGTCAAGTCTAGCCGCTTTGTACGCTGGGTATATGCCGAAGAACATTCCTACTGCAGATGAGAAGCCGAATGCAAGCACTACGGCGCTGGGAGAGATCATAATATCCATGTGGTTAAATGAGCCGAGGAACCTCGCGAGCTGGCTTCCGAACAGTATGCCGATGACTCCACCCGTAGCGGAGATAACCACAGATTCTACAAGAAACTGTAACAGGATGTCTGCTCGCTTGGCGCCTATCGCTTTACGAATTCCGATTTCTCTAGTGCGCTCTGTGACAGATACCAGCATTATGTTCATAATACCTATACCGCCGACAAGCAGCGAGACCGCCGCTATGCCAGCAAGCAGTACGGTGAATGTGGCTGTCATCGCCGATACAGTCTCAAGCATCTCATCCTGGCTGAACACCCTGAACGGAGGCGTTGCACGAACTCTGGGATCAAGGCTTCTGTTTACGTCTCTGAACTTCTCCTCAAGAATGCGAGACAAATGGTCTGCTGCAAGCGTTGCAACCTCACGTGACTCTGCTTTGAATATGATGGTCTGGATGTACCTTGTGCCTACCAGACGTTGTGCGGTCGTGTATGGTATGAAGATACGGTCATCATAGTCTTGGCCCATCGAAGCGCCCTTCGGAGCCGTGACACCTACCACGGTGAACTGCTGGCCTCTTATCGTGATAACCTCGCCGATTGCGTCTCTTCCCTGGAAGAGTTGCTGGTAGGCCGTGTAACCTAGCACTGCCACATTCCGCCTATTGGCCACTTCGTGCTCGGCGAAAAACCGGCCAATCTGCAAGCTGTAATCCCGCACTTCCATGAACTGATGCGATACGCCTTCAAACCTAGTTGTGTATGTGGCAACGCGTGATTTAACCGGTGTCGATGCATAGGAGAGCGAAGGAGTCGCGTACGCAAGCGTAGGCACTCTTTCGAGCAGCATCTCGGCATCGCCCGCCACGAACCTGGCCTGGCCCATCGCGCTCACCGTTATGAGGTTTGTGCCGAGCGCTGTCATCTGCGATTCTATTTGTGCTTGTGCGCTCTGGCCAAGAGAGACAAGCGCAATGACCGCTGCCACCCCGATAATCACGCCAAGCATGGTAAGCAGCGAGCGCATCTTGTTTGCCAAGAGCGCACCGAGCGACATCTTTAGACTCTCAAACAGGTTCAAAGCGCGAATCCCTCCACCTGCGGACTGCTGTCGATTGTGGTGCCAGCCAAGAGCCTTTCGGTAACCGCTTCGTCAGAGACTACAAGGCCGTCTCGAAGTCTAACAATGCGTTTGGCATGCTGGGCGATTTCGTCGTCGTGGGTTACAACGATCAGGGTTATCCCTGCGTCGTTCAGTTTCTGGAACACCTGCATCACTTCCGTTCCTGAGCGGCTATCGAGGTTACCCGTCGGTTCGTCCGCCAGGATGATGGACGGATTGGATGCCAACGCTCTTGCAATGGCTACGCGCTGCTGCTGTCCACCCGAAAGCTCTTGAGGCTTGTGTTTCTTGCGTTCGGCAAGACCTACTGCTTCCAGCGCTTCATCAGCTGCCGCGCGACGCGCCGAGGAAGACATGCCCCTATATACTAGTGGCAGCTCGACGTTTGCCTGAGCGCTCAGCCTCGGGAGCAAGTTGAAAGTCTGAAACACAAACCCTATGCGCTTGTTTCTTATGGCGGCAAGTTCGTTGTCCGACTTCTTTGAGATTTCCTCCGCTGCAAGCTCGTATGTGCCCTCTGTAGGTCGATCAAGACAGCCGATTATGTTCATCAAAGTGGACTTGCCCGATCCCGAAGGCCCCATTATAGCCACGAACTCACCAGAGGCAATGAATAGATCAACTCCGCGCAGCGCATACACAATGTTGCTCTTGCCCATCTTGTATGTCTTCTTGAGCGCTTTGATTTGAATCACGACGGTATCCTCCTGGGTTACCTGCGGATTCCTCCAACCGGCGTGTTGATAACTGGACGACTTCGATCGAGCGAAGATATGACTACCACATCGCCTTCCTGGATGCCTGATACTATCTCCGTCATCAGATCGTTTGACAGGCCTACCTGCACCGGCACGGTCTCTGTCACACCGTCTTTGAGCAATACCACTTGCCGCATTCTTCCTACCGTTCTGACTGCTTCTGCAGGTAGCACCAATGCGTCTTGCTTGGATGCGATGAGAATACTCGCCGTGGCCGAAAGCGAGCCTCTTAAGAATTCTTCTCCTGGTAGGGTTATCGTGACGTCGTAACTTGCGATTCCGTCTCGTATGGTACCTTCTTGCGCTATCTTGGTCACTTCACCTGGCATCTGCTTTGCAGGCAGCGCATCAGCTGTGACTGTAGCAGGCTGACCGACGTTGACCTGCATGATATCCAACTCATCAACAGCTATGACCATGTTCATCGTGCTGTAGTCGGCGACAACGAAGAGATTCGCATTGGCGCTTACGGTGTCCCCCACAGATACTGCTCGGCTTACGAGCGTGCCGTTTATGGGAGATTTGACCTGCAGCGCTTCGACATCTTCCAGCCGCTTCCGGTACGTCAGCTCCGATTGGCGCACGCGCAGTTCTTGCTGCCTTACATCGCTTTCGCTGACGTTTGGCGCATACCCGTTCTTGATACGCTCTAGGTTGTCCAGCGCTATGCGCAGCTCGTTTTCAGCCTGGCTTATAAGCAGCTCGATATTGTCCTGGCTAAGCCGGATGAGCTCTTGCCCCGCTTGCACGCTGTCGCCAGCTTTGACAAGCACTTCTTTAATACTTCCAGAAATCTCTGCACGCACATCGTATCTTACAAAAGGCGCCACACTGCCAGTGGCGTAAACGATGTCGTTCCCGTATATAGTTATGTTTGTGGCTAGTCCTGCGCGGTATACTCCCTGTGGATTAGGAATCTTAATCGCGACTGGCACTATGACGTTTCGGCCCACGCTGCTCGCTTCTGCGCTTATGGAGAAGACTGTGCCCTGTGCCGAGGGGAACTCGCTTCCAAAGCCGACCGTAGCGCTCTGGCCAACTTCGATCTTGGACACATCGGACTGCAGCACTTCCGCCATCACCAGCACTTCTGTATCCTGCGAAAGAGACAGCAACACGCTCTGCGAACTCACCGTGTCGCCCACGTTAACCCGCACCGTGCTCACACGTCCTGCCGCCGGTGCTCTCACAACAAGCGCTTCTAGATCTTTTTGCCTGTTTCTCAGAGTTGTCTCGGCCTGCCTTGCTTTGAGTTCGGCTGTGGCGAGGTCTGTATCAGATGGTGTCAGCATGTTGGTGAGTCTGAGCTGCTGGCTTTCTAGGTCGAGTCTTGCATTTTCCATCTGCTCGAGCAGATCCTCGTTCTGAATGGTCATCACGGTCTCGCCTTCTCTGACGTGCTGACCATCTTCCACATGCACTTTCGCGATGGTGCCCGACACTGTGGATTTGACCGTTCGCCTGTCGCTGGCCACAAGGTTCGATGTGCCTGTTATCGAGACCTCGATACTCGAGCGCTTGGCGACCGCCGTCACATAGGACAAGTCTTGCACATTCGAGGCCCTAGATGCGGCAGTACTCCGCCAGGCCATGTATCCACCCACGGTAACCAGTATGATCAGCGCCACAACAATCCATTTCTTCATACTTGTTTCAGGCCCCCCGATTCCGCCCTTATCGAATCAAGTAGTTTGTCGACTATCTCGGTCAGTTTCTCAAGGTCTTCGATAGAGAGGTTACTCAAAACCCTGGACACACGCTGTTTGCGTATGCGCTCAATTTCGGCCAGCGCGCTGAGCCCTGCGTCTGTTACATCGATTCTAACAACGCGGCGGTCGTTTGCCGCACGATTCCTGACTATGAAGCCCTGATCGGCCAACTTGTTGGTAATACCCGTAATGGTCGCACTTGTGACGCCCAGCCAGTCCGCAAGCTCCGAAACAGTACACGCGCCCCCATGCCTGATCTTGCGTAGCACCATTATTGCGGCCGGGCCCAGCTTGGTCGACCTGGTGTGATGCGCCATTCTGGCAAAGAGTACTGGAAGCGTTGCATCAAGCCGTGATAGATATTCGTCGATCGGCACTTATAAGACCCCCAAAATAGACACGCGCAATACGGTTTGCTGACCTAACTATTTGCATCCTTTAGTAAGTATAGGAGTGGAAGGCGAGATATGTCAACGCCAAGTGGCCGTGGGATGAGCAGTACCGAAAACTAGTATCTTGCCCTAAACGCAAGTTGGCGCTAGACTTAAGATGGTTGCGAGGCGCGCTGCCTCGCGCGGCGCATCCTCATTGGCCCCAATTCAAGGGGCGCTTTTTTTAGCGCTCTAACACGTCCTGTATCACGCTTATCCAGAAGCCTGCTTCCGGTGTTCCAGAACGCTGCTGGCCTATGAACACCACATGGCGGCCCATATACTCAGGCCAGCCCCAGGTGTGCACCCGTTCGACCAGCACACGCTGCTTTCCGTCGGCTGACACCGCAAGAAGGTCGTGATCGCGCGAAATGGCGAATACAGTTGAACCGTACGAAGCGAGCAGGTCACCTTGTACCCACGTAACCGTACCGCGAGGGCCAAGTGCGAACGTTTCACCAGTGTCCCAGTCAGTTGCGCCGAGCCAACCGCCGGCAAACGCTCTCAACTGGTACATCTGCTGCAATTTGCTTGGGAGCACAAGGCTTAACGAGCCGTTTGTCCTCAGCCTATGCACTCCTTCGCCCACTATATCCCAGTCGTATCCCGCCTGCATATCAGGCCTAGGTTCAGAGTGGCCGCACACAACGTAGAGAGACGATGAGTCGTGCGCCCACTGGTAGGCCACAATCTTGCGTCCACCCGCCCCAAGCCTCGCGACTTGAGTACCTTGTGAGTCAAAAAGCCAGATTGCGCTGGCCAGCAAAAACTCGCCGTCGTGAGCAGGTAAGAGTTCATACTGCTCTCCTGGTTCTCCGACGCGCAGAGCGATGTATTTGCCGTCAGGAGACCATGAAGCATGCTCAAATGGTGCGTTAGGCGGAGAGATCTGGCGCGTGGTGCCTTCGTCAAGGTCTGCTAAGTATACCGCATGGTCGAAGACCCACTCACCGTATAGCACCTTGTTGCCTTCTGGGTTTACGTGTACAAGTGGATAGCCGTATCTGGATAATGGCAAGCCGGATTTCAGGTGCGTGATGAGTCCTGTACTGAGATCCATGCGGTACACATCGCCTGTTACGAAATACGTGATGTAGTAAAGCGAACTCTTGTCTGGCGAAAGCCACCAATCTCCGAGTTGCTTCATCTCGAGGTACAGAGGAAACCAGCCAACATAGTTGCGGGTGCCGTCTCTTACGTCAAGCTTTTCGACACGGAGTCCCAGGTCATAGTACTCACGGCCTGGCTCGGCACCGGCCGAGAAGAGCAGGAGTGTTTGCTCATCAAGCCACCCCGCGGGTAGAAGTGGCACGGTGGACTGCGAACGCTCGGCCTCGTTGAGAACCAATCCGCGAGACGCTGCTACCACACGGCTTTCGGCAGCGTTAAGGTCGTATGAAGCAAGCACCGAAAGCCAGCTGTCTCCGGCTTCGGACACAGCTTCCGTATACAACACAAAAAGCATATCTTCTGACGGAGACAAAAACGCACTCGGTGACGGAGCGCCTACAGGCCCGATCGTCCATACAGGCCTCCCGGGTATGAGCGAAGGAGGCACAATGTCGGAAACTGCTGGTTCTGTCAAGTTGGCAGGCAACCAGGACGCTGGCTCTAGCTCAAACGCTATGTGCCGCCTGCTGTGTTCAGGCAAGTACACGTGTTGCCCCCATCGGTGTCCATCCTTTACCACACTGATAACGCTTATCTCTTGCGGCTTTTCTATGGTAAGAGGTGTAACCCCTAGCTCTTGCCGACCGAGCATAACCCGCGCCCCGCTTGGATTTGACTCGATGAGAACCGGGTTTCGCACATCTTTTTCAAGCACTACGTCAAGCACGCTGACGCCGTCGCGTGCTACTTCCACCGACGACTCGTACGACTTGTAACCAGATAGCACTACACGCACATTGCGTACGCCCGGAGCGACTTCGGTTATGGTAAGCGGGGTCTTGCCCACATCTTTACCGTCTAAGACTACAAGTGCTCCGGACGGTTCAGACCTTACCTCGATGGAACCTGGTTTCGGGCTACATGCCGTAGTCCAGATTGCCAGCGCCAAGAGCAGAATTATTCTGCAGTACACTGTTCGCAAGATGCGAGACCTCCGTAATGGGGTAACACATTCTACCACCCATACACTTGGTAATTCTAGTCACCTCTTGAGCTTGCCTGCAACGATAGCGCTTTACGAGCGTGCTATAATGTGTTATGAGTCTTGCCCCAAAAAGGAGTACCTGTAAGAATGCTTGACACTCTCAGAAAGAAGATCACCGTCTCGTACATACTGCTGTCTATGATCCTCATACTGGTGTTAGGACTTGTTTCGCTGCGTGCTGCAGAAATGGCGATGTTCAACCAGCTCCGATCGCAGACGTTTGCGACGCTTCATGCCGGCACCCGACTCATAGAGGGCATGGATGAGCCCAACGGCTGTTTGAGCGATGTGGCACGAGAACTCGGCAGATCTACAGGCGGCAGAGTACTAGTGCTCTCAAGTCTGGGTAAGGTGTTGGCAGACTCTTCGGATGACGAATCTCTACTGAACCATGTCATCTCGCTTGATGATCTCGGAGCAGTGCTTGATGGCAGTTCGAGTTCGCGCATATGGAGATTTGACGATACAAGAAGATACCTCTACGCCGCAGTACCTATTGACAGTGCTGGCGAAGTGACAGGTGCTCTGGTCGCCTCACTGCCTCTTTCCGAGATACAGCGCGTACTGGCGCGCTTCGTGCCAGAGATGTTCTACGGGCTTGCAGCGCTGCTAGTGCTGGCTGTGGCTATCTCGCTCCTGTTTGGATGGTACCTAGGTAAGCCGTATTCGAGGCTCGCAGCGGCGTTTGAGAGCGCTCAGATGAGCGACTACAGCGAACGGTTGCCTGTGTGGGGAAAGAGCGAGCTTGCAAGGTTAAGCCGAGCGTTCAACAGCATGGCAGAGAGGCTGAACCGGACGGAGCAAGTAAGAAGAGAATTCATAGTTGAGGCGTCCAAAGAACTCGAGTCTCCGCTTGACAGAATGCTAAGCATGTGCGCGGAACAAGAACGCAGTGCAGAAGACAGGCTACGCGATGTCAGCGCAGAAGCCCGCAAGATGGCGACGATGGTTGAAGAACTACTCGACCTGGCAAGATTGGAAATGAAGACCGATCCGCTGGTGTTCGGCCAGGTTGATTTCTGCGATGTGGTGGACATTGCAACAAAAAAAGCTCATGAACTGGCTTCAGAACTCGGTGTGAAGATAAAGCGCGAGGACTGCGTGTCAGGGCCTCTCATGCTCTCAGGCGATGGAAGACGTTTGGTAGGCGCGCTTTACGGCCTGCTTCGCGCAATGGTTCTGCTGGCTCCCGCCGACGAGCAGATAAGGCTGTCTCTGGCTTCTGACAAGAAGAGTATTCTCTTCAGCGTGAGCGGAGTAGCTCCCTCGCTTTCCGAAGAAGACCTACCACTCATATTTGAGAGGTTTCTAGTAAGACAGACGTGCGGGAGCACAGATTCTCTGCCTGAGAGGTCTGGGGCGGGGCTCGCATTTGCGCGAAGGGTTATTCACCTGCATGGCGGATTTATTGAGGCCAAGGGCGGCAGCGGTTCGAGCGTGACCTTTTTTGCCCGGCTTCCAAGGGGGGCTTCGGCCGAATGATGCAAAGACTAGGCTTCGTGCTGAGCATAGTCTTGGGTGTGGCACTTCTTTCTGGATGCACGTTTTTGGCGGAGGCGACACCTGATGCGGGGATGACCATAATATCTCTGGGGCCAGAACAGCCCGTGAGCGTCGTGCTACACGTGCCGAGCGCTAACTTCAGGGATACGGTTCGCATCGAGTGGGAGGCTCAGCAGAAGGGGCAGACGCTGTGGCGCGTCGCGCTGCGAGAACTGATGCACAGCACATTCCCCGAAAACCTTGCATCACCTTTGCCGCGCGGTACAACTCTCGTCACAGAGCCTGTCCTCTCGGGTGGCGTGCTGTTCTTAAACGTCTCGGACGACGTGATGCGCTCGCGCGATCAGGATGCAGTAATACTGAAGTCTTTGGTGTTGACTCTCACGGAGATTCCGGACGTAGAAGCGGTGCAGATACTTGTGGACGGTCACAGGATGGAACGCGTTGTTGCAGAGATAGACACTCGCTATCCGCTGACCCGTGATATGTTCTTCTTGGACGAAGAGATCGAGGAGCCAATCTCAAAGTGAGTCCCGGGTTACTATCCTCTCGGGCGCGGTGTAGATGTTCATACGGGACGCTCTCGCAAACCCCACAAGTGTGAGATTGCACTGGCTTGCCAGGCTGATTGCTGCGCTTGTGGGAGCGCCACGCGACACGACCAGCCTCACGCCAAATCTGACGGCTTTCATCACCGAATCCAAAGAGGTCCTTCCGGTCGAGACCAGCATACCGGATCTGCCGGGTATACCATTTTGAAGCAGAAACCCCCCGATTTTATCCAGAGCATTATGCCTGCCGATGTCTTCGCGGATGGCCAAGAAACTGCCTTCGCGGTAGAAGCCGACAGCGTGTGTACCACCTGTACGTTCAAACAACGAGCCACCGCCTGCAAGATGGCTGCTTGCCTCCGTAACATGTTCCCAGAAAAATGTGGTTTCATCAGGTTCAGCGCACAACTCGGGCTGCGCGTCGCGCATAAGCGCTCTGCCACAACCCGAGAACAGTGTGTGTTGTCTTGAGTGAGGACTGTGTACGTGCCCAAGATTGAACCTGATCTCACCCAGCGTCTCGTGTATTTCCGCATTCGGCAGTTCGCCAGATGCTTCTAGAAGTCCAGAAGACCACAAGAATCCAAGCGCGAGCTCGCCAAGGTGTGTCGGAGTACACATCAAGCAAGCGTACAACTCGTTGTTAATGATAATGCACACACGCTGCTCGACGGCTACGCTGTCGTAGCAGAGATCGCTCACGCCGTGTTTGAGCCGGGTGAGTCTTCGTTCTATCCAGGCTTGCGGCAAAGCGCACCTCTTCTCAGTTACTCGTAAGACGCAATAATGCCGTCCAGTTTTGCAGGCGTTAACCTGCCGTAGGTGTCATCGTCGATCATGATAACAGGAGATAGCCCACATGCTCCTATGCATGCAACTCGCTCTATGGTGAACTTGAGGTCGGAAGTAGTCTCTCCGGCCTTGATGCCGAGTTTTGACGAGATGGTCTCAAGCAACGTCTCCCCACCTCGAACATGGCATGCAGTGCCAAGGCACACTCTTATTATGTGCCTTCCGCGCGGTGCCAGATGAAACTGCGTGTAGAACGTTGCAACGCCGTACACTCTGGCAAAAGGTATCTTGAGGCTCTTTGAGATGCGAAGCATGTTCTCACGTGAAAGATAGCCGTACTGTTCTTGCGTGTTCTGCAGAACGGATATAAGGCCGCCCTTAAACCCTCCGTTTTCTTGCAGTATCTCAGCGAGTTTGTCTTCTGCCATCAGTCTACCTCCTGCCGAACTGCCGACTCAAGCCGCCGGATATCCACGGCGCACACTTTTAGTTCGGGAATCTTGGCCACAGGGTCAAGCGCGGGGTTCGTCAGCACGTTCGCCGCCGATTCTGCAAAGTGAAAAGGCATGAACACCACTTTTGGAGCAGCGCGTTCGGTTACCAGTGCCTTGACGTTCACTCTACCCCGGCGAGACCTGACCAAAACCATGTCTCCATCTTCGACGCCCAACTGTGCTGCGGTCTCAGGGTGAATCTCCACGAAGCCTTCGGGACAGATAGAGTGAAGCCCACGCGAACGCCTGGTCATCGAGCCCGTATGGTAGTGGTAGAGCACACGTCCCGTTGTAAGCATATAAGGATACTCAGCATCCGGCATTTCGGCGGGCGCTTTCCACTCGACGTTGCTGAACTTGCCAAGCCCCCTCGAAAAGCGCTCAGCGTGAAGATACTTGGTGCCAGGATGTTCTCTAGTGGGGCAAGGCCATTGAAGCCCCTCGCGTTCAAGCCTAGACGTCGTAATGCCTGCGTAGATCGGGGTTAGCGCTGCGATCTCGTCGGTTATCTCAGACGCGCTGTCATACTTCATTCCGAAACCCATCTTTTGAGCGATTTCGGACGTTATTTGCCAATCTGGTTTCGCCTCTCCAGGAGCGCTTACCGCTTTTTGGATGCGTTGTGCACGGCGCTCCGTGTTTGTGAACGTGCCATCTTTCTCGGCGAATGCTGCTGCAGGCAGTACGACGTCTGCCAGCCGTGCAGTCTCTGTCAGAAAGATGTCCTGCACCACGAGAAACTCGAGTGCCGAGAGCGCTTCTTCGACGTGAGTTATGTCGGGGTCTGACAGCATCGGGTTTTCGCCCATGATGTACATCGCTCTTGTTTTGCCGGAAATGGCGTGATCCATCATCTCAGCAACCGTCAGCCCAGGCTTGGTGTTCTGCGGTGTTCCCCAAGCTGCCGAGAACTTGTCGCGCACATCAGGGTTGTCTACCCGCTGGTAACCTGGATAAAAAGCCGGTAGTGCGCCCATGTCGCACGCGCCTTGTACGTTGTTCTGCCCTCTCAGCGGGTTAACGCCTGTGCTTTCTCTACCGATGTGGCCTGTGACAAGCGCCAGGTTCGCTATGCTCAACACGTTGTCATGGCCTGTTGTGTGTTGCGTTATGCCCATGGCGTACAGAATGCTTGCCGCACCTGCCGAAGCGTAAGCACGTGCCGCGTCTACGATGAGGTGGGCAGGTACTCCCGTGATTTCCGACGCCCTTTGTGGCGTGTACTCTTTGACGCTCTGTGCCATTTCGGCAAAGCCCTCGGTGCGCTCTTCGATGAATCTCTTGTTCTCAAGCCCTTCTTCAAGTATGACGTGTATCATGCCGCACAGCAGAGCCACGTCGGTACCAGGAATCTGCTGCAGGTGTATGTGCGCCTTCTCTGCAAACGGAGTGGCTCTTGGGTCTGCCACAATGAGCGTAGCGCCTCGGTTAACAGCTTCATTAACCTTGTAGCCAATAACCGGATGTGCTTCAGGAGTGTTAGAGCCGATGGCGAATACCACGTCTGCCCGGCCTATCTCTTCGACCGAGTTGGTCATGGCGCCGCTCCCGAACGCCTCGCTGAGACCTGTAAGAGAAGGCGCATGGCAAAGCCTGGCGCAGTGGTCGACACTGTTTGTGCCCAACACCTGACGCATGAAACGCTGGAAGACGTAGTTGTCTTCGTTTGTGCATCGCGCCGAGGCAAGCCCTGCGAAGGCATCCGGCCCGTGAGTTTTGCGTATTTCGGTGAACTTCTTTGCCACAAGGTCAAGAGCTTCGTCCCAACTAGCCTCGCGGAAGCCGTCTCCGGAGCGAATGAGTGGTGTCGTGAGCCGATCAGGGTGGTGGAGAAAATCGAAGCCAAATCTGCCTTTTACGCATAGCATGCCTTCGTTGGCCGGGCCTTCGGCAGGCGAGACGCCTATGACTTTGTCATCTCGCACGTGAAGGAACAGGTTGCATCCCACTCCACAATACGGGCAAACCGTCTTCACCTTATCGTATTCGTATGAGCGGCCCTTTCGTTTTTCTACGATTGGGATGAGCGCTCCGACAGGGCAAGCGGTTATGCAGTTGCCGCAGAACACACAGGGCGTCTGCTGAAGCGGGTCGTCAAACGCTGCTGCTATTTTGGTGAAGAAACCACGGCCTGCATAGTCGAGCGCGCTAGCGTGTATTACCTCGTCGCACACTCTGACGCACTGGCCGCACATGATGCACTTAGTGTAATCCCTTTCGAAAAACGGGTTTGAACTGTCTACGGGGTATACCTTCTTTTCTCCGACGAACTGGGATTTATCTACGGAGTACTTGTAAGCGTAGTCCTGCAACTTGCAGTTGCCCGTACGCTCGCAAGTGAGGCAGTCCAGAGGGTGATTCGCGAGCAGAAGGTCTAAGACCATCTTCCTCGACTTGATAACCCTCTCCGATTCGGTGAGCACCACCATATTGTCTGCACATGGTGTGGTGCACGACGAAAGCAGCGAGCGAGCGCCCTCGACCTCGACGACACACATCCTACAGGCGCCGGTGGGCACCAGTTTCGGATGGTGGCACAGGTGAGGAATATCTATCCCCAGTGTCTGTGCTGCTTCGAAGATCGTGGTTCCTGTTGGCACACAAGTTTTGCGGCCGTCTATGGTAAGGTTTACTCTTGCCACTTTGGCTCCCCCTTCTACCTCAAGATGGCGTTAAAGCGGCACACGTCGAAGCAGGAGCCGCACTTTATGCAGAGCGCCTCGTCTATAACGTGAGTCTTGCGTGGTTCGCCGCTGATCGCGTCTGTTGGACATACTCTCTTGCAGAGCCCGCAGCCGACGCATGGCTCCGGATCGATCCTATATGCTAAGAGCGCTTTGCACACGCCTGAAGGACAGCGCTTATTCTGGATGTGCTCTTCGTACTCATGGCGGAAATAGCGCAGCGTGGACAGCACCGGGTTAGGCGCGGTTTGACCAAGCCCGCATAGCGAACTATCCTTTATGGCTTCTGCGAGTATCTCAAGTCGCGGGATGTCTTCTGGTTCGCCCTTTCCCTCGGTGATTCGGGTTAGAATTTCGAGCATGCGCATAGTGCCCTCGCGGCACGGGGTGCACTTGCCGCAACTCTCGTTCTGTGTGAAGTTCAAGAAGAACCTTGCGAGGTCAACCATGCACGTGCGTTCGTCGAGCACCACAAGTCCGCCTGAACCCATCATCGCGCCAGCTGCAATCAGTGAATCGTAATCCACGGGCGTGTCAAGCAGTTCTTCGGGCAGGCAGCCACCCGAAGGCCCTCCTATCTGTACAGCCTTGTAGGCGAGGTCATCTTTAATGCCTCCGCCGATGTCGTAGATGATTTCTCTCAACGTGATGCCTATGGGTACTTCGGCAAGTCCTGTATTCTTAATCTTGCCGGTGAGAGCGAATACTTTCGAGCCTTTGCTCTTTTCGGTGCCCATCGAGGCAAACCAATCGCTACCCCGCCGGATAATCGCAGGTATGTTGGCGTATGTTTCAACGTTATTATTGTTAGTGGGTTTGCCCCACAGTCCCTTTTCGGCTGGGAATGGTGGTCTTGAACGAGGCATTCCGCGCTCGCCTTCTATGGACGCAAAAAGCGCTGTTTCCTCTCCGCATACGAAAGCGCCGGCGCCTTCTTTTATCTTCAGATGAAGAGGTCGTCCCGTTCTGAGCACCGAGTCGCCGAGAAGCCCGAGTTTTGTTGCCTGCTGTATCGCTATCTTGAGCCGCGATATGGCGAGTGGGTATTCTGCCCTGACATAGAGATAGCCTTCGGTGGCGCCTATTGCGTAGGCGGCTATCATCATGCCTTCAAGTACAGAGTGAGGGTCGCCTTCGAGGATGCTTCTGTCCATGAACGCGCCTGGGTCGCCTTCGTCGCCGTTGCAGATGATGTACTTCTGGTCGGCCTGTGCCCGGCGCGTGAACTTCCACTTGAGTCCGGTCGGAAAACCCGCCCCGCCGCGGCCCCTGAGCCCTGACTTGCTGACTTCTTCGATGACTTCGTCTTCACTCATAGAGCCTAGCGCGTGTAGAAGTGCGCTGTATCCGCCGTGAACGATATAATCTTCTACCTTCTCTGGGTCTATGAACCCGCAGTTGGACAGCGCCACACGGTTCTGCTTGGCGAAAAAACCGAGGTCTTTGTATGGGCGGTCTTTCGAGCCAACGGTTCCTACCACCCACTCTTCAACAGGCTTTCCCCCGATAAGGTGCTGCTCAACAATCTTTCTTGTTCGTTCTGCCGTTACTTCGCCGTAGGTTATTCGTGCTATGCCGGGCAGTTCTATGTCGAGTAGCGCCTCTTTTTCACACATGCCGATACAGCCTGTGCGCACAAGGTCAGCGTCAATACCATGCGTCTTGACCTGTGTTGCGAGTTCTTGCCACACTTCTCTCGCGCCTGCCGCGATTCCGCATGTGCCCATGCCCACAAACACTCGTGGTCTGGCGTCACGTTCTTTCGCGGAGCGGATGACTTGGTCGCGGTACGACCGAAACTCATCTACTGTCAACGTTTCCACACCTTTCAGGCCATGGCTGTTTGTACCAGGCAATATGGACTAGTTCTGATCTACCAAATAGCGTCTTATGACCATCGCAGAACTCCGCTGCATGCCGAACCGCTCGTAAAAGCGTGTGAGGTGTTCGTCACACGTGAGATCGACCATGTTGAGGTGTTTCAACCTCTCGAGCATGCGCCTCACAAGCTCGCTGCCAATTCTTCGGCCGCGGTACGTGGGAAGCACTTCGAGCAGCGGAATGTACGCAGACAGCACACCGTCGCTAACAGCCGTGACAAACCCAACCACCTTATCTGTGGCTTCATCAACGGCAAGTACCACATGGCTTGAGCCGCGCAAGATCTCAAGATGCATCTCAGGCGAGACCGGATTCTTCCAGTTTTCAAAGAAACCTTGGTCAAGGTGCCTACAGCTGATGCCGTCTGTGCTTTCGATGTACTTCAGCATGGTCAGTCTAAGTTCCTCCGGAGGTTAGAAAACTCTGAGGACAGCGATAATGCTTCGCTACAGGCGCTTCATACCCTTCTTTGGGCGGATTGCAGAGGTGGAGGTGTTTATTGCGTAGAAGTGCTTCACGACACACCAAAGCTGAGGAGGGCAAGGCTGTGAGCATTGACAGAGCAATTGACCTGGCTGGCCAAATGGGTGACTGGCTGACCGAAGAGACGATTCGGATATGCGAAATTCCTGCGCCCAGCCACGAAGAAGAGCAGCGCGCAACGTACATTGCGTCGCGTATGAAAGAGTTCGGGCTTGAGCACACGCACGTTGACGAAGCATATAACGCCGTAGGCATTATGCGCGGCACTGTGGGTGGAAAGAAGATACTGTTTGCGGCTCACATAGACACGGTGTTTCCGATGTCACAGAAGATAGAAGTCAAGAGAGAACCAGGCAAGGTGTGGGCTCCCGGTATAAGGGATAACTCAGCCGGAGCCGCGGGGATGCTCGGTCTTATAAAGGTACTTAAGGATGCGGGCTATACTCCGAAAACAGACCTCATATTTGTAGGCACATCAGGTGAAGAGGGGCTTGGTGACCTAAAAGGCATAAAGCAGGCAATGAAGACCTATGGCGAAGGCGTATCGTGCGTGATAGGCATTGACGGAGAACTCGGTCGCATCAGTCACTGGGGCGTGGGCTCAAGGCGTCTCAGGGTGAATGTGACGGCGGCAGGTGGACACTCTTACGGCGCGTTCGGTGCGTCGAGCGCAGTGCATTCAATGGCACGTATGATAGCCCGAATAGCAGACATACAGGTTCCCCCGGAGCCGCGCACTACGTATAACGTCGGCGTGATATCCGGGGGTCATTCCGTGAACTCCATAGCGCAAGACGCATGGATGCTCGTTGATATGCGCTCTGTCGACCCAGGCGAGCTTTCAAAGGTCGAAACACAGGTCCGCGCAATAATCTCAGATGTCGAGGCTGCCGATGAAGTGAAAGCCGAGGTATTGGTCGTAGGTGATAGACCGGCGGGCGGAATACCTGGAGATCATGAACTTGTAAGACTGGTGGAAGATGTGCAGAAAGAACTCGGGCTAACAACCAAGAAGGGCGCCGGTAGCACCGATGCGAATGTCCCGCTTTCAATGGGAATTCCTGCGGTTACGTTCGGTGTGACCACCGGCGGCAACGGACACAGACCGGATGAATGGCTTGACGAAGAGCCGTTTGCGACCGGCTTGAAGCAACTCGTAATGGTTGTTGACAGACTAGATAAGTAGGGCGGAAAGGCTAGGAGGCGGCTGTGTGTGCCGCCTCCTGTCTTGCGTTACTGTATTCTTATGAGGTTTGGATTGTAGCACGCCTGCCTACCCACTTTGGCCATGGGGTACCAGGCGCTCCCAATTTTCACCGCCACGATATCCGCCGTGTAGTCGTTACTGGTGTCGCTTGCTTTGGAGTTCTCGAGCAGCGATGAGCCCACTCCGTATATGTCGACTGGCACGTTCAGTTCTTCGAACCGCCTGATTCTGGTGACGTTAAACCCGCCTGTGGCGACTATTTTGACCTCTTGGCACCAGGTGCGCGCGAGTTGCTGCGTTTTTTCGTCTGGCAGATTCCATGCTTTGTACGCGTTATCTATCGCTTCACGCAGCGCCCAGCAAAGCCGCGGGTTAACACCGCAATCAAGGTCTTGGTCTCCGAGAGGCGCCACAGACACATCTCTCATGTTCCCGGATGTGTCCGGCCTCACGGCGTACAGCTTGTACTTCTTTGCTTCTTGATGGTTTCCCGACTGAAGAAGCGAGAGATACTTGCTGAACATACTGTTCATCACATTGAGGCTGTCTCCAACACAGTCGTTATAGAAGTCAACGAGAGCTATACGCGGGATTTCGACAGGCATTATGCGGGAGAACTGGATCATCGTCTCAGCGGTGTCACCCAAAAAGCATGCTATGGATGCGTGTGCTATGGTGCCGCCGCCTTTGCCACCCCACCAGCCGCCCTGATCATCTGTTGAGACGAATATGTGCGAGTTGCCGCCGAACTTGCTGTTATATGCTCTTACTGCAAGCGAGTACGCGTAGCCGTGAAGCGCCTGCAACTTGTAGTGGGCGAAGCGCGCAGGGAAGAACAGCAAATCCTTGCCCCTCGCGGCAACGAGTACATTGTACACGTTTGTCGCGATACGCGTGGCTTCTGTTAGCACTCCAAGTATGGGAGTCTCGAGTTTGGCGAACTCCCTGTAACGGCCCCTCACTTTTAGCACCGGCTCCACCTGTAGTGGGTCGCCGTCTGAGTGCGCGAAGGTGCCGTCTTCGACTGCCTCGACCTCGGTGTTTGGGTAGGTGCTTACGAATTTGTCGTTCTCATCAAAGTAACCTGTGCACTCTTCAAGTATTGCGAGCGCTTCATCGACTCCTGCCACGAGCGAAAACGGCTTTCGACGAGTAAAGAACTGCATCTCAACCTGAATGTCTCCGTTCTCCACTTTTGAAGTGTCTACAAGGTTATCCAGCCTGGATTTGCCCTGAAAGCGGTAGCCCTCTTCGGCAAGTGTCTGTAGGATCTTCACAGTGTTTGAAAAGTACGCGTCAGAATACCAGCCTCTTCGCATTCTGTCCACGTCTATCTGGAATACTCGCTTATCCAGGCGCTTGTGATCAAAGACGCTCACGCATGGGCCTCCTCGGATTCTTCTATTCCCGAGAACACTTCGACACCGTTTAACATCATGGTGTTAAGTGCGAGCACGTTCCACACGTCTGCGGCATGCCCGGGTGCATCGAATGTATCGACGTGCGACGCGATAACACCGATTCTCGAGATCTGGTTCTTCATGTTGAAATACGCTTTGATGCTCATTGCAAACTGCAGAATGCAGATGTCGGTGCAGTCTCCCACAATCACAAACTGTCTTACGTTGGGATGTGATAAAAGCCACGAGCAAAACGCAGGCTCCAAGAACCCGTTTGTAGAGTTCTTCGGTATGAGGTGGTACCCTGCTACGGCCTTAAGTTCATCAACTACTTCGCTTTCGCTGCTGTTCTCAAGACAGTGCACCGGGAAACTTGTGAATTCTGGTGAGATTTCAGGGTGCGAGTCTGCAAACACAACTATAGGTATCCCGCGAGATCTGCACTTTGTGGCGAGATCTGCGATGGGTGCTATGAGCGCCTTGACTCTCGGGCTCGACAGAGCACCTTCGAGCGTGAATCCGTTTACGAGGTCTATCACTATGAGCGCGGTATCTGCCGCGTCCAGCGATGCCAGTTCGAGTTTAGGCAGGTCTTCTATCTGGTCGTACATCTGGGATACGCACTCTTCGGCTTGGCGGATGAACTCATCTTTGCTGCTCACGCACATCAGCTCCTTGGTCTGGTCACTACCAACATAATGCTCCGCGCCATCTGGGTCAAGGCTTGTGCGCTGAACGTAAAATCCGCTAATCTGAGCAGACTAGGTTTCAAGGAGGTGCAAGATGAGACGAATCTTGCTTGCGGCCCTCGCAGGCTTGCTCTTGATACTGGCGCCTTTTGGCGTAACATGGCTCAGAAACTCTTGGCTTATGGGGCGTGCCATGCCGTTTCGACCACCTCCGACTCCACCGCTGGCGGGTGGCGAGCATACAAGGTCTTCGGAAGAAGCGAGGCAGAGAGCACAAGAGCAGTTCCCCAAGACTGTTGTGCGTTATGGAGATAGGCGACAAGAAGACGTGGCGCTGACCTTTGACGACGGTCCTGACCTTGACTACACTCCACGCATCCTCGATGTGCTAAGGAAAAAGCGTGCCAATGCAACTTTCTACTTCACCGGCGCAAGAACAGAAGCGTACCCCGAAGTGGTGCGGCAAGTGCTGCGTGAAGGGCACGAGATAGGTAATCATTCGTTTGACCACCCGCGCATGGCTGCGCTCAGCGCTGAAGATATCCGTTACCAGATAGGCATCACCGACGACATAATCCAAAACGTCACCGGCAGAAGGCCGATTACGTTCAGGCCGCCTTACGGCGAAGTAAGTGCCTTGGTGCTCGAACAAGCGGCGGGCCTGGGTCATCGCGTGATTCTTTGGGACATAGATACGCTTGATTGGAGAGGGTTATCCAAAGAGCAGATACTCACAAGAGCTCTGAAAGACCTAAAGCCTGGCTCCATAATCCTCATGCATTCTGCATCCGGAGGCCCAAAACAAGATCTATCCGGCACAGTTGAAGCACTCCCCTACTTAATAGACGCCATTCGTGCAAGAGGCTTCAACCTTGTTACGGTGTCTGAGATGTACGGTGTATTCAGGTGTTGCCCTTGAGATGTTTTTCACTCTTGGTTATTGTGAGCTGCAGCAGGTTTCTTGGACGAACTGAGCACGAGCTCTCCAATTCCTTGCACGCTGTATCCTGAAGCCGTACTCACATGCACTTGCGGAATTCCGGCTGCCCCTCATCCAGGAATGCGTCACGGTCACGCCTTGTTTCGTTCTGGTGAGACGTGTCATCACGTTCGGCGGCGAGTACCGGGAAGACATGCGTGTTGTCGCGTGGCACGAAATCTATACGCTTTGTGCCTGCATTCGGTCTTGGTGAGTCTGGTGGTTAGGAGTGTCTTGGGACAAGCACCGCAGGACTTGGCGGACGCACCTACAAGAACACGTGATACGACTTCTTAATACGCTCAGATGACGTCTCGGAAAACGAGCGCTCTGCTGTGAAAAGCATATGCGTCTTTACCGCATACGCCAACAAGCGGATGGGTGTTCATGGGTGCGTCGGCGGGGCGTTGGGAAGCGCACGTTTCGAGCGACCAAAGCGAACACTACCAGCAAGGCCAACATGAATAATGGATTGTTCATGTGTATGATTCCTTGCTGGCAATACGAATCGATCGCAATGTGACCGAGATTCACAACTCTTGGTCGTCAACTGCGCTTGTCCGAACGTATGTCCAAATACCCGTCGGACTTGTGTCGTTCTTGCGGGCATGAAGGCATGCAGGTGGCTGAAATACCTTGGGGCGTAGTCTTGGCACAGCTCGTCTGGAGCACTGTGGGGCAGTTGGACTAGCCGAGGGAACATGCAATCGCCCCCAGCATCCGGTTTGCATCGCAGCAGCTCTGCAGATAACCCCTTGGGGTAATAGGCGATGTCTCGATTGCAGGAGTACAATTTGAGCAACAGGAGATTGTTGCTCAGATGGCTTTCGCTTGTCGCTTGTTGATCTTCTTCTTTCCCATTCTTTCGGTCGCTGACTTCTTTGCATTCCGAATGCTATCTAGTGGAGGCTTGCCACATGAGAACTCATGCTCGCAGTGGTTTATCGGTGCTCATATTGGCTCTGTGTGTTTTGCTGGGTTCCGTGGACGCAGGCATTGCTGTAGCGTCTCCGGCGGACAGATTGGCGGGTGCTGACGTGCGGGTTGTGGTGAACTCCGAACTGAAGGGCGAGACTACGACCGACGCCTCAGGCTGGTACCAAGTCGTGCCCTTAGACGTAGAGCCGGGCTCTTACACGTTTGGCCCTTCTGTACGGGTGAGTCGGCAGGATGTGCTTCAGATGAGTGCAGACGGTGTTCCAGTGGCCGGCGGTTTCGATTCTATTGTGAATTTGGTTACGGATTACGCCGAAGGCAGTGTTCAAGGGGTTGTGTTCGACCAAGTGAGTGGGTTTGGTGTCTCGGGGGCGGTGGTGTCAGTCTACTTAGACGACATGCTGCTTGATTCTGCCACCACACTTCCCGATGGTTCTTATCTGCTCAGCGCAGTTCCGGTTGAGATCTCTCTAAAAATCACGGTTGAGGCAGCTGGATACGTCGGCATGATGCTGAAGTCGTTTGCGGTGAGACCTGGGCTTACTACAGATCTTCCCCTATGGCTGGAGCCAGCGTACGGAAACCTCACGGGAGTTGTGACCTCACGAGGTATTCCGGTTTCTGGCGCCACTGTTACGCTTACGCTTGACGGCATGGAGCAAACGCCGTTTGTGGCAACCAGTGGCGCTGATGGCACCTATTTGTTTGACTCGATCCCGGCTTCGCCCAAAGCCAAACTAGGCGTTCAGGCAGCGGGTTACAGCGGCATGACCATATTGGGTGGCGCCAGAGTGGCCGCGGGAATCACGAGCTATGCGAATGTTAACCTTGAACCGTTGCCGCCGTCGAGTGCGAGCGGTCAGGGCACGCTTTCGCTTTGCGTGTTGGACGGAACAAGCGGCCTGCCTCTTTCAGTGAGCGCAGATGTGAATCTCGTCAAGTACGCTACGTACTATTACCACAAGCAGGGTACCACAACGGCAGGCGAGATCGTATTCAGCGATGTTGATGCCAACGCTGCTGAGAGCCCGTATGTGCTGCATGTAAGCGCTCCCGGTTACACGTCGCTCGAAATCACCGGTGTTGCCATACACCAAGGCGACACGACTCATCTGGAGATTGCGATATGGCCCTACAGGGGCTCGTTGAGCGTTATGGTCACCGACGGCGTGACTGGGCTGCCTCTTGAGGCGAGCATTGAGCTTGTCAAGTACGGTACATATTACTCGCATAAGTCAGGTACAACGTCTGCCTCAGGAGAGATCTTGTTCACAGAAGTTGACGCTAACCATGCGGCAAAGCCCTACAGGCTCAATGCGTCTGTGCCTGGCTACGTGTATCTGCAGACAGAAGGACTCGTGATAGCGGCCGGAGGCACGACGTTTGTCCACCTTAAGGCGTGGCCTACCAAAGGTAAGATCAATATCAAAGTGAGAGATGCGCTGACCGCAGAACCACTTAGTGCTTACGCAGCTCTTATACCATATGGGCTGTACTATCATCACAAAGACGGCAACTCTGATACCGACGGAAACCTTGTATTCTCCAACGTAGAAGCAAATCGTGGTGCTCTGCCTTACAGACTTGAGGTAAGCCTAACAGGTTACGTAGCGTTCCGGATGACGGGCATCGTGGTTGCAGGCGGTGATGAAACAGACCTCGAAGTGGATCTGTGGCCGTCTCTAGGCACACTGGTGGTCAACGCGCGAGACGGGGCTACTGGACTCCCACTTAGCTGCGAGGTATCTCTCATCGAACATGGGCTATACTACGTGTACAAGAGCGGTGTTACATCGATCGACGGAAGACTGGTACTCAGCGGAGTAAGAGCGAACCAGGCGACCAGGCCGTACAAGATCCAGATTAGCGCCGATGGCTATTCTTCCCGCGAACTCGACGGAATAATGGTCGCGGGTGGAAGGATTACAACGGTTGACGCTGAGGTGTGGCCGAGCGAAGGCACACTGAGAGTTGAGAGTGCGCCGCGGGGCGCAGCCGTCTACGTAAAGATACCCGGAACTGCGTGGATGCTTGATGGCGGGCTGGTTGATGAGCACGGTGTGTGCGTGATCACGCTGCCAGCAAATGAGGCGGGCATCCCGTACTTTGTTGAAGTGAGCATGGGAGGAAACTGGGACCAAGACGCTAGAGTAAGCGGAGTGCACATCTTCCCCGGCAAGACAACCACCATCTACCCAGTGATGGCGGCTGCCACAGTCGCACAGCAACCCGCTCTGGGCAGAGTTGCAGGCCATGTGGTGGATATCCTGACGGGTGCTCCACTACAAGGAGCACATGTCTACGTGTACAATGTAAGGCTATCAGGCTCACTACCTGTGGCTGAGGCAGTGACAGACCAAAACGGTGAATTCGAAGTACAAGACTTGGACTGGGGTACCGTCTATCAGATACACGTCTCGATGGACGGATACGTGAGGCTGATCAACTCGCGCCTTGCTGTACGAGGTGACACGACGTATTTTTCATCTTTCGAAATGGCGCCTTCTGCGGGCAGCATCTCAGGCACGATGACGGTGCGTAACCGCACGCCGTTTGAGACCAGATTCAACGTCTACGCGATCGCCGCACCGCAGGGAGCAGGGTTGGTAGAGGGCTCAGGCAACTACGCTCTTGGTGAAAGTATTACGCTTGTTGCCACTCCGAGTCCGGGTTTTGAGTTTACTAACTGGACGGAAGCACAGCAGGTGGTGAGTTCGTCAGCGGCGTACACTTTTACCGTCGAAAGCGAGCGCGTGCTCACTGCGAATTTCGCACCGATGATGTGGAACATATCTGTTAGTGCGAATCTGCCTACCGCAGGTTGGGTGACGGGTTCTGGCACGTATGCTCATGGCGAGCAGGTGACTCTCGAGGCAAACAGCTCGCCTCCGTACGCATTTGCCAGGTGGACGGAAGATGGGCTAGAGGTGAGTACTGATGCAGTGTACGTGTTCACTGCCGCTTCACATCGCAACCTCGTCGCCGTGTTCACGACCTCGGAAGCGCTGTTTGGAGATCTAAACCGTGACGGTTATGTGAACCTAGCCGACCTAGCGCTTGTTGCGGGCAGTTACAGGCTCAGCGCAACTGATCACGCGTTTATCCCAGAACACGACCTGAATTCTGATGGCGTCATAGACATTTTCGACGTGGTGCTCATCGCTAGAGCGATGACGCTTTAGACCAAACTCATACATGTCGAAAGCAATGCATAACAGGCCGCTATTGGTCGCGGCCTGTTCTTGATGTTGTGATACTACTGTAGCCTTCTGTTATTTGGTTGGTTCTGCACTATGTCGTCTCTTGCATCGAGCAGGTGGCGCATGCCTCTTACCAGTGTGTCGTCTTCGAGCAGGCTGTACAGATGGTAGCCCAAGTCCTCGCGATCCTTTAGAATCTCTTCGAGCACTTCGACAGTGCCGAAGTCTTTCAACTCGTGTGCACGTGCAATCTGTCTTCTCATCATCTGCTGAATCTTTAACTCATGTTCTAGGTCGTTGCGAAGGAAGTCGCGCATTGTGTATCGGCCTTCAGTTTCGTGTTTCACGTAGGATAACTCGTGCTGGGTAACCGGGTGCGCCGTGGGTACTCCCCCGAGCCTTGCGACTCGTTCGCCTACGCTGTCGATATGCTCCATGGTTTTTTCGATGTGTTCTTCAAGTAGATGGTGGAGGCTCAGGAAGGATTCTGCACCTTCTGTGAGCCAGTGGTGCTTTGTGTACTGGTGAAGAGCAACGTTCAACGCACACAGATGGTCGTCAAGCATGAGAGCCATTTCGTGTCGTACTTCCACGGGCAAACTTATTCCCGAAGCAGATCTCACAGTCCTTGGCGCCTGACGTGTTACCATTTCGTGTTCGGTTTGGTGACCGGGCATATTTGCATCAAAGCCCGATTTATCCAAGTTGAACTGACCTCTGAAATTGCCCATATTTGTCATTGCGACGTCTATGTGCTTGGGTTGCGGAGGTTCGTGATGTGTGTGCAAAGCATAAGCCACTCCTTTACGTCTGGATTCATTCATCACTAAATTGGCTCATTACGGAGTGACTGATTCACGTGCAAAGCAAAAAAGCCCCAATAAGCGGCCAAAAGCCTGGGAAGAGTCTCAGAGGCCGAATGCCAGCCCTTCGCCTCTGGGATCTGTTCCTCCAAGGTAGATGCTCTTTGCCACATCGAACATAATGATCTGGTAGGTGCCGCCTGCAGCCCATGGGCCAATCACGTTCAGGTTGTGTCCCTTCTGCCTAAGCCCTTCCAGCGTAGACCGAGAGAACCGTGATTCTATCGAAAGGGTGGCGGCAGAATCCAGCGTTGCCGGGTCTGTGCCCGGAGTGTGCGTCCATCTTGGTGCGTCAGCAGCCTGCTGCGGGTTCATGCCGAAGTCCAGAACGCTAACAGCCATTTGCATGTTGTGCTGGGGCTGTCCGTCACCACCGGGTGTGTTTGCCACAAGGTAGGGTGCACCGTCTCGCAGCACCATAAACGCATTAAGCGTGTGCATCGTCTTCTTTCCGGCTGCTATGCAGTTGGGGTGGCCGTCTGCCAGAGTGAATCCGCGTCCAGCACGGTTGTTGAGGATGATGCCTGTTTCAGGCACCACGACGCAGCTGCCGAAAGCCATAGACAGGCTGTGGATGAAACTAACCGCGTTACCCCACCTGTCCACAACTGCAAACGAGGTGGTATCGCAGTCGTGCTGCGGCAGGTCTTCAGGTATTTCGGCCATCGTCGTGTTCGCGTCGATGTGCAGTCTTCTCTTCGTGGCATAACTTTTCGAGATCAGCGCATCCAGCGGTGCGTCGACGAACTGTGGGTCGCCCATGTACCTGTTGCGATCGCTAAATGCAAGCCTCTTTGCTTCTACAAGCAGGTGTACCAGCTCGGCAGAGTCCGGGGACATTGACTTAAGGTTAAACCCTTCAATTATGTTCATCTCTTCGAGCATTATGTGACCCTGAGACGGGGGTGGTGTCTGGTAGATCTGGTACTTGTCTCGGTATGTCGTGGAGATTGGATCGCAGAGCTCTGCTTGGTGTTCAGCCAGCTCTGAGCCGTCAAAGAATCCCCCGTGCTGACGTGAGTACTGGATGATCTTGTCTGCGATTTCGCCCCTGTAAAACACGTCCGGGCCGTCGCGCATGATGCTCTCAATGCTATCTGCGAGGTCTGTCTGGCAAAGCGTCTCGCCAGCCTTTAGCGGCTTTCCTTGCGGCATCAACAGACCGGATAACTCGTCAAACTCGCTCATGCGCTGAGCGGCATCTCGTATGTTCGCCTCAAGAACCGGAGTTACGCAAAAGCCTCCCCGCGCATATCTAAGCGCATCCTCCCACAGTTGCCTTATCTGCATCGTTCCGAATCTCTCGAGCATCATGTAGTATGCGTCAACAGCGCCGGGCACAGATACAGACAAGATGCCGGACAAAGGCATCGTTTTGTAGCCCAATTGCCTCATGTGTTCCGCACTCTGCCCATTGGGCACTACTCCGCTTGAGCAGACAGCATGCACGCTCTCGTCCTTTGCCGTGTACACGAGCGCAAATACGTCACCACCCAGACCGCACATTGCGGGCATCACGACGCAGGTGGTGCCTGCAATCGCTATTGCTGCGTCTATGGCGTTTCCACCCGCTTCAAGCACCTTCAATCCTGTATAAGTCGCGAGCGGGTGAGCTGTTGCCACCATCCCGCGTCTTCCGTACTGGCATTTATTCCGTTCCATCAAGCAAACACTCCTCTACGACAGTCGGTCTCGTTGACTGCGTCCGTACTAAAGGTTAAACTCATGTGTAAAGAAAGAGTCACAGCCCGGGAGGTTTAGATATGCCCTACTATGACTTCAAGTGCAACGTCTGTAACAGGCCTTTTGAGACAAAGTGCTCATGGCAGGACCTCGACAAAGTCGAGTGTCCTCACTGTGAGAGCCCCAACGTGAGCAGGGTTTACTCATCTGTAGGGGTGCTCAAAGGCACACCAGCGTGTGCCGACGGCTGCCCTGCAGCGTCTTCTATAAGGTGTGAGCCAGGAGCTTCAACCTGAGCTGCGATGAGGAGGCCGTAGGTCTCCCGAGTTGTCTACACAAAAGACCAGTCCAGTGGTTCTGCCATGCGCTTGACCACGGTCTTCAGAATCTCAAGCGCGCCGACAGCATCGTTTATATCTGCCACTTCCACAGGGGAGTGTGAGTATCTTCTTGGAAGTGCTATGACCCCTGTGGGTATGCCTTCTCTTACCAGATGGATTGCCGTGGCATCGGTGTTGCCACCCGGGAACGTCGTAACCTGATAGCCCACTCCTGCTCTCTTGGCGGTATCTGTCAAGAATCTTTTCATCGCCGGCGAGATTAGGAAGCCGGTCGCCGTGCCGCTCGTGAACTGAAACGCCGGGCCAAGACCGATTCCCACCGGCAGTTCTCTGTAGAAATCAACGTCAGGTGTGTCTCCGCAAGGCATGGTGTCGAGCGCTATGGCAAAGTCTGGGCGCACTCTGAATGCGGCTACTTTGGCGCCTCGCAACCCCACTTCTTCTTGAACCGTGACTGCTGCTACCAGTGTGCCCTTAGGCGGACTCGCATCGCGCATGAGCTCAAGCAGAACCGCACAGCCAAGCCTGTCGTCTATTGCCTTACCGCACATGCGGTCGCTGTTGGTGAAGGACTCTAGCGGACTGTTATACGCAATCGGGGTGCCTGTGGATATGCCCATCGCGAGCACTTGTTCTCTGCTCGTGGCACCGACATCTACATACATCTCCGTATGTTTTTTGACCTCGCTTCGTTCTTTAGGGCTCTGTAGGTGGCCCGCCTTTACTCCTATTACGCCGAGGTGTTGACCAACCCACACTTTGCGTCCGACCAAGAGAGCGTCTATCGCTCCACCTATCTTTTCGAACCAGATGTACCCATTTGTGTCGACGCTTTTTACGATCGCGCCGATTTCGTCAGAATGCGCGGCTATCATTACAACGGGGCCGTCCTGAGCCGCTTTCTTGATTGCAAACACGTTTCCCATGTGGTCGACGCTGACGCTATCCGAGACCTTTTCGAGTTCGCGCTTCATGTAGCTCGCGACAGACTGTTCCGAACCTGAAACAGCGTTCTGTGCTGTCAATTCCCGAAGCAAACCCTTAAGCCTTTCCTTCAAGGTGCCGCCTCCTACTTTAGGTATGTGAACTATCTTCCTCTTATGAGACATTTTCCCCTTTTCGCCAATAGTGGACGCGCGATGTTCTTGGACAAACCTATAGGCCGAAGTTCGTCGAGCGAGAGTCGCGGCTTTCAGCACAGTCTGCACGGAACGCTCTATAGAATAGGACGTACCAGTTACTGGAAGACGGGGGTTGGGTCTTATGCTGAGACGCCTTTTAATGTGTCTTGCACTTTCTCTGACGCTCGCTGTGTGCAGTGTTGCGCATGCGGCACACTTCGGTTACAGGCCGCTTCAAAAGGGAACTGTTGGTGAGGATGTTGAGCAACTTCAGTGGATGCTCCAGTCGATGGGGTATTATGAAGGAGAGGTTGACGGCGTTTTCGGTAGCATGATGCAGGATGCGATAAAGCGCATGCAACTGGACTACGGTCTGCCTGATACCGGTCGTGTAGAGGGCAGGCTGCTTGAGATCAGTCGCCTGCTGTGGGACTATTTCATCACGAGTGAATTCGAGATGATCGACTTAAACCCAAGACACCTTGAGTACAAAGGGAATCCTCAGCTATATGTGCACACCGTGCAGCCAGGCGATACGCTGTACGCGCTGGCAATGAAGTATGCCACAGATATAGAACTCATTGTGGGGCTAAACAAGATACCCCATCCTGACAGAATATATGTGGGAGAGAGGCTGTTCATCTTGGCTTATAGATGAGAGAGTAGCAGTGCCTTGTCCCAGCGCAGGGGAAATCTGTTGTACCGGCGAAGAGATGTGACCTTGGGGCGTCTTTTCGCCGGCTCTTCTTTTTTTGAGGTGGATGATGTGAAGCACTGGACGACCATAAGAGAGAGATTGCTTGGGGAATACCCACTCATAACCTTGCGCGAGCGTACGGTGAAGAACAGTCTGAGCGGTGCGGTCAACACTTTTGTGGTCGCTAACGTGGCGGATTGGGTTAACATCGCTGCCGTAACGCGTGATGGCAATATGTTGCTTGTCGAGCAGCCAAGAGCAGGGATAGACGATACCACACTTGAGATCCCGGGCGGCACTGTAGACGGCACCGAAGAGCCGCTGGACGCGGCGCAAAGAGAACTGCTGGAAGAGACAGGCTACGTGGCTGAAGAAATGGTCTATTTGGGCAAAGTGGCGGTCAATCCGGCGCTTCAGAACAACTGGTGCCATCTCTACCTGGCAAAGGGAGCGCACAAGGTATCTGAGCCAAACCCCGACCCCGAAGAAGACATAACGCTTCGTATTGTGACAGTAGATGAAGTGTTACGCATGATCGACGCCGGAGAGATAGTACACTCGCTCGGGGTACTGTGCGTACTTAAGGCGCTCAGGCTTGACGCATGAGCGCCTTAACCATACTATGAAGGCATAATAAAAGCGCCTGGAGACTGAAATGACAAGAGAGATGCCTAAAGTTGTGCTGAGCGAGCGACAGATAAGAACGCGCGTACGGCAGATGGGCGAGCAAATCTCCCGTGATTACTCGGACACGCCTTTCGTTGCGGTGTGTATCCTAAAGGGCGCTGTCGTTTTTCTTTCCGATCTTTGCCGATCGGTCGAAGCAAAGATGGAGTTCGATTTCATGGCCGTGTCGAGCTACGGCAGTGCGACCGAGAGTTCGGGAGAGGTGCGTATCCTAAAAGACCTAGATGAGAGTATCGAGAACAAGCACGTGCTGCTTGTCGAGGATATTGTGGATACAGGACTTACTCTCAGATATCTTACCGGAGTGCTCAAAGGAAGGCGACCTGCCTCGCTGAAAGTGTGCTGTCTTTTGGACAAGCCGAGCCGTAGACAGGTACCTGTTGAGATAGAGTACTGCGGTTTCTGCGTTCCCGGTCTGTTTCTTGTGGGATACGGACTTGACTATGCAGGCGAATACCGCAACTTACCGTACATCGGTAGCCTTGATCAGCAGTAGATCCAGACGGCGAAGAGGTTGGTGGCACCCATGCCGGAGCATGAACAGTTGGTGGTAATCCTCGATTTTGGCGCACAGTACAGCCAGCTCATAGGTAGGAGAGTGCGTGAGAGCCGCGTGTACTGTGAGATTCTTCCGCACGATGCATCGCTTGAAGAGATCCTCAAAAAGAGGCCAATAGGCGTGATCTTGACCGGGGGGCCTTCGAGCGTATACTCCGAAGACGCTCCTATGTGCGACCCCAGGCTTTTCAGTGCGGACATCCCCGTTCTGGGCATTTGCTACGGCATGCAGCTCATGGGGCTCATGTTAGGGGGTACCGTGCGTAGAGCAGAATTCAGGGAGTATGGAAAGGCAGAACTCATCATTCGCGACCATGACGATCTTTTCTCAGGCATAAACTCGGTTACCCAGTGTTGGATGAGCCACGGTGATCATATCACGGCTCCACCTAAAGGATGCAAGATACTCGCGAGCACCGTGAACTCGCCTGTTGCGGCGATGGCCGACAGAAACCGCAGGCTTTTCGGCGTGCAATTTCATCCAGAAGTAGTACACACAGTGGAGGGCAAGAGGATATTGGAGAACTTTCTTTTTGGAGTATGCGGTTCTAGGGGTACCTGGGATATCGGTTGCTTTGTCGAGCAGGCAATATCCAAGATAGGAGAGCAGGTAGGCGATGGCTACGCCGTATGCGGCCTGAGCGGTGGGGTTGATTCTGCCGTGGCTGCTCTGCTGACACACAGAGCAATAGGCGACCGGCTTACGAGCATTTTTGTGGATCACGGTCTTTTGCGGAAGAACGAGGCCGAACAGGTGGTCGCGCTGTTCAGGGACGAGCTCGGCATGAAATTGGTGCACGTTGACGCGAGAGAGCGATTTGTGTCTCAACTAAAGGGCGTGGAAGATCCGGAGACAAAACGCAAGATAATCGGGGAGACTTTTATACGCGTATTCGAAGAAGAAGCGATTGCCACCGGAGCGCAGTTTTTGGTGCAAGGCACCGTGTACCCTGATGTCATAGAGAGCGGAACTAAGAGCGCGGCTGTGATCAAGAGCCATCATAACGTAGGCGGGCTTCCCAAAGACATGAAACTCGAGTTAGTTGAACCTCTGCGAGAACTGTTCAAGGATGAAGTCAGGGCGGTCGGCAAGCAGCTCGGATTGCGGCATGAAGTTGTGATGAGGCACCCGTTCCCAGGTCCGGGCCTCGCAATTCGCGTGCTTGGTGAGGTGACGGAAGAAAGGCTCAGCGTGCTGCGCGAAGCAGACGCCATATTCATAGAGGAATTGAAGAAAGCAGACCTTTACGACAAAGTGTGGCAGGCGCTTGCGGTGTTGCTGCCTGTAAAGAGTGTGGGTGTCATGGGTGATGAACGCACGTACTCAAATGCGGTGGCTCTGAGGGCGGTAACGAGCGAAGACGCAATGACGGCCGACTGGGCGAAGCTACCCTACGATTTTCTCGAGAAGGTCGCGGTTCGCATCGTGAATGAGGTCAAGGGAGTCAACCGCGTGGTGTACGATATCACGTCCAAGCCTCCGGGCACAATTGAATGGGAGTAGGCAATAGAGCGCCTACAGTCATAGAGCAACTCAAAGTGGTGTTTGCGAAGCTTGGTCGCAACACCACTTCTGCTAGTGTCGGGCAGACCTCTAGAACACCAACACTTTGTCTGCCCACTCAGCCCACCCGGTCAATACCTGCATGGATGACCTGTCTGCGGCGGAGACAGTCTGCTCTGATGAGATGCCCCGCGCGTCCATACATGAACCGAATACCCCGATGATCACGCCCCTCTTGTCATAGCCGTTTGGAGTCTTCTGACCCGCTTTGGCGCATAAGCCGCATCGCCCACCTGACTATGTTCAGCTCATTTTGGGCGACTGAGTCTGGCCGGGCGCAGACCGTGGTACGATCTTTCTGTTCCGTAGGGCGGATCATCTGGGATAAACAGACACTTCAAAGCGAAGAGTCTCCGTTCCTTGGATCTGTATCCGATGCGCACAAGGGTAGGTTGTTTGGCCTGCATTCGACCAGCGCTGCGTTTAGTCAGAATCTGCACCGCCTCTATGGACATGACGCAATAAGGGTCTCTGCAGTACGCCACGATATCTTTATCTGGGGGAAGTTCGGTGAGGCGTTCTTCCAACTGCTCAAGCGGAATCGAGACTGCGTCGGCTATGTGCGGACCAGAGTATTCTTCTAAGGGTCGCGCGTCGAGAGCGACCACATTACCATCGCTCAGTCGTGATAGTAGCGTTCCTGAGTCAACGGGTTCAAGGTCGGCGCGGTTGCATAAGTAGTCTCTGACTAGCCTGTCAACACAAGCGAGTCGTGAACTACCGAGAGCCCAAAGTGCGAGCCAGAAAGCGCATACACTGTTGCTGCTGACGTGATAGTGGACATTTAGACCCTTGCGATTCGCTCTAACCAGCCTCGTTTCTCGAAGCACCTGCTAGTGCTGAAAGGTGTTTTTGGCGGATAATCCTGTTTCTCTGGCAAGGCTTTGCACAGACCTCGGGCGCTGGCAGAAGGTCTTTTGGCTCGAAGCGGTTGGCGTGAGACAGGCTCTTTACGATTCGAGCAGACTGTTCGTAGAAACGTCTCTCAGACATCTGGCTCGCTCCTCAAGTAATCAAGTGATTACTCGAATCGTGCGGCGGCAGACCTGGGGTCTGTCAAGGTCTCCGTGCGCCTACAGAGAATGTAGACAGAGTCAGCCGCGGATTGCCGTCTGGCACAGCAGAAATCGGCGCTTTTGGCCATTTTGGTCCTGGGGGACGACTAATCTCTCGCATCTTAGCCCATTTGGACAAAGGGTCTCGTGCGCCGGTGGGATAAGCTCGTGCTGGGCCAAGACTACGCGAAGGGTGGGGGTAGAGGGTGAGGATAGTTACGGGCTGTATAAGCCATGAGACCAACGTGTTCAGCCCCATTAAGGCGACCTATGAAGAGTTCGAGAAATGGGGTATCTGGAGAAAAGACGATGTCATAAAGTCGTTTTCCGGAACAAACACCGCTACAGGCGGGATCATCGATGTGTGTAAGAGAGAAGGCGTGGAACTGATACCCACGGTCAATACGTTTGCCATGCCATCGGCTCACGTAGCGAGGAGCGCTCTCGATGGTTTTCTCGAAGAACTGCTGGACGGAATCAAGAAGGCTGGTAAGATCGACGGCGTATGCCTAGAGCTGCACGGCGCAATGCGCGCCGATGATCCAATCTACGATGGTGAGGGTTATATCCTAAGGCACGTGAGAGAACTTGTGGGTCCAGATATGCCCGTTACTTCGAGCCTTGACTACCATGCAAACATGACCCGAGACATGATAACCCACGCAAACGCGCTTCACATCTACGATACTTATCCACACATTGACGCGTACGAAACAGGAGTGGCTGCGGCGGAGACCATAGTTCGCACAATACGAGGTGAGATCAGGCCTGCGATGGGCTGGAAACAGATCCCGCTCGCCGTGGGTCTTACGTACCAATTCACAGGCTCCATCCCGATGTCAACGATCATGGAATATGTGGCCAGGCTTGAGAAAAAGCACCCTGCCGTACTAGACATATCTGTGGCCGCAGGCTTCTGCTGGTCAGACTTCAAGGACGCGCTTCACAGCGTAACAGTTGTAACCGATAACGAGCCGGAACTCGCCCAAGATCTGGCGGAAGACGTCGCCGAACTCAGCTGGAACTTGCGCAAACTGTTTATCCGGCCGCTTGTGCCACCGGCCGAGGCGGTGAGGCTGGCCATGCAGTCCAAACTTCATCCAGTGGTGTTCGCGGACGTGGCAGACAACCCGGGTGCGGGTGGGTCGTGTGATGGCGCCGAGATACTTAGGGCACTGGTTGAAGGTGGTGCCCGAAATACAGCAGTGGGCCCGATTGCCGATCCTGAGGCCGTTGAAGAGTGCGCAAGAGCAGGTGTAGGCAATAGCATCACGCTCGAAGTAGGAGCCAAGACAGACGAGTTCCACGGTAAGCCCGTTAAGGTGACGGGCACGGTAAAGGCGATTACCGATGGCACATACGTAAGACGCGGACCAATGATGAACAATACCATCGATAAAATGGGCAAGACGGTACGCTTGGATCTTGAAGGCGTGCAGGTGATGCTCAGCACAAACAGAGTGCAACCACTCTGTCTTGAGGTGTTTCGTCACGTAGGCATCGAGCCCACGCAGAAGGACATAGTCGTGGTCAAGTCGTGCGCGCACTTCAGGGCGGCGTATGAGCCTATCGCGAGAGGAGGCGTGCTGGAGGTTGACGCGCCTGGGCTCTCCCATCCTGATTTGAGCCGATACGCTTTCAAAGAAATGCCAAGGCCGTTCTACCCTGTTGACGAGATGTAAACATAAGCGGTTACTGCCGGGAGTTGCCAATGGCGCTCCCGGTTTTTGTTAGCGTCATGGCATACGGTTACCACACACAATATCCATACATCTTCCGGAGTTACCACACAGACGCGCGTAGGACGCGGCATACGGCTGTCTAAGTGTTGAGCAACAGGTTATGAGGGAGGCTGTAATGCCGGACACAACCCGGAAGACAGTCGTATCAGTGTTGATCATCACATTCGTATTGCTCGGGATACTAGTCTGCTCAGCCGAGTCTAGAGAGTCTGGCTTGACGCATCTGGCAGCTGCATCGACGAGTGGACAGAGTGTTACAGTGCTTGTCTACCACCACATTGTTGAAGACTCTGAAAGCGGGTATATCCGAAATGGCACAGCAGTCACTCTTGACGAGTTTCGTGCCCAGATGGCTTACATTGCGAGCCAAGGATATAGCACTATCAGTGTGCAGCAGCTTGCGGGATGGCTGCTGGATAATGAACCGCTTCCTCCAAAGCCGGTGCTCATAACGTTTGACGACGGATATGATTCGGTCTACCGAAAGGCATACCCTGTGCTTAGAGAACTCGGCATGCAAGCCACCTTGTTCGTAGTGGGTTCGTTCACATGCCATCACAACGTGGAAGCAGGTGAAGATTTATGGTACCTATCGTGGAGCCAGATACGAGACATGGTGCAGACTGGCCACATCGATGTGCAATCCCATACCTTTGCCGCGCATCTGCACACAGAAGATGGTAAGATTCCGTATGCAGTATGGGGTGTGCATCAGGTCATCCAAGACATTGCCAGAATGGAAGAGCTGCTTAGAATGCATGCGCTGCCTTCGGCATTGGCCATTGCGTATCCTTGGGGGGTATGCGGCGGCGGCGCTTTCGAGGCAGTTGTGTGCAGCAGCCTATTGCTGGGCTTCGGAGTAGAGCCCGGGCGCGTTACGCGGGATTCACCGCAATACATGTTGCCGCGGCTCATAATCTTCCCTGGTACAGACCTAAGCAGATTTGCGCGTATCGTATCAGATGACACTCAATTTTGCTGGTAAGAGTCATCCGGTTTCGCAGTCGAGTTCGGGTCGCGGGACTAGCCCAAAACCTGGGCATGCTGTAGTATTAGTGATAACTCATGTTTCCAGATACTGAGTGTCTAAAGACAACCAAGGAGTGAAAACACGCTTGTTACGAATACTGAATCTAGCTGCATTCGTGGTGATGGTTGTGGTGAATGCACTTGCCAATGCGCTGCCCATTGCCGGAAGGACCACTGGCGAAGTCTCCAATATGTATCCAGATCTTTTCGCGCCAGCGCCAATCACTTTTGGCATATGGGGTCTGATTTATCTACTGCTCGGTGCGTTTGTTGTGTTTGGGTTCATAAGCAAACCCCGGGAGAGTTCATCGAGCCCCACATACCTAGACAAGATAGGTTATCTGTTCGCGCTAAGCTGTGCGGTCAATGCCGCGTGGATATTTGCCTGGCATTCACTGCAAGTAGGGGTGTCTCTTGTGTTGATGGTCGTGCTATTTGTGTTGCTAGCCAGGATATACCTTGCGCTGCATGCACACGCGGACTACCAGACCAATACTGAACGGCTGGCGGTGCAACTGCCTTTCAGGGTGTACTTCGGTTGGATTAGTGTCGCACTCATTGCCAATGTCGCTGCGGTGCTCGTGGATGCGGGGTGGACAGGGTTTGGGATTTCTGAAGTGCTATGGACTCAGATCATGGTTGTTGCTGCCGTGTTGGTCGGGCTGCTTGTGCTTATGATCAGGAAAGATTACCCATACGCGCTCGTTGTGGTTTGGGCTCTTGTCGGGATTGGCTTAAGGCACTATTCGGCCGAACCCCAGATAATGGCCATTGTGAGTACCGCGATTGCGGGAATAGCAGTGCTTCTGGTGGGAGCTGCCAAGCAAATGTTTTCAGGCGTGCGCAGCTGAGAGCAAGTGACTCAGGCTTGACGCATTTTGCGTTGGAGAGAGGCTTCCGGCATAGCGGACGCCTCTTTCTTGGATTGTCTGCTGGTTATGCCCATCCCTACAACCATCTATCTCGTCAGTTGAGTTTGCACTATACGCACGATCTCGGCAACGAAATCCCCGATAATCGGGAGGTTTATGACGGAGAGCCTTGTGAGCAAGTAGATTAGTATAGCACCGAGAATCGAAAAACCGATTGCCATGCCTACGCCGCGGGCAAGCCCAGATATGAAGTTCACGAAGAAGAGCCGCCTGGTGTTTTGCAGCAATGCGACATACTCACCTATCCGCATCTTCTCCATTTGCACTGCGACTCGCGCCAGGTTTTCCTCAAAACGAGATTCAGACTTGGTCTCGGTGCCGTCTGCCAAGAAGCAGCCTCCTTGTGGGTACAAAGCGTGTTACTTCTAGATTCGCCGTACTGTGTGTGCTTTCCCTTCATGAGCGGTACACTGTGCCGATTGCATAGCAGAAGGTAACAGTCTAACAGACTCGAAGTACTGGCTTGGCCGAATCTAATCTCTTCCGCGGGGGGCAGCGCGATGACAACTGATGTGGCGCTCAAATGGATTGAGCACAACGAAAGGACGCTAATTGAGACCAGCGACAAGATCTGGGAACTGGCTGAAGTGGGGCTTCAAGAGCATGGGTCTGCCAAATTACTTGAGAAGCTGCTCTTGGATAACGGGTTTGCGGTTGAATCCGGGGTCTCCGGTATGCCGTCAGCGTTTATCGGGTCATGGGGCCAAGGCAGGCCCGTGATTGGGTTCCTGGGCGAGTATGACGCGTTGCCCGGTTTATCCCAACAGAGGCTCTCGGCCACAAAGCAGCCGCTTGAAGAAGGAGCTCCTGGCCACGGTTGCGGACATAATCTTCTAGGCACGGCTGCTCTGGCGTCAGCAATTGCAGTAAAGCACGCTCTTTTGGCAAGTGGTATGCAGGGCACGGTCAAGTACTTCGGTTGTCCTGCTGAAGAACTGCTGACAGGCAAAGCGTACATGGCTAAGGACGGTCACTTCGACGGGCTTGACATTGCGATCACGTGGCATCCCGGTAGCCTAAACGCGGTGCGCATGGGTACGTCCAACGCGATGAACTCGGCAAAGTTCAAGTTCTTCGGCGTAACAGCGCACGCTGCAGGCAACCCGCACATGGGTAGGAGCGCACTGGATGCGTGCATCCTTATGGATGTGGGCGTGAATTACATGCGAGAGCACATAATTCAGGATGCGAGAGTGCATTCGGTCATTACGGACGGGGGTGGGGAGCCGAACGTTGTGCCAGCGCACGCTGAGATCTGGTACTACGTCAGAGCGCCCAAGCGCCGTCAGGTGGACGACATCTATGCAAGAGTGGTGAAGATGGCAGAGGCGGCTGCGGCAATGACTGAGACTTCGTACGAAATTGAGTTTCTGACAGGTTGTGCAGAGTACATCAGGGTCAATGCTCTTGCCCAAGTATTTGACAAGGCTCTGCGTGATGCCGGGCCGCCGAGATTTACGGACGAAGAGAAGGCGTATGCGAGAGAACTCGCAAAGTCATTTCCAAAGGGCTCCAGGGATGAAGTTCCTGCCAGCGTGAAGGCAGCAGACCTTCACGAAGAGATAATAGAGCCGCTTACACGGCACGGCCACGGTTCAAGCGATGTCGGTGATGTGAGCTACGTTACGCCAACCGTGGAGATCTCAACAGCGTGCAACGTTATAGGTACACCGGGACACTCATGGCAATACACTGCGACCACCGGTATGAGCATCGGACACAAAGGTATGGTGTGCGCTGCGCGAGCGATGGCGCTAGGAGCGCTCAGGCTTTTTTCTGAACCCAGACTTGTGGAAAGCGCGCGCGGTGAGTGGGAAGAGATAATCAGGCAGAATCCGTATAACAACCCGATTCCTAAAGAGCAGATGCCGAGGCTAGACGTTGTCAAGAGCCATCACTGAAATCATCATTGAGCGGCGGGGGACTTGTTCGCCCGCCGCTCGGCTTCTATTCTGCGGAGTGCGATCACGTCGTACGCTACCCATTGACGAGCGCACACAAACCCGAGCACAGAACCTGGTACAGCGTACATCCATGCGCCCAGACCGAACACTTCTAGCATGAGCAACGACGCGGCTAGCGGCACATTTGACACCGTCGAAAGACAAGCAGCCATCGCAGATATGCATGTGACAACCAAGGGAATGCCTGCTTGCACAGCCACGCCATTCCCGATAAGCGCGCCTATTGCGACTGCGGGGCCCACCAGCCCCCCGCTTGCGCCCGTGCCAGCCGTCAAAGCGGTCGCGACTGACTTGGCGAAGCCGAGCCATATGCCGCGCGAAGAAAGCGGAGTATCGTGACTCCAGGAATTGAATGACTCTTGCATCCCCCATCCAAGGATTTCTGTGCCTAGCGCGTACGCCAGCAGTCCGACCAACAGCGCGCCTGCAACGGCCAAGAGCGGAGTGTCAAACCGTGCCGCGTAGCGCTGACATGCCCTCAGGCAAAGCAGTAGAGAAAGCCCTGCGAGCACTCCGAGAAGAGCCGCCAGTGCAGCCCAGTATACGTGCTGTGCGGTTGGAGCAGGCAACAGCGTACCGGGTGGCCTCGCGTACGTACCCCACAACATCGTGTGGAAGAGTGCGCCTGACGTGCTGCCCACAAGCGCAGGCAATAGAGCGCGGTACTCAATGCTTGTACGGTAAGGCACTTCGACCACGAGCACCGCTGCCGCAAGCGGTGCGCCGAGCAACGCTCCCAGCATCGACGCAGCGCCTACCATGTGCGCTGTGCGCGGGTCGAGAATGTTAGACAATTGAGGCATTAGTCTTCGTATGAGAGCAAGCAGTTGGGCTAAGCCAGCTCCTATGAGAAGAGTAGGTCCTACGAGACCTCCGCTTCCGCCCGAGCCCACAGTGAGACATGTCGCGCCTAACTTCGTGGCAGAAAGCCTCAGATCTATTCGCTGTGACGGGTCACTTAAGCTCTTGATGTACTGGTCGGTGCCGAAGCCTGAAGCACGCCGCGAAACTCGCCAGATAAGCAAGACGGCCAGAGACGCGCCCAGGGCAGGCGCAGCAAAACTGCCCACCGAACCCACCAGCAGCCGATTGACAAAAAGTAGACCTGTCACCAGAGACTTCGCAAGCACGGCTCCAAAGAGGCCGAATGCTACTGAAACAGGGATCCAGTGCAGGATGCTTGGCAGATTACACCCTCCTATGTGTGCAACTAAACCCGGTACATGATAACACAAGTGTGCTCTGAGTACATTCACTAGCGCTCCAGGAGGTCTAGAAACTGTCTCCAGTTTGAGACAACAGTGCACTCGACTTGGCGTGGCGCTACGCTGCGTGTAGCGTTGTACCACACTGCATGCATGCCGCTCGAGCGCGCTCCTCGTACGTCGCGTTCAACCGAGTCGCCAACATACCATATATGTTTTTCTGGAATACCGATACGGACGGCTGCCGCCTTGAACAACAGTGTGTGTGGTTTTCTCACCCCAATATCTGCACTGCTCATTACGAACGAGAACTCTCGAAGTATGCCTGCCTTTGCAAAAGAGCGTTCAAGCGTGTTGCCGTAGAAGAACGAATCGCTGAGCACTCCAAGACGTATTCCGAGTTGCCTGAGCCGTGCGATGCTGCAGGCATAGCCTGGCGTCAGCACTGCTCTTCGGTACACACTCTCGAAGTAGTGGTCCATGAAGCGCTTAGACACCTTGACTTTGAGGCCAAACTGTGCACAAACAAGTCGACACAGATTGTCGAAGGGGAATTCGATCAGGCTCTTGCAGCTTCGTTCGTAAGTATCCTGGGATACCGTGCGGAAGACCCTGGCTATCTCCTCTTCTGATGCGCGCTCTAAGAGTCCGAACTCGTTGCAGAACATGCCGATGGCAGTTGCTTCGTCGTATTCCGGTCTCGTGAAGATGGTTTCTCCCATATCGAAGAGTACTGCAAGTGGTCTCTGCACGATGCAACACTCCTATGTGCACACAGAATAGGCAGTTGCGATATCGACGCACTCATCCAGAACTTGAGAGAAGCATCTGTGTAGCATGACGTCGCAACTTGGTAATCTCTGGCGCGAGGCTTCGAGTTCAGAGAGCAGCATCGAGACACTGCGTTGCCACGCGCCTAGCCGCATTAGCAGGTTGATGGTGCGATTGGCGTCGCACTTATGAAGAGTTTCGTGCGCCTTTCGGTCTCGCCGTATTGCAAGCGCTAAAGGTAACGGGATACGCGCAAACCGTCTAGTCGTCGCAAAAAGTAGCGTGTCCTCGAACTCTTGCATGAGTCCAAGAGATGTTCCGAGTCGTAGCGCGTAAGCACACGTCTCATCGCGTCCTGTAGTGAGCAGGCGTGCAGACTTGCACGCGTACCAAAAACAGAGCGCACTACTGCGCACCCTTGAAGTCGCGGCTCGCACAGCGTCATCCCCGGCACCGGAGAGGCTGCACGCAATTTGCTCGGTGGATATTCTGCTCGTAGCGTGCGTAAACATCTGTGTCAGGTCTTCATCGTCGCAGCCTGCAATTTCGGACAGCGCTAAGCAGAACATCAAGTTGCCGCGCAGTAGCGAAGCAGGTTCTACCGGTTCGCTTGGAGAGTATTGCGTGCCGACGGTGCTATCGTGCTGGCTCATGGCGCGCGCAAGCAAGTCATATGCCGTTGCGACGCGGTACATTTGCTCACATGGCCTGGCGACTGAACAGGCGAGCACCAGTGAAGCGCGTAGATCTTCGTACCGGTCTTCAGGTTCAAGCGAGCACTGCACGTCTATGCAGGATCTAAGAACATCACAGATGCGTGTCCGGTATATGCTTACATGTTCTTGCATCGCCAAAGGAGTGCATGGCATGCTCACAGGTAGCAGCAGAGTTGCATCACCTCTCGGCCTTAGTTCTACACTATAGAGGCTTTTTCATGCTGAGTAGAGAATTCTAACGCGAGCAAGTGTACATATGGCCCTGGGGAGCGTGAATCGATGGAGATAATAGGGTACATTGTGATAGTAGCGGTGGTGCTATGGCTTCTGGTCAGAGTTGGTGCAAAAGGCGGAGGCGGCTGAATGCGGTAGCAGAGCCGGTCGGCTCGATAGCACTGCGAAAGAGATGTGAAGTATCATGCAGGTGAAACTGAGAGAGAAAGTGCTCAGGTGTGCCATATCCATGGCAAGGCATGGGCTCAGTAGGAACACGTCTGGCAATGTGTCGGCCAGGGATGTAGAAAGCGGCTTGCTGGCGATTACGCCGACAAACGTTCCGTATGAGGAACTTCAGGCCATGGACATAGCTCTCTTGGATCAGAACGGCAATATGATAGATGGCAGGCGAGAGCCTTCTTCAGAGATGCCCATGCATGTCGCTGTGTACAGGGCAAGACCTGACGTGGACGCGATAGTGCATACTCATTCAGTGCATGCAACTACGTTTGCGGTTCTGGGAAGAAGTCTTCCGCCCGTTACTGTGCCGCTTGCGCTTATAGGTGGAGTAGAAGTGGTGCCTTTTGAACTTCCGGGTTCGACCGAACTGGCCTTGGCGTGCGTCGAGACGCTGGGAGAAGACGGGCAGGCCGTCCTGCTTCGAAACCATGGGCTGCTGTGTGTAGCAAAGACTATTGAAGAGGCGTTATCTCGGGCGATATACATTGAAGAGGGAGCCCAGGTTGCGCTGCTTGCTCATCTTGCGGGCGGCATGAACCCAATACCCGAGCATGCGGTTGCGCAGATTCGTGAGCGGTATCTGAAGAAGTAGTTCTTACACTAAAACATGCAGGCCCGGCCGTCCGAGCCTGCATGTTTTGATCTAGTGGGCCTAGATATTGTACCGTTGTCTTGCCGAGTCAAGTATCCTGTTCACCAGTTCAGCCATGTCCCAGTCGAGCTGTTTGGCCATGGCGCCGATATAGCTCTGATGTAAGTGCGATTCTTTTCCTGTGAGTATCTGAAGCCCTGCGAATGTGTTGATCTCGAGCACCCATGGTGTACCATCTTCTGTCAGTATGGTGTCTATTCTGCCGAAATCTCTTGCGCCAAGCGCAGAGAACGTCGCCATTGCAACTTGCCTTGCCTTTTCGGTCTGCTCGGGCGTAATTCTAGCTGGGCAATGCATTATCTCGTTATCCATCTTGTGAACGAAACTGTTCGTCCTGGCCTGGTTATACTCAATTTCTAGAGGCGGCAGCACTGTGGGTGGGTTGCCCACGACGCCCACTGTAACCTCACGTCCTTTGAGATAACTTTCCACAAGAGCGCCCTGCTCAAGTTTTGAGATTATGAGCTCTACCTGTCTTACGAGCGAAGCGTGGTCTTCCACGATCGAATCGTCAGATATACCCTGGCTACCTCGGCCGCGAACTGGCTTCACGAACATCGGATAGGCGAGTGGCGGCTCAGGTTCCCAGCCCTTCTTGAGTTCGCTCAAGGAAAGCGCAGAACCACCGGCGGCATGATCCGCTTCTACCACCACAAACGGTGCAGTGCTGACGCCGTGGTAGGCCAGAAGCTTCTTGCGGGTTGCTTTGTCGAGTGCGACAAGGTCAAGCCCAGAACCGCAGTAAGGGATGCCGGCGGCTTCAAGAAAAGCCACTTCAGGCAAAGACGAGGCGTTGAACACGATATCGAACTTCTTGAGCTCATCGAGCATTGACGAAAGGTTGTGAGGTGTCCACTTCACAAGATGAGCATTATGGCCAGCGGCCTCGAGCCCGTCTCGGTGAATAGACGCCTCCTCTATGGCATCGTCAGGCACCTGTTGCCCGGCGATTTTGTTGTGCCATTCGACGTTACGACCAGGTCTGTACAACACAGCAACATTCAATCTGGACTTCATCAAAACCATGACCTCCTGTGGGATTTGCCAGAGCGAGTTTCAGCACTAGCTTATGCCTAACTCGCGCTTGGCGTATTCCAAACAGCGCGCAATTCGCTGTCTCTCAGGTATCGGGTGTCCTGACTCATCGACTGCTACGCATGCGCCGTCAATGAACTCAGTCCTGACTTGGCCGAGCGCCGGTTTGTTGCCGGCAAGGTCAGGCGCGTCCATGAGCCCGCACTCGACTGCGCGCGTGAGCGTGCGCGGATCGGCAAGCGGATCAGACACACCTGCGGGAGCGAGTTGCCTGATGGCGTCCAGAAGCTCGCGAGTCTCAGCGATGAGCTCATCTCGCCTTTCTTCTACTCTCGGATCTTTAGTGGCATCTGGTAGGCCATGGATCAGACTGGAAATCGCTCCACGACCTATCTTAACGCTTGAGATGAGGTCTTCGGCAGTTGCAGCGTGGCTTGCCTCAGAGTAACCGACCACATGCACTATGTGTGGCCTTATGGCGAGCTGAATCGTTATAGATGCGCACAGATGACCAATTGCTTCTTCCTGATCGGCCGGCATGCTGGCCAGCCCGGTACGCGTCTGCCGCCACACGCGAAAGCTTTCGTCTTCGAGTTCAGAAGCCAGACTTATCTTCGCAAGCATTTTGGCCAGGTCTTTGTGCGGCAGTGTGCCTGCCGGTGTGTTGAACATGAACTGGCCTATGTAGTTTGAAACTCCGCACCGCTTCGCGTTATAAGCAGCGAGGTAGAATGCTGCCACCGCCACCGGTTCAGGTGCTGAACGCAGACTCCACTGGTGAGAGTCGTTGACTTCCACAGGAATCTGGTTTTCAGCGTGCCAGCGTATTGCCTCTTGTGCTTCAACAATCGATTCGAAGAGAGGACGCTTGCTACGTCTGTCGAGCACGTTGTACCAGAAAAGCGGTACTGCGGCCCAGGCGTTGTCTATGGTCTTCTTCAGCACGGAGGCCATTCGGGTTATGTCCCTGGTACCACTGTAGCATCGCACGAGCGGGTAGTTACCTGTACGCGTGGCTTGGTATATTCGTTCTAGATCTGCCTCTGTGCGTATCGGCACCCCGCCAGCACCATCTTGAGCCGGATCCATCTCTTCAGGCCTGAAGAAAGATTCTTGCGCGTTCTGGTCGGGGCCCAAAGAGAGCACATCAAGCACTTTTGCTTCTGCGATGCGCCGGGCACCGGCTACTGTCTCATCGACGGTGACCTGTCCAAAGTGATGCCTGATCAGTGGATACGGTGCGTTTGCCAGAATGCGCTCAACAAGCGTGCCAGGTGGTACAGATTCTTCTTTGGAGTGCGCTTCACCCCTAATGTAGCCCAGCACATCTGATTCCCGTGCTCCGCTTCCGAAAGCCGCATCGAACATGCCTGTCTTCTCGGCTATCCGGCAATTCTCGTCTGTCCCACCGAAAACCATCTTAGGACGCTCTTTGGCGGGTAGTAGCTCGCTAAGGCGCTCCAGTAAGTTCTCGAGCGCCTGTGGCATTAGCCTGTAACTTAGTGCGACCATCTCAGGCCGCGTTTTGTGTATTGCATTGATTATCGCCTCAACTGGTTGGGCTGCTCCCAGGAACTGCGTCTCGTAGCCGCAAGATGCGGCGAGCGCCAGGAAGTGGCGCACGCCGGCCACATGAACGCAATCACCCAGACAAGCCGCCAGCAACCGGCGACTCTGCGACGCGCGGTTCGTCAACGGCAACAACTCCTTTGTATGCAAGCTCTAGAACGTCTTGCGGACTTAAGCCCGTCAAGCCCATGTTGTGAGCGTTACGTCCTATACTTCTATAGTCTACTCCGTGTGCTGCGGAAGATATAGCGACAATACCATCTATAGTTGGGGTTGCGACTCCTGCGAGTCGGCCTAGTTCAGAAATGGGTACGAGGCTTGCGGGCACGTCTTCCCATATATACCTATGGTCAAGGTCTGCAGGAGCTTTTATGCCACTGTATCCTGTGTTGTTTAGCACCGCTTCATGCAATGTACGCCCTTCGGCGCCGTAGGCATCATAAAGCCATGTCCTGGCGCTGCGAGCCTGTACGCCGTATGCCCTGGCTACTGCTCGTCGTTCACGATCGATCTGCGTGATAACCCTTGCCACGGTAGGCGTGACGCCGTCATGATAGTAGTCAAAATCGCCGTTCGTAGCCTCGATGCGCGACATGTTTAGCACGGTGACCCCAGGATGGAATATGGCGCCCATGTTGTCCAGACTTGTCTGTAACACGTTAGACTCGGCGTAGAATTGCGGAAGGTGATTTGCAAGGGCAGCCACCACATTTGGGGTGTCGACTGCAGGCACTGCTGCGAGGCCAACCGAACGCTTGATGCTGAAAATCCGGCATACTCCGGGTGCTGTGAGTCGACTTGCAACAAGCAGTGTCTGTGCTTCGGCCACGAGCACTCCCTCTTCACATCCGTGCTGCTGCAGCGCATGGCGGAACTCGAGTGCGCCGCCGGTGCGGCCCGGATTTAACACGACCACCTGTCCACGCTTAAGTATCGGGGCAAGCTTTCTCGCCATGGGGCGGTGCGCGGTTGCAGGCATCACTATCATTATGACGTGAGCGCCTTCCACCGCATCCGGTAGTTCGGTCGTGACAGCATCTAGATGTACGACACGCTCAAAAGAGCCTTCGATCTTCAGATGGCTGTTCTCAACTATAGATTCTAGTTTGTCAGGTGAGCGATTCCACAATCTAACCCTCGCATCTCCTGCGGCAAGACAACCTGCAATAGCCTGACCTCCACTACCCGCGCCTAAAACTGCAAACACACGCTTCTTGGGCATTAGAGACCTCCTTCCTCCAGCCGTTAGGCTGTTTTGGTAATTAAGACACAAAAAACTGCACATTGAAACCCGGCTGCTGTTAAGAAAAGAGCGCACGAAACTTTAGGGGTCGTGCCAGATGCCGGATCAGACGTGAATACGGTCCAAAAGACGAACAGGGACCTCGAACCTTGGTGAGCTGGGTCAAGCCGGATTTACACCCACGCGGGTGGTGGGAATTACTCGGAGCCGGTCGGCAGACCCACCTCTCCTCCGACGCTTACGAGGTTAGCTGACGGGCTCGGGTTGAAAGAGTGTAACCCTACGTCATCAAGACGACTAGCCCCAATTACCTGGGTCCCCCGTTCCCATGCCGGAGCATAGGGATTCAGCGATCAGGTGGTAATGAAAATACCGTACCCCCATTCTAGCACGCTGGAAATTTTCTGTCAAACTACCATCTTCGAGTCATCATGCCGCGGTACGTGGCGCCGTTATTTCAGCATTGTGACCTTTGCTTGATCATCTTTGCGCATCGAAGAGGAATCGCAGAGCAAAACCTTGAAACACTACCTCACCCATCACGTACCAGGAGGCGCGTACAGTTGAAATACGACTTCGATCGCATCATAGACCGAAGAGGTACCAACAGTTCCAAGTGGGATCTCAACAAGACGATGTTTGGCACTGAAGACGTGCTCGATATGTGGGTTGCTGACATGGATTTTGAGTGTCCTGAGCCCGTACTTCGAGCGATAAGAGAGAGACTGGAGCATCCTATACTCGGCTATACGTTTCCCCCTCAGTCGCTGTATGAGGCTATAGTCGATAGGATGGAGAGGTTCTACGGCTGGAAAATTCAAAAAGAATGGATTGTGTTTAACTCAGGAGTTGTCAACGGGCTGTTCAGTGCGGTTGATGCCTTCTGCCGCCCTGGCGACGAACTGATACTGCAGCCGCCCGTGTACTATCCGTTTTACCGCACCAGCAAGAACCTGGGGGTTGTGCCCCTTGAGAATAGACTCAAGTTTGATGGTAAGCGTTATACGATGGATTTCGATGCACTTGAGAAAATGTTCGAGGCCCATACCACTTTCCCGGTTCACTTGCCTCGGATTAAGATGCTCGTGCTCTGCAGTCCGCATAACCCAGTCGGCAGGGTTTGGACCAAAGAAGAACTCAAGACGCTTTCCGAGATCTGTCTCAAAAACGATTGCATAGTCGTTTCCGATGAGATTCACTGTGACCTGATGTTATACGGCTCGCGTCACACCGTGACCTCAACGCTGTCCGAAGAGATTCAACACAACACCATAACCCTGATGGCCGCGAGCAAGACGTTTAACCTTGCAGGTCTAGGCACTTCGTTCGCGGTGATACCAGACCCCGAGAAGCGCAAAGCGTATGCTCTGGTTAGAGGTGGGCACAGTAGCGGAAACTTGTTTGGGCACATAGCGCTGGAGGCGGCTTTCGAGCACGGTGACGAGTATCTCAGCCAGCTGTGCGAGTATCTTACCGGGAACATGGAGTACTTCTGCAGTTACATCGAGAAGAATATACCCAAACTCAAAATCGTCAGGCCCGAGGGCACGTATCTTGCATGGCTCGATATGCGTGAGCTCGGCCTCTCGAACAAAGAACTGCAACACTTCGTGCGGTTTAAGGCAAGACTTGCGCTGGATGACGGCTATGCCTTTGGGCCCGGCGGAGATGGTTTCCAGCGGGTGAATCTGGCGTGTCCGAGAAGCACGGTAGAAGAGGCTCTGGCAAGGCTTGAGGCTGCTGTAAACTCTCTTTAGCGAGAATGTGTAGAGCCGCGTTCCGGGCAGCATTGCAGCATTTCTCCCGGAACGCTTTTTGATGAGGAGATGGGGCGCGATGTTGCCGAGGTGGTTTCAACCTATGCTGCACGAGGTGCAGGCGCGTTGGCGACCTGATGCGCTACTGCTACTTGGTTCATGGGCCGAAGACAGTGTGTGGCAAGAGTCTGACGTTGATTTGCTGCTGTTATGTTTTGAGCCTCCTGCCCAGAACTCGGCAGAGTGCTTGTACGGTGATACCCAGATAAGCGTGAGCTTTATGAGTTTTGAACGTGCAATGCGGCTTGCGAAGACTGCGCCGTCTCCAAACATGTTTGGTCTGGGCACTCCTATTCGTGCTTTGCGCGGCGCTCAGGTGCTAAAGGACACCGAGATGTTGGATGCACACAGAGTACTCTCAATGTTGGCGCACAACATCCCGAAACTAGCACCCGGCATGATGATGTATTTTGCCGCATCAAGTCTTGCCGACCTAAGAGGGGTGAGAAAGGCCGCTTCTGCGGCGGACCACGCTGACGCGGCTCTATTGGCGTCTTCGGCGCTGGATAACGCTGCTCGTGCATACTGCTGGATGAAGGCGAAGCCTCCGGGCAGGCAGGTGCTCAGAGAAGTGGGCTTAGACAAGGGTGCAGTTTGGAGCCCCGGCTATGCTTTGACGTTAGCACAAGAGCTGCTGGAAGAACCGCTTGGGAGCATTGAATCTATTTTCCGAAGCAATCTTGCAGGTTTCACAGAACCTTTCAGCGCTGTTAGTATGTCTTCTGCGTTTGCCGAGATGGATGGGAGAGCGATTTGGGATAACCTGTTTTCTCAGATGGTCAAGCGGGGTGTGTTGCGACAACGACACATCGGAGAAGGTGGGCTTAGCGACGTGTTGTATGAACTGACAGACCCCGATAGTGTGAACAGGGGCTAGCGGAACCAAACGTGTGTAACTTCGTCGACTAGGCGATGGTGGAGGTGAGCGCGGTGAAGACAATGGAAGAACTAGCAGACATTGCGTACGCTAAGGTCAATTCGAGGCAGATATCGCCGCACTGTCACGTCGGGCAGGTTGCCTGCGCACTTTTGGCGGATAACGGCAACGTGTATCTGGGTGTGTGCATAGACACGGCATGCGCGCTCGGATTCTGTGCAGAGCACGCGGCTATTGCACATATGATCTGTGACGGTGAGTCCAAGATAGCCAAGATCGTGGCAGTGGGCGAAGACCGCAAAATTCTTGCGCCATGCGGCAGATGCCGTGAGTTCATGTGCCAGGTGAACCCCAAGAACCTTGATACATTGGTCATGGTTGCTCCAAACACAGTAGTTAGGCTTAGAGAACTACTGCCGTACGCGTATGTTGTAGAAGAATAGCGCTGGAGGTATGAGTAGTGAAAAGACTGTATCGTTCAAAGAAAGAAAGGATGCTCGGCGGAGTGGCTGGAGGCATAGCCGAGTATTTTGCTGTAGACCCGACACTCATCAGGCTGTTGTGGGTCGTCTCGTTCTTCATGGGCGGCGCGGGGATACTCGCGTACATCGTGGCGTTCATCATAATCCCAGAAGACCCGCGGTAGACGTTTGGGTCAGGAACCTCCACTTATGTGGGTGCGTCTAGATAGGCGTATCCACTTTATTGCTTCATGGAGGCAACATGAACGAAAGAAGCATCAGACAAGGTTTTATCATTGTTGTGGTCATAAGTCTTCTGGGGAACGTATACCTTGGTGTAAGCCTCAACCGGCTGAGGAATGAACTCGTGAGTCTTTCATCGATGCTGTCCAATCAGATGAACACGCTCTACTCTAACGTGGGTAGCATAAACAGTCAGATAAACCAGATGACTCGGGCTCAAGAGTGGTACTCGACACCTCGAATTGAAGTGCTCGAACCTGGCGAAAAGAGGCTCTTGGCGAGCGTGGTCGCCACGTGGGTGTTTCGAGAACTGGCTGCGGGTGCACAAGTAGGCGTCAATTACAGGGTTGGCTCGGGAGAATGGAAGCAGGCCGAGATACGTCATGCAGGCGGGCTCACGTACGAGGCTCATATGGCAGTAGAGGTTGACCTCACAAAGCCTGTGTGGTGGCTGAACTATTCGTCGTCATCGGCAGAGCGCACCGACAGCAGGGTGGTAGTGGCAGAGTCGATTGCCAGCTCGGGGCTCCGGCTTGAATACGTCATACATGCCGACTTACCGGACAGACGCATGAGCGGCGATATTGAGACGATAGACGTGTCAAAAATCGCGGGCTTGTTCGAAGTGGACGTCAAACGTAGCAGTGAGAACTCGTACTCTGTGGGTGTCATCTACCGCTCGCCTCCAGGCATTCATGCGGACGTGCAGCAGATAAGGCTGCTTGCTTTAGGGTTGCCAGAATCGTCTGTTCCTCTTGCAAGCGCGGTGCTCAAAAGGCAGCCCAACCTGGCCAATGCATGGAGCGGTTCGCTTGAGGCAGCGGGAGCGCGGAGGTTGCTGCTTCAAGTACACTACACCACGGGCGAAGTGGCTTCGATCGACGTCGATGCGAGATAGTAATCAAGCGTTAGTCAGCCTAAGATGGGCTCTTTGGTCGTCAGTGGGTAAGAGTCGCTGTGTGACAAGAGAGCCCAGTACCAGGATTACCGCGGTCACAATGAACGTTGACTCTAGTCCGAACAACGTGCCCGTAACCCCCCCGATAATCGGGCCCATCATAGAGCCCAGTTGGTTGGAACTCTGCAGGATACCGAATGCTCTGCCTCGGAAGTCGAGGGGTACCGACTTCGCGGTTACCGCATTCACCGATAACTGCACTCCTGCCGTGAAAAAGCCCACGAGAAACCTGAGAATGCCGAACAATATAAGACTCTTAACGAAAGCTTGAGGCAGGTTCATCGCGCCTGCCACGAGCAGCGAGGATACGAGGATTCGCTTGTAGCCGAACTTCCGCCCTCTGCTGCCGAAAAGCGGGGCGCCGAAGACTGCAGCTATGCCTGCCGCCGAGTACACGAGCCCTGATGAAAGCGAGGCAGTCTCTGCACCACCTAACTTCGCGACCTGTAGGCTCAACACAGGCTGAAGGATGGTTAGCGCCGTCTGAATAAAAGCGGCACACAGCAACATTATCTTGAGCGAGGAGTTGGACAAGGCCATGCGGATGTCTTTTCCGATTTCTATCTTCTGATCCGGTCTTCGTGCCGCAGTCTCCCTAACAGACATGGCCACCATTATCGTGCACATCATGAGCACTGAGCCTGCGGTCAAGAAAGTGGCACGAAAACCGAGGTATTGACCCATTACTCCACCGATAAGCGGCCCCATAATAGAGCCAGAAGCCTGCGCTGTCTGGAGTATCCCAAGCGACGTACCGATGTGCTCTTCTGGTGTGTTTGTGGCTATGAGTGCGGTCGAAGACGGGATGAAGCCCGAAAACAGTCCGTTTAGAAGCCGCAGTACCAGCAGTTGAACGGGTGTGGTTACGAAAAACTGCAGTATGTATATAGCGCCCATCCCCAGACCCGCGCGAATAACCATCACTTTGCGACCGTAGCGATCGGCGAGCGAGCCCCAGATAGGGGAGACTATCGCGGATACCATGAAACTAGCGGAGAGCGTTAAGCCCGACCATGTCTCGATACCGCTGGTGACATCAAGCTCCTGGAGAAACAGCGGCAGGAACGGGACTACGAGCGTATAACTCATGGCGTTTAAGAAACAACCAAACCAGAGTATGTAAAGGTTTTTCCTCCACTGCTCCATTGACTAGATCTCCCACTAACTGGTGTTAAATCAATGTAATCATACTAACACAACAAGTCTCGGGTAGCGAAGTAAAATCATGGTTTCAGCAAGGAAACCGGTGGGACGCAACGAAACTGTATACTCCACTAACACTCCGGGGGCGATTGCTCATGAAGACTCTGGTTATAGGCGGCACGCAGTTTGTTGGACTGCATCTGGTATACGAGCTCGTGGCGAGAGGTCATGATGTTACGGTTCTGAACAGAGGAATGACCAAGGCATCTCTGCCTCCGGGCACAAAGAGGCTTGTGTGTGACAGAAAAGAGCACGAGGCGCTCCGAACGTGTTTGAGAGGAAAAGAGTACGACGCAGTCTTCGACATAATGGCATACGTACCCGAAGACACTATCCCGCTTGTGGACATATTCAAGGGGCGAGTGGGACGGTTCGTGCATGTGAGCACTGCCAGTGTGTACAAGTTCGCGAACGTGTTTCCGTGGAAAGAGCATTTTGAATGTGTGACCGACGCCAAAGAGGGTGAGTACGGCTATAGAAAGCGGCAGATTGAGCATATCCTTCTGGATGCATACGAGTCACACGGGTTCCCGGCGAGCATCATAAGACCGGGTTACATATTCGGGCCGAATAATCCAGTGTACCGTGAGGCGATGTTCTTTGACAGAGTCGTCAAGAACAGGCCTGTGTTGCTTCCTGGTAACGGCAACACGCTAATACAGTTCGGCTACGTGGGCGACTTGGCGAGACTGCTGATTCTGGCGGCTGAAAAGCACGAGGCGGTCGGGGAAACTTTCAACTTTGCGGGCGAACTAGCCTACACGTTTGACGACTACGCAAAGAGCATATTCGACGCAGTGGGTAGACCCGGACAGATAGTGCACTTTGAACCCAGAGAGTACGCGCTGCAACCGGCAGAAGTAGCCAAAGTATTCCCGTATATATGGCAGCAGCATCTCATAATAGACTCGTCGAAAGCACATTATGTGCTCGGGTACACAGAGCAGGTCTCTCTGGTTGAAGGGTTACGCGAAGCGTACAAGTGGTACGTGCAGGAGAACGTGGAGCGCACATGCCTGGACACTAGCCTTGAAGACGAGATCATACGGCAGCAGACTCAGGCCACTTCGTCTTAAGGTAAGTCCGCGCTGGACCGGCGAGGTAAAGTGAGCCGCAGCAGAGCACTGTATCTCCGGCAGCAGCGAGCGAGAGAGCTCTGTCTATTGCGTCCGGTATGTGTTCATGCGCTTCGCACCGTGTATATTGCGCCGCCTGTTCGACGAGGTTCGAGGGCTCAACGGCTCTGGGGTTATGAGGTTTTGTTATGAGCATGATGTCAGATATCTTGGCAATTATCTCTGTCACCTGGCTTGCTGCCTTGTCTTGGAGCAAGCCGTACACTGTTAGCAGGTTTCCTCGACTGTGATCTAGCATCTCTTGTGCCAGTGCCTGTATCCCCTCGATATTGTGAGCACCGTCCACTATGACGAGTGGCTGTGTGTGCATCACTTCAAGCCTACCCGGCCAACGCACCTGTGCGATGCCGTCTCGTACTGCCTGCTCGAGCGGCTTATGCGGCATATCTTCGAGGAACTGCACCGCGCTTACGGCAACCGAGGCGTTTAACTGCTGGTGTCTGCCCGCAAGCGGAATCCACAAATCTGCATAAGTGAACTGCGCTCCGAGCACGTCAATCTTCTGACCTTCAAGCGAATATCTACTTTCGCGCCATCTGACTTCGGAAGACTCGGTATTGCCCACCCGTACCAGAGTTGAACCGAGTTCTCGGGTACGGCGTTCGATCACCGAGAGCGCTCGCCTCTCTTGCACACCTGTCACAACCGGAATACCGCGTTTCATTATGCCAGCTTTCTCGTACGCTATCTCTTCGGGTGTACTGCCGAGCACTTCGGTGTGGTCTGGCGAAATGGTAGTGATGCAGCAGACCTCTGGACGCACAACGTTTGTCGCGTCAAAGCGTCCCCCAAGCCCTACTTCAAGGGACACGTAGTCACATTGCTGCTGCTCAAAATACAAAAAGCCTATCGCCGTGATAATCTCAAACTGTATAGGGTGCTCATATCCGTCTGATAGCATTGCATTGCATACGGCACTTACTTCTTGTGCCAGAGCCGCAAGCGAGTCTCGAGGTATGTTCTGTGCATCCACGCTGATGCGTTCGCAGAACTCTTCTAGATGGGGAGATGTGTACACCCCTGTTCTAAAGCCTGCCTCCCTAAGTATCGAACCTACCATTGCGGCGACAGAGCCTTTGCCGTTAGTGCCGGCTACGTGAACGAACTTGGCGTTGTTGTGAGGGTTATTCAGCCGACGCAACAGCTCTTTGAAGCGGTCGAGGTGTGGCTGTCTTGAAAACCTGGGTACACTATATATCCAGTCCATGGTGCTCTCGTAGTTTGCGCACTGCTTCTGCATCGATGTGTCCCCCGGGGTGGATTGTACAGTGAGATTCTATATGCTGCTCGGTTGTTTCCTTCCCACAGTCACAACACGCGAGCAGTGCAATCGCGTGGTGGTTTTCCCCAATAAGACTTGCTGCACGAGTTTAGGCTTTGCGTTCGAATGAATATTAGCGATATTCCCGGTATTTCGTTTGCTGGAGGCGATCCCGGGCCAGGGAGGGAGATAACGTGCTTACACGATTGAACTTGCGCGCAAAACTCGTGGTCTTATTCTTGCTTGTAGGGCTTCTGCCGCTCGCAGCAATAGGCACTTACGCTTCGGTAAAGTACCGAGACGGCCTGCGAGAGACAGTCTTGCGCCGGAACATGGCGTTTGCAGAACTGCTACAGTACCAGGTACAACGCACATTTGCAGAACGCGCAGCGCATGCGCTGCAGCTGGCACGATCCGAGGAGTTTTGGGGCAGCATGATGCTCTTGCGGTCGGTCGGGTACAAAGACACTTCTGCCAGATGGCAGGAGCGGTTGAATCAGGTGTTGCGGCCAGCAGGGCTGATAGTGTGTAGCACACTTGACTACGACTCAGTATTCTTGACGACGCCGACAGGGCTTTGTGTATACTCTAACACTGAAGCAGCCATTGGGCGTGACCTTTCGGTGCGCGACTACGTGCAAGGTGCGCTCTCGGGCGAACTCACCTTCTCGTCCATGTTCTACTCGGACATAATCGACGACACTTGCGTGGCGTTCGCCATCCCGCTGCGCGAGCATGGGGACAGCGGCGAGATAGTAGGCACGCTCGGGCTCGTAATGCGCGGTACAGACATAGCTAGAGCGCTTAAGATTGGGCTTGGAGAGACAGCCGAAAGCCTTGAAGCGTATCTTGTGGCGCAAGATGGCACTCTTCTCACAAATCCCGCAAAAGGAGAGTACCGCGAAAACTCGGCTCTGCGCAAGAAGATACAGACGCACGCAACAAGCACTCTATCTGCGCCAATAGAACGCGCAGACCTGGGCTTCAGAGCTCAGGCCGAATACCCAAACTACGTGGGCGATGAAGTGTTGGGTACTCTGTCGGTGGTCATGCTCGGCAGCAAGCCAGCTGGCCTCGTAATAGAGATCGAAAGCGGCGAAGCGATGGCACCTGTGCGCGCGATGTCGGGTACTTTGCTTGCATCTGGTGGAATGCTGGCGATAGCGCTGTTGCTTGCCTCAAGCGCGCTGGCCGCGTCTATAACGAAGCCCATATTGGCTACGGCCAATCTGCTCAAAGGCATAGCCGAAGGAGACGCAGACCTTTCGAAGCGACTACCGGTGAACTCGCAGGACGAGATCGGTCAGATGGCGCAGAGTTTCAACACGTTTGTGGAGCACCTCCAGCAAATGCTACAGCGTCTCGAAGAGTCTTTCCGGCAGGTGGCCAAGTCGGCCGACGAACTCACCGCCATAACCAACGAGGTGGCAGAAGGCACGCACGGGATCGCCCAGGCAGCATCGCAAGTGTCCTCAGGCGCGGTCTCCCAGGTATCTGCGCTTGCCGAAGCGCGCAACGCGGTCAGCGCCTCTCAACGAGCCATTTCACAGGTGGCACAAGGAGCTCGTCAGCAGCTTGAAAGCGTTGAGCAAGTATCCGGCCTTGCACAAGAGGCCGCCGATTCTGCGAGCCGTGCCGCACAAGATGCCGAGGGTGTTGCCGAATCTGCACAAGACGCGGGCAGCACCGCCACAGAAGGTGCGAAGGTTGTGGGCGAGGCGATAGAAGGCATCGAACGTATCAGCCAGAGCGTCAAGAGCGCCGAAGGTCGTATAAAGGAACTCGGCGCGCTTACGAACCAGATAGACGCCATAACGCAGGAGATAACAGGCATAGCCGAACAGACAAACTTGCTTGCGCTCAACGCTGCAATTGAGGCAGCGAGAGCGGGTGACCATGGAAGAGGTTTTGCAGTGGTGGCATCAGAGGTCAGAAGCCTTGCAGAACGCGCGGGCAGATCGGCACGCGAGATTACCGGCATCGTAAGGTCGATCCAGGCGCGCGCGCAAGATGCGGTGGTATCGATGGAACATGCCACCGAAGAAGCTGAATCTGGTGCAGACCAGGCGAGGAAGGCGAGCAAGGCGCTTTCTGATGTACTGGCGTTTGCCAAACGCGGCGCCGAAGGCGTGCAATCGGTTACGGTAGCCATACGCAAAGTTGCCGAATTGACCGGAGGAGTCATGCAGACCGTGCAGGCAGTGTCCCAAATAGCCAGGGAGAACAGCTCGGCTGCATCCGAAATGGCTGCAGGCTCTGATGTAGTCAGTGAGTCCATGGATGGGGTGACTGCGGTATCTGAGGCAAACTCAGCGGCCTCAGAGCAAGTATCAGCATCAGTCGAGCAGATGAGCGCTTCGCTCGAGCAAATAGCGATGTCGGCCAAGAACCTTGCTGCCACGGCACGGAGCGTGCAGTCTGACCTGGAGAGATACATCAAGTAGAGCACTCAGACACGGTGGCACACGTAACACCGGGTTGGGGGTGTCTAACCCGATTCGGTGTTGCGTGTGTCTTTGTATCATCTGGTGTAACGCCGCTTGCTGGGCGGAACTGGTGCATTCTCGGGCGCTCAAGCAGGACAACGGAAGAAAGTGTCGTAGTATTGTAATAATAGTGTTCTTACAATAGGGGGTTATCTACGTGTCATTACTGCAACCGCCGGAGACCACAAGCCAACCGCGAAAAAAGAGGTCGCTATTTAGGAATATCTGTCTGGCCGCGCTTGGTCTCTTCTTGTTCATCGGGTTCGTCAGTTGTATGAGCGAAAATCGGCAGACATCGAAACCCACAACTACACAGACGCCTTCTGCGTCTCAACCTGCACCAGTGGTGGCGGAGCCCCAACAGCCTAAAGAAGATGTATTTAACTTTAGCCTGAGTGACGACGAAGGGACTGTTTACAAAGGCAAGATATCCTCTAACGTCGGAGTCGTCGTTATGGACTCAGAGAAGCAGTCAAGCGTCGGCAGCAACCAGTTCACCCGCAAATCCGCGAGCGGTGGGGCGACGTTCGTGCTGATTCGGGTCGTTGTCGTCAATGACAGAAACGATTCGGTAACAATGGACTCGTCATTGTTCAAACTGCTCTGGGACGGGAAGGAGTATTCTATTAGCTCTGAAGCAACGACTGCTCTGATGTTCGATGGCGTCGAGATCTTCTTCCTAAAGGATATTAACCCGGGAATTCAGGTGCAAGGCGTTCTGGCGTTTGAGACTCCCGACCGGATTGAACTTGACAAAGCGTCTTTGCAGTTCAGCGGGGGTTTTTTCGGTAAGCGGACGGTAGTTCCTGCAACGCCTGTCACGCAGTAGGTTGATCCGCCTTCCCAACGCTCGACGCAGACGTGCTGGGGCACAGCCGAAATCCGACGTGCGGCAGTGTATAGGACCATGGCTCGGGTGATTGCAGTACACTGCGCTTGTTTGTTCTGTGATCACAGTAGCCTTGTGAGAGGAACAGAGTATACCTGAGCGGCGTCTACTCTGAATGAATACTTATGTGGAGAGTGCTGTGCTGTGCGAAAATTGCTTTGGATGCTCGCCGCAGCGCTATTGCTGACATCGTGTGCGCCCAACCAAGTGGCTCCTGATACCAAACCAGAAGAAGGAGCCCAGTGTCCGCTCCTGCGCGGCCCGGTTGCGCAGCATATCACCCTTCCGTCTGTTGAGTCATTGTATGAACAAGACTCTTGGATGCCACAGTACCGGGAAGTGGCCGCAAGCGAACCCCAACTTGCGTACATCGTTGAGGGTGGTTCGCCGAAGCAGTACGTGCCTCGTGAACAGGCGCGCGAGTTGGCACAGTTGGTCGAGCAGGTGCTGCAAGAAGGTGCGGGCGAGATAGTGAAGTGTGGATCTTGGCACAAGATGTGGCCAGAGGTGCTTGAGTGTTTTGGCCACGCCACAGTACTGAAACTGTACTATGGTCCGACTGGCAACCATGAGCCGCTTTGGCAGACACGTTGGCATACGCGGCTTGAGTCTCATGAGGCGCTGCAATCAGATGCAGGCTTCGCGGTGGTGGATGTAGGTGCTGTATACGTGCTGCCCCAGCATACTGCCGAGCATGTCTCGTGGCTTGTCATAACGAGTACCGCATCCAGAGATGCCCGTTACATTAATCCGTACTACTTCAGTGCCGATGGCTACAGTCGTGAAGGAACCGTGGTTGCGATCAGGCTTGAGCATACGGCCGTTGTTGAGCAGATCGCTTCCGGTCTAGAGGTAATAGTGTCGCAACGACCGACAGACGATGAGGCGTACCGCTATTATGCCGAAGCGCTCGAGGCTCTGGAACGAGGCGAGGCTGACGCGGCTATTCAACTGTTTGAAAAGGCGCTGCTCGTTGCGCATATCTGGCCGCAGCATGATCCGGAGTTCTTGCTGGCTCTTGGACAAGCGAGGCTTAGCCAGGGTACCCGAGTGCACGACGCAATAACCACCATCGTGTGGGCAACGTACATGGCGGAAGAGCAGGGGCAGGCCGAGGTGCTCTCTCGCGCGGCAGACCTGCTGAGTGCGATTCCGGACCATATCTACAGCACTCCCGAACTCAAACGAGCCGTGCTCGTAAGGCTCGCAGAGCTTCGGCCGCTAGACGGAGAGAACTGGTGGCGGCTTGCTGATACGTATCATCCGGCTGTGGCCATAGCCGAAAGCGTCAGCCGGCCGCTGCAAGGAGATCGCGAGAAGGCAGACCTCTACCTGCGATATGCAGCAAGTTTGCTAAACGCAGCGCAGCGCGGCAAGAACCCTGACCCATCCGGCTTAACCCCACTCCGGTGGGATAAGGAAGAGGTAGACCTGGCGGCTTCGTACGTCGAAAAGGCACGCCAAATTGCCGATGATGTGCCGTTTGGACTGTTTTTAGCGGCGGTTGTTGAAGGCTCGTGTCGTGGCAACTACGGTGAGGCGCTTCGTGTGCTCAATTCGGCGCTTGCCATCGAGGCTTCGCACCCCGAGTTGCTTCGACTGCGTCAACTATATGCGGCAAAAGCTTGGTCTCGCGCCCCGGGCGAAGTATGGGAGTTTGCCGAGCAGGGCAAAGAGTATGCACTCGGTGGACGCAAATGGGCGCTTTTTTCGGCTGACAACAGGTATGTTGCTATACTGCTTCTGACTTATTCTCCCGGGTCTAGGCATCAGATCCTGATTGTAGACCGCACCACCGGGGAGAAGCGCGTTGTTGAAGCAGATACGCCTGAGATTCTTGGGTGGTCACAAGATGGCAGGTGGCTGTACTACAGTGATCGCCACCTATTCAGGATACATGCCGAACACGGCTTGCCAGAAAAACTTTGCGACGATGTCAGATGGGCGAGCCTTAGTCCCGACGGCAAGAAGATCGTGATATCCAAGGATGGACTGTCGTTACTCTCCCTGGACGACGCCCAGATTCACAGGATAACCGACGATGGGCAGCACCGGATAGGTGTGTGGTACCCTGACTCAGTTCGGCTGCTGTACCAGAAAGATACGCGCATGCCCGGCGGAGATGGTTCGCCGAACCTGACTCAGATTGCAGTAATCGATACAAGCGGCAGAAGCGCAGAGCAAATCCTAGATCCGGAACCAAGACACTACGCGACTCTTTCGTGGGTGGTTCCTGGGGAAGTGTTGTGGGTGGTGTCGGGTTGGGATGACCTGTTTGACGTTTCGATCTTACCGCTGGGCGGAGAGAGTGTGAGACTCGGCGAGCTCATGTTAGGCACAGGCACCTTCTTCGCATACTCTTCTTCAGGGCTCATACTAGAGAGAGAGTATGAGCAAGATAAGGCTGTGAGTTTTGTTCGGCTGCTGGATACGCACGGGCACGAGACAGGACGTATTTGGCTAAGTGGGTTTTCGGGCAACTGGTTCATGACTCCGCATGATATCGGTCACATGGCGGTGTGTGCGCGCGGTAGACATGTCGCGTACCTTCACTATGGCCCTGAAGGCTCGAGTCTGTTCTTGCTGGATCTTGCAAACGGCGAGCACACTTTGCTACTGCCTGATGCCGATGGTCTGCTGAACTGGTCTGATGACGGAAACCTTCTCGCACTGCACTCTGGTTCAACCCTCAGAGTGTTTGACGTCTCAACAAGGTAAGACTTGGCTGACACAAAGGGCACACTCCGAGCGAGTGTGCCCTTTAGTTATCTTGGCACAATCGCAGGAATATGGTGCAAGATCGGATAAGCAGTGCGCAGAAGGTGACGCGCCGTGCAGCAATGGAAGAAGAACATGTACGTGCTCTGGGTTGCAGGATTCATCTCTGCTATGTGCTTCACGCTTGTTACCCCGTTCATGCCGTTGTTCTTGATGGAACTGAATGTCGAAAGAGGACTTGAGACTTGGTCAGGGCTTTTGGTCTCGGCGAGTTTTTTTAGCAATGCCATCATGTCCCCAGTCTGGGGATCGCTTGCAGATCGCTACGGCCGCAAGATAATGGTGATAAGGTCTGGGGTGGGTCAGGCGATCGTGTACGCACTCCAGTTCTTTGTGGCAAACCCCTACCAGTTCCTGGTGCTCAGAATCTTGAACGGCATGTTCTCGGGGATGAACCCGTCGTGCATCGCCCTGGCTGCCACAAACACGCCCGACGAAAACCTCGGCTATTGTCTGGGTGTGTTGCAGACCAGCGCCGCAGCCGGGACGATCACAGGGCCGCTTATTGGGGGCGTGCTAGTGCAGTACATAGGGTACAGAGAGACGTTTGTTGCGGCATCGGTACTACTTGTATTCGCCACCGTAATCGTTGCCTTGTTTGTCAAGGAGACCTCAGTCAGAAGGACTGACAGCAAAGTTCAGGTGCTGCAAGACTTAAAACTCGCGTTTGCGAACCGCCCGCTTCGCATGGTGCTCTTTGCCGCAGTTTTGGTGCAGGCTTCTCTGAGCGTGCTTCAGCCAGTGCTCACGCTGCAGGTGGTCAAACTCGGACGTGCCGAGACCGCAACTGTGTCTGCTGGGATAATCTACTCGCTTGCAGGTATTGCCACAGTTATCGCGGCGCCATTATGGGCGAGACGTGCAAAAAGAGCTGGCTTCAGACAAGTACTGACCGTCGGTCTTCTGGGCGCTGGCGTGCTCAACATTCCGCTCGCGTTCGTTGGCAGCCTATATACGTTTGGCGCACTGAGGTTTGGGGTTGGTTTGCTCACCGCGGGCGCTCTTCTGTCTGTGAACGCGCTTACCGCTCAGTCTGTAGAAACCGAGTTTCGAGGCAGAGCGTTTGGCATTCTTGCGAGCTTCGTACAGATGGGGCACGTGGTTGGGCCGATGGCAGGCGGTCTCACCGGTACTTACATGGGTCTCGAAGCCACTTTCATCCTTGCATCTTTGATGTTGCTTACCACGGCTCTGATGGTGGTGCGCAGCGTAAAGCACGACCGTGTGGTACGCACTGCATAAGAGTCAACTCGTATTGCTATCTTTCAAATACGAACATTAAATATAGTACTGCCCCAAGTGTTCGGGAAAATCTGCACAATATCGTCTATTGTACGCATTGTGGAAGGAGGTTATCGCTGCAAACGCGAATATTGCCACCTCCGCAATAGATGAAGGTTATTGCTTTCTGACGCCGTCTCTGATTGAGGGTAGACTAGCACAATAGGAGGTTTTGCCGATGCACAAAGTGCTAATCGTAACGGGCAGCGACAGCGATCTGCCCGTTATACAAGAAGCGTGTTCGATACTTGAGGAGTTTGGAGTGGATTACAGTGTGCGAGTGTTGAGTGCACACCGCGCGCCTGATTATGTCGCGGAACTCGCAAAGTGTGCTCGCGAGAACGGATTTGGAGTCATAATCGCAGCTGCAGGGCTCGCCGCGCATCTGCCAGGGGTTGTTGCCGCGCACACCACGCTGCCTGTTATAGGCCTTCCCATAAAGAGTGGTGCGCTTGCTGGACAAGACGCGCTCTACTCGATAGTGCAGATGCCACCCGGTGTTCCGGTTGGATGTGTTGGTATCAATGCTGCAAGGAACGCAGGCTTGCTTGCCGTGCAGATCTTGAGTGTTTCTGACAGCTCGCTGGCCGAGGCGTTTTGCGAGTTCAAACGCGCCATGCAAGATGGCGTGCTCAGAAAAGACGCAAGAGTGCAGAAGACAGGCGTAAAAGGGTACCTAGAAGCCAGCAAATGAGCGAGGTGTGACACTTGATCGAGCGGTACACGCGTCCGGTGATGAAGAAGATTTGGAGCGAGCACAACAAGTACGCCACTTGGCTTGAGATTGAGATACTGGCGTGTGAGGCATGGGCGGAACTCGGCGTGATCCCAAAAGATGTGGCACCGCGGCTTAGGCAGCGCGCAGGTTTTGACCCAAAGCGTATAGACGAGATCGAGTCTGTGGTGCGTCACGATGTGATCGCGTTTGTGAGCGCGGTGGGCGAGACGGTGGGCGACGACTCCAAGTACATACACTTTGGTCTTACATCGTATGACGTTGTGGATACCGCGTTATCTGCGCTACTGCGTCAGGCAGCCGATGTGATTATAGGAGACCTTGAGAGGCTTGCAGAGGTGCTGCGGAAGCGTGCGCTTGAGCATAAGCATACGGTTATGATCGGCCGCACCCACGGAGTGCATGCGGAGCCCATGACGCTCGGGCTTAAGATAGCCAACTGGTACTCAGAGAACGCAAGAAACATCGAGCGCATGAAGGCAGCAAGAGAACGTATTAGTTACGGAAAGATGTCTGGAGCAGTTGGCACTTTTGGCAATATCGACCCGAGAATTGAGGAGTACGTGTGCCAACGAATGGGGCTTAAGCCCGCCCCAATATCCAGCCAGGTGCTGCAGCGAGACAGGCACGCCGAGTTGCTTTCGGCTTTGGCCATAATTGCGTCCTCGCTGGATAAGTTTGCTGTTGAAATAAGAAGCCTTCAGAGAACAGAAATTCGCGAACTCGAAGAGCCGTTCAGGAAGGGTCAGAAAGGCTCGTCTGCTATGCCACACAAGAGAAATCCGGTAGCGCTGGAACAGATATCGGGGCTCTCAAGAGTAGTTCGCGGGAACCTCATTGCGGCGCTTGAGAACATGCCTCTTTGGAACGAACGCGACATCTCGAATTCATCTGTTGAGCGCATTATTTTGCCCGACAGCACCATCTTGGTCGACTACATGCTTGCGAAGTTCACCGAGATCGTGGACGAGATGTATGTGTACCCAGAGCGCATGCTGAAGAATCTCGAGATGACGGGCGGATTGGTGTTCTCGCAGAAGGTGATGCTCGCAATGGTCGATTCAGGCATGAGCCGGGAAGAAGCGTACGCGATTGTGCAGGAGCTTGCGATGAAAGGCTGGCAGGGAGAGTGCAGTTTCCGCGAACTGGTCGCTTCCGATAAACGGGTGAACGCAAGGCTCAGCGGCGCACAGATTGAAGCGTGCTTTGATCCAGCCCAAGACCTCAAGTATGTAGACTACGTATTTGAAAGAACAGGTTTGGTATAAGGAGGAAGACACAGATGGTGGAAAAAGCAGATCTGCTACACGAGGGTAAGGCGAAAAAGATGTTCGCTACCAGCGACAGCGATTTGGTAATTGCATCGTACAAGGATGATGCCACAGCGTTTGACGGCAAAAAGCGCGGTCAGATAATGAACAAAGGCGAAGTGAACAACAAGATGTCTGCTTTCTTCTTCAAGAAGATAGAGGAGCAGGGCATACCCACGCACTTCGTAGAACTGCTCGACGAGAGGAACATGCTCTGCAAGAAGGTCGAAATCGTGAAGGTCGAAGTTGTGATGAGGAACATCGTGGCTGGCAGCCTTGCGAAGCGAACAGGGCTTCCCGAAGGCACACTGCTACCGTTCCCTGTGCTAGAGCATTACTACAAAGATGATGAACTAGGCGACCCCATGATAAACGAGTACCACATAAGAGCTATGAACCTTGCCACAGACGAAGAGTTAAGACAGATAAGCCAGATGGCGTTCAAGATAAACGATATCCTCAAGAAGATCACATCCGAAGTCGGACTTGATTTGGTGGATTTCAAGTTGGAGTTCGGACGCTACCACGGCAGCATCATCCTTGCCGACGAGATATCCCCTGATACATGCAGGTTCTGGGACAGCGAGACCAAAGAGAAACTCGATAAAGACCGCTTCCGTCGAGATATGGGCAAGGTGGAAGACGCGTACCAGGAAGTGCTCAGGCGGCTAGTAGGGGAGGAGTAGTATTGTACCAGGCTAAGGTGAGAATAAGCTTGAAACCGAGCGTGCTTGATCCGCAGGGAGAGACTGTCAAGAGGGCGCTCGGTTCGCTCGGTTTTGAGAGCGTGAGTGACGTGCGAGCAGGCAAGTACTTCGAGATCACGCTTGACGCGAAGTCGGCTACGGAGGCCGAGGCAGCCGTTGAGCAGATGTGCAGCAAACTGCTGGCCAACCCTGTCATTGAGCAGTATGCGTACGAGGTGGTCAGGCTCGGGGGGACACACAGTTGAAATGGGGCGTTGTGGTTTTCCCGGGCTCTAACTGCGATAGAGACGTTCTGCACGTGTTGCGAGACGTGCTCAAGCAAGACGCCGAGTTCATATGGCACGAGCAGCGAAGCGTATCGGGATATGACTGCATCGTGCTCCCGGGTGGTTTTTCCTACGGCGATTACTTGCGAACGGGTGCAATCGCAAGGTTTTCACCTGTGATGCAGTCTGTCGAAAGGTTTGCCGACCGCGGCGGGCTTGTTCTCGGAATATGCAACGGTTTTCAGATACTGCTTGAAGCGGGGCTCTTGCCTGGTGCTATGCTCAGAAACGATAGCCTTGAGTTCAGGTGCCAGCATGTTTTCGTGAGGGTGGAGAACGCTGATACGCCGTTTACGCATGCGTACCAGAAGAGCCAAGTGCTCAACATACCCATAGCACACAATGAGGGAAACTTTTACGCCGACCCAGAGACGATACGCTTACTTGAAGCCGATAAAAGAGTGGTGTTCCGGTATTGTGATGAAAGCGGCGAGGTTACGCCCGAATCAAACCCCAACGGTTCACTGCGCAATATCGCCGGTATACGCAATGAGCAAGGTAATGTTCTGGGCATGATGCCTCACCCGGAGCGCTGCTCCGAAAAGATACTCGGCAGCGAGGACGGTCTGCACGTTTTTCGCTCGGTGCTCGAGTTCTGGGGAGGTGGATACTGTGAGTGAACGTTTTGCTCAAGTAGGGCTTTCGCACGAGGAGTACCTGAGAATCATCGATCTGCTTGGCCGAGAGCCCAACGACCTCGAACTAGGTCTTTTCGGAGGCATGTGGTCTGAGCACTGCAGCTACAAGAGTTCCAGACTGCTACTAGGCCGGTTTCCTACAACCGGATCGCGTATTGCACAGGGGCCTGGCGAAAACGCAGGCGTGGTAGATATCGGGGATGGACTCGGTGTGGTGTTCAAGGCAGAGTCCCACAATCATCCGTCAGCAGTCGAGCCTTTTCAAGGAGCCGCCACAGGCGTGGGCGGTATCATACGAGACATATTCACTATGGGAGCAAGGCCGATTGCGCTGTTCGATTCGCTGCGGTTTGGCGAACTTTCCGATGCACGTTCTCGCTACCTTCTGGGTGGAGTCATAGCAGGAATCTCATTCTATGGAAACTGCATCGGAATCCCGACTGTCGGCGGTGAGATATACTTCGACGAGTGCTACGCACACAACCCGCTCGTGAACGTGATGTGCGTGGGTACTGTGGATACGCACAAGATAGTCAGGGCACGCGCAGAAGGCGTGGGAAACAGCGTGCTGCTAGTCGGCGCCAAGACGGGCAGAGATGGCATTCACGGTGCAAGCCTGCTTGCGTCGCAGGCGTTTTCTGAGAAGCCTGAGCAAAAGCGACCAGCTGTTCAGGTCGGTGATCCTTTCATGGAGAAACTGCTTGTTGAAGCATGTCTTGAAGTGCTTGAGACAGGTCATGTGGTAGGGCTTCAGGATCTAGGCGCGTCAGGGCTCACATCTGCATGCTCAGAAGTGGCGGCGCGTGCTGGAACAGGGCTTGAAATCGATGTTGCTGCCGTGCCCAGACGCGAAAGCGATATGAGCGCGTACGAAGTCATGCTGTCCGAGTCGCAAGAGAGAATGCTGGTCATAGTCAGGCGCGGTCTTGAGCGAGAAGTGTCCAAGGTGTTCTCCAAATGGGGACTTGACTCAGCTCATATAGGCAGAGTCACTGATGATGGCATGCTTCGGATACTGGACAACTCACAAGTTGTGGCAGAAGTGCGCGCGAAGCACCTTGCGGACGAGGCACCTGCCTACAGCCGTGACGCGGTAAAGCCTGCATACCTCGACGAAGTGAACGAACTCGATCTAGATAGCGTACCGCTTCCCGAGGATTACGGCGTGGTCTTACAACAGCTCGTGCGGTCGCCTAACATAGCGTCAAAAGAATGGGTCTACCGCCAATACGATCACATGGTGCAGCTTAACAGCGTGGTGCTTCCAGGAGCCGATGCTGCTGTGTTGCGCATCAAAGGCGGAACCAAGGCGATAGCGCTGTGCACCGACGCTAACGGCCGGTATGCGTATCTCGACCCATACAGCGGAGGCGCGATCGCAGTTGCTGAAGCCGCACGTAACGTCGCGGCGTGCGGAGCACAGCCGGTGGCGATAACCAATTGCCTCAACTTCGGCAACCCCGAACGGCCTGAGACGATGTGGCAATTTGCCCAATGCATAGATGGCATGAGTGATGCGTGCCGCATGCTCGACACACCTGTCACCGGTGGCAACGTTAGCTTCTACAACGAGACTCTCGGCAGTCCGATCTACCCCACCCCGGTGGTTGGAATGCTTGGCGTCATTGATGATGTATCTTGTGTGCTCACTCCAGGATTCAAGAGCAAGGGAGACAGCATAATCTTGCTCGGGCGAACGCTCGAAGAACTCGGCGGAAGCGAATACCTGAAGAGCGTGCACGCAAGGGTGTGCGGAAAGCCGCCTGTTATAGAGTTGGAACTAGAGAAAGCGTGTCAGCAGGCATGCCTTGACGCTTCTCGCGAGCGGCTGCTGCATTCGGCACATGACTGTTCTGACGGTGGGCTCATGGTGTGCATTGCTGAATGCTGTTTCGGCGCGAGAGCCGGTGCACAAGGCGCAGATCTTGTGTTGTCAGACAAGATCAGACCTGACGCACTGCTTTTTGGGGAGAGCCAATCCAGGATAGTCGTCAGCTGTGGCACTGAAGATGCGCATAGAGTGATTGAAATAGCAGAGTCAAGAGGCGTCCCGGCATGCGTGATAGGCCGTGTGGATGACGGCACAATCTGTGTATCGCACCTGGGCAGTCGTCTTGTTGACGTTTCAGTACCCGAACTTCGCCAGATGTGGAAGGAGGCAATACCGTGCACCCTCAAATAGGTGACCGCCCGGAAGAAGCGTGCGGAGTGTTCGGTGTCTACGGTAGTGAAGAAGCTGTGGATATGACGTACTTCGGCCTTTTTGCGCTACAGCACAGGGGGCAGGAGAGTGCAGGCATAGCTGTGTCTTGCGGAGAGCGCATACGCCTTAAAAAGGGTATGGGGCTTGTGTCTGAGGTATTTGGCCCGAACGATCTGGCGAATATGTCGGGCCGCATGGCAATAGGACACGTGCGCTATTCCACAACGGGCACGACACTCTTGGCGAATGCGCAGCCGCTTCTTGTGCGCTACAGGCTTGGGCAGCTTGCGCTAGGCCACAACGGCAACCTGGTGAACGCTTTCAGTCTGCGAAAAGAACTGGAAGAAGAAGGCTCCATATTCCAGACAACGATGGACACAGAGGTCATTGCACACCTTATAGCACGCTCTTCGCGGGGTGGAGATTTCGAGGGTTGTGTGCTGGATGCACTGTCCAAAGTTCGCGGTGGATTTGCCATCGTCGCGATGAACAGTCATATGCTTGTTGGTGCGCGAGATGTGCGCGGGATAAGACCGCTTTCGCTCGGGAGACTGCGTGACGGATACGTGCTCGCTTCAGAGACATGTGCAATAGACGCTGTGGGCGGGGAATACGTTAGAGATATTCGTCCCGGAGAAGCGGTGTTCATAGACGCAGATGGAGTGCGCTCTGTACAGTTCCGCGAGCCTGAAGAAGAGTCTTTGTGCGTGTTCGAATACATCTACTTCGCGCGTCCGGACTCGGATATGCGTGACCTCAACGTGCATGCGGTAAGAAAAGAACTCGGCAGGAGGCTTGCTCACGCACTGCCTGTTGAAGCTGACCTTGTCACCGGCGTTCCTGACTCGAGCATATCCGCGGCTACCGGCTACGCAGAAGAAGCAGATATACCGTACGAGATGGGGCTTGTGAAAAACAGGTATATCGGGAGGACGTTCATCCAGCCCCAGCAGACAGCGCGCGAGTTTGCCGTCAGACTCAAACTGAACCCGCTCAAAAGGGTGCTTCAAGGAAAGCGCGTGGTGCTCGTCGACGACTCGATAGTACGCGGGACAACGTCAAAGTACATTGTGAACTTGCTAAGAGAAGCAGGTGCCAGGGAAGTGCACCTCAGGATATCTTCTCCTCCCTATAGGTCTTCGTGCTACTACGGCATAGATACTTCTTCGCAGGAAGAACTCATCGCAGCCGGAAAAGAAGTGGAAGAGATAAGGCAGTACGTGGGAGCAGACACACTCGCCTACCTCTCGCTTGAAGATCTGCTCGACGTGGTCGGAAGCCAAAAGCGCCATTGCCTCGCCTGTTTTACCGGCGACTACCTTGAGAAAGTGCCGGAAGGCACCAAGAAATCCATGTTTGAGGAGGCCTCCTGGGATGGCGGCGAAGCATAACGACAAACACATGACTTATGCGCAAAGCGGTGTAGACATAGACGCTGGGAACGAAGCGGTGAAGAGGCTCGCGCCTCATACCAAGTCCACGTACAGACCCGGGGTGCTATCTGACGTTGGCGGTTTCGGTGCAATGTTCGCTCCGGATATAGCCGGCATGAAGTGCCCAGTACTTGTTTCGGGTACTGACGGTGTGGGTAGCAAACTGAAGATAGCGTTTGCGATGCAAAAGCACGACACCATAGGCATTGACTGCGTGGCGATGAACGCTGACGACGTCGTGTGCTCTGGAGCAGAGCCGCTGTTTTTCCTGGACTACATAGCGTGCCACAAGGTAAGACCAGAAGTGATAGAGCAAATTGTGGCAGGGGTGGCCGAAGGCGCTAGGCAGGCAGGCTGTGCGCTCATAGGTGGCGAAATTGCCGAGCTGCCAGACCTGTACGCCGAAGACGAGTACGATCTTGCTGGTTTCTGTGTCGGGCTTGTGGATAAACCCAGTATCATTGACGGCTCTTGTGTAGAGCCGGGAGACGTCATAATAGGGCTCAGCTCTTCTGGGCTTCACTCCAACGGATACAGCCTTGCGAGGCGAGTGCTGCTCTCGGGCGAATACAAACTTGACACGTACGTGGAAGACCTGGGCAAGAGTATAGGAGAAGAGATGCTCGTTCCTACGCGCATATACAGCAAGCCGCTCGTTGAACTGGCAAAGCACGTACAAGTGAAGTCGATTTCGCACATAACCGGTGGTGGGCTGTACGAGAACGTACCGCGTGTGATGCGCTCTGGTACCGCTGCTCTGATACGCAAACGCTCATGGGAAGTGCCAGCAGTTTTCGAACTGATAAAGCGTCTCGGCTCCGTCGAAGAAGCCGAGATGTACCGTGTGTTCAACATGGGGATTGGAATGGTGGTCATAGTAGGCCCAGATGACGCGAGCGCTGCTATACAGTTGATGGAGCAGCGCGGTTTCGAAAGCCAGCAGATAGGAGAAGTGATCTCAGGCGAAAGAGGAGTCACAATAACGGGCTGAGGTGAAGCGCATGAAGCGAATAGCGGTGATGTCGTCCCACCGTGGCACAAACCTGCAAGCCATTATCGATGGGGCGAAGAGGCGGCTGTTTGCGGGCACCGTGGAACTCGTCATATCTAACAACAAGTCGTCTTACGCGCTCGTGCGCGCGAGAGAGGCGGGAATACCTACTCTTTGGATAAGCCGGAAGTTCTCTTCGAGTCAAGAAGAGTTTGAGCATAAGATAATAGATGCGCTTTCATCTCACGATATAGATATTGTGTGCCTTGCGGGTTTCATGCGGGTGCTCAGCGCGTCTTTCATAGCGCGTTACCGCGGCCGCATGCTCAACATACACCCCGCTTTGCTGCCTTCTTTTCCGGGAATGGACGCACAGCGTCAGGCACTGTGCCACGGAGTCAAGATAAGTGGCTGCACGGTGCACTTCGTGGATGAAGGCGTGGACACCGGGCCGATCATACTTCAGCGAGCGGTGCCCGTGCTCGACGACGATACTGTCGAAAGCCTGTCAGAGCGCATACTGGCTGAAGAGCATGTGGCGTACATAGAAGCGCTCAAGCTTGTGTGCGAAGATAGGCTCTGCATTAGAGGCAACAGGGTGTTCACCAGATGTCCTGAGCCGACAGGAGGTACTAGCATTGATTAAGCGCGCGCTCATAAGCGTGTCAGACAAAACAGGTGTGGTCGAACTCGCTAAGAGGCTTGATCAGGCGGGTGTTGAGATAATATCTACAGGTGGCACGCAGCGGCACATCAGCGAAGCCGGAGTCAGTGTCGTGCCGATATCTGACATAACCGGTTTCCCAGAGATTATGGACGGGCGGGTGAAGACGTTGCACCCTGCGGTGCACGCTGCGCTCTTGGCAAGGAGAGACATGGAAGCGCATATGCGAGAGCTCGTTCAACACGGGTTCAGCCCAATCGATATGGTTGTGGTGAACCTCTACCCGTTCCGAGAGACCGTGAGCAAGCCGGGTGTCACCAAAGAAAGCGCTGTGGAGAATATAGACATCGGGGGTCCCTCGATGATAAGGTCGGCGGCAAAAAACCATGAGCACGTGCTTGTGCTGGTTAACCCCAATCGCTACGAAGAAGTACTCTCGTACATCGAAAGACAAGAGGCCGTGCCTGCGTCGCTCAGGCTCGAACTCGCCAGAGAAGCGTTTTCGCACACTGCGGCGTACGATTCGCTTATCTCACGATACCTTTCTAGCTTAGAGCAACGCGAAACTGCATTTCCCAGCCAGATTGCGCTGTCATATGAGAAACGGATGGACTTGCGTTACGGTGAAAACCCTCATCAGCAAGCGGCGCTTTACGTTGATGCATTGTTTTTGGCCGCATCTGTTGCGAAAGCAGAACAGCTGCACGGAAAAGAACTGTCGTACAACAACATTGTCGACGCGGATGCGGCGCTCGCGTGCGTGCTCGAGTTCGAGCAACCGTGCGCGGTAGCCGTAAAACACGCAAATCCGTGTGGTGTCGCAACGGCCGAATGCGTGTACGAGGCTTACAGGCGAGCGTACACCGCAGATCCCGTATCCATATTCGGCGGTATCGTCGCAGTGAACAGGCCGCTTGACGCCGAGACGGCAGAGATGATGAAAGAGATATTTCTCGAAGTCGTGATAGCGCCTGAGTTCAGCGAAGAAGCGCTAGATATACTGCGTGCCAAAAAGAACCTGAGGCTTCTAAAGTATTCCGGACGCGTGCCTGGCTCAAGGCTCGAACTAAAGAATGTCACCGGTGGTCTGCTCGTACAGGACGCAGATATCGCGGCTGTCGACCCTCAAAACTGGCGGAGTGTAACTCGAAGGTCGCCTTCTGCGGCTGAATTGGAGGACCTGGGTTTTGCCTGGAAGGTGGTAAAGCATGTCAAGTCTAACGCGATTGTGCTTGCAAAGCACGGTAGTACCTGTGGTATAGGTCCCGGTCAGCCCAACAGGATAGACTCGGCAAGACTTGCCATATCTCGTGCGGCGCAGATAGCCACTCAACCGGTGCTTGCGTCTGACGCCATGATACCTTTTCCGGATGTGGTGCACGCAGCGGGTGAGGCGGGCATCACCGCCATAGTACAGCCCGGAGGCTCGGTTCGCGACCAGGAAGCCATCGAGGCGGCGGACTCATACGGTATGGCCATGGTTTTCACCGGCATCAGGCATTTCAGGCATTAGGAGGCTTCTTCTTATGAAGGTAATGGTGGTGGGTGCAGGCGGACGTGAGCACGCGCTTGCGTGGAAGCTTGCGAAGAGCGCACGCGTGAGCCATGTATACATAGCGCCGGGGAATCCCGGCACGGCCGAGATAGGCACCAACGTGCCCATAGCCGTAGATAACATTTCAGATCTTGCGGAGTTTGCGCTCTCAAAGCAAGTGGACATTACCGTTGTAGGGCCTGAGCAGCCGTTGGCGCTCGGCATAGCCGATTTGTTCCGGCAGAAAGCACTGCTTTGCTTCGGCCCGGGCATGCACGCCGCACAGGTTGAGACAAGCAAGGCGTTTGCCAAAGAACTGATGGCCAAGAACGGAGTGCCCACGGCCGAGTTTCGGGTGTTCTCGGATGCTGCCGAAGCGTTGCTGCATATACGCAGTTCCAGTCCGCCTTATGTAGTGAAGGCAGACGGACTAGCCGCCGGTAAAGGTGTTGTGATCGCGCACTCGAGAGATCACGCCGAAGAGGCGGTACGGGAAGCCATGATAAAGCGTGTATTCGGAGAAGCCGGCAACAACGTTGTCATAGAGCAGTTTCTCGAAGGACGCGAGGTATCTGTTATGGCGGTGTGCAACGGCAGATCTTACTGTGTGCTGCCATCATCTCAGGACCACAAGGCAGCGTACGACGGAGACGAAGGGCCCAATACTGGAGGGATGGGCGCATATTCTCCTGTGCCCTGGTACCGCTCGGAGCACGAAGATATTGCAAGAGACAAGGTTATTGAGCCGGTGCTATGGGCGCTCTATAAACAAGGCATGCCGTATACAGGTGTGTTGTATTGTGGACTTATGCTGACGGACGAAGGGCCCAAAGTGCTCGAGATAAACGCGCGAGCAGGAGACCCAGAGACGCAGGCCATAATGCCGGTTCTGGACATAGACTTGCTCGAGCTTGTCGAGGCCGCGGTACGGGGAAAACCGGGAGAGTTCACTCCATCTGCCGCAAGCAGTGCGGTGTGCGTGGTGATGGCATCTCATGGATACCCAGGCAAGTACGATAAAGGTGTACCAATTACCGGGCTCGACGAAGCGCGTGGCCATGATTGCACTGAGGTTTTCCATGCCGGAACAAAGCTCGAAGCAGGTAGGCTGGTGACTTCAGGAGGCAGGGTACTCGGAGTGACGTCGTGGGCAGAAGAACTTTCGACGGCACGAGATAGGGCGTATGCCGCCTTGGGCAAGATAGGGTTCTCGGGCGCGCATTTCCGAAAAGACATAGGTAAGAAGGGGCTCATGAACGCATGAAGGGTGCAAGACGCATAACCAGGATAGCGGCGGTGGCCACGGTGTACGCCGCACTGGCGTTATTTCCGCCGTTTGCCGCTTTTGGATACGGCCCGATACAAGTAAGGCTGGCCGAAGCGCTTACGGTGCTTCCGTTCATTTCGGTGGAATACGCGTGGGGACTTTTCATTGGCTGCATACTCGCCAATTTGGGTAGTCCGTTCTTTGCATACGATGTGCCCATCGGGAGCCTCACCACGCTTGTGGCTGCCTTACTCACGAGCCGCATGCGCCATCCGGCGCTTGCCCCATTGCCTCCAGTAGTGTTGAACGCAGTGATAGTATCGTGGTACGTGGCGATGCTCACGCGCATGCCGTACCTTCTGACTGCAGGCTACATAATGCTCGGCCAGATAGTGGCGTGCTACATGCTAGGCTACCCGTTACTTGTGTATATCCTGAAGAACCAGAAGATAAAAGAGTATCTTTCTTAACTCACAAACCTACTCGCAATAATCATAGCAAGCGCGAGCACTCCGAAGAGCGCTACCGCAGATTTTGCCCGCTTGAGCTCATCTTGTTCCATTTGCATTCTGCCTCCTGTGTAGCATCTACCCCATGTTAGCACCGTCTAGAGGTCAGGGTCAATCGAACTCATTTAATAGTGCTGGGATAGGGAGAGGGAGAACAGCGTTGTCTCTAGAAACCAAGAGATACGCTTTGGAAAGGAGTAGAGACAGCAGCATGGCAAATACAGGCGGCAGACCCAATTATTCGAGCTGGTTGGAGGTAGACCTGGACGCGATTGTGTCCAATTTCAGGTACATCCAGGAAAAGGTGAACCCCACCAAGATAATCGCGGTGATCAAGGCAAATGCGTTTAGCCATGGCCAGAAGATGGTTGCGCAAGCACTCGCCGAAGCCGGTGCCTGGATGTTCGGGGTGTCAAACTTTCGGGAGTCAACCTACCTGAGAGACTTCGGCATCGAGCAAGATATCCTGGTTATGAACGGGCTCTTGCCTGAGGAGATGAAAATAGCCGTAGAGCGCAACGTGTGCTTTTTCGTGTACGATAAGCAGTCGCTTGAGGCTGCAAATCGTGCGGGAGAAGAAGTCGGAAAGAAGGCACGCGTTCACTTCAAAGTGGATACAGGTATGGGCCGTCTCGGCGTGTTGCCCAAAGACGCTGAGTCTCTAGCGCGCACCGCTGCAGGACTCAAGTGGTTGTCGCTCGAGGGAGTGGGCACACATCTTGCGTCGGCGCACAACATTGAGCACGACTGGTTTACCAAGCGCCAGCACGATCTGTTCCAGAAGGCTGCTAGCGTGCTGGATCCCGAGCACACGATGATTTGGCATTTTTCGGCTTCATCAGGCGTGTTGAGGTTTGACGAAACTTACCATGATGCCGTGCGTTTCCAGAGCATACTGTACGGCGTGTCTCAGATAAAACCGATTCCTTGGCCACTTAAGCCTGCGGCGCAGTTCAAGGCAAGGGTCGTCCAGGTCAAACAGTTGCCAGAAGGACACAATGTGGGATACTCGCTGTACTACACGACTCCTCGAGAGACCACGCTCGCGATCGTACCAGTCGGAGTTGTCGACGGTATCCTCAAGTCCCATCCTGACGGCGGAAGCGTGCTCATTCGCGGGCACAAGTGCCGGATAGTCGGAACGTGTGCGTGTGAGATGATGGTCGATGCTACCGGTACAGGTGTCGAAGTCGGGGATGAAGTGGTGATGTACGGAAAGCAGGGCGACAAGTTCGTGTCATGCGACGAGTTCGCCGAAGGTGGGGGCGGAATATACGCAGACATAATGATGCGCATTCCACCCAGAGTGCCACGCGTGTACATCAAAGATGGAGAAGCAGTCGCGGTTGAACTGTTCTGTGAACTGAGCGAAGTTTAGCACGGCTGAATAGCATAAGCCTTCCGGCAGTAGATTATGCCGGGAGGTGTGCTTACTCGTGGCAAGAGAACATTGGAAGTCCAGTGCCGGGTTTGTGTTTGCGGCCGTTGGCTCGGCCGTGGGACTTGGCAACGTATGGCGCTTTCCAACCGTTGTGGGCAGAAACGGTGGGGGCGCCTTTGTTCTTGTCTACCTACTCATAATAGCGGTTATAGGCGTGCCGATGTTGATTACCGAGAGCGTGCTCGGAAAACGCAGCCAGCGCGGTGTGGGCAGTGCGTTCAAGCAGATTATTAGAGGCACTAGGTGGCAGTTCGGGGGCACGCTGAGCCTCGCTGCAAGCTTGGTCATACTGTCTTTCTATTCGGTCATCGCAGGTTGGATACTGATCTACCTTGTTGGCAGTCTCAGCGGCGGCTGGGTATCCGGAGATGTGGCTCAACTGGAATCGCAATTCGCACGAGTTTCGGCGCATCCGGTGCTACCGGTGTTGGCACAGGCTGTCTTCATTGCCATCACCGCGGCTGTGGTTGCGGGCGGGGTGAGACGAGGCATAGAGCGAGCCAACCTGTTCATAATGCCAGGGATCTTCGTGATATCTGCAGTGCTGCTCGTAAGGTCTGTGTCGCTTCCGGGCGCGACAGAAGGCATACGGTGGTTCTTGCTGCCAGATGCTTCAAAACTCAGCCTAAGGGTGGTGCTCGAGGCTTTGGGACAGGTGTTCTTCAGCTTCAGCCTGGGCATGGGCGCTATAGTGACGTACGGTAGTTATCTATCCCGAGACGAGAACATTCCCGCCGGAGCCGCGTGGATCGCCGCCGCCGACCTCAGCGTTGCGCTCGTTGCAGGATTCATCGTAATACCGTCGCTTTTCGCGTTCGGCATAGAGCCTGGGACAGGTCCTGGACTCATATTCGTGTCGCTCCCTGCGGTGTTTTCGACATTACCTGCAAGTGCGCTGTGGGCTAGTTTGTTCTTCACTATGCTTTCGCTCGCCGCGATTTCGAGCGCAGTGTCTATGCTCGAAGTGTGGGTATCTTTTCTAGTGGAAGAAAAGCGGTTTGCGCGAAGCGCTGCAGCGCTGGTAGGCTCGGCCGCGGTGTTCTTGCTCGGGATACCGTCCGCGCTTGCACAAGGTGTGCTGTCAGGGTTTGTGATCTTCGGCAGGAACTTCCTGGATCTTGCCGACTACGTGTCTTCCAACCTGCTCTTGCCGTTGTCTGGGCTTCTCACCGTGCTGTTCGTGGGCTGGGTGTGGGGCGCGCGCAACGCAGTGCGCGAAATCGAGACCAACCACCGCTTTCGTGAGCGCCGCGCGTGGATGTTTCTCATACGTTACGTAGTGCCTCTTGCCATCGCGTACGTGCTCATAACCGGCTTGCTTTAGAGGACACGCGACCCCTGCGGAAGAACAGATATAGGGCACAGCAACACGAAACGACAGAAGTCACCCGATAACAAGATGGGGAGGAATAGGCGTGAAACTGGATAGGGCGCTCGTGGGTGGGCTCGTGGTTGACCCGAAAAACGGCATCGAAGCAAAGATGGATATAGGAATTGCAGACGGCAAGGTGGCGGTGGTCGCTCCTGAAATCGACCTCAGTGATACCAAAGCAGTACACGACGTAAGCGGCAAAGTCGTCATCCCAGGAGTCATAGACTTGCACGTGCACACCTCAAGAAGGCACGCAGGCTACAACGCGCACAGGATGATGGCCAAAGCAGGTGTGGTGACCGCATTTGACGTCGGAGGCCCGCTTGATGAATACTACGAGTTCTGCAGAACCGACGGTGCCGGGTTGAACATGGCTGCGTTGCAGCAGATAAGGCCCGGCCTTACCGTAAAAGGCGAAGACCCCAAAGAGCCAGAGATAGAACACCTGATATCCGAGTCGTTGTCTGAAGGCGCGCTCGGAATAAAGATGCTGGGTGGGCATTACCCGCTCACTCCGGAGGCAAGCCGCAGAACGCTTGAGGCGTGCAACAAGGCGCGCTGCTACGTGGCGTTCCACGGGGGCTCTACTAAATACGGAAGCAACATCGAAGGCTTAATAGAGGCAGTAGAACTGTGCGAAGGATTGAGATGCCACATTCCACATATCAACAGCTACTGCGGTGGAATGGTGAAGAAGCCTCTTCTTGAGATCTTAGAGGCTCTTGATGCGCTCGAGAAGAACCGAAACATCTTCAGCGAGTCGTACCTTGCCATCATAAACGGTACTAGCGCAAGATGCATAGATGGAGTGCCCGAAAGCAAGGCCACGCAGCTTTGCCTCACAAGCCAGGGCTATCCTGCTACTCAGGCAGGGCTCAGGCAGGCCATACTCGATGGCTATGGCAAGGTGAACCAGCAGTATGGTGGGGAGAATATCAATGTCACAGGCGAAGCAGGAGTGAGGCGCTGGGAATCGGCAGGCACCATAACAAGCGTGAATTTCCCCAAGAACCCGCCGGTGAGCCGCATGTTGAGCGCAATAACCAAAGATGACGACGGTGAGTTCATAGTCGATGCGCTTGCGACAGACGGTGGTGGTCACCCCAGAAATGTGGCTGTCGAACGCGGTATGTGTCTAGTGAAGCTGGAGTGCTGGACCATGCAAGAGTTCGTGCGCAAGGTATCGTATGTGCCGTCTCGTATTCTCGGCCTTACCCAAAAGGGTCACCTTGGTGTAGGAGCCGACGCAGACATAACCGTCATAGACCATGGCACAGGCAAGGCCTGCATGAGTGTCTCGGCAGGAAACTTGGTGCTTGTAGACGGTGCGTTAGTAGCGCGCAGTACAAGGATAATAACCACGGCGGCGGGCAAGGATTACGTCGAGAAACTGGGGTTTGAGTCGTACGTAGTAGACATCGAAGACGGGGTGTTCTACGAATCTGCGCCCGGAGATCTTCCGAGGCCGTTCTAAGGGGCGGTGATTCGACGTGCTGTGCCCGGAAGCGGAAATCAGATGGCTATCTGGGTGCGATGAGCCTTCGTGTCGCTATGCATTGTTGGTGAATGTTCTAGGAAAGTCAAGTAAGGCTACTGAGATTGTAACACTGAAGCACAGCATCAAGACGTGCGCTAGAACAAGCAGGTTGCTTTCGCTCCGAGATGAAGACGGGCAAATACCGTTACACCCTTATAGCAAGTGGATGGGCGCGCACTGGGTGTTGGTCAGCCTTGCAGATCTCAACTATCCCATAGGCGATAGCTCGCTCTTGCCGTTACGCGAGCAGGTGCTCGGGTGGCTGCTTAAGCGCCGCCCGAGCATTGTTCACGGTAGGGTAAGACACTGCGCTTCGATAGAAGCAAACGCGTTGTACTCACTCACCAAACTCGGGCTTGCCGATGAGCGAACTGAGCAGATTGCACACGCTCTGTGTGACTGGCAGTGGCCGGATGGTGGTTGGAACTGCGACAAAAGCGCTGACGCACGCACATCCTCTTTTACCGAATCCTTGATACCTATGCGTGCGCTTAGCCTTCATGCGAAAGTCACATCTTGTGCTCGTTCGCTCTCGGCCGCCTTCCGTGCGAAGGAGATGTTCTTAAGGAGGCGTCTGTACAGGCGTGTGACAAACGGTGAAGTGATAAACGAGCAGTTCGTGCGTTTACACTACCCTTGTTACTGGCACTACGACATCCTCTTTGCGTTGAAGGTGATGGCAGAGGCAGGCTTTATCAACGACCCGAGGTGTGGCGAAGCGCTCGAACTGCTTGTTTCAAAGCGGCTTCCAGAGGGCGGATTTCCGGCGGAGTCAAAGTACTGGCACACTACTGCAAAAAGCAGGAGCGGCAAGGAAAGCGTGGACTGGGGGCCCGTATCACGCAAGAAGCCTAATCCGTTTGTTAGCGTAGATGCGCTTTATGTGCTGAAATCTGCGGGCATGCTGAGCCATCTTTAGAGCTCACCGTAGCAACCCTCACCTCTGACGCGGGGCGGGTAGCAAGTAAACTCTCAACACGTACCTGAGAGGTCCGGTGCGCCTTGACGCAAGCCGCCTCATCGTACTGCACACTTGCTTTGAGTCAAGATGTACTTCTGTCTGCGGTACGCCGCCGTAATACTGGTTTTCGAACAGCGGTGTCAAGCGGTGCATGACCTCAGCTGCCTCAGGCCAAGAGTCTCCTAACCGTACGAGATATTCTCTCGGGGTTTCGGCTAGGTTGCGCCCGAAGCCGGCCGCCTCGAGCATGCGCGTGCAGAGTGTGTACAAAGATGCCACGCCGGTGCTTTCTCGAACCATCTTTCGCCAGTGCAACACGCTGTAGCCGAGCCTTGCAAGTAACACAAGCAACAGTATCCCCAACACGATTGCGGGCGTCGGAACGCTCTTTGCTGTTGGCGAGCCTACCGGGCCTCCAAAGTACTCGTCGAACAGGTCGTGCATCAAGTCTTCATGGAATTCGCCTATCGGCACGTGAGAGGCAACCGGTGTATCGTCTTGGTCAGCGCCGCCAGATGCAACCAGTTCACGCCAGGGTAGAATGAATGGAGGGGTCGCTTCAAGCGTGACCCAACCGTATGGCTCGATGAATGCTTCCACCCACGCGTGCGCCATGTTGTACTTCACAGTGCGTGCACCCTGACCGCTCGGAGCAACATAGCCTGTCACCCAGCGTGTGGGGATACCCGCGATACGGCACATAACCGCCAGCGCCGTGGAGTGGTATGTGCAATAGCCTTTCTTCAAGTCGAACACGAAGTAATCCACAAAATCGCGTCCTTCCGGCGTGGGAGGTGGCTCGGTGTTATACGAGTAAGAACGAAGCGCGCTTTCGATCTGCTTGGCTTTGTCCCACGGGTCTGAGGCTTCGCGGGTAATCCTCTCGACCATCGCGTAGATCCTACCTGTGACACTTATGGGCACGTAAAGATACTGGCTCATATCTTCTGGCCGCTCAAGACTAGGCTGCCTGTCGCCCACAGTCGGCATCAGGCTCAAAACCCGATACGATCTGCGAGAAGCGCGCCCTAGCCAGTAATTACCCACACTGTCTGTGTATACGTTACCTTGTAGCCCGACAAGCCTGACAGGTTCGGTTATTGTGTACACGGTTCTAAGTGGGTTCTCAGGCTCGATCACCACCTCAACTGGTGTTGAGCCAGCGAGCACGTAGTCACGTGGCAGGTCAAGAGTCTGCGCCGAAGATAACCTGTACTGTTCTTCGGGGTTTTCCCAGCCTCGCCCCGTATAAGTAACCCAGACCTCACCACGAATGTATATAGGGGATGCGAAATCCGGAGTGACACTGATTGTGAACACAGCTGCGTCGCTGGTCTCAACAGGCCCTCCGAGCTCGCGGGGCGAAGCACCGTAGCCAGCTTCACCAAGCGAGTAGCGACTCGAACCTCCGCCTCCTCCACGCCACTCAGACACTTGCGGAATGCGAGATTCTATCCAACGCGCCACCTCGTGGAATTCGAGCGGGGGTACTTGCTGCGGCAGCACGCTTGCAAGCACAAGCGAACACACGCCTATCAGTAGTGCTAGAGATGGAGCGTAGACGTATTCTGGTTTGTCGCTGCCACCGAGACGTGCCTGGTTTTCAGCACGCTGCCATACTGCTGCAAGCGGCAAGAAGCAGATGAACAGCATGCGAAGCCAGAACATCGCCGAGTCCATGTAGTTCATCCAAAGAAAGGCGAGCCATGCGGCGCCAAGCGCGAACAACACTAAAGGACCTCTTCTTCTTTGGGTGAACCAGCATAACGCAAAGCAAAGCAAGAACGCACATATTGCGAGCGCCCAGTGAGATGCAGGGTACGTGAGCAAGTGCGGTTGGCGTGACACAAGAGATCTCGCCGCTTGCGCCGCCAGTGACGCGTAGAGCGCAATAGCAGGTCGGATTTCTGGTGTGCGCCAGGCAATAAGCGCTGCGACTGCGACCAGCGCTACACAGAGCAGCACTGCTCTTCTTGGATAAAGTGAGCATAACCAGGCGACTAGGCCAAGAGCTGCGAGTGAGAGCAACAGGTAGTGTGCGGGTAACTCAAGAGACCACTTGCTTGCGTCCACCAGCGCGCCGAGTAACGGGTAGGCGCTGAGAGCAACAAGCAGTGCGGTTGCGAGTGGTAGATCTAACGTGTTCCGCTTAGCCACTTTGTCTCACCTGCCCAAGTGACGATAGCGCCTGTTCTACCGAAGTGCCGAACGGCACACTTACGAGATGCACGCTGCCCTGTCTGAAGTGGTCTTCTAGCGATGCTGCAGAATCTGACTCGCATTTGGGTGCATACACGAACACCACAGGGTGGCCTGTATGCGAAAGCGTCAAGAGTGCATGTTTGGTTCGCTCGTCGAAATGGTGAGACACAGCGACGCAGGTTGCCTTTTTGGCAATTGCCGGAGCTTCTGCGTCTATCATTTTGGCAAGTCCCATGCCCTGGCCTGCGCGAAGGCTTGCCGAAAGGTCGAGGATTTCCATGAGTTGACGGCTGCCTCGTCCGGCAGGCAGTCTGTAGCGCTGCTGGCCTTCCGCCCAGATTGCGACGGTGTAGCCTTTGGATAGCGCGTATGCAGCCACACTTACTCCTATTTCTACCACTCTATCTGCCCATTCGGGATCTGCTTCCTCATCATGCGCTGCAAGTGGCTGCGGTGACTGCATATCTAGCAGGATGTATATATCTGCGCCCGCCACAAGGTGGAACTGACGGACTACCGGCTTTTCGAGCCTGGCCGTTACCTTCCAGTGGATGTGCTTTGGGTTATCGCCGGGCACAAACTCTCTCAGCCCGGCGACACTGGTGTGTTCTTCGTACGTGCGCTCAGAGCGCGTCGTGACTCCGTGCGGTTGTCTCAAAGGAAGAGGGAAATACGGTATCACAGCGGGTTTAGCGAACACAGTGAGCACGCCTCCGCCTGGCTTCAATGTCTCGACCGAAATCGCTCCGACAGGGTCTGTCAGTCTGAGGTTTAATGGCCCAAGGTTGTATCTGCCACGTTTTAGCGCCGGAAACTCGTAGTTCAGCACTCGGCTGGAGAGCACACCCAGCGAGGTGGCTGTGCTGAAACGTGAGGGGTTTGACGGAGACATATCTGTGATCTCAAGCCAACTAACCGGCAGGAACGACTCGTTGTACAAGCGCAGCCTCATACTAATACTCGCCTTTTCTCGTGTTGCTCGGCGCTCGGGTTGCTGTAGGCAGGTGATGTTGTTAAGAGAGTGCCTCAGCACGACGTACGAGAGTACAAGGTACGCAGCGACCAAGTAAAATAGCATGTGCGGCAGTCGCCCACCTATGGTGCGCGCGAACACAAGTGTGCCCAAGAGCAATAATCCCCAGCGGCGGTCGTTCCATGTGAGCAACTGTTAGAGACCTCCAACACTTATTCAGGCTACAGGCACAGGCACCTGATACAAGATATCTTGAAGCACGCTAGATGGCGTGACCCCTCCGAGCCTGGCTTCGGCTCTTATGAGCAGTCTGTGGCCAAGCGCCGGCAGCAGCAGTTCCTTAACATCGTCTGGCAGAACGTATGAGCGTCCGCGAAGGTATGCCAGAGCTCTTGCAGACCTCGCCAGTGCGAGCGAACCGCGCGGTCCGGCACCCAGATACACATCGGCGTGTTGCCTTGTTTCTCGGCAGAGTTTGACTATGTACTCATTCACTTTGGGCGAACAGGTCACCGAAAGACACTCTTCTTGTGCCCTGAGCAGATCTTCGGCACCCGCAACGGGCGCAAGGTCTGGTACTCGAATGTTGCTTACGTGCCGCTCGAGTATCATAGACTCTTCTTGAGTGCTAGGATATCCTATCGACAGTTTGAACAAGAATCTGTCAAGCTGCGCTTCGGGCAGCGGAAAAGTGCCCTCGTATTCCACCGGGTTCTGCGTGGCGAGTACGAAAAACGGCATAGGCAGTGCGTACGTTGTGCCGTCGACGCTGACCTGACGTTCTTCCATCGCTTCTAGCAAACTTGACTGTGTCTTGGGAGACGTACGGTTGATCTCGTCTGCAAGCAGCACTTGGGTAAACACAGGCCCTTTGCGAAATCTAAACGTCTGTGAAGAAGGGTCATAGATTGAGATGCCCGTGACATCAGATGGCATCAGGTCTGGCGTGAACTGCAGCCTGGCAAAGCTAAGACCGGAAGCAGACGCCACACACCGTACGAGGCTGGTCTTACCGACACCGGGCACGTCTTCGATAAGCACGTGGCCACGCGCTATGAGCGCGACGAGGATTTGCTCAACTATCTTCTGCTTTCCAACGATGACTGTCGAAACACTTTTTTTGACTGCATCGACGGCGGAGCGCGCCGTACTGTGTTCTGCTGTATGTTGCACGCTATGCGGCCTCCTGCCCGAGTAGTTGGGGAATTCAAAACCCAAAACGGCTACATTTGTATCTTAGTGGTTCTATAGAACACATCAGATTGCCTTTTTGCATACTTGTTTAGGATCAATCACGTTTTGGCAAAGTGGCAATACTTGTGCAGGAACACTCGTCGGAATCACGTAACTATGTCCCAACATATGGAACAGGATATGGAGGTAACAAGGTGCGCGCGATACTTACCGAAGCGCTGAAACACAAATCTGCAGATTATGTGGAGATCAGGGTAGAGGAGAGCCATATCACCAGGATAGGCTACAAGGGCGATCAACTAGAAACACTGGGGCAGTCGGTCGTATTCGGCGGCAATGTAAGAGCGCTCTGCTCAGGCGGTTGGGGGTTTGTCTCGTTCAACAGTTTGGACGATCTGCACGCCAAAGTGGACACTGCCATAGCGCAGGCGAGGCTCATCGGCGAGATGCGAAGCGAGCAGTCGAGACTTGCGGCCGTGCCTGTCGTACAAGATGCGGTGAAGCTGCCTCTTGGTGCCGACCCGAGCACGGTCAGCCTCGAGCGCAAAAAGCAGGTGTTAGATGAGTACAACACAATCGTGCTGGGTTACGGCCGCGGAGTGACAAGTTCTGTTGTGCGTTACTTCGACAAGTTCAGCAATCTCTACTTCGCAAATTCTGAAGGCTCGTATATCGAGCAGCAGAAGGCCGACATGGGAGGTGTCGTGGTAGCGATTGCAACGCGCGGAAGCGATACGCAGCAGTGTATGACCGGCTTTGGCGGTTCTTGCGGGTTCGGTGCGGCGCTCGGCCAACAACAGAAAGTGCTGGAGGCGTGCGAGAAGGCGGCCAGACTGCTTGACGCACCAACTGTGGAAGCCGGTGAATACACAGTGGTGCTCGACCCGGTGCTTGCGGGCGTGTTTGCCCATGAGGCGTTCGGTCATATGTCCGAAGCAGATAGCGTGTACGAGAATGAGAGCCTGAAACAAGTGATGGTGCTCGGGAAGAGACTGGGCTCAGATATTCTTAACATATATGATGTGGGTGTACTCGGCTGTGGGCGCGGCAACGTCGTGTACGATGACGAAGGCGTGAAGACGCAGAAGAATTACCTGATAAAAGACGGAATACTCGTTGGCAGGCTGCATTCGAGAGAGACCGCGGGCAAACTCGGCGAAGCGCCCACGGGCAATGCGCGGGCTATGGATTACCGTTTTCCCCCTATAGTACGAATGCGAAATACGTGCATAGAGCCTGGTGAGGCTTGCTTCGAAGACATGCTGCGAGGAATAGACAAAGGGGTGTACGCTATCAAGACTTATGGAGGGCAGACAAACGGTGAGATGTTCACGTTTTCTGCTGGAGAAGCGTACATGATCCGAAACGGCGAGATAGCAGAACTCGTGCGTGACGTCAACCTCACTGGCAACGTGTTCCGGACGTTGCTGGACATGGACATGATATCCGGTGACTTTGGCACGTTGGAGACTTCGGGTGGATGTGGCAAGTACAGCCAAGGTCCGCTTCCGACGAGCCAGTGGGCTCCGCACGTAAGAATACGCAATGTAGTGGTAGGAGGTAGACACTGATGCAGAAGATCCTAGACGTTGCGCTAGTTCATGCAGAAGCGGCAGAGGTGTACCGGAAGACGAGCTCTTCTACTCCGGTTGAGTTTAGCAACAACAAGCTCAAGAGCATAGACACTTCGTTTTCGGAAGGCGTAGCACTACGCGTCATGAAGGAAGGACGTGTTGGGTTTTCGTCCACAACCAAACAGCATGATGCTTCGACTCTGGTGAGCAATGCGCTCGCGACCGCGCAATTCGGTGCCGATGCAGTATTCGAATTCGCGCCGACCGCGGAGTTCGCCAACGTACGAAACTTCGATTCCGGCGTTGTGCAAATCGGAGTCGAGCAGATGGTGGATGTGGGGAGGCAAATAGTTGAGAGCGTGTCGGCGCTTGATCCAAACGTAATGGTGAGCGTGTCGATCGAAAAGGCATGTGACAAGTGTGAGATCGCAAACTCCAGGGGGCTTTGGGTATCCCACGAGAGCACTTCGTACAGCGTGTCTGTAAGCGCTGAGATTGTAGAAGGTGAGAACTTCTTACAGGTATACGATGTGGCCTCGTCAGCAAGCGCCGGTATTCCGGTGGATGACATGGTATCACGAATCAAGCAGAAGATAGTGAGCGGTCGGAAGAACGCGAAGATATCTTCTGGCAAGTATCCTGTGCTGTTTACTCCGCTTGCGCTCGCAGACATACTCAGACCCATCTTGGCGTGTGCTAACGGAACTGCAGTACACAAAGGATTTTCGCCGTTCAAGGATAAGCTTGGTGAGCGGCTATTCGCAGCGTCTTTTGACCTCTACTGTGACTCGGTGCGCGACGGCTCGCCATCTTCAACGCCCTTTGACGCCGAAGGCGTGGCTGCACGCAGGCTTCCTATCGTGAAAGAGGGGATACTTGAGCAGTTCATGCTCGACCTCAGGACAGCAAGTTTGCTTCGCAGGGCGGCTACAGGCAGCGCCGTTCGACACTCCGTGGACAGCGCTCCGGACATAGGGGTGGTAGGACTTGAACTCTCGCCTGGCGATGGCGCGCTGGACAAGATGGTAGCCCAGATCAGAAAAGGCCTAATAGTCGATTTGCTGATGGGCGCGTGGTCAGGGAACCCGTTTGGCGGTGTGGTAAACGGTAACGTGATGCTCGGCTTTGTGGTAGAAGATGGTGAGGTTGTCGGAAGGTGCAAAGACGTGATGCTCTCCTGTAACGTGTTTGAGGCGCTAAGAGAGCAGATAATCGCGATATCCAAAGAGCGTGAAGACCGGGGGGAGACACTGTTCCCCCATGTGTTGCTGGACGGTCTTGGGGTTGCCGCCCGCGCTTAGTGAGGTGTGGTAAGAGTGTTATCACCGGAAGAGCGTTACAGAGGATGTCTTTTTGGACTTGCAGCCGGAGACGCGCTCGGGGTGGCAGTCGAGTTTATGTCACCGGGCAGTTTCAAGCGTGTAAGTGAGATGCTCGGTAGGCCAGGATGGAATCTCGCGCCGGGAGACTGGACTGACGATACTTCAATGGCGTTGTGTCTTGCAGAGAGCCTTGTTATACGTGGCAGGTTCGACGCCGAAGACCAGATGCTGAGGTATCTAAGGTGGTACGAAGAAGGGTACATGTCGAGCACTGGAACATGCTTTGATATCGGCAACACTACGCGCGACGCGCTGCTTCAGTTCAAGCGAAGCGGCCAGGCGTACGCCGGTTCAACACATCCGCATACCGCCGGCAACGGATCTCTGATGCGTCTTGCGCCTGTGCCGATGTTCTTTGCCACAGATGCTGCACGAGCTATGGATAGAGCAGGGGACAGCTCTAGGACAACGCACGCTGCCACTGAAGCTGTTGATGGCTGCCGGCTGTTCGCGTTGCTGATCGTTGCTGCGCTTTCCGGTTTGCCGAAAGAGGTGTTTATGGAACCACCTGTTGTAGCAGACCTGGCTCCGAGAATTGCCAAGGTGGCTGCAGGTTCGTATAAGCGAAAGCAACCGCCAGAAATACGCGGAACGGGATACGTTGTCGAGTCGCTCGAGGCAGCACTCTGGGCGTTCTGGAACGCCGGCTCGTTTGAAGAAGCGCTCATCCTTGCGGTAAACCTAGGAGAAGATGCAGACACAACCGGAGCCATATGCGGCCAGATTGCGGGTGCTTATTACGGTTATGAAGCCATACCCGATAGGTGGAAGCAGAAGATAGCAATGCACGCTCTTATACTTGATTTTGCCGACAGACTGCTCGAACTGGCGGGTGGCATTGTGGCTCGGGATGCCCTCGAAGAACAGTACTGGTGTGAGTAAACACTTGTCTGAAACACGCTTTACGCTTGTGAGGCCTTCTAGGGCCTCTACGTTTGATATTTGCCCCATTTCACTGCATCCTTCTTTTTGGGGAACATGCGTTCGTAATCCTTAGTGGCCATATCATTGCTCTCCAAATACTCCCCATATGGGTGAGGGAACCCGTGATACATTTGGCAAACCGTTTCTTTATGAAGATGATTGCGCCGGTCTAATATGTTGTCGCTACCGTATCCAGACCTAACCAAGGTGGGTGGTTGTTGTGCGAAAGATATCGGGGTCGAGAACTGCGTTGGTCGTATTAATGCTCTTTGTGATCTCTATACTGCCGTTTGAGAGTTTTGGCGGCGCGGCATCAGCTACCACGATGAGCCCAGTGTCTTACGCGCAGCAGGCAGCCGACCTTTTTGCATGGGGTTGCAATTATGATGGTCAGGTCGGAGACGGTACGACCGAGAGCAGATTGGTGCCTGTGCAGATATCTCTGGGCGAACAGTTCGTGGCAATCGCGTGCGGGGGCAATCATTCGCTTGCGATAAGAGACGACGGAAGTCTTTGGGCATGGGGTGGTAACTGGGTAGGTCAGCTAGGAGACGGCACTGTTGCTGCAAAAAATGCTCCTACAAGAATAGGAGAAGATGTCGATTGGGTTAAGGTGGCCGCAGGTGAAATGCACAGCCTCGCGATAAAGTCTGACGGCAGTCTGTGGGCATGGGGTAGGAACCAGTACGGACAACTAGGCCTCGGAAACGTGCAGGACAAGCGCGAGCCGACGCGAGTCGGAGAAGACAACGATTGGGCGCATGTGAGCGGCGGGTACAATTTCACGCTGGCGGTGAAGACTGACGGGACACTCTGGGCGTGGGGCCGTAATGGCTCGTCTCAGCTAGGAGATGGTACCACAAGCACCCGGCTTGCTCCAACCAGAATTGGCGATTCGAACGACTGGGCAACGGTCGTGACGCATGCGGGCGCGTACCATGCAATAGCAAAAAAATCCGATAACAGCCTTTGGGGCTGGGGAAGCAACTACTGGGGGCAACTCGGTCTCGGCGATAACTCGGAGAAGAATCGACCGACGAGAATCGGGGATACGAACGACTGGGCCAAGATGGCCGTCGGCGCTGACCATACGCTTGCACTCAAGACAGATGGAAGCCTTTTTGCGTGGGGACGTAACCAGTACGGCCAAATAGGCGATGGTACAGACCAAGACAGTAACGTAGCTATGCAGATAGGCCAGGATACTGATTGGCACGACGTGGCAGCAGGCAGAGCGCACAGCCTGGCAATAAAGACAGACCTTACGCTGTGGGTTTGGGGGCGCAATAACGATGGCCAGCTAGGAGACGGTACCACGGTGGGCCGTATGGAACCCGTAGAGCTCATGCATACGCCTGGCTGGTCGTTTGTCTGTTCAAGCTGGCACACACTTGGTCTTCATCGGTTGTCTGATTTGCTCGCCGTTGAGCAAGACAGCGAGTGGTTGAGCATTGTATACGCTCTTGGCGAAAGTTCTATGGCTGTACGGTCTGACCTGGGTCTTGCGACTTTGGGTCCGAGCGGTAGCAGCATCACATGGATATCTACGGATGAGGCGGTCATAAGCGTTTCGGGCGCGGTTACAAGACCTACGTACGCTCAGGGCGACTTACCGGTAACTCTCATCGCTAGAATAAGTAAAGGGAGCGAGATGTCAGAGCGCGAGTTCAACGTGCTCGTGCTTGCGCTCGCCGAAACAGAGATTGAAGCAGTTATGGCCGATGCTGCCTGGCTCGCAATCGGTTATGGTTCGGGGGACCAGGCTTCAGATGTGACCGAAGATATCGGGCTTGCCGTTTCTGGGCCGCGCGGCAGTGTCATAACGTGGTCTTCTAGCGCGCCCGGCGTGGTGTCCGGTGAAGGCAAGGTGACAAGACCTGCAGCCGACGAGAGCAACGTAAGCGTCACTCTTACCGCACACCTTCAAAAGGGCAGTGCCGAAACGAGTCGTGTGTTCGAGATAGTTGTTATCGCCGAGGGGCTTTCTGCTAAGGACAACTCGTTGCACGGGCAGATTGTGAGTAAGACCACCAAGAAGCCGATCGAAGCAGCTCTCATAAATCTTACCCACAGCGCGAGCGGAGTTCAGTACACTGCTCGTACAGACAGTTTCGGCATGTTCCGCATAAGGGGAATAGAGCCGGGAGTATATGCGATTGAGGCAAGCCACCCCGGTTACCATCCAGCCGGAGAACCTGACCTCGTGATCGAGATGCGGCAGAACAACAGGTGGTATGAGCAACTTCAGCCGCAAGACGCGTCTTTTGACGTGTACGTTGAAGTGTGCTGCGTCACAACCGGACTGCAACTCGAAGGCGTGCCTGTGACTCTTATAACCTCGTCCAATGAGATAACCCATTTCACGGATGAGACGGGGGTTACGGTGTTTCCCGGGCTAGTAGAAGGCGCATACCGCTTCTCGGTAAACGCGGCACCGCACAAAAAGCCCGGCTGGGAGTCCTATGTGCAGCAGACAACGATAGAACTCGCAGGCCATCACTGGGTGGATGCAGTGCTGAAGCCTGAGACCAGAAGCCTTAACGTCAGTGTGTACGGGTTCGACCCTGTGACCGAACAAGATAACGTGCCGCTAGGCGGTATCATAGTAGAAGCCGAAGGCGTACATCCGCGCGATTCTTCGATTCAGCTTGTGCCCACGCTAACCGGGGTAAGCGGTGTGAAGAAAGAAGGCGACCTCTACTGGGACAACAGCATGGCCGGTAAGGTGAGATTCACCGACTTGCCTGCTGTGTACTGGCGCATATCCGGAAAACGACTCGGGTACATGCTAAGCGAGATGCTTGTCACGACTGATGCAAACGCCAATCTTGTGCCGGACCAACTCACGCTGAACATGCAGCTGGAGCCCACTCAGCTCAGCGTTGTGATACACACACCGTATAACGATCCTGAGATGCTGCAAGGGCTCAAAGTTAGGCTTCAAGGCCTTAAGCACACCAATACGGAAGGCATCGACAGGACTTGTGAGGTCGTGTACGATGCCGTAGAGCACAGCGCGCGCGTGCTATTTGATAGATTACTGCCCGGCACCTATCTGGTGAGTGTTGACGATATTGTCACGAAGCATGTGCCTGTTGTCGTGGCAGGTACTGCTCTGTATTCGGATATTGCCGCGCCCGCAAACAGGTTCAGTGCGCGTCTTAGTGGCTTTGACTACATAGACGCGATTTTGGGTGAAGAGCACACAGTAGACCTCTGGCTAGAGCCCGAACCGGCTCTGCTACAAGGGCGGTTGAACCTTGTGCAGTTGGATCCCGAAAAGTACCATTGCGGCGATGCTTACGACACGGTGTTCTCGTGGGTACCCGGAGACGCACAGCGCGTGGAAATACGCGCATCTGAATACTATCTTGAGCACATGCCCGAAGAGTATCACTTGGTCGAAGTAACCACAGATGCCATGGGTCAGTTCAGCGTCTCACTTATGCCAGGCATCTACGGTTTTGCGCTGCCGCACCTCGATGAGTACTGGGGTGCTTCGTCAAGTTTGCGTGACATAGATGCTGGATCAACCCGTTCGTACGGCTGGCCTTACTACCAGCAGTGGTCGCACAGCATAGAAGCGTTGTACCAGTACATGGACTCTGACAACCCGTCAGGGGGTATCGGCGGTGTGGGGTTATCTTCTGGCGCCAAAGAAGAACTCACGCTTTCGGTGCGCGAGAAGAAGTTTCTCATTAGGCTGAGTATCTCCGATCCAGAGGATAACACAACGTGGCTACAGTTCATCAGCATTGAGGGTTCGACAGAGGTCCCGGGGTATACACAGCGAGTCAGCCGAAACGACTATGCGCCTCTCGAAAACGGCGGTTTTGCCGTACTCCAAGGACCTGAAGAACTGAGATGGCCGATGCATAAGAGCGGTAATCACGGACGCGCTGAAGCGCGCATCGAAGGTAGCACGCCCGGCACGTACACGCTTGATCTGACCCACCCTCATTATAGCCTTATACCGTCGAGCCTTTCTGAAGACACGTTCACGTGGCTCGAGTTGCCAGCGCCGGGGATGCTGCCGGAGACGGAGTTTTCTGTCTTGGGCAGACTGCTCTTGCCGCTCGGGGTGAGGGCTGTATCTGCGCGCGTTGTGCACTCTGGCCGAGGCACTGCGGGCTTCCGCATGCATAATTGGGTATACGACCCACAACTGGGCGAATCTCGCTACGTTGCAGGAAACATCAAGCAGCCAACTTACGTGCGGTTTGAGCACGGAGGTGAGAGCCTGTTCTCTTACAATGGGCTCGATCCAGGCCCGTACACGGTCTGGTTGTACGATGAAGACGCGTGGAATTTTTCTGAGTACCCTTGGTATTCTTTCAGTCACTCCGGAGGTAGCAAGATCGTCGACATCTACAAAGGAGGGCCCGATCCGACGCTTCCGTCGTCTCCGCCTGTGGTAGCTTTTGACGCAGTATTTCGGGCTGAAAATGCGCACAACCGTGAACAGGTGGTAGAGGGTGTGCACGTTGAGCTGGGAGATGGCAGGCAGCTCATAACTCCGGCAGAGATAAACGGTGTCTTCAAAGTTGACGTTCAGAATTACTCGCACCCGAGCTGGTCGAATGGCAGTGTCAATACAGAGTACAAGGATGGGAAACTATACGTAACACTTCTGATGTATCGCGGCATCTCGCTCGACGTAGAAGTGCAAAATGCTGAGACCGGCGCACCGGTTCCGGGTGCCAGAGTGAGGCTCATGTTACCCGACGGCATCACACTGCGTTCGCTTGTCAGCGCAAAAGACGGAAGCGTTGGAGAGTTTCCGGCGCTTTCGCAGAGGACACACCTGCTTGCGGTGAGCGCTGAAGGTTTTGAACCCTATAGGATAAAGATAGAGCCCGAAGATGCGGTCGTAAATCCTGATGACCCGAGAACGGGATCTTTCATCTTCACCGGCGAGAATGCGCTTAAACTCACTCCGATGAAGAAGCCAATTATAGATACTGCGAGCCTGACGATGAACAGGACTGGGGCTTTTCTACCCGGAGTTAAGAAATCCGGTAACCAGTCGGTGTTCAGCGCGTTCGACGCTGATGCGCAACTCAGCATGAGTTGGAGTCTGGATGTGAGCCTCGGCCAAAAGCAGTACAGTGTGATACTTGCGTCTCTTAATGAGGGCGGCGTGTCGATGCCTGCTAAGACGCATGTTTTTGAAGACGAGATAAGCGAAGTGTATCTGATCGATAGAAAGGCGTTTTCCGACCACAGGTACGATGAAGAGTACGAACTTGTGAGTCTTGGGCAGCAGTTCGAGCCGCATGAAGCGCACCAGCTGATACGCAGTGTAGCAGCCGGCGAAGACGGTTACAAGAATATGTTCTACCAGCGGATTTCGGATTTTAGTGTATCCCAGTCCAACCCAGACAGCGTGAGGGTGAGCGGTGAGATAAAACTGTGGCAGCTTCCGCCTGATTTGTTTCAGCCGATGTTCGTAGTTGTGACCAAATTTGGTGCTATAAGTGCCTATACTCTCGAATACACCGGTGCTTTCGAGGCAAAAGAGCTCACTGGCGCAAGGCTTCCAGCGTGGTTTGCCAGCATCGCCGACGTAATGGGTACTGTTGCCGGCTCTCAGGCGATGATGGGAGATGGGCTGAAGAATGTCTTGCCCCGTGGCAAGATAATGGCGCTTCCGTCTTTTACCGCTAATATCGTGCTTCGGCCGACCGGTGCTCTGGATTACGTGTACAGCATAGACACGCAACTCACCGAAGGCGCGAGTAACAACGTGGGTGGCATTCTGGGTTTTGCGCCGGGTGCGTTCGGTATGACTCTGTACGGTGGGGCTGAAGCAACGCTAAAGGGTGAAGACAGAGAGTTCTACCTCCAACTCAAAGCCGGGGTTACGCCGCAGACTGTTAACGCCCAAGCGTACACACCCAACTTGCTGAAGAATATTGGTTTTACGACGAAACTGTTCCCTCCACCTGCGGGCGAGTTCTACCACATAGACAGTTATAAGTTTGATCCAAGCAACCAGCCGAGCGAACTGGCTGTGCTCTATGGGATGAGCGCTCAGGTCGGGCTCGAGATGGCGTTGGACCTCACTCCGGTTCTGAAGTACGTCCCGAAAGTCGGACCGGTGCTGTATGGACTGGCGCGCTCAGTAGACTTTGTTACCGAGGCTCTCATAAAATCGGTTGTCGGGGTGAGATCTCTTTCCGGGTTTAAGACCACATTCCCGCATCAAGAAGAGCATTACGCAGTTGTGGGGCCGGAGACGAACCAACTCAGGCGACATTTTCTTGGAGGCAACGAAGTCGGAGACCCCGTACAGCAGCAGTTGCCCGAACTAACAGAAAGTCTGGATATAGCTTTCGGATTCGGCATGGGGCTAGGTGCAAGAATGTTGGATAGCACCATAGGCGCAAGAGCTACTATCGACTTGTCAGGAAACGACGCGTGGACGGGCGTGCCGTCGTTGCTCATCGATGTGAACCCCAACGGTGACTCCCCCGTCATAAACCGGGTACGCGGCGATATCAGGGCGGTGCTTGAGGCGTACTTAAAGGCCTGGGTGGTTTCATACCGTAAGCAGTGGACGTGGACACTCTGGCCGATTGACTACCAGTTTGGCACCGAGTCGGCGCTTCATTTTATAGAGATGCAGGTCACAGATAGAGTTATCGGTCTCGGCGAGTATGCGCCGTCAGAGTTCAAGGCTGAGACACCTGTGTTCATCGACCGCTTCTTTCCCTTAGGGGTGTACAGCGCCGGGGAGGCGCTGCTTTACACTGATGCTAATACCGAAGACGATATGAGTGTTCGGCTGAGCAGGCGCGAGCATGTGACCGGCTGGAGCGCTCCGGACGTCTTGGCAGTGGCGGACGGAGCTGTTGTTGCAGCTGACGTGATACAGTTGCCCGGGGCGGCTGGCTGGCTTGCGGCATGGGTCGAGATACCGCAAGAACACATGTACGAGTATTACCCGCCGTCAAGGATCATGTACTCTGTGTCTGATGCAAGTGGAAGCGCATGGCAGCAGCCGCAAGAGGCGGCGCTGCTTCCGGATGTAGCAGCCAAGTTGTGGCTTGTCGAGTGCGGCGACAGTGTAGCGCTAGTGTTCGCGGAAACAGGTGAAGGCCCGCTTGGAACAAAGCACAATATGCGAGCCATGCTGTGGGAGCACGGGTCGTGGAAGACGATGCAAGACCTCGGCCCCGCGGTTGATGTGCTTGCACTCTCGGTTTCGGGCAGTACAGATCTGAGTAAGAGGCCAGTGCAAATAGCGTACATCAACCCTTCGTCTGAGCTGCACGTTGTATCATGGTCAGCAGACAACGCGTCAAGCGCCAGGATAAAGAGCGGTGTAGGGCATGCTGTTGCGCTGTCTGGAACGGCCGATGAGGCGTTCATTATGCACACTCTGCCGGCCGGGGGCATGGGGCTGATGCGCTATACAGCAGGTCTGTGGCAAGACTTGGGGTCGGTGTTGCATTCTGCCATGCCTCAGGAGATATCTCTTCACGTGATAGGCGAGGCAGAGCAGGCGAGACTGGTTGCGCTATGGACAGAGGGCGTGATGGATGGAGCAGACCTGTGCTATGCGATGCTCGACTCACAAGCCGCCGAGATACGTGGAACACACAAGATCGCGGATGTTGGTGAAGGCTGGTTTATGCGTCCGACAGTGAGCGTTCACGGCGCAACGCTTCATGCGTGGACGCTGCACGAATATGATGACCTAACTCAGCTGCACTGCTATGTGCTGGCAGGTGACATAACAGATATCACACCGCCGAGCGTAACAGACCCCGGTATGAGTATCGAGCGTGGGCTGGGCACATCGGTGGTGCTGGGCTGGCAGAGAGCGACCGACGATGTGAGTGCGCAGAGTGCTCTTTCGTATAGAGTGTACTATTCGACGTCTGACGAGATGCAGAGTGTGGAGCAGATAGAGAGTAACGGCATGTCTGTGGGTGGCTATGTGCAGAACATAACGACTCAGCGTATAACGCTTCCCGAATCTGAGACGACGTACTACTTTAACGTCATCGTAAGGGATGAGGCGGGCAACAGATCGTGTTACAGCATGAGCAGCATAGACACAGGCCTACGAGGCGACTTGACCAACGATGGCCGTATAGACCTGCAAGATCTTGCCATAGCTGCAAGCCGTTACCTGCAACACGACAGCGCATGCGACCTTAACGCCGACGGGATAGTTGACCTGTACGACCTGGTGATTATTGCAAGGCTGATGGAGTAGTACTGAGAAGGGGGCGGCAGTCCCGCCCCCAGCAAAGACTATTCTACTATGACGAGCATCTCGATTTCGACCGCTATTCCGCCAGGCAGCGCGGATGTGCCTATGGCACTCCTCGCGTGGCGCCCGTTCTCTCCGAATACCTTTACTAG
>CAYQIY010000006.1:3960-147102 GCA_964417635.1 uncultured Pseudomonadota bacterium | reverse complement strand
TCGATGCTCGGAAGTTATCGGATTAAATGCTCGGGAGTTGCCGGAATCAGCACTGCTTGCCGCCGATCATCGCAAGAGCATTGTTGCGTTGCTCTTCGGTCATGCCGGACAGTTTGCCGCGCAACTCGAAAAGCACCTGCTCCAAACCCTTAAACGTGCCGCTGCTGTCGAATGCGGAGAAGTTGAGCTCATCAAGCGCTTCTTTTGCGCGTCCAGTCGGGGCCGTGAGATTGATTAGTACCGCGTTCAGCGCGCGACCGGCTTCGCTGCCCTTTATTCCCGCATTCGCGAGAAATCCTAGAGCCAGCGCGCTGTCTTCTAAGGGTACGTTCAGCCCCCTAAGCGTGCCACCAACATTGATGTATGCCTCTGCCATCTGGTCGATGTTAGTGTTACTAGATCGCGCCGTCTGCGCCACAATGTCCAGGTAGCGTGTGAGGTCTTCGACCTCGATACCCATCGCGGACATGGAGTCCGTTACAAGACTGCTAGCACGCGCCAGGTCTATCTTTCCGGCCTCAGACAACCGCAAAACGGGCATCAGCCCTTCGATGCTGGTTTTCGTATCCCAGCCGGCCAGGGCCATATAGGTTAGGGCATTGGCAGCGTCTTTCGCAGACCTTGAGGTACTCGCACCGGCATCGCGCGCCGCCTTCTCCAAAGCCGCCATTTCCGATGCAGACGCGCCAGACATAGCCTTAACTTGAGCCATTGACTCCTCGAAGTCCATGCCAACTTTAGCAGCCGCCGCTCCTATCCCAAGAATAGGCGCAGTGACCTTCGTAGAAAGCGACTTTCCGACTGAGGTCATCTTTTCCCCAGCCTTCTGCATGGACTCGCCGATCTGCTCCAAGTTTAGCCGAGTCTTAGCAGCCTGCTCTTCAAGTTTCTTTAACTCCTGCTCAGTACGGGCAACCTCCCTCTGGAACGCCCTATATTGCGCTTCTGAGATTTCACCCTTTCTGAACTGCTCGTTAACCTGTTCTTGGGCAGCCTTGAGCCTGTCCAGCTTTTCCCTGGCGGTAGAAACTGCCTCGGCCAAGAGTTTCTTCTTCTGGGCCAGCAGTTCCGTATTCTTGGGGTCGAGTTTGAGAAGCTTGTCCACCTGGCGCAGTTCAGACTGTATGTCGCGCGAAGCCTTGTTGACATCGCCCAACGCCTTTTGCAGGCCCGTCGTTTCGGCGCCTATGACTACGTTAATGCCGCGAATAGTCTCTGCCACAATCTCACCTGCCTCTTACGCGAGAAGCCTGTCAATATCAGCCTGGGTGGCCAACCGCGGCTGGCTGCTCCCTGTTCCGAGTTGTGCTTCGATGAGGCCGAAAAGGTCGCGCACCCGAAGCTCATTCATCTCGTCGAAAGAGTATCCGCACCGTTTTCCGAGAGCTAAGAGGTCGATCACAAAATCGGTGTCCGGCTCACCGCTACCGCCTTCCCCGCGTGCCTCGACGAAAAAAGCCGTCGGTGGCCTCCTCCATGACTGCCTGCAACAAGTCGCTATCGCTGAAATCGAAACTGCTAAGGCTTTCTAACCAGCCCTCAAAGCTTGGGAAGTTCTTGGGAGAGTCAGCCTTAGCCATAGCCCATGTGATTCGCAAGAACAGTAGTGAATCAATCTGCGTCGGGTCTTTCTCCATCTTCTGCATCTGTAGCAGGTCGCCAATCAAATCGGACTTGAACGCTTGCTGATAATAGAGCAGAGCCAGGGGTGTGGCCCTGACTCTCATTGTCTTGCCGTCTACTTCAATTTCTCTCATTAGACTGCTCCTCCTGGCTTGGTTACCGCCTCAAAGAATGCCCCGTAAACAGTTGCGTTTGTCTCGCTTAGTTCCATGACACCCTTTACGACATTCTTGCCGCCGATCTCAATGGGCAGAATAGTGAGGCTCAACACATCAGTCGCCGGTTCAGTACTCTCTCCCTTAGTCGTGTGCTCTTTCGCAGGTCGCGAAGCCTTGCAGGAGTAGTACACAAATCTTCGGTTCTTGCTGTCGCCCTGCACCTGCCCCATAAGAGCGAATTCACGCGGCTTGCCGTCGGCAACTTCCACCAGCATGCCGTTCGAGTCAATCTCCCAGCCCAGCATATCTGCCAGAATTGTATCTGGCACAAGAGCCATTTCTAGTTCGGCGGTGTAGCCGTTGTTCGATACAACCGTAAAATACGGCCCATTGTCAGCGTAGAATGTGGACTCTTCCCCCTGCGGTGTCGGTGTAAACCTTACCGCGCCGGGGATTGCGATAGGCGTATCCCATTCCGGTGGAGTCGTTTCGTTTTCGGCTCTAAATGCAACATGGACTCGTTCGAGCCCAAAAGTTACTTTGTTGCTCATGTCACTAACCTCCTATGAGTTGCACTTCGTAGACAACCTGGAACAAGCCCTCAGTCGCAACAAACGTCTCAGACTTGCGATAAGCAAGCCGCAGCTCTCTCAGTAGAGCCTGCAGCTGTGCTTCAAGCCCAGGGTCTTTCGTCTTACTGTAGAGCTCAACTTGAAAATGCGAGATGTCCAGGTAGTTGTGGTTATCGGCTGTCAGGTCAGAGCTGTAGGCGAACTGGTACGTAATGAATGGCGGAGTGACTGCGCTGCCAAAACCGCTGTACGCTACGGGCAGGCCCAGTGTGCAGAGAGCTTGGAACAATTCCTTCTGCGTCATGGCCCCCCTCCGTTCTCGACAATGCGCTTAATCCTCTTCTCCATCGCCGGAACATGCTTCTCATAAGCCGGACGAATATGCTCGCGCGCACGAACTCGCCCGCCGCCAATCTTTGCGTGGCCGAACTCCAGCAGATGAGCAATGCGCGGCTTCTTCGCCTGATAGATCGTGTACTTAATCCGGTCGCCCTTACCGTCTTTCTTGCGCTTCCAGCCTTTTTTGTACTCTCCCGTTCTCACGGGAGACCTAGCCTGTATGTCGTCAAGCACCGCCTTAGACGTGGCGTCAACTTCCCGCAAGATGGCCTCACTGACATCTTCTGTGTACTGCTGCACCGCCAAGGCTATTTCAGCACCTAGATTATCAATTGAGACAGTCTTAGCCACTTGCTCCACGCTCCATGGCTTTCACCTTTACCCAGGCGTCATCAACTAGGTCAATCTGCTTGATGTCGTATGCGCTCCCTAAATGAACAAGTCTGTGATTCACTGTGTCTATTTCGCGGACAAAAGCAGCCCTCCGAATCATGAAGACGACCGTCTCCTCCTCGCCAACCATCTTGGCTGCATAGTATTCGCGCCCCCAAAGGTTGCTGCGTTCGGCCCATACCGTACGCCAATCTCGCCAGGTCTCAACAGAGTTTCCGATCTCGTCAGCCTCGACGGTCTTGCGCTGAATGACGACCCTGTGCCGGAGAACCTTGCCTACATCCTTCATTGCCTCAGCCTTGGTTCTCATGGCTCCATCTCCTGAATCCCAACCTGCAACTGTAGACGGAGAATCTCTTTGCGGAAGTTCTCCTCGAAATACTCCAGAGCGTTGTTATAAGCATACCTACAGTAGTCAAGCAGGAGAGCCTTTGGCAGGCCCTCCCGCTCATAGTCAAGGCTCGCGCCTGTTATCTCGTCGAGATACGCTCGGCCCCGGTCGATGATTCCCTGGATGCGGTCGTCTTCATCATTCCAGGTAACCTTTAGAGTCTCTTTAACCTCAAGCAGCAGAGCGCATCACCCCCGTGTTAGGCTGGGAATTCGTTCGCGTTAACGATATGCACCTTCACCGGAGTCGGTTTGAGGTTGGTTATGTCTAGTCTCTTGAACGATCCTGCGTCAAGCGGCCTGCCCGTTCCGTAGAGCTTTGTCAAATAGACGCGCTCATCTTCCAGGAATCTGTATTCATCCGAGTACTCAATCCTGCCGCCCTTACTCGTGCCCAGGCCCATGAAGTACCGTTTGCCGATTCCAATAAGCGCCTCGTTAAGCGGCTGATACGCAGACTGCACTACCCTCGTGGGGAACGGGAAGATGTCATTAACATACGTACCATCAGGCTTCTGGTAAGTCGTAGCGGGCCCCACCTTGCTGTAGTAGTCAACCGGATTCACCACAAACAGAACCTCGGTGATTCTGCGGTTGAGCCCGTTGGGAGAAGTTACGAGCTCCGCAATCAACGCGCCGTAACTCTCCGGCGTGATTTCGTCTACCTCGACCTCCTCAACCAGCTCGTAACCTGTCTCCGGGCTCAGCGATGAAGCAGGGTTCCGCCTCATACCGGTCGGCTGGTTCAGTCCGCTGCCGTCGATGATTGCCTTCTCAAGTCCGTTGGCAATAGACTCAGACAGAACGGTTCTGATGAACCTGTCCAGCCAGGCGGGCCCCAAATCTAACATCGCCTTGCCAATTGGCAGGAAAGCGGAGAGTTTATACTGCGTGAGGTCGAGCTTGATGAACCCCGCCGTCAATTCGGTTACAATCGCGCTGGTCAGCTGATCCCAAGTGGCCAGGTGTCTGCCTTCCTGCGTGTTCAGCAGTATCTCTACCAGTGCACCCGTTGGCATGAAGTTGATAGCATCAAGCAGCGGATGCGCTTCGGTCAAATCTTCGAACACGGCGTCAATCACTGTAACCGGCAGCACGACGTCGAAATCAGCCAGCGCCTGCCTCGGGTTGCCGGACTTCAACGCCCCGATTAGGCCGTTATAGTACTTGGTTTCCTCGCTGGTCAGCGAGCGCACCCCGCGCCCAGCAAGAATCTGATTATCTGCCGCCTGTACCAGCCCCCTGGCCTCAGCCAATACCGCTTCTTCTAGGGTCTCAGTGTACTCCACAAATGCCCTGGCGAACGCTTCTTCATCGCCGTCTTTGACTGCCTGGTTTATCCGATTAGCCAGTTCCTGATTCCGCTTCTTCAAGGAATCTAGATTCTTCATGATTTAGCCTCCTTCGCGGCTGCAATAGCCGCAATTAGTTTTCTGAGCTTGCCCGCCTTTCGCTCCGGTTCCGGTTCCCAGCTCCTGAGCCGAGCCTCAAGCGCATCTACTACCCCACCTATGTCGACTTTCAGCTTGCCGGGCTGCTGTTGTAGAAGCTTGTCCGCTATCTTCAGGCGCAGGCGATAACTCGCCACCGCCCTGCCCCCTGACGCCGGGTTTTCCACCGCAGTTGCGAATCCCATATCCAAGGCGTCTTGTGCAGAAATCCACGTTTCCACGTCCATCATGGCCTTCAACCTAGCCTCCGAGATTCTTACATGGCTCATATAAGCGTTTATGGTAGCCTGGTTGATGATTTCGAGGTCGTCCGCGTCTTTGCGCAGCTCGTTTGGGTCTCCCACCGTCCACATCCAGGCATTGTGAATCATCAGCAGAGACGAATGTGACATGATTCGCTCGTCACCAGCCATGAACACCACGCTTGCTGCAGAACACGCGAAGCCCTCGCAATAGGTCTTCACTCTTGCCTTGTGGCGTCTGAGCTGATTGTAAATGGCCAGACCCTCAGCCACTTCGCCGCCATAGGAATTGATGTAGACGTGGATCGTGTCAACGTCCAGTCGCTCAATCTGGCTTGCGAGAGCATAGCTGGAAACGTCACTTTCGAGCCAAGGCAAAGAGACTATGTCGCCGAAAATGTAAACGGACGCTTCGCGCCCGTCTGTTGTCAGTGCATAGTACCTCTTGCTAATACTTGTCACCTCCCTTGCAGTACTCCCTGCCCCCAAACCTAACCACCACCTTCCAAGGCCTTTTCTATTGGCTCATAGTTCTTCGTGATAAACCTAGCCTGGCTCCAGTCCGTATTGAACGGCTCCATACCCAGAACCTCAAGGCAATCGTCCACGCAGTAAGCGCCGATTCTTACCAAGACATCTAGGGCATTAGCAATGTCTTTGATGTCGACTGCGCGAATGCGGCTGGTGTCAAGTTTCATGTATGTGCGTTCCAGATACTTCTCTTTGCCGTACATCTTTCGGTTGATTTCGTCTGTCAGCAGTTCAGCCAGCGGATTCACGCAAAACGTCAGGAAATTGTTAAGAGCCTTATCGGTATCCGCGAGGTCGCCTTTTAACAGGTGTGGAGGCACCTGAAACGCAACAGCGACCAAATCGAACACATCATCAACAAACGCCCGAATGTCTCGGCCAGGAATCCCAGATCGCGCCTCAATAGCAGCCTTTGGCTCCTCGTAGGTCATGCCGTTAGTCAATGGAATTACTGCATCGCCCTCTGCGGAAAAGAAGCGCTTAAAGCGCTTGTCCAGCAAGTCCTTGAGCTCTGCCTGTGCCTTGTCTGTCTGCGGATAGCTCGTCGGTATAGTGAGCGCGCCACGCCTAACGCTGCCGTTTAGATAACGCTTCTGGCTGGCCGCTATGAGCTTGGCATATGAAGCATATAGCCCATCAATAACAGCCTTTATCCTGTGGTCGTGCAGCTCGAAATGAAACACCTGAGACTCTCTGTATGTGTTGTTCAGCGCATAATCGTCAATCACGATATCGCTGTAGATGTATTCTTTGAACGCAAATCTGTGCGTCTTGAAGCTGTCCGCCACGTACAGGCTGTCGCCCTGCCAGACCACCAAGCATTCATTCTCGTAGACCAGTTTGTGAATCACGTCGCGCCAGAACTTGGACGCTGACTTGTTAGGGTTAGGCTCGATGTTGAGCAGGTAGTAATTATCCCGCTTAACCTCCTTGCCGCGTTCATACGTCCTAAACTGGCTTCGCGCCACTGTGTTGGCAATGAGGTTTATGCAACTCTGAATGGCTAGCTCTTTGTAGTAAATCTCAGTCGCCAAGTCTCCGACAATGGCGTCCAGAGATAGGGTATTTGTATCCTTGTTGAACCAGCTGAGAAACATCTCCCACCAGGTCACAGCCTCACCTCCCGTCAGTACGTGTACACGTCAAGCGCTAGAACGTCTTCGTGAGCCTCCTGTAGGTCGCCGTCCCTTGATAGAGCGTGAATCAGAGCAAAAAACCCGTCTGTTTTGCGGGTTTTTGGCTCGATCTTCTTGTATGTGACATTGCCCTTGGCATCTAACTCCTGATACGTGTTATTCACATACCAGCGCATGGTGGGAGAATCCCCGAACGCGATCTTCTCTTCTGCGAACAATGACTCAATTAAAGGCGCGACCTTCGCGTGCGTAATTGGGCCGCTGCGCACTTGACTGAGCGGCAACCCTTTCTCTTTGAACACATTCTCCAGATAGCTTATCCGGAACGAATCGCCTACAATATCTAGAATGTGATACGTCTTCGCCTGCTCCAAGAACCACTGCGCTATATGCTCATCGGTAATCAGGTCGTCGTATACTATCGTTACCAGGCCCCGGTCTGCCATCTCCTGCACCGGAAACTTGATCGGCCTGCTTTCCACCTTCAACGCCAAGTGGCAAACAAACGTGTGTTCTAACCAGTACCGCATACCTCGGTGCTTGAAGAGCAGGCCACAGGAAGCGAAGTCTGTGAGCTGTGCGTAATCCACAGCGCCTATGCAAGATAAGCCCTTCAGCGCGTCATACGGAATGGGTTTGTTTGTCGCCTGGATTTTCTCCCACGGCACCGCAACCGTGTATGTCTCCTGTGCCGGTAGGTTCATGCGCTTAGTCAGAAAGTCAATCGCCTCGTGCGGCTGGTACTTCATCTTGGTGGCGCACTTCTGCATCTCTTTCTGCAGCTCCGGGAAGTATGGCAAAGAAGGGTTTGCCTTCACCCATAGAGCGGGGTTTTGGGCTTCCTCTCGTGTGTCAATCTTGTATATCAGGGGCAGAAAGCCTAAGTCAGAAATCTCCCCGGACAAGACCTTCTCAGCAAGTTCTAACTGCTCATCCAAGACGCCCTGACGTACATAGCCGTTAGTACTGATATAGAATACCCGCGAATGCTTCCTCTTGCCGAAGCCGCTGGTGAAAACCTTAATCGTATCCCATGCCTCATACTCGTGAATCTCGTCGAATATGAGACATGCCGAACGCTTCCCGTCTTTCGTCCGGGCGTTGGACGTGTTGTACTTGATGTAACTTCGGGTCTTCAGGTTAATAATCTGCTGTTTGTTCTTGTAGAAGAACTTCTTGGACTTCTGCCAGGTGTCTTCAAGCATCTCGTATACGTCGTTGAAGCTCGTCATCGCCTGTTCTTCGTTGTTGGCAATGATGTCGACGTTGTAGCCCCTGATTCCGTGGTAATGCGTGGTTAGATACCAAGATACCGCGCTAATGAAGCCATTCTTGCCGTTCCCTCGGCCCATTAGCAGGAATATCTCATCGAAGACCACCATATCCGAGGCCTTGTAGTAGCAATGAATCAACGCTATTACGAACAGTTCCCAGTCGAGTAGCCTGAACCCGAAATACCGCTCTATCAGCTCAACAGCTTTTGCGATCTTCTCGGCGGCAATCTCAACATCTGGATTGTCCAGTTTGCGCTCGATGTAGTCCATCGCCTGCAGAAGCTCTTTGGAGGCCGGGATTCTGCCGCTGCGTATATCATCCATGTAGCAATCAATGTAGGGGTGGAAGTTACATCTCCTCAGCACTGTCATCAGCTTCTATCTTGGCCGCCTTCAACCCCAAATCGGTCAATATCCTCAGCATCTGTGCATTCGTCTTGTTGAGTTCGGCGATGGAGTCATTCTTCTTAATGCCCCACTGATTCTTGCCGTGTTGGTACTCTACCGCTACCCCGCGCTTCTTGATGTCTTTGATAAGCGCGTTCTTGATGTCCCACAGCGACATGTAGTCCTCGACTAAATCCATATAGTGACTTCCATATACGCCGTTTCGTTCAAGCTGGTCTATGAGGTCGCGCTTAATGTCCGCCTTCTTAGTCCTGGCCACTCCATCACCTCCGGTACACGTCACGAGCGGCGGCGCAAAATTTGTTTTGTCTCCCCCGCCCGCCGGTTCCCCGTTCTAGCAGGCACTTTACAATTTCTTACTGGGGGGTGTTACCATCTCTCGGGTATCACATGTTCTCGTCTGGCGGCCTCTGGCCTTATGAGCCTCTCTGGGTGTAATCGGTTGTGGCATGCCTCGCATACTGTCATCAGGTTGTCGTCGTCCAGAGCTAGGTCTGGCCTATCTTCTAGGTGCTTGACGTGATGCACGACGTTGCCCTTGCTGTACCGCCCTTCCCTCTTGCACAGCTGGCACTCATAGTTATCGCGCTCCAATATCTCCAGCCGCTTCTGCTTCCACTCCCGCGTCGCATAGAACCGCACGGCTGTTCTCCCTAAACAGAAGGGGGCCTCTCAGCCCCGCATACTTTCCCGATACCATACTAGCACGTGAGTACCCGCCAAAAGTGCAAACTTAGCGCAAACCTTATCCCGCCCTTTCAGCCAAACCCATTTCCACAGCAATAGCCTCAACGATCTGCCTACGCCAGTAGAAGTACGTGCGCCTGCTGATATGAAGCTGCCCAATGACGCCAGTATCTGTGTATCTTCCGTCCCAGTACTTGAGCTCTATCAACCGCTTCTTCTCCGGCGGAAGACGGTCAACCACAGAGCTGATTGCTCTCACGATCTCCTCCATACGCTTCAGCCGTCGGTTGGTCAGAAGGCGCAGCCCTTTATGTCCGGTGGGGTCGCCGGGGCGATTGTCTGGCCGCTTGCCATAGACGCTGGGCCGGTCTTCAGAGTCAATGATGTCCTCTCTCAAAGCACTAATCTCTCGCTTAAGATGCGGGTAATCATACAGCTCTGCCTCTATGTAGCGAAAGACTGCCCTTCTCATGTTGCACCTCCCAAAACAAAAGGCCGACGTCGAAAATCACGTCGGCATCGCGTGTTTGCGTAGCCTTTTAGTCTCGCTCTCAAACCTAACTCAACCAGTCTCGACAAAACATGTTCTCAACTTGGAAGAACGTTTTCCCCAGAACCGATGTAGACGCTCTTACCTCAAACTCTTGAATCAGAGTGTATCCACCTCTGGTTTTTGACTTGATAGTTAGCAAACCGTGAAGCGTCTTCCCAGCTGCCCATTGCAGGTGAACACGGAAAGTCTCGCCGGGCACGACGATGCGAACAGGCGCGTCCGGCAATATTCTGGCAGGCTCGTCACCCTCAATGGATTGGTAGCTAACTCGAACGCGGTAACCAGACCCGAATCCTGAATTGATTATCTCAGCATGCCCAACGCCGCCCTTCACCTCGGTGCCCGAATCTAGCAGAGTTCCTGAATCCTGTCCTCGGACTTCCCAATCCGGAGCAGATGCCTCCTTCTGAGCAAGTTCACCCTGAATGATGACCCTTCGGGTCTGAAGCACAACAATCACGGTTAGCACAGCAGCCATTATCTGGGCAATCCCGCCAATCGCTCCCCAGTATTCCCATGAGAATAGACATCTGAGAGTCATAATCTTTCACGTCTCCGGCAGAGTCTGCTATTGCAGTCCTTCAAGCGCGTGCTGGCCCCTGCTACTACGCTCAGGTGATTTGCGAGTTCAGCACCCATTATCCAATCATAGTAGTCCTCAAGGACATGCTCATATAGCGACTCCTTGGGCTCAGAGAACATAAGCACATCATGCATTGCTTCGTCTTTATTCTTGCATTGCCTCCATATGGTCTCTATCGCAATCACTTCTTCAGGGCTGAGCAGCCGTTGGACGACCGGGCGCTATTCGGCTAACACATCGATTGGTACCAATCGCCCCACTACACCAGCAGGCCGTTTCTGTTGAGCCAGCCACTGTTTAGTGTTGTCAACCGACGACACAATGAAGTCCAGGTAGTTTGAAAAGATGATTGCCGCCAGCGCGTTTTCATCTCTCACCTTCTGGCGATCCTTATAGACGTCCCTGCCAAGGGCAACGGCTGTCGCTAACACCCCACCCACTACCGGGCCTATGATTAGCTGCAACCACTTCTCCACACTCTCCCACCCTCTCACGACGAACATGTCATGCTTTTCTCACTCCGGTCTGCCTAGCGTCATCTGCTCGGCCTTGCTGGTTCCATCTGGTTCTGTCCACTTTAGGACTACGTCAAACGGAGGATAACACTGCAAACTAAGTCCAGCAAGAACCGTAATTGATTGACCAGCCTGTATTCGTTTTATTGGCATCTCATTCGGCTGTAAGATAAGAGGGCCATGCGGTCTAGGCTCATCCTCAAACAAGATATCAACATCGGTAGCCACTGCAGGCCCGTGGTTTGTGATTCGAAGAACATCAGATGATCCCCTCTGGGTGAACTCCGCAGTCAACCTAGCGCGGCGCGACTCCTCCTCGCGCTCGGCATCACGCCTGAACTCAATGTCCGCAACCTTTTTCTGAATCTCCGTCTGTTGTCGCTGGTATCTCGTTTGAACCGTTACTGTCCAGATACTAACGCCCAAGGCTAAGACAGAGATTGCTATCGCAACCCATTCTACCATTACCCCACCCTCTCCCGACTTAAGGCATCGACAAAGACAGGCTTTCCGTTCTGCATTTTGACCACAATCTCGCCGAATCGCACCAGTTTCATGGCCTCTGCCACAAGTCTCAGAGCCTCAGTTCGGCTTAGTTCGACACCCTTTTTCGGAAGAGTTTCAACGCCCATCGCTCTGCTCCTCTGGATATGACAAGAACTAGTAGCACATCATGCATTTGGCTCAATTATCACTTTGAACGCTGTGCCTGCAAGTAGCTGCAGGTTTATGATCGCCGCCAGTTCGCTCTGTGGAATATCGAGCTTTATCCGCGCGCCGTCTCCCTGTCCGCTAACGCTAATAGCAGACTGTATCGGCGGCAGGCTTGCAGTAAAACTAAACTTCTTCATGCTATCAGCTCCATCTGGTTAGATTTCTTGGGCGGCATCAGATATTCCAGAAACTCCGACCACTTGATGATGGCTTCTCCCTTGCCTGAGATTATTACCTCAATACCTCTAGAGCCGCAACACGACACTCTGAGTCCGTTTGGCAGGCCAAAACCTTGGTATCCGACTGTTTGCCTGAGTATGTGTATTGCCTCAGCTTTGCACCTCGCCATAGCCAGTCTTCGCTCTATGTCTTTGGGTTTCAGTCGTTCGAAGACAGCAGTCTTGACATTGTCGTTTAGCAAGCCTCATCACCCCTTACTAACTCGATGAACTCCATGTACGGCATGACCACCAACCAGCCGTTCTGGTCGCCGTCCTCGCGAAAAAACACGTAATTGCTATTTGAGTCCTCGTTCAGCCAGCGTCTGAGTGTCTTCAGTCCGGATTTCCTGCGCTTCACCTCGATGCGTTTGCCGTTCTCCAGTACCACGTCACATGAGTACTTCTCGCTTTTCAATGAACCAGACAGCGGCACTCGTTCGGCTTCTATCCCGTATCGCTTCAAGAGAGTCACTATCTCGCGTTCTCCCTCGTACCCTTTGCGTTTGCTACGCCTACCAAGTTTACTTGCCTCTGTCTGTTTTCGCGCCTTCTTCTGCATGCGCCGTGCCCTTCTTTCCCCAACCTGCCGCTGACACAATACCTTTGGGTCTATCGGCTTGTACCTCGCATCCCCATCAATCCACTTTGCCGCGTTCGCCCCACCGCATGGCACACCGTCGGAAAATCCTTCCTGTGCCAGCCTGCGCTTTCAAGGGGTGCGTACACTTCGTGCGCGTAGCCGCTCAACATGGCTTTGCCCTTAATGCGTAAGAGTATGTCAACCAGCGCTTTATGGTCGTCTATGCTCATCTCGTGCGCATAACCTCCACTGCGCCGCGTCTCTAACACATAAGGCGGGTCAAGGTAGAAAAACGTATCCGGCAAGTCGTAAGTCTCGATAATCTTCCGGAAGTCGCGATTCTCCACCTGCACCTGCGAGAAGCGTTGATGTATCTCGGGAAGCAGGCGCAGAGTATTTGCCCAGGCGCCAGAGGACGGGCTATGGCCCGTAAGATTGAATCCCCAAGAGTGTGCGAAATGCCCTCCGAAAGACATCCTCGCCACCACAAACCACCTATAAGCCTTCTCGACCTCGTCCTCAACGTCTGCCCAGGTCTCGCGGCAGTAATAATACTCCTCGCGACTGTACAGAGTAAACGCTGCCAAGTGATAGAACCTGGCGAACTTTTCCGGGTCTCTCAGCACTCGAAAAAACGTCACTAAGCCAGAGTCGATGTCGTTGTAAACTTCCAGCGGGCTAATCTCTTTCGCAAACAACAGCGCCGCCCCACCGCCAAAGACCTCTACATATGTTTCGTGCATGGGTATCAGCGGCAGAAGCCGCCGAAGCATGTTTCCTTTTCCCCCGAACCAGCGAATTGGGCCTCTCAACGTGCCATTACACCTCTACACTCAACATGTCTATAGACCGGCCTTTCGTCTCGCCACGTCGCGAGCACGATCCTGTCGCCGGGACGTAGCACCCGGCCACACCTTGGGCATACAAGGGGAGCGCCCCACGCCAGGCGATAACCTGCGAGCACGCTAGCGGTCACCGAAAAGCGGCCATTGTCATCTCGATTGGCTTCCGGCGCTTTCTTTTCGACAAGCGGCGAATTGCCTTTCAATAGGGCAAGCCTGTGTTTGACAGAACTCCTAGTCCGGCCAAGTGCTTCAGCAATTGCCGCTAAGGTCTTCCCACTCTTTCTCAACCGCAACAACTCTGAATCTTCGCTGGTAGTCCATTTACGCTGTACCAAACCCTGATACGCTCCTTTCTCGTCTTAGCGCCATCCATGCATTGCGCACATGGCAGGCGTCCCCGTGCTTCTCAGGAACGCAGTTTTCCGGCGAACGAATGCCGTCGCAGCCTCGGCACTCACGTTCCAAGAACGACACAGCCTCAGCCACCCGAGCCTCAGCCTCAAGTGCGCGGGTGACGGCTTCTGGCCAGCCGAGACGGGCTTCGGCGATGAAGTGAGCGTTTGCTCTGTCCTGCTCCGTTGGGTTAACGCCAAAGGAGCATATCACTATCCAGCCAGCGTCAACGTTCGTCGTTATCCACAAACCATTGCCATCCATGTCGTTCCCGTTAAACTCCCAATGACCCCACGGCCCGGGTGTAGCAGCCCTGATTATCTCTAAATCTTCAAGTAAATCCCGCGTCATCAGAAAGACGGCTCCTCTTTGCTAGTTCTAGGAGATAGAAATCGCACGCTTTCTGCGACAACCTGTGCTGCCTGCCGCCGTTCACCGGAGTCTGTCTCATATGTCTGTATCTCAAGCGAGCCGTCTACCGCCGCCAGTTGCCCTTTCGTCAGATGGTTTGCCACAATCTCTGCCAGTTGCCGCCAGGCAATGCAGTTAATAAAGTCTGTCTGCTTGTCGCCGTCTTTTCTGTATGGCCTGTCCACGGCCAAAGCAAATCTACAAATCGCGGCGCCGCTCGCCGTGTATCTCAAGTCGGGGTCTTTCGTAAGGCGCCCTATCAGTACTATGCGATTAAGCACGCTTACACCGCCTTTCTGTGGTCATTCCAGTCGCAGAGAACACCTGTGCACATCTCAAATATCCGCGACAGTATCGCGTCAGCTGCTTCTCTGTTATCCCTCAAAGTCAAGCGGTCTGCCAGCCTGTCTATCGTGTAGTTGGTTGTGAAGATAATCGGCAGGCAATCCTCATACCGCGTATTGATAATGTGATACAGCCGTTCTAGCACCCACTCGCTGGGCTTTTCCTTTCCAAGATCGTCGATTACGAGCAGATCACACGCAGAATACTGCCTGACAATGCGCTCGCCGCTAGCCTGAGACTCGCCGTAAGTGGCCCTAATCCTGTCAAGAAGCGCAATCATCGTGCCGAATATGGGCTGGTAGTCCTGCTTGATTACTTCATGGCATATTGCCGCCGCCAGGTGGGTCTTGCCTGTGCCACACCCGCCGGATAGCAGCAGCCCCGTGCCCTCGCGCCTGTGCCGCGGAAACTCTCGCGCGTATGCCCTGGCAACCTCGTATGCCTCCTGATTCTTCCGGTTAACGGTGTATGTGTCAAACGTCCGGTGTACAAATCGCCGACCGAGTCCGCTCTTGCGAACCATGTCTGCCAGCCTCTCTCGATACAGCCTATCTGCCTCCTGCTTAGCTCTGGCTTCCTCGGCAAGGCGCTTCTCTTCCCTGCTCGCTACCGCTTCAGGGCAGTCGCAGTCTTGGTATCGCAAGAACTGCCATCTATCCATCCAAGGGAAAGCCATTCCCAAAGGCTCTAACTTGGCCTCACAGAATTCGCACACGGCAGGCGCGATGTCGGCGGCAAACACACCGGCCTGCCGCGCTTCAGACAGCGTCACGAGCCCGCCTGTGCTTGTTGTAGAACGGGTGATTTTCGACACCCGGATTTCGTTCTGCCCAAGTACTGCCACCGCCGTGCACCACCTTCAGCCTGTTGTCGTACTTGCCTTCTAGCACTTTGACCATGTTCGAATCGTTTTGGATAAGCCAGTCAAAACTCACCTTCCAGTTCTTGTCGTTCTTGCCTTTGCAGAATTCACTGGCTTCAACGCGCTTAAAAGCAGTCTCAAACACGGATAAATCATAATTGAACTGCTTCCAGCGTGCTTGCAGGTGTTTCCGTCTTGTCTTGCCAAGAGAAATCACTCTTGGAAAAGACGGACAGAGGGTGTTGAACAGCTCTTGGATTTGCTGATGAGGTGTTGGTGGCGGGTTTTTGCCACCGACTTCTTGTTCTTCTTGTTCTTCTTCTTGATATTCTTCTTCTTCTTTTTCTTCTTCTTCTTTTTCCCCCCTACACGTACCACGTAACGTATACGTATCGAATAGGCGCTTTATCTCGGGGTTAGTAATCTGTTCGGACACATACGCGATAAGCGAGTCATCCTTTACGTCCCGCAGTTCTGCCGAGACACAGTCGAGGACGGGCTTGCCTCCGCGAACGAGATTGTATTTCCCCCAGTTCTTTATGGCGAGTTCTTTGGTATTGGGGTTATATCTAATGAGTTTATGGTAGTTGATGAAACGCTCCAACAGCGCGTTGACAGTCTCTGTCGAATATCCGAGGTCAAACGCGATCTGCCGTTTTGTTATCTGGTATATCCCTATCTGCGTCGTGTTCTGGTTCGTAAGGAGGTACAGGAAGAAGTACCTGTCCTCCGGGGTAAACTCTTCGACTACCCTGGAATCAGTCCAGAACTGCGTGTGCACCGATCTCCACTTAGCCATCTAGTACCTCCCCCTATTGGGGGCGGAGTAACCCGCCCCTATGCGACTAGCTCGACGCTGTTAATCCACTTCCGAATGCGCTTCATATTGGGAACGACCTCGAAGTACTTGGTGCTAACGTATAACTGAGTGCCTTCTTTGAACGTACGCTCAACGCTCTTCTCTTTGAAATCGGCCAGGCTTATTCGGGTAATCCGGTCGGCATGGCGTTCATATTGGTAAATCCACTGCACCCCGTCCGCTTCCAAAACTGGAAGCAAGATGGATTGGAGGCTCCACGCATCGAACGTTCTAAACGCGTGTCTGTTGCCTATAACCTCGCGGTAGAAACACCACTCGCCACGAATTTTCAGCAGTTTACCAGCAATCTTCCAGCCCGTAGGAGTCTTAATCTGCAATGCGCGTTCACGCATACTCGTAACCTCCTAAAACACCTTGTGGCATTCGTGCCAGTAGCCACACCATTTTTCTGAACACATATGGTTGTTTGGGTTTGGGTAATAGACGTTGTGCTCGATACCGCTGAGCACCCCGGCAACAATGCTTTGGAAGCGGAGAATATCGTCCTCTGTCCGAGTGGCGTCCAGCGTTACTGCTTTTGGCGTCTTGGTGTGCACCAGGTAATCCAGTTTGACTCCGGCCTCTCGCTCTCCAGTCAGATACCTGAACGCCAGGCAGTACGCTGTCAGCTGCAGGCTTCTTTCTGCCTCATCCGCGCCTGGGGCGCGTCTAGAGGTTTTTGTGTCGCGGATGAAGCCTCCACTATCAATCACGTCAATAAAGCCCAGCAGCGTCTTCTCCGTTCCCTCAAGAGGAATTTCTGCACGAGCTTCCACGCAGACCGGCTGCACGGTTGGTGCAATTGCCGTATGGTATAGCCCCGCAAGCTGTATCGTCTCGTCCTTCACACTGCCCGGCGTTTCATCCGGTTCCCACTCGGTGTGTTCAGCCTCTATCTCAAAAGCTGTAGCCGCAACATCGAGAACGTCCGACAGCGGTAGGTCTTCGTGACTCTCAATCTTCTGCTTGTAGTTCGTCTCGATGCTATGGTGGACGGCCTTCCCACGTGTCATAGCGGCTTTTGGAGGGAGGATTACTCCCTCCACATACCGGAAGTAGTATTGCGCTGGACAGCGCAGGTACATATTCACTTGCGAAGGCGAGATGTGAGGCTTCACGCCGCAACCCCCTCTAGCCGAGCCAGAATCGTGTCGGCAAGGTCGCGAGCTTGCTCCGGAGTGAGGAAGAGCGTTATCTCGCTGTTTTGGGCTCGGATGGTTATGACGTGGTAAGGAAGCGTACTCAGTTCAGCGGTTCGCTCTTCACTGACATATGCACGGAAGGGTTCTCCTACCATGTAGTAAGACATAAAGCATGTCAAGACCATTTTGCTTCCTCCTAGGCCCTGCGGTATAATAGGGCCAGATGCTTAAGCAGTTCTTTTTGAGAGCTCAGCGATCAGTTCGCTGGCTTCTTTTTTTGTGAGGTCTCTGCTGGACTCTTTGCCGAAACGCTCCTTAATGAGCACCTTCATGTCGTCCGCGCTTCGACCAGCCTCTTTCGCTGCAGCATACAGAGCCGCAAGTTGCTTTTTTGTTGCCAGCAACCCCATGTTCTGGGTTTCTTGAGGTTTTCCATTAACAAGCTCGTCACTAGCAGTCTTGTCTGGGTCGTCCCCGGTGGGAATCATAAAGGTCTGTCGCTGCACGTACTTGAAAGCCCCTGTCATGGCCTTGTAGACAGTCTTATCGCCGGAATCCATACCCTCGCCTATCGCCTGCGCTTCGACGAACTCGCCGCTTTCTGTGTCCTGAATCCGATATGTAGTGATGATATTGAGCACCCGCGAAGCGCCACTCTTCGTAGAAACCTCTTTTTCGGAGATAACCTCCATCTTGGCTGGATAGATGATAAGCCCGACTTCATTCATGGCCTTGCGAATCTCCGACGTAACTTTCTCTTCGGACAGATAACTGTAGCGTGTCGCGCCGAACGCGATCTTGCCGTCCTTCTGGAGGTAGTCGACCTTTGCCATTACTCGTGAGATTTTCTTGGCAACCTTTGCGCTCATCATTTCACCCCCTGCAGCGCAAACCAAAAGTAACCAGATAGCAGGCCAATTAGAAACACCAGAACGTTTTTCATCGAGGAGTCGCTAACTGGCAATCTTACGGGTCTCACCGTCATCCCCCCCTCTCTTCTCGATGTGTAGGAAATCAATATCGTCGATACCAACTCCGAAGAAAGCCGCTATGCGCCTGGCTATACGAAGCCCAGGGGTTCTCCGACCAGCTTCATACATTCCGATAGCGCTTTGGCTTAGGCCTAACTGCCTAGCTAGTTGTGTCTGACTTAAGGCTTTCGCCCTCCTGTATTCAGCCAAAGACCTCATCTTATCGCCCCCCTATGTATAGTATATCACGTTTCGTAAGCGCTGCAACCCCTCTACTCATGTTATGCCATAACTTACGGCATTGCGGTGCATCACGTAGTGTGATACGCTGAGCACAAGACAACTGCGGAAGAAAGGGGTGAACCGGAGTGCTAGGCGCAAGGTTAAGGGAATTGCGGATGGCTCGCGGACTCACCCAGCAGAGCCTTGCAGATGCTTTGGGAGTCGGGCAGACTACCATCACGAACTACGAAACCAATACTAGGGAACCGGACAACGCTACTTTGCAGAAACTCGCGGACTTCTTTGACGTCTCTGCAGATTATCTACTAGGCAGAACAAACTTCAAAGGCCGACCCTGGTGGGAGAAGGACAAAGTCACGGACATTGAACTTGAGGAGTTCATAAAGAATCAATCCGACCTAAAGCTCATGGGTGATTCTCTGGACGAAGAGACGAAAGCGGACGTGCTACTATTCCTCCGAACTGCGCACGAATTCATTAAGCAGAAGCGACGGCAAAAACAGGAGTGATTACATGTTTCCGATCCGCGAAGCCCGCAGGCTTTCCATGGAGCACGGCACGGCAAACCCGGCGGAAATTGCGGAGAAGATGGGCATCGAAATCCTGACGCTCCCGCTGAGAAACATTCCCGGACTATGCGCCACCTTTGGACATCGGAAGTTTATCGGAGTTTCGGCAGACCTGAGAGGTATGCAGAGAAGGCTTGTTATTGCTCACGAGTTAGGCCATCTGGTACTGCATCCGAAAGGCAGTTTTGCGTTCATCATTGAGAACACACAATTCTACGGTAGGTTCGAGTATCAGGCGAACTTGTTTGCCATTGCTCTATGCTTGGGCAGTGAAGTGGCCCTAAGCCAATGGGCGAAAGAGGCTGCCGCAAGGGGTATGGATTTTAAGTCCCTCGGCCTCGTAGGCTTTCTGCAGGCACAATAGGTGGGAGTGGCGGGTCGATTCTAATCATTCTTTCCGCAGCGTGGAGGACATTTTGGCGGGAGCATGTGGGAATCGAACCCACCACGGGCACATCGCTGTACCCGTCAACGGCTTTGAAGACCGCGGGACACACCAGAATCCATCTGCCCCCAGCAACCATCATTATACCCAGGTTAGCATATGCAGGCAACCCACGCAGAGTGGCTGGCCTCACGATGTAAGCAATGGTTCAAGGTGTCGTCTGATCTCATTCTTGTCAAGCGCGTCGCGCACAAAGAGCACATCGGTGTGCTTAATCATCGATCTGAACACCTGACTCGCGAAGCACACCTCAGTCGGATGCAAGCGATACTCTTCCATGTTGACCACCGTCACCTTGACGCCGGTTACGCCCATCTCATGCATGACTACCTCGATTGTGCTCTTGAGTATCTGACTGGTGACAAGCCCAAGCGGACATATCACGTAGATGGTTACCGGCCGCAACAGCGCTCAGCTCCTTCAGCAGCGACAAACAGCGCCGTGACGCATGATTCGCTGCGTGCGTTTCTGATTCTGTACAGCCCTTCGTGCTCCAGCAAGATGCGAGCAATCCTTGCGAGCACGCTCATGTGGTGATCAAAGTCTATGGCGGCGAAACCTATCAGCACGTCCACCGGGTCGTTTTCTCGATTACCGAAATACACAGGCGTACACAGAGTCACGACGGATACACACGTGTGGCAAACCAGATAGCCTGGTGATGCGTGGGGTATGGCAAGCCCTTTGGATATGACCACGTAGGGACCAAACCGAACAACCATTTTCTCCATCTCTTCAACATAAGCAGGCAGCACGCCGCCTGAGGCGACAAGCAGACTGCCGGCAGCCCTAACCGCCTCCCGCCAGTTCTGAGCTGTCTGCCTCAGCCGCACGCTCTCTGTGCCGCTCAATAGCATGGCCGCTCACCGTCTCAAAAAGGCCAATGAATCTCCAACATGTATGCCCGCTTGGCGCCCCGTCTTGGCCTCGCTCGTCCTTATCACAAGGTTGATGTGGTTCGGGCAGTGTGTTTCGTCATACCCGGCTAACTCGCCTATGCGCTCTTCGCTTACGACCAGATGGTCCCCGGAGACTATTACCCCGCCGTCCGTTACCTCAAAGAATGCCAGGTACACCGCATCAGAGACTGTCTTGCCGGGAGACGCTGTAAGATCGTCCGTGAGTATTATCTCGTGCACTTCATGCCGCTTCAGCACTCTTGAGCGTGTGTCTATGAGTTCTAGGTTTCGCGAGCGCGTCATCACGTCTAGGACGGCTACAACACGCCCCTTCACTATACTGCGCTCATAAAAAGGTTCTCGGGATATCTTATGGTACGGGTCTTTGCTCATACGACCACCTCCACACGTCAAGATAGAGTAATAACATCGTACAACCGCAACCCCAGTTCAAGCACAAACCTGTCCTGTGCATCCTGCAGCGAAAGGCCCGTGAGCTGCTCAATACGTTCCAACCGATAAATGAGCGATTGTCGATGGAGATGAAGGGTACGCGCAGTAGCGCTCACATTTCCGCTATTGGCGAGATAGCAACTCAACGTGCGTAGCAGTTCACCTTTGCGTTTACTGTCGTATTCGATGAGTCTCCCGAGATACTGACTGCAGAACTCGCACGCTTCATCATCGCCCGATAGCCTGGCAAGAAGCCTGTACGGCCCTAGATCTGCGTATTGAGTCACCGCGCGTCTACCCTTTATCACGCGGCCTATCATGACAGCATCCTTGGCTTCTTCGTAGCCTCTTGCCAGTTCTAGCAGTTTGTCTCTTGGGCGACCTATCCCACACGAGAAGGTGGGCCCACCACTCTTACCCACTATCTCCAGCACTTTCTCGCAAAAACGGCGCACATCGGCACCGTTGGAATCCGTATCTACTTCGAGAAACGCTATAAGGCTGGAGTTCCGTACTGTTGCCATCACGCGCTTGGCAAGTACGTCTGCCGCCTTTTCTATACTGTACAGCATGCGCTCTCTGAACCGTAGCAAGCTCTCAGGGTCGTCTCGTACACTGGCGTTCTGACCGATTGCGTCATCCTCCATGAACGCCACCGCCTGGTACGTCCTGTCTGGATCGTATCCGAGCGAGCAGCACCGTAACCGCGCGAGCTCAGCGTCAGTCAGTACACCCGAAGCGAGCGACCACACGAAGTCTTCTCTGAGTCTCAGTTCTGTCTTACTCAGAGCACGCCTCGCCACAAGATAGGGCACACACGCATCAGCGCATGTCTTGAGCAGTTGCAGCGCAGCCGAACTGAATTCCGATGCCTCGCCTGCGGCAGCGATGAGCCCCAGAGTGTGTGTTCCGGCTCTTACAGGAGCCAAAACTGCCGCACCCAGACCAAGCCGACGCAGTTCCTTAACGTACGTGAAGCCGGTCTCTTTCAGTTCAATCTTTCCAGACGAGGATGAGTCAAGCAACACACACGGGCGCCCCACCCATCTGCTGGCTATCTCAGACACCTCATTCAACCCATGGCCAGCTGTCGCAGCCTCCAGAACCTGATCGCTGAGTTCGGAATACGGGCGCTCAGTGTGCTTTGTGTGCCCCTCTATGAGTTTCGATACGGCATCTGCAACTGACGTCAGTTTGACTTCTTCTGGCAGAAGAATGACAGGGAGTTGTGGAGTACCCAACGTCTCCACGAGCAAATCCAGTAGACTCTGTTTGGCGCTTACTGCTACAGCAGCCGCGCCGTTGCTCTTGGCGCTTTCCAAGAAGCGCGCAAGACTCGAGGGCTGACGCACGCTTACAAGGCACAGTTCGCGGTTCGCCGGCGCGTCCAGATTTGTGACATCTTGCAGCGACACGTTGTCCAGTCTAACGCGATCTGCGGCTAAGTCAGGTGATATGACTCGTGCAGATGAAAGCAGTTCAAGTTTCATGACATCAGCCAAGCTTATGCCCACTGATACACCTTCTCCAAAGCACCGCGCACTGAGCACGACGCAGTTCTGAGTTGCGCACAGTACTTCTGTATACTTTGTCTTAATTCCTTGTGGTTTCGGCGGTGGTTATCGGACTAAATGACAAAAACACCCGGCGAAGATGTATCGCCGGGTGTTCTTGCACTGCAACAACTACTTCTTGAAGCCTTTGTAGCGACCTCTTTCGGTATAGTGAGTGTGGAGCAGTTCATGCGAACGGTGCGACAACGGGTGCTCCAAGAACTCCTCGTATATCTTCGTTATAGCAGGGTTCTCGTGCGACTTCCTGATCGTCATTCGTTCGTCTGCTGTATACACTCCAGCTATACGCTTCTTGCGTATCTCGGTGTTTGTCGGGATTGGCTGACCGCCACCGCCTATGCAGCCGCCGGGACATGCCATAATCTCGATGAAGTGGTAATCCGCCTCGCCCGATACCACCTTGTCGAGCAGTATCTTGGCATTAGAGAGCGTGTGCGCAACGGCCACCCTTACTTTGGTACCGTCCACATCCACTTCTGCCTCTTTCAACCCTTCCATACCTCTCAGCATGGTGAAGTTGATGTTGCCAAGCGGCTTCTTGGTGATGACCTCATACGCCGTACGCAGCGCGGCTTCCATCACGCCGCCGGTGGCGCCGAATATGACCGCGGCTCCCGTAGATATGCCCATCGGGTCATCGTACTCTTCATCGGGTAGTGACGGAAAGTCGATACCCGCTTCTTTGATCATGCGTGCGAGTTCACGTGTCGTCAGCACCGCGTCAACGTCCTGGTAACCGCTTGAGCGCATCTCGGGCCTTCTGGCCTCGAATTTCTTGGCCGTACACGGCATCACCGACACGCTGTAGATATCTTTGGGATCGACTCCCGCCTTATCCGCGTAATATGTCTTCGCCAGCGCACCGAACATCTGCTGAGGCGACTTACATGTCGATACATTCGGGAGCAGAGATGGGTAGAAATGCTCGATGAACTTAATCCACCCTGGGCTGCAAGAGGTGATAAGCGGCAGAGTCCCGCCAGTCGTCAGCCTCTCGATGAGCTCGTGCCCCTCTTCCATGATCGTGAGGTCAGCAGTGAAATCGGTGTCCATTACGCTATCAAAGCCGAGCCGTCTCAGCGCCGCGACCATCTTGCCAGTATTGATAGTTCCCGGCTCGTAACCGAACGGCTCGCCGATGGCAACTCTGGTTGCAGGCGCAGTCTGCACCACAACGTGTTTTGACGGGTCTGCAAGCGCGCGCCACACTTCTTCGATTTCATCGCGTTCGTACAACGCACCCACGGGGCAGACTAGGATGCACTGGCCGCAAGTAACACAGTCAGATTCGTTCATATCGGCACCGAGTCCCGGTGCTATCACCGTGTCAAACCCGCGACCCTGCGGTGCAATCGCACTCACGCTCTGCACCTGTTCGCACACTGTCACGCACCGCCTGCACAGGATACACTTGTCCGGGTCTCGCATTATCGAGGGAGACGAATGATCGGGCACATGGCTGGACTTCTCTCCCGCGAATCGTATATCCCTTACCCCGAACTTCTCGGCCAGCGTTTGCAGTTCACAGTTGTTGTTTCTGATACATGTCAAGCACTCTGCCGGGTGGTCTGACATGATCAGTTCGAGAGTCGTCTTTCTTGCGGCACGCACGGCGCTCGAGTTGGTCTCCACGACCATTCCGTCAGCGACCGGCGCAACACACGAGGCCACAAGAGACTTCGCACCTTTTACTTCAACAACACACACTCGACACGCACCTATAGCGTGCATACCCTCTAGGTAGCACAGCGTCGGAATCTCGATGCCGACCTTCTTCGCTGCCTCGAGTATGGTCGTGCCCGCTTCTACTTCTACTCGTTGGTTATTTATGGTTAAGGTAACCAGACTCATCTAAACTGCCCTCCCATCCTCGAGCTACTCTTTGACATCGCATCGCAAGCAGCGTGACGCTTCGGCCACGGCAGCTTCTTCCGACATCAGCTGCTCCACTTCTTTCATGCTGCACCTGTGCTCCTTGGGAAGCATCGGCGGGTTCCGTCGTGGTTCTTCGTGCTCTATCAATTCGCCCGAGATAACGCGTACTCCGGTGAAGCGTTCGGTGACTTCTCCGCTACCGCCCAAGTATTTGTCCATCGAGGCCGCAGCACGCTTTCCGGCTGCAATCGCGTCTATAACCGTATCCGGACCCGTTACGCAATCACCGGCCGAGAATACGCCTGCCACGCTCGTGGTTCCGCTCTTCTTATCCGCTACAATGTTGCCTCTTGCGACCTCCATACCAGAATCGGCAAACACGCTGCTTTCAGTCACCTGGCCGATCGCTGGAATCACAACGTCAACATCTATCACCGATAGTGCGCCTTCGACCGGCACCGGTCTGCGGCGCGCGCTTTGGTCGAAATCTCCGAGCCGCTGCTGCTGGACTTCAAGTCCTACCACCTTGCCCTGCTCTCCGATAATCCGGGTGGGGTTCATGAGGCAGTTAAACTTGATGCCCTCGAACTCAGCCTCCTCGATTTCTTCAAGCATGGCGGGCAGGTCTTCCATACGACGTCTGTAAACGACCGTGACTTCTGCCGCACCCAGTCTCAGCGCAGTCCGCGCGGCGTCAATAGCCACGTTGCCTCCGCCTACCACGGCGACCTTCTTGCCGCGCATATCTTCGGCCTGTCCAAGGTTCGCATCTCTCAGGAACTTGACCCCAGAGAATACTCCGCCAAGGTCTTCTCCTTCGATACCGAGTTTCTGATCGCCGTGCGAGCCTACCGCGACGAACACGGCATCGTACTCTTTCCTGAGATCTTCAAACGAGACATCCTTACCCACGCGCGTGTTGAGTTTGATCTTGACGCCGAGGCTCTTGATCACGTCGATCTCTTGGTTTAGAACCGCTTTCGGTAATCTGTACTCGGGAATACCGACTGCAAGCATGCCACCTGCAACCGGAAGGGCCTCGAATATGGTCACGTCGTGACCTGCCTTCTGCAGGTAGTAGGCGGCCGAAAGCCCGGCAGGACCAGACCCTATTACGGCTACCTTGGTTCCGCGCTGCGGTTTCACATGAATATCTGGCACCTTATCCGAGTGCTCAAGCGCCCAATCGGCGGCAAACCGTTTGAGCGGCCTTATCGCAACAGCCTGATCAAGCTGTGCCCTACGGCATTTGGCCTCGCATGGGTGATGACACACTCTTCCACATATCACCGGTAGCGGGTTCTCGCGCATGACTTCGAGGTACGCTTCGCCGAATTCGCGGTTCTTGATGTGGTCGATGTAAAGCGGCGCATCCACGTTTGCGGGACAGGTATTCTGGCACGGTGATTCAAACAGAGACGCACATACCGATGCCTCGCACTTCTTGTCCCTTATGTGAGCGTCGTATTCGTGTCTGAAGTACTTGATCGTGCTCAGCACCGGGTTAGGGGCAGTCTGTCCCAATCCACACAGTGCCGAGTTCTTTATCTGGTGAGCGAGCTCTATCAGTAGCTCGACGTCGCCTTCTTTGCCCTCGCCGTGAGTGATCCTGCTCAGGATCTCAAGCATTCGCTTGGTTCCTATACGGCACGGTGCACACTTACCGCACGACTCATCCTGGCAGAACTCCAAGAAGAACTTGGCAAGGTCAACCATGCACGTGTCTTCGTCCATCACGATGAGTCCACCCGAGCCCATGATCGCGCCGATTTCGGTTAGCGTTTCGTACTCGATCGGCGTGTTCAGGAACTGGGCAGGGATACAACCGCCTGAAGGCCCGCCGGTCTGCGCTGCCTTGAACTTCTTGTTGTTAGGTACTCCGCCGCCGATGTCGAAGATCACTTCGCCGAGACTGAGTCCCATCGGTACTTCGGCAAGACCCGTGTTGCGGATCTGACCAGCAAGCGCGAACACTTTCGTGCCCCTGCTCTTTCCACTGCCCATTTCTGCAAACCAGTCTGCGCCGTGAAGGATGATCGCAGGTATGTTCGCGTAGGTTTCTACGTTGTTGTTCAACGTAGGCTGTCCCCATAGACCTGATTCAGCAGGGAACGGCGGTCTCGGCCTGGGTTCACCTCTCTTGCCTTCTATGGAGGCAAAGAGCGCTGTTTCCTCGCCGCATACGAAAGCGCCTGCTCCGACCCTTATCTCCAAGTCAAAGTCGAGCGACGAGCCGAATATGTTCTTGCCCAAGAAGCCATACTCACGCGCCTGTTTAATTGCCTTTTCAAGGCGCTCTACGGCAAGCGGGTATTCAGCCCTGACGTACACATAACCCTGATTTGCGCCTATGGCGTACGCGGCTATCGCCATAGCCTCGATTATGCTGTGTGGGTCGCCCTCGAGCACTGATCTATCCATAAATGCTCCTGGGTCGCCTTCATCGGCGTTACACACCACGTACTTGGGTTTACGAGGCTGCTTGGCGGTAAGCGCCCACTTCAGACCTGTCGGAAAACCGCCGCCACCGCGTCCCCTTAGACCGGATTTCTTTACCTCTTCGACCACTTGCTCAGGTGTCATGGTGGAAAGCACCTTGCCTAGCGCTACGTAACCATCATGCGCGATGTACTCTTCGATGACCTCGGGGTCTATCACACCGGTGTTTCGCAGCGCTACCCTTGTCTGTTTGGCAAAGAAGTCTATGTCGGCAAGTTCCGGTACCTTCTTGCCGGTATCGGGTGATTCGTAAATCAGACGCTCAACTATCCGGCCTTTGAGCAAATGGCTCTCGACTATCTCGTGAGCGTCCTCCGGCTTCAGTTTTCGGTAGAAAACGCCTTCTGGGTACACCACAATCACAGGACCCATGTCGCAGGGACCCATGCAGCCTGTCTCGACTACACGCACCTCTTTTTCCAACTGGTGCTTCTTTATGCCGTCCAGGAGTGCCTCTTCGACTGCCTTGCAGCCAGACGAGACGCAACCCGCGCCTGCGCACACCAGGACGTGCGAGCGATACAAATCCATCTGTTGACCTCCTTCGCGAGCCGGTTGCTTTATCTGGCCAGCGTCCACTCCGTGATCGGCCGGCCGTTGACGATGTGTTGAGCTACTATTTGTCGGGCCTTTTCAGGCGTGACGTAGGTGTAGGTGACTTTGGGCGCACCCGGAGTCGACACAGTCACCATAGGTTCATACTCACACAGCCCAGGGCACCCAGTCTGCGTGACTGCAACATTAGAGATCTTACGCATGGAGAGTTCGTCCATGAAAGCCGAGACCACTTCTCTGCCACCGGCTGCTATGCCGCACGTGCCCATCCCGACTGCGACCACAGTCTGATGGCTGCTGGCGCGCACCGCCAGACGCTCACGCGCCTCACGTCGGATTCTCTCAAGATCCTCAAGCGATTTCACTGCGATTCACCCCCACGAACCTGCTTAATGCCCTCTCTTAAGTGCTGCTTCAGCCATGCCACCACACCTGGATCTGAGATGCTAACCTCTGCCAAGAACTCGGCTATCTGTTTTGAATCCACACAGAAACTGCCGTTGGCAGCGGTGTGCGTGTACACGAACCTGACTCCTGGATTGGTCGCGATGGCTATGGCCACGCTCTGAGCCACATCGCCGAGCGGAGGCGCATCGATGTGGTCACGCAAGAACCATGCACGTATCGTCGTGCCGTGGCCTTCTCGCGACTCCATACTAAGGTCTCCACCTGCGGCTTGAACAGCCTGCTGAATGAGCGGTATGCCCATACCCACGCGCCTAGTGGTACGCGTCGTCGTAAACGGGTCTTTCACACGCGCCAGCAGTTCAGGTGACATACCTCGTCCATCATCACTGACCTCGAGCGCCACAACACCGTCCAACCCCGACTCATCGAGGCTTATTCTGACGGTGCCTGCGCCCGCTTCCACGCAGTTCTGAATCAGGTCGAGCACATGAAGAGAGAGATCCTGCATACTCCTACTCCGGTTACTCGTATTTTTTGAGTATCATCGGCACTTTGTCCGGTTTGAGCCGGGCGTGCACGTCTTCATTGATAGTTATGACAGGTCCAAGGCCGCACGCACCAAGACAGCGCACGACTTCGATGCTGAACTTGCCATCCGGTGTGGTATTCCCGGCGGTCACGCCAAGTTCTTTCTCCAACCGCTCGAGCACCTTTGCTGAACCGCGCACATAACACGCAGTGCCCTTGCACAGCGAAACAACGTACTTGCCCTTCGGCTGGAGCGAAAAGAATGCGTAGAATGTGGCCACGCCATGAACATCGGCAAGAGGCACTCCTAATCCGTCGGCCACGCGAATCTGCACGTCTGACGGAAGGTACCCTAGTTCCAGCTGGATCTTGTGGAGCACCTGGATCAGCGCCTCGGGCTGTCCTTTGTGCTGCGCAATGATTTCGTCGACTTTCTGGTAATCGTTCTCGGTCATCTGCTTTGCTACAACCATCTAGTAGAGGCTCCCTCCTTCCCGAAATCTACAAGCCGTGAACACGGCTTCTGTGTTATTGCCTGCATACATCAAATTACCGGCTTTCACAGTCGTCCAGAATCACCACCCTCTCACCACGCCCGTGTTTCAGGCACGACAGCAGGCAGGCAGTATCTAGCCTGTCCATCCTTACTGCAGTGCGTGCCGGTACTATCTGCTCAAGGCTGTGCGCATCTGATGACACAATACATGTGCTGTCTTCAATGTGCCACTTCCGCACCGCCGCTTCAGCCAACCGCTTCGACCCAAACTCGTAACAATCGGGCTCATAGCCGGGCACTACCAGTCCCAGTGTGAACAGATACCCGTGCATCGGTCTCGCGGCATGCGCCGCTACACATACAGCTCCTATCTTTCTTACACGTGATACGAGTTCGTTGACCCCCATATCTATCGAATTGCTGAGCAGAATTGGTTCAGTGCCTATGACCTCGCCGCTTGAGTTCATCATCAGTTGCTCTCCGAAAAGTTCCGGAACGTTCAGCGTATCGGGAAGCCTCGGACGAACGTACTTCTTTTCAAACTCAAGCGCTGCGCAGCAATCTTGAAACAAGACGACTATGTGAATCTCTTCACTAGTTTGAACCTCAATTGCCGGAACCACAAGCAGTCCGGTATCGCTTGCAGCACGGCACACTGCCTCAACATTCATAGCCGAGTTGTGATCGGCTATGGCCACGATATTGACGCCTGCATCAACACAGCGCTTCACTATGCTGACCGGGTTCATTTCTGCGTTTGCGCACGCAGAGAGCGCCGTATGCACGTGAAGGTCACACAAGAAGTATTCCATTCACCTTAGCAGGCCATATATCCTGCCGACGGTCTCGTAACTGGATTCAGAAGATCCTAGAACCGCGATCTTCTCTCTTTCCGCCTTGACCAGCGTGTCCTCATCAGGCACACGTCCACCACATATCACGACCGCGTGAATCCCGCTCAAAACCGCAACTGCGACTATGTTCTGGTGGGTCTGGATCGTCACCCATACACATCCTTCGCACGCATGAGCCATGACATCGCTCAACAGGTCTCCTGCATAACCTCCTGAGATTTCGACGTCTTCCGTCTGCTGAGACGTGTATACTCTAAGCCCCAAAGACCGGGCAAGTTCCCTAACCGTCATTCGGCACACCTCCGCCACCTTCACGTTTGGGTTGGTCGTTCTGTTGTCCCATTGCAGGTGGTACTTTGCGAGCCAGATCCACCATTTCCTCTGCCAGTTCCCTGACTCGTTCTCTCAACAAGAATATGCAATCTGTTGTGAGCGCTCTACCTCTGGCAATGTCTTCAGCAAGCGAGCGGCAACTCGGACTACCGCACGCTCCACAGTCCAGTCCGGGCAGCATTTCAACAGTCGTCTCGATCGTTTTCATCATCTCCAGCGCACGCGATAGGTCGGGCGCAAGCTTCATGACGGGCCTCGGCTCTATCGGTGTGTCAAACCCGAGCTCACCCTGTTCGTACAACTGCCTGGCCTCTTCTAAGGATACGATCTGCTCCCCAGCACCGAACGCGGCCGCGGCTTTCTGGAGACGCAGTTTTCCGACATAGGGGTTTTGCGACATGAGGCAGCCACCCAAGCAGCCTCCAACGCATGCCTGGGCCTCAATGAAGTCTATATCGGAAAGCCTACCGCGTTCGACTTCGTCCAAGACGCTACTCACGTTGTGAATGCCGTCCACGGCAAGCGTGGATGTGGGCTGCACCGACTCGGCTTCACCACCCGCATAGCCCCAGCGCATTCCGCGCGGCGTACCGTACAGATTGATCTTGGGCAATTCTTGTGTCTCGCTCAGCACCTTAGCTATACTGCCGTAAATCATCGCCGCAGACAGAGCTCCATCAAGATCAGATGTCTGCCGGCCGACTGGCTGCTTTATCGCGGTCACTTTTGCAGGACACGGGGTGATGAAGAACGCACCGATCTTGTGGCGCGGGATGTTGGTCAGTTGCTGCGCCTGCTTCTTTGCCATATGCGCTGCAATCTCGACAGGCGCCTCGATAGGAATCAAATTGGGGATCAATGTTGGATACCTTACCTGCATCAGCCTGATCACTGCAGGACATGCCGAAGAGATCGCCGGCCTCGCAAACTTGCCTGACTGAATGATCAACTTGCATGCATCGGCCACTACATCGGCAGCCACCGCCACTTCGAACACCTGGTCAAATCCTAATCTCAAGAGTGCAGCCAGAGCCGTGGAACCTTCACCGTTCGGCCTCCACAAGCCCATGAACGCAGGCGGCACGAGTGCTATCTTGTACTCGAAATCATCAAGGCGTTCAAAACCATCAGTTAGCGCTGTCTTCGCATGGTTGGTGCATGTCCGGATGCATTCTCCACAGTCTATGCATCGTTCCTCAATGATGTGCGCCTTGCCCTCGCGCACACGGATCGCCTCGGTAGGACAACGCTTTATGCAGTTGGTACATCCCTTGCACAGCGACTCATCCAAGGTCACTGAATGGAAGTAACCAGACACTGGCATCACCGCTTTCGTTACGGCGAGGAGATAAAAGCCCGCAACTTAGTCCCTACTCCAACAGTTGATTCTATCTCGAGCTCGTCCGAACAGCGTTTAATGTTCGGAAGCCCCATGCCTGCTCCGAATCCCATCTCGCGCACATGCTGAGGAGCAGTCGAAAACCCGTCCTGCATTGCGAGGTCTATATCGGCTATCCCGGGTCCTTCGTCCTCGGCGACGATCTCGACCCCTCGAGTGCTCACATTGAGTCTCATACTCCCGCGGTACGCATGTATAACTATGTTGGTTTCGGCCTCAAACGCTGCAACCGCTGCTCTCCTCACAACTGAGGGGTCTAGCCCGAGCTGCTGCAGTGTCCGCTTTATAGTGCTAGCAACATCACCAGCTGCCGCGAAGTCCATACCGTTAACACTGAACTCAAGCGTAAAGACGCCCGCGTTCTTCTTGTCGCTAGACATGCGGCAAACCTCCGGTTCTCCTGGCAATGTGCGTCCATCTGCAATAGATTAAGCCACTACAAGTGGCATGCCTGTAAAGCATATTAGTGCTTGATCAACGAAAACCGGCACCGTTCACTCTGCCCCATGATACCGCAACATAGAACGGCTTATCAAGGTCTTCATCTACTCTTTTGTTCAGCAGTCATACTGAAACTCCTTCTCGTTCCATAAGCACGGCCTGCTCCAGCTGTTCTGGCGAGTTAATATTGAAGAACAGGTGCTCAGGCCGACCAAAACTGCGTATATCGTTCTCTCCAAATTCGTGAACACTCACCATATCATAGAGCCTGCTCACTTTTAAGACTCCGCTCTCTTCGAACAGTGCTTCAATGGCAGGTATGCACCCCGGCCTATAGACCGCGCAGAGCGGCTCCCAATAGCCGTTTGCGCATGGTACCGCCGCGTCCGAGTCTCTTGATACGCGTTCCATTAGCAGCAGCATTTGCTCAGAGAAAAAGGGCATATCACATCCGACAACGGCGCACGTGTCTTCTGCATTCACCAGTCCCGCGTGTATCCCACCGAGCGGCCCCTTGCCCGAGAACAGATCGTGAACAACGCTCACGCCTTGCATGTCAACGCTGTCTCGACCGCCGACCACAATAACGGCTGTCGTGACCGCGGCGAGTTTGCGAACAGCACGTTCCAGTAGAGTCTCACTGCCGAACTTGATGCGGTGTTTCGGAGTTCCCATTCGCGTAGCCGCGCCACCTACGAGAACAACCCCAGTCATCGCTGTCACCTCTCAACGACACAAGCCTACTGCTGGCTTCGCACGAAAAGCGCCCGGACGAGCCGGGCGCGCGCCTCGACTATGGGTACAGTTTAGCTGTTATATCTGTCAAACCACCCGATAATATGCTCCAACCTGTCTATTCGGTTAAGCGGTTTGCCTGACCGAGACAGCTCGTGGTTTTCACCCGCAAACCTTACGAATTCGACGTCAACTTTGCCCAGCCTCTTGAGCGCGGTATACCACTGCTCGGCCTGTTCCATGGGACAGCGTAGGTCCTGTTCGCTGTGGATAATGAGGATCGGTGTACGAACCAGAGGAGCGTACCTAATAGGTGAACGTGACATGATGAACTCTTCGGCATCCCACAGATCTGCGCCTCCCATGCCCGCCTTGTTGCCGTACCAGCCTATGTCGCTCACTCCGTACTTAGTGTACATGTTGCTGATGCTGCGCTGTGTTACTGCAGCGCGAAACCGATGTGTCTTAGTGACTATCCAGTTGGTCTCATATCCTCCAAAAGAACCTCCGGTAACGTATATACGCGACGGGTCAACCCAGTCCAGTTTTTCCACGTAATCGACTCCCGCCATGATATCACGGAACTCACAGCCTCCCCAGTCCCCGATAATCGCGTACGCGAACTGCTCTCCGTAGCCCTTGCTACCTCTAAAGTTCATGTAGAACACACCGTAGCCGCGAGACGCCATTAACTGGTACTCGTGCGAAAACGCCTCTCCCACGGTTGAAGCAGGGCCTCCGTGAATCTGCACCACAACAGGATACTTCTTGTCGTCTTCGAATCCCGCAGGCTTCATAAGCCAGCCCTCAATTTCGCACCCCGGATCAGACTCATACGTAAAGCATTCATGAGGCACGATGTCGAGCGTTTGCAGCAGAGGTTCGTTCACCCAAGTCAGCCTTACCGGGTTCTCTCCGGCGTATATATCACCCGGATTAAGCTGTGTTCCAGCATTATACGCAAACACAGTCGAACCGCAGCAACTGCTTCGCGCATCAAAGCTGTTAACATTGAGTCCCGGCACGTCAACAACAGCGGTCACATCGCCTCCGGATGCATCTGCTGCAAACAACTTGCTCTGCCCGCGGTCGGCAGCCAGAAAATACACGGTACGGCCGTCTTTGGACCACGCTGGAGCCATCATAGCTCCGTCGTATCTCGAATCTGATCCAACTCCCGAACCGACAGACCTGTCGAAGTCACGAGTTAACGATACGGGTTCTCCGTCCATGGACACCACGAATACCTCAGTATTGAACGCGCTCATCTCACCTCTTTCGGTGCCGAGGTAGGCAATTTTCTTGCCACATGGCGACCAAACCGGAGAAGACGAAGGGCCGAGCGCCCTTGTAAGCCTTCTCTGCTCCGAAGTCGCAAGATCGAGCACCCATACGTCAGGATGGTAGCGCAGTTCTCTATCCGGTTCACGCGCAGATATGAAAGCGATGTGTGCACCGTCAGGAGCCCAAACAGGAGTTGACTCATCAAACTCACCCGACGTCAGCTGCGTTATCGCGCAAGTGTCAAGCTCGACTCGGAACAGATGGCGCGGACGCTCATCGGTAAACCCTACCCCGTTGAATTTATAGCGTAATTTGGTTATGTGAGTTACGTCGGCATTGCGCTTCTTCTCAGTCTTCGGCTCTCTAGACACAAACACTATGTTCTTGCCGTCGGGAGACCACGCAGGCTCGGATACCGCATCATCCATATTCGTAAGTCGGTAAGGCTCGCCGCCTTCAACTGGCAAGATCCATATTTGGTTCTTGCCGAGCCTGTTGCTCAAGAATGCAATCTTGGTTCCGTCCGGACTCCAGCGCGGAGATATGTCACGCACCAGTTTGTCCGGTATATCGTGGTTCGTGATCTGGCGCATAGTTCTCTTGCCGTCTGTTGACACCAGAGCGAGCGCCGTACGGTAACCGTTCTTTTCTGAGTCAATCGTTGTAAGCGTAAAAACCACTTGACTCGCGTCAGGAGACAGTTGTGGATCTCCGACGAACTTGAACTCCCATAGATCTTTTGACGTTATTCTGCGCTTCTCCGCCATCCAAACGTTACCTCCTTAGGCTTCGCTCAGTATCTCGTGCAACACCTTAATCACCACGTTGACCTCTTCTCGGGTTATGACGAGCGGAGGTGACATGGTGAGCACGTTGTTAAGGTGGAAGGTTATCATTGCTGTCCTGCCTATAAGCACGCCCTTCTGAGCCGCTTCGGCCACAATCTTGCCGACTTCTTCTTGGGGCATAGGCTCTTTGCTCTTCTTGTCACGCACAAGTTCAATGCCCCAGAGCATTCCACGACCTCTTACTTCTCCAACGCACGCATAACGCTCAAGCTCTCGCAGTTCTTCGAACACTTCATTGCCGAACGTACGCGCCCTATCGGCGAGTTTTTGCTCTTGGATTATCTTGAGGTTTGCAAGCGCAGCGGCGCATGCCACGGGATGGCCACCGTAGGTGTTCACCTGGTTCAGGTGCACTCGCTCACTCGCATCGCCTAGGAAAGTCGAAAACACGTGCTCTGTCGCGGCCACAGCACCAAGCGGCAGATATGCACTCGAAATACCCTTGGCCATCGTGACGATGTCAGGCTCTATATCGAATGTCTGAAAGCCGAACATCTGGCCAGTCCTGCCAAATCCACAGATAACTTCATCGGAGATTAGCAGCACTCCATACTTTTGGGTAATGCGCCTCACTTCCGGCAAATACTCTTCGACCGGCACGAGCAATCCGCCACCGCCCACAATCGGCTCAACAATAACCGCGGCGCATGTCTCCGGCCCTTCGTGCAAAATCATCGTTTCTATTTGTTTTGCGCACTCAAGATCGCAGCCGGGGTACGTCTTGTTAAACGCACAGCGGTAACAGTAGGCCGGAGCTGCATGCAGAAAACCCGGAACGAGCGGCTCAAACTTCCATTTCCTCTCAGACTGACCCGTGGCGCTGAGCGCCCCCATCGTCGTGCCATGGTATCCACGATGGCGCGCAATGATCTTGTACCTGTTCTGCCCGGGGTTGGCCTGACGTCCGTACTGCCTCGCAATCTTGAAAGCAGATTCGTTCGACTCGGAACCGCTGGAAGTGAAATACGTCCGCGATAGCCCGGCTCCAAGAGACTTGCTGATCTGCTGTGCAAGTTCAGAAGCCGGAGGGTTTGCTGCGGTGTGCGGATAGTAGGCCAGTTTTTGCATTTGAGCGTCTACAGCTCTACGGATTTCATCCTGGCCGTAACCAACGTTTACACACCAAAGCCCTGCCATGGTATCGATGTATTCTTTGCCTGAAGCATCTCGCACAACACAACCGGAACCGGACATCGCCATCATAGGGGGTTTTTCTTTGAGCACCGAATGCTGGGTCACAGGGTGCCACACATGCTCTAGGTCAGCATCCAGAAGGTCCTTCGGCTTTTTATCCACCATAGATTGCACTCCTTTTTTCAATTTGGCAGCAACTATACACGTGCTTCTGCATACGCAACGCCTAAACCTCCGAGAACCGGTGTTGAGTCTAGATGAACCGGCCTCCACTCAGCACCTGAAACAGCATACCCGCTGCCCACACGAACGGTGCAAACGGCAGGTGACGCTTTATGCCTTTGCCGGATACCACAAAGTAGATAGCAGGCAGCATCAGCAAGAGAAAGCTCAGCGCTATTAGTGCAAGGCCGGTATCAAGCCCGAGCAGCAAGCCGATCACCGCGCACAGTTTTACGTCCCCAGCCCCGAGCGCCCCTCGCCCGGCGATACCGAGTATCGTCATTACGACCAGACACACCACCGCAGCCAGAACCAGGTTCAACATATCGCTTCGCGCCGAGGCGTAAATCACGCCGACCGCGAGCACAGCAAGCACCGCCAGCAATCGGTTCGGGATCACGCGTGCGGCCAAGTCGTACACAGCCGAAGCGCTGAGTAGTACTCCGAGCAGCAGTTGCCTGGGAGTGCTAAGTGCTCCGCCAGCTGCTGTCCAAAGAAGCAAACCTACCACCAGCAAGCCCAATTTGCTGCGGTCAAGACGCGGGGGTTGCGAGAACACGGGCACAAATGGGAGAATGAATACTAAGCCCAGAGCGACAAGCAAAGGGACAAACAAGTAGTAATACACGTGGCACCTCGCAGTCTCAATGAGGTCTGACGCCATCCGCTAAGAGAACGACCAAACATTTCTGCGCAGGCCAGCAATAGTCCTGTCTTGCGCTAAGGTAGGTAGAACTGTGTGTCCAAAGTGAGTATTACGAGGTGTCCAAGTTATGAGCAGAGCGTCCTGGAAGATGCTGTGCTTTCGTGCCTTGCGCCTCTCGGCGGCATTCAACAGTTTGTTAACCCTGGTGAACGCATATTTCTCAAACTGAACCTCATCATGGCTCTTCCGCCCGAGAAAGCGGCCACTACCCATCCCCAGATTGCGGCCGTGCTCACCAAACTGCTTACCGATGTTGGGGTTCATGTGGTAATCGGCGACTGTCCCGGTCATTCGTTTACAAAGGCAAGCCTCAGGGCGCTGTACAGAACATGCGGCATAGAGAGTGTAGCCGAGCAATACGCTGCTGAGCTCAATTACGACATGACCGAAACCACGCTGAAAGTGGCAAACGGCTCAATTCTCAAGAGTCTGCCTGTGTGCCGCGCGATGCTTGAGTGTGACGGCATTATCAACTTACCTAAGCTTAAGACTCATGGGTTCATGACGCTCACCGCCGCAGTCAAGAACATGTTCGGTGTTATACCCGGGCTTGCAAAAGCCGACTTCCACCTGAAGATGCCTGAGCCGGGTGTGTTCGGCGAAATGCTTGTGGACATAGCTCAGGCCGTTACTCCGAGGCTTTCGCTGGTCGATGCCGTGGTAGCGATGGAAGGTGCAGGCCCAACACGGGGCACGCCGATTCAGACAGGCCTCGTGGCTGCATCGGCAGATCCATTTGCCCTGGATCTGGTGTGTGCCCAGCTCGCTGGCATGAGGCCGGAGAGCGTAATGACTATCCAAGCCGCCGCAAGACGAGGTCTGGCCCCAAGAGCCCCTGGCCTCGTGCAGGTAGCTGGCGAAGATCCCAAAGCGTTCAGCGTTCGGTTCAAGCTTCCTCCGATTGCGCCTCCTAAGAACCCTATGGAGCGATATCTACCGCACGCTATTGCGAGATACGTATTTGACGCTTTGCGCCCCAAGCCGGTGTTCATTACAGAACGGTGTAACGGCTGCGGCACGTGTGCGAAGCACTGCCCCCCACAAGTCATCTCGATGAGACACAACCTGCCGCAGGTTGAACTCCGACTGCATCCGTTGTTTCTGCTGCCAGGAACTGTGCCCAAAGGGCGCCGTAGAAATCAGAAGACCGCTTCCAGGACGCCTTCTGTTTCCCGAGAAGCGGTCATAACGAATGCTACTGCTATTCTCTCATAATGGCGGCACCGATCATCCCAGGGCCTCCATGAACAGCCAGCGCAGCTCCGATTTCTGCCATGATGACTTCACTCACTTTGAGTCTCAATTGCAGCATCTCGGCAAGCCGCTGCGCTTCATCGAGCGTCTTGGAGTACACCACCGCCAGCCTCACGCTGCCCCTACCTGCTGCCTCGCATATCAGGTCTGCAACTCGTTCGCGCGCTTTTGGGTAAGTTCTGACTCGTTCGCAAACGGTAAGCATGCCGTCCCGCATGGTAAGAATCGGCTTCACCGACAGCAAAGAGCCTATGAGGCTTTGTCCGAGACCTATCTTCCCGCTTCTTCTGAGCTGGCTTAACCCCGGCAATGCTACAAACACGTCTATCCTCTTCTTGGCTTCTTCTACAGCCTGAAGGATTTCGCGTTTGTGCTTCCCTAGGCGAGCCGCGGTAGCTGCCACGATGGCTAAGAAGCCGAGTGACATAGAGGTAGTCTCAGAATCTACTACCTCAATATCTAAGTCGTCACAAGCGGCACGCGCTAGGTTTGCTGCCTGAACTGTACCGCTAGCCTTAGATGTCACGTGTATCGAGATGATGCTCTCGCACTCTTTTGCAAGCGATCTGTACATCTGGATGAACTCGCCTGGTGAAGGTTGCGATGTCTTAAGCGGCGCTTGCTGTTCTAACATCTCGTAGAACTGCTCATAGCCCAGGTCTATCCCATCTCTGTACGTCTCGTTGCCTCGCTGGATGGTGATCGGGATGACGTTTATCCCGTATTGGGCAGCGACATACGCCGGTAGGCTGGCGGAACTATCCACGACAATTGACACTCTCGACACGAATATCCCTCCCAGCAGAACGTGGGTCACGGTCATACTCTGGCCCACTCACATCCGGGCGGCCGCGCCAGCCTTGCCTTGCATGTGCAGCCTACAGTGCCTCAATAAAGGCGTCTGCATTGGGTTTGCACAGCATCTCCTGGTCTACCAGCCCTCCCGCGTCAATCAGCGCCTTGATCTTCATCACATTCTTTGGAACACCTACTACTATGGCACCCACAAGTCTATCCTTCACCAAATACAGTTTGCGAAGGCCTTCTCCATCGTCCTCAGACTTAAGCACTCTGTAATCCTGTTCTAGCCTGCCGGGGTCGCCTGCAGAAAACACCGTAACACCCATAACCACCGTCGTGTTCAGAGGCTTCAGCGCTCGGTATGCGGCTGCGCCACCCGCCGCGTTGGTACCTGCCACCTTACCTTGTGCTTCTGCTACCGGCCACACTCCTGCTGTTCTGCCGGCATATTCGGCACAATCACCAGCGGCATATATCCCGGGTGCGACCTGCATGCGTTCGTCCACCAGCACACCGCGGCCAGTCGGCAAGTCGAGCGCCTTAGCGAGTTCTAAGTCTGCTCTGACCCCGGTCGAAAGCAGCACCAAATCTGATTCAATACACCGGCCGTCTTTCAACTTGACACCGCTAACCGATTGCTCGCCCACGATCGATTTTGTCTCGGCTTTGTACACTATATTTACACCTTTACGGACAGCGATATTGCCTATGACGCTCATGCCATCTTCATCAAGCTGGTTCTTGAGCAGCCCTTCTCCGCGTTCGAGTACGCTTACCTGCTTTCGCCACTGGCAGAGCGCCCACGCAGCCTCAAGGCCGATGAGTCCTCCTCCAATGATGACAACCTTCTGCCTTGACTCCGCATACTGCTCGATGGCCTCTAGATCAGAATACGTACGCAAGCAGAATACTCCGTCTAAGTCGACCCCTGGAATCGGAGGCACGTTAGCGAGTCCCCCGGTAGCTAACACAAGCGAATCGTACGCATAGCGTTCGCCCGTGTCGTCTATCACAAAGCCGTCTCCTCCGGATACCACGCGTCTGCCGATCACAAGTCCGAGCCTGTTTTGCCTGTACCAAGATTCATCGTGAAGCAGAAATCCTGCCACTTGCTGATGCTTACCCAACACATGGGTCAGCCGCGGCCTGTGGTACGCAGGGTAAGGCTCCGCCCCGATAAGCGTTATCTGGGCCTCAGGATCTTCGGTCCGCGCCGCCTTGGCACAAGCCACTCCGGCAGCAGAACATCCGACGATCACAATACGCCTTCTTTGGCCCGTCAACTCATCTACTCCTTCTCGAACATGTCCTTGCCAGCCCCGCACAGAGGACAGACCCAGTCTTCGGGCAGTTTCTCGAACGGCGTACCAGGCTCAATACCGTCTTCGCCTTTTTCGGGATCGTATACATAACCGCATACAATGCATTTCCACTTTTCCATGTCTTGTTCCCCCTGTTCTAGAATGGCTTGCTGCATTAATCTTACTATAATGGGACAAGAAACCCAACATGTCATATATAATGTGGCTCTCTCGCTTTGGGAAGGCACATGCCGCGTTGACAAGAGACGCTTCGTCCAGGGTCTTTGGACGTTGTATCATTGTGGGTTAGAAGTTGTCGGCGTGCTATCTCAGTCAAGGAGCCGGCGACGCCGGCTCCTTGCTTGTGCTTAGTACCTCTGCATATTGTGTTGGCCTTGCCACCCTGATTGCTGCTGACCGCCATACTGCGGCTCATATTGGCCGCGTTGCGCGCGGAATCCGTACTGCTCTTGACCACTCATGCTGAACTTGGACTGCAGCTGGTTGATTTGCTGCTGGTCTGCCTGTTCAACCGAATACCAGCCTCTTTGCTGCATCAAACGGAAAATTCGCTCGTTGTGCGCAAGGTTGTCCATATAGATAGACGCAAACGCCTGCCTGAGTTGCGGGCTCGACGAGTCCAGAGCGCTCTTTGCGTACGCTTCTGCCATGAACTTGCTGCCTCCGAGGATATCGTTCGCTATTGCCCTGTCGTCTAAGTGGGTCTGGTTCGGGTTAGGTCTCATGTCATGCCTCCTCTCTACTATAGCCTTGTACCGTGCGTTGCCCCGGTGTCATGCGCCGAATAACCGGCTCCGGGCGAGTACATTCTGCCAGACACGTTGGACTGGCCACCCGCATACTGGGTACCGATGTGCGTAGCTGGGTAACCTGTCGCATAGCCTGTGGCGGTGCCGTACGCGCTGCCCGGCTGACTGCCTGCAGCGACGAATCCACCCCCAGACTGCACCTGCTGCGCTATTCTGTCATAGTTTCGCAGGTGAGCGGATACCAGTTCGGTGCAAAGTGACCTGAGTTGCGGGTCGTTCACCTGGTTGACGTAGACGGACAGTTTCTCCACACACACCGCTTCTTGCGTTAGCAGGTCGCCTAGATATAGTGCCTCCCGCTGACTGATGCTTGATTCAACCATTTCCACACCTCCCGAAATCTGTTTGTGGCAACCTCTCTTATTGTGTCTAGCAGATTTGCGGGTATTCCCCCGCACCAACTGGAAACATATTCATCAATGAATGTGCGTGTCCGCGTGTTGAAGTGATAGAATGGGATAAAGATATTCCACAGGAGGTGGCACGTGTTGGCAAAGGTGTACGTAGAGCATGATCTATGTATTTCATGTGGCTTGTGTGCAGAAATCTGCCCCGAAGTGTTTCATATGGTGGACGACAAAGCAGAAGTAATTGAAGGCGCCGATTGCACGCAGGATTGCTGCCAGGAGGCCGCAGAGTCCTGCCCTACGGAGGCAATCAAGATCGAATAGCATACAGCGAATATCGGGAGGTACGTGCATGAAGAACCTTAAAGGTAGCAGAACCGAGGCAAACCTGAAGGCCGCTTTCGCGGGTGAATCTCAGGCTCGAAATAAGTACACGTTCTATGCATCTGTTGCAAAGAAGGAAGGCTACGAGCAAATCTCGGGCGTGTTCCTTGAGACTGCTGAAAACGAGAAAGAGCATGCGAAGACTTTGTACAAGTACCTCAACGCCATAGGCGGCACGCTGGAGAACTTAAAAGACGCCGCAAGCGGCGAGAACCATGAGTGGACCACCATGTATAAGGAGTTCGAAGAAGTAGCTCGCGAAGAAGGCTTTGAGCAAATCGCCGATAACTTCCGAGAGATAGCCGAAGTTGAGGAATTTCATGAACAGCGTTTCCTGGCTCTGGCAAAGAGCATACAAGAAGGCACCGTCTTTTCGAGAGACAGAGAAGTGAAATGGCACTGCCGAAACTGCGGCTACGTGCACGAAGGAAAGAGCGCGCCCGAAGAATGCCCATCGTGTTTCCACCCGCGCGCATTCTTCCAGTTGCTCTGTGAGAACTACTGAGTGTCTGGATTACCTGACTATCTTAAGCCCGGGTTAAGGCTGGTGTTTCTGGTGTTTATAGTTTAAGAAGATACTAGCCGTAAACGAAAATCACATGAATCACTATAATGAGGTCGGACGAGTGAGCACACTCCCCGGCCTTCTCCTTTGAGTGGGATGATTTTACTTAAGTAGCAGAATCCGTTATACTAGTAGTGACAGTTATAACTATCCCAAACCGGAGAACCGGGGGAATTGGCGCACTATCGCTGATTCCCCTTTTCTGTTCCGAAAGGAGGTGTTGAGATGACAGCAAGCCTGAGAGAGTGGCGGTTACAGAAGCGGTTGACACAGACAGAACTGGCCGCGCTCCTGGGAATCAGCCAAGTTGCAGTGTCGAAGTGGGAAGGGGGTCTGACCGCGCCTGCTCCGCTGAGGATATTCGAGTTAGCGAGAGTGCTAGATGTGGCAGTGTCTGATCCGCTGGCAACGTGTGTCAGGGGCCGGACATAAGGCGGAGTATAGACAAACCATATGATCATCAAATGAGAAGTAAAGGAGATGATTGACGATGACAGAACGCACGAGAACGAACGGACAGCACGAGCGCGGAAGGTATGTCTTCGTTTACAACATGGGCCAAGCACAGTTCTTTCTAGATCACGGCCTGCGCCCGGTAGCTATCGGCAGAGGGACACGCGGAGATGTGTTCTTGAAGTTCGAGCGCAACGAAGCCACTGAAGCGGTATTCGAGAACTGGCTGAGGCTCGTCGAGAGATGAGGAGATGATGACGATGACGACAGACAAAAGCCAGTTCAAAGGCCAAGTTCTGAGAAACATCCGCAGGCAGACGGAGATGAAGAAGCAGGAGATGTCAGCCTACTTCAAGCAGGCGTACGACTTAACGAGAGAGTTCAGATGGAGGGAGGTGGTCAACGTCGAGAAGTTCTTCTGTTTTCCGAAACAAGTCTTAGAGATGGGCTTGAGTAAGTCAGCCTTGGCGATCTATCCAGTGCTCTGCTCGCGGGCAGACTTCAAAGAGCACACGTGGTATCAATTGCCACAGGGGCACATCTCAGAGATGGCCGGAGTTAGCGTCAATGCCGTAGTAACGGCCTGCCGTGAACTCGTGGAGGCCGGGCTACTTGAACGACAGAAGAAGACTGAAGGCACACGTCACTACTACGTGTACAGGCCAGTGTTCATTAGATAGGACGACATGAAGGAGTACGAAGGAACGTTCTTTATCTTCCACACTTGCATCATCGAGAGCAAGGTTTGGTCCAAACTTCAGCCTAGGGCTAAAGCCTTGTATCTGGCTCTGCGGAGTGTAGCACAGTTTGACGCAGACGCGTATGCAATGATTGAAGACATTGAAGAGACCGCCAGGTTCGACATCATTAACGTTGACGGACAGTATCGAAACCGTAAGTGGGACCTGTGTCACTCGACTCTGGCAGAACTGTGCCGAATCGTCTTCATAGAGCCACGTGGTGTCGAGTCAGCAGTTCAACAGCTGGAGCAGGTTCGTCTAGTGGAGAAGTATGAGCACGGCTTCTTCAAGGTGTTCTTGAAGCCTCGTCTGTCGTCAACGAAGATCACTCGACGCAAGCGGCCTAAGCCGGAGCCGGAGCCTGCTGAGTCTGGAGAGTCAACGGTAATGGTGAGAGATGGCAGGATATTCTCAATCTCAGCAGATGGAGCAGTAGATGTTGTCGAGGAGTACGACAAGGATGAGCCGTAGACGCGAAAACCCGTACACGGGAAAACCCATATGTGGGGGCTAGACCCCCTTAAGTTGCTCTAGTAAAACTAATAAGTTGCTTCAGTAAAACTCATAAGCAGCTAAGTTAAAAACTCATAAGCAGCTAGTTAAAAACTTGGGTATATATCTAAGTATCTCTAAGAGTTACTAAGAAAAATAAGTCTTCTACGGTCACGACTGCAGAAATGTCGTGACGGATGCTCTTTTTCTTTTTGATAGAAACTGAAGTATGTTTCACCAATTAAGACGAAGTCAGTCCAGGCCGTATTAAGGAATATAGGTATCACGCCACTCTGCTTACAGCAGTAGGGGCCAATCAGTTAAGTAACACAGCAGTTCCGCCACATCTGCTAAAGCAGTCCGGCGGGGTGAAAACCAAATAAAACCTAACTTTCGAAGGAGTGATCAAGAATGAGCGACAAGTCGAAAGACCCAATCCGTGCGGTGGTTCAGCAAAAACAAAAGGAAAGTGCCGAATTCTTGACGGAAGTTTACAGGCGCAGTGAAGCCGGAAAAAAGGAGGCACAGAAGGATGTCTCATGTAACGACAAGAGGTGACAGCACCAAACTGTCCGAACTGCAAACGATCATCGCCAGCCGTGACCGCGTCATCGAGCAGGCCAAGCTTGAAGTTAGACGACTCGAACAAACGATAGCCACGGCACAGGCTAGGTATGCTCTGGCGGTCAGCGAAGACGATGCCAGCCAGGGATCAAAACTGGCTAGGCTGACTACACTCCGGCAGGAGTATCAAGAAGCAATGATCAGGCTCGAAGCACTCCAGGGAGCCACTAAGGAGGCCCGGTCCTCAGAGAAGTTAGCCGCCTTGTGCGTAGAAGTCGAGCAGGAGGCACGTGCTACAATTGAACAGTTAAGCAAGGAGAAGGCAAGCCTCATTGAAGAATTGCTCCGACTCGAAGAGGAAGTGCTCGCGCTGGGCGCACACATACTTGATATTGAAGGACAGCAGCAGGCCATCTACACGGAGACGTCAACAGCCACAAAAGCCGTCCGAGGCAGGAAGGCTAGTCCGAAACTGCCCGGCCCAGGAACGTTCATTGACAGGGACATGCCGTTCAGAACACACATCGTATCAGCCAATACGACGAGGCGGCAGGAGCGTCCATGGCGGCATGTGGGTCCGACTACTATGCTATACAATCGTTAACAAAGCGTGGAACGGGCACGATCTATCAACTCCATACTTAGGCTCGGGCAGAACGCCCGGGCCACTTTTTCCCTCTTCCGAAAAGCGGTGCAGAATATCGTGATGAGCAGGCAGGAGGTCATATGTCGCGTGCTGAAGGAAGCCCGTGTTCTTTGATGTGTTTGCAGGGAGAGGGCGGGTTAGTATCGTGATCGAAAGGTGCATGATCTGGGTTCTCGGCTATTTGTTTGCTACGGTCGTTGCTGACTGGCCAATAGGTTGCATCGTCGACAGAATGTGGACACTCATGCCGGCGACATCTAGCGTCTCTGGCCTCAGAATCCCATGGAAAGCCCGCCTTATGGGGTACGTTGAGAGGGCTCTATATGTGAGCGCCATTATGGGAAGGCAGCCGTTGCTTATTGGCTGGTGGCTGACGCTTAAAGTCGCTGGTCGCTGGAAGAAAATTCGTCGTCCAGAGCAGGAAAAAGGCTATGAAGTCTATGTCATGGGCTGCGGACTATCGGTGCTTCACGCTTTGGCGGTGTCGTGGTCCATGAGACTAGGCTTAGCACGCCTTGGCTGGCTGAGCCTTCTGCCCATAGCCGTATTGGCTATCGCCGATGTAGCCATTTGCCTGTATCTCTGCGCTGAACTTCGAAGGCACATCGGGGCCTAGCGCCAACTGACAAACTGGCTATGCAAACACGCGATGCCGACTCCGCCGCCGAAGATTGGCCGGAGTTCGACAGCAAATAGGCATGTGAGCGATGGTCCCCGGGCCTCTCTTGTCCTCTCTAGCCCGCCTTAGACCGCCTGTAAGCCACGTTAACGCCCGGACCCATACTTAGGTATAGGGTGCTCCTAGATACTGTCAAAAACAACGTAGATTAACGTTCTAACTCATGTCCTATCCCCAGGAGCCGGGCTGTTTTGTGGTGGCGTTAAGAGTACCCCCAGTGCCGTGACCGCTCCGACTGCTACGGCATAGCCTATATACCGCAGTGCGTAGCTCATTACGACACCGGGATGATAAGCTCTCCCGATTTCATCGGCAAACGCGATCCCTAACACGCAGTACGCAAGCAGCGACAATCCGTAGACCCACTTTCTAGCACTAGTCAAGACCGACCATCCTCCCTACGCTTCTGAGTATATTGGAGTGGCTCAAAGTAGTCACCCCTTGCGGTTACGGTAGCCGTAACCGATAGCGAAACCGAACAAGAAATAGCCGGAGATGAGGATACACAAAGTCCACGAAAAACCTGCGGTTCTCAACGCAAAGAAAGATGCTCCTGCAATCAAGACAGCTATCCACTCATCCTCAGTCACACCCATCCCCCCATACCTCTTTGCGTATATTCTTCGTTTCGGCATACTTCGCTAGAGTGGCTTCCTATTCTTCTTTTTGCATCGGTGTTTTGCCCTGTCTCGATCAGTTCTTGCTGTTCGATTTACAGCATAACTATCAAGCCTCATTGTCCTCACATAAAACCCAACAAATAGATAAAGTCTAAACAAAATCCAAACAAATCTTTATTCTATGCTTTTAATCTAGTATAATATAGGTAGGATAGTTTAATAATATTGAGTCAGACAGAAGGAGGAGGGAAAGTGAAGCACCAATCACTCTCACGGGACAAATTCTTCGACACAGCACAGCGCAAACAGTTAATACGGACCTGCCGGGAGCGGGACGCTCTTGACAGACTGTATGGTCGAAGGAACTGGCGAAAGCGTTACATGATCGTTGACGTGGCGTTGTACACCGGGCTCCGTGTTTCAGAAATAGCTGACCTGAGAATAGGCGATTTGAACCTCAAAGCAAGAGAGCCGTACCTAGTGGTCAGGAACGGCAAAGGCAACAAGCGGAGAGACGTCTATCTCACCACCAAGCTTGTTAGGCGGCTTAACAAGTACCTAACCTTCAAAGCAGAGATTGGAGAGAGCGTAAAGGATGACGCTTACCTGTTCCCTGGCCGGAACGGGTTCAAGACTTCTGTATTCACGATCATGCAGAGTATCACGACGGCTATCAAGGAAGCCGGACTCCCCGAACACTATTCCGCACATGCCACCCGGCACAGTTACGCCGTCCACTTGCTGGACAAGACCGGAAACCTTGCTTTCGTGCAGCAGCAGCTAGGTCACACCAACATCGCCACAACTTCCATATACTTGGCTGTCCTGCCGGACAAGAACGGCATACTCGCGAATCTGATTGATGCTGATGAGGACGAATGAAAAAGGAGTGAGAAGTGATGGAGCCTAAAGCCTACTCGTACATTCGTTTCAGCACCCCGGAGCAAGCCAAGGGCGATTCTCTACGGCGGCAGACAGAGCTTGCAGAGAAGTATTGCCGGGAGCATGGCCTGACCCTGGACACCAGTCTAAGAATGGCTGATGAGGGCTTGTCGGCATATAAAGGCGAACACCGCGTTAAGGGTGCCTTTGGTGAATTCCTCAGGCATATTGAGGCAGGCAGAATTGCCCCTGGCTCGGTCCTGCTCATAGAGCAATTTGACCGGATTTCACGAGAACAGGCAATGGACGCGTTCGACTTGTTTAGAACGATCATCAAGGCCGGTATTCGTGTTGTCACTCTCCAAGACGGCAAGCAATACGACGTCGGCAGTCTAGCCCAGAACCCTTTTGATCTCTTCAAACCGTTCTTGTCTATGATACTGGCGCACGAGGAATCGGAGAAGAAGTCCGAACGTGTTGCTGCTGCCTGGGCAAACAAGCGAGAGCGAGCCAGGAACGGTGAGATCAAGATGACGTCAGTAGCACCAGATTGGCTGGAACTGGTTGGCAACGAGTTCAAGGCCGTCCCAGAGAGAGCACAGATCGTCAGTCAGATATTCGACTGGAAGTTAGCTGGTATTGGTTTTCCAACCATCGAGAAACGTTTGAACCAGCAGGATGTATTATGGAAGCCGAAGAACGGTTGGCAAGCCTATTACGTCAACACAATCCTGCGAAATGAAGCTGTTTGCGGAGTATATCAACCATGCACAGTCGTTAATAAGAAACGAGTCCCCATAGGCGAACCGATAGCAGACTATTATCCGGCAATAGTTAGCAGGGAGACATTCGCCCGTATGCAAAAGATGTTTCGCCGTAACGTAGAAGTCAGGGGAAACTGTGGCGGCAGGACCGGGCAGATCCGCAATCTCTTCACCCATCTTGTGAAGTGCTCTTTCTGTGGCAGTCCGATGGCCTACGTCAATAAGGGAGCCAGGCCGAAGGAGGGCAGAGAATACTTGATCTGCGATAAGGCTAGGCGCGGAATAGGCTGCAAGCGGGAATCTCTGCGATATGATCATTTCGAGCCGCTAATCTTGCTTTACTGCAAAGGCTTAGATGCAACAGACATACTACCGGGCAACGTAGAGCGTCAATCTGAACTATCTACTCTCAGGAATCAACTACAGGCAATAGACGGGGATCTTCTTCAGTTAGAGTCGAAGATTAGTAATGCGCTTGACGCCATAGTGAGCACAGACAGCAGGGAGTTAAGGAAAGCTCTTCAGGATAGAGCGGACAAGATGCTAGCAGATAAGGCCGTGCTTGAAGAACGCAGAAAAGAAGTGCAGTCTCAACTCGAAGCATTAGTGACCGCAGGACAGGACACAGAGCGTCAGTTGCAGAGTATTTCCGAACTGCTGGAGTATATGAGACAGGCCGAGGGCCAGGAGAGGGTTGATGTTCGGGCTAGCCTGCGAGAGCAGTTAAGGAGGCTTATTAGGCAAATCAGAATTGACCCGGTTAGAGGTAGCTTTGCTATCTTCTTTCACACGGGAGAGCGGCGGTTGTTGACACTGGAAAAGGGCCTGGTGTTCGATGCCTATCCAAAGAGAGCAGAGGAGTAAACTATAATGAACAGGTTTATCGGCTTTAACCCGGGCATTGCATCTGGCAGCACAGGCCACCATTACGCAGGTCGCAATAACGCATTCTGGCGGTTGCTGCATGACTCATCGCTCGCCCCTGGTCTTTCAGCCCAAGTTGATTTCTTGCTGCCGAATCACGGCATCGGGCTCACCAATGTGGCTGCACGCACCACTCGCAGCGCCGATGAGTTGACATCTGCCGAATACCGCGAAGGCGCGCGAACGCTTAGAGCAAAACTGTCCGCGTTTCGGCCCCTGATTGCCTGCTATACGGGCAAAGGCGCGTACCGCTGGGCGAGCAACGTCAGAATTGACCACATTCAATACGGCCTACAAGCACATCAAGCTGTTGAGGCTATTCATGATTACGTCGTACCATCGCCAAGCGGCCGGAGCACCATAGCGTACGCCGTAAAACTGGGCTACTACATGAGCCTCAAACTCTACGCAGACCTGCTTCAGAAGTAACGCCGTAGTCGTGTACGATTCTGCCGTCTACCATGGTGAGCAACACTCGCAACTCCCTTATATCCTCATCCGGCACACTCAGAATATCGTCAGAGAGCACCGCCAAATCGGCCAGCATTCCGGGCGCGATTTCGCCCTTGCGATCTTCTTCGAAAGTGAGATATGCTCCATTTCTGGTGAACAAGCGCAGCATCTCAAGCCTACTTATGCGTTCTGCTTCTCCCATCACCCGCCCTCTCACTGTCTTGCGGGTAACAGCCGAATACATACCCAAGAATGGGTTGTAGTGAGCTGAAGTCATGTCAGAGTTCGCGGCCACCAAGATACCGTTGTCAATGTAAGTCCTGAGCGGGGTGAAGCCGTGTAATCTATGCTCTTCTGCCACGTCATAGTAAATATCGCCTTCGACGAATATAAACCCAGGCTGAACAGACGCAAGTATCCCATAACGCTTCATCGTCTCAAGCGAAAACGCAGTGGCGAAATACGCGTGTATTATGTTGTGCCTCATCCGGGGTCTAGGATTCTGTCCGATAACTTCGGCGAAACACCGGCACGCTATGTCCTGCGCCTTGTCACCGCAGCAGTGAATGCCAATCGACCATCCTGCGCTATGAGCTTCGTCAAAATACTCTCGTAGTTGCTCTACGTCGAGCCGTAATGGAATGTCTGCATATGTACCGTCCGCAAAAGGCCAGTTAAGCAAGGCTGTCTTGCTTCCAAGCCCGCCGTCGATAGCCATCTTGAGCGCGGAGAGCCGAAGCCATTCGTCGCCGAACCCGCTGTATACGCCGGAATTGGCTACCTTTTGACTCACGTCCACACCGTAGCCCGTGCGCAGTCCATGCCACACGGGCATCATTGAGACTCTGATAGAAAGCTCACCTGCATCGCGCAGTTCCTGGTACGCCTGCGCCGCGAGAGGAGCGACACCGGGGTCGAGCACACTAGTAATGCCCCATTTGACGTACTCTTGTGTTGCCCTCTTTATGTGCGCTTTCATCGTGTCCAACTGGTGCTTTTTGCTGCCCAGCGGCATGACACCCATCACTATTGAGTCTGCCCCATTTGCCAGCACACCTGTTGGTTCGCCGTCTGCATTCCTTACGATTGTGCCTCTTTTGGGCTCGGGCGTATCTCGGTTAATGCCTGCGAGTCTGAGTGCCTCGGAGTTCGCGACGCTTGCGCCAAACAACCTCCTGAGCAGAACCGGGTTGTGAGGCGACACTTCATCAAGGTCCCAGCGTGTCGGGGCTCTGTACTCATCAAACTGGCTTTCTATCCAACCGCCACCTTCAATCCACTGTCCGCGTTCCGCGTTCATTACGCGTTCGGCCACTTTTTGCTTGACGTCGTGCATGTTTCGTGCGTCAAACAGCATGACGCCTTCCAGAAGTTTGCCTGCAGAGATCACATGGTTGTGCGAGTCGTTGATACCCGGAATAACAGTACATTGTTTCAGATCAACTATCTTGGTATCGTCTCTTGCCAGCCCGAGTATTTGATCGTCGCTGCCAACAGCCGCGATGCGATTTCCGCTTATCGCAACTGCCTGCTCCACTCGCTCTTGTGCGTCTAGCGTTACAATCTTGCCATTCTTGAGAATGATGTCCGGTGGGGCATACTTGCCTAGTTGCCTCATTTGCTCGCCTCCCGTGTAATCTTAGCCACGAAACTTTGGAATACTGGGTTTTGGGTCGGGTTTTTGCCAGATGTGCTGTCAAATCCTGCCGGCTCGTTCAAAAGGAGATGAACAATACTGGACCGCAAGCAGAAGTCTCTTGTAAGACAGGACAGCCCCGATGATGCAGAGGTGACCACAGCAAACGACACAAAGCAAGAACCAGAACCTGCACACAAACGCCCAGGCGGGAAACATCGCCCCAAGCACGCCTGAGTTCTTTGGTTCATAGTATGAACCACCTGGCGTGGCAAGGAGGGCATTGCAATGAAATCTGGGTCCGTTCGGAAAGTGTTCCCCGGCGGTAACACCGGTCTGGGTTTTCACTCGTTCTTTGAATACATCACCCGCGACCGGGAACGAGTGTACATTGTAAAAGGAGGTCCGGGCGTCGGCAAGTCCACGTTCTTCCGGAGACTCGGGCAAGACCTGGTTTCAGCAGGGCTTGACGTCGATTTTCTGTGTTGTGCCTCAGACAACAATTCGCTTGACGGGATTTTGGTGCATTCGAAGAACGTCGCATTCATCGACGGTACAGCGCCCCAGAGCGCTGAGCCCACACACAAAAAAACGGGGAGCACGTGTTGCGTGTGCTCCCCAGGTTTGCCGGAACATCTAGCATTCCAGGCACCATCATTACCTGCTCTGAGTCCTGTTAGCCTGGGTACCGGCCGTGCCTGCAGCCTGGCTCTGCTGCACCGGCGGAATTCCACCGCCCTGAGCCAGGTTCTGCTCCGCGAGTGCAATCATTCGCCTGACCATGTGTCCACCAACAGCACCGTTAAGCCTTGATGGTACATCCCCGAGGTAACCGGTGTAGTTCTGAATTCCGAGTTCGGCGGCGACTTCTTGTTTGAACTGCTCGAGCCCCTGCCTCGACTGCGGAACTACCGGAGTATTGCTCCTCTGGCCTTCTGCCATGAATATCACCTCCGCAAATATCATGCCATTTAACAAGCGTTACATGCTGGTCTTTTAATGGATGCAGACCCAGACGCGGTTTCCGGCTGTTCTATTGTGCTACATTTATGATTGCCTAATGTTGCCGAACCGAACTTTTTCCAAAGTGCAATCTAATGCTTGCTAGCTCTATTTTCGAGGGCGAGCATAAAATGGCACTGAAGGAGCGAATTAGATGAAGCCTTCTAGAATCGAGATAGTGGTTACGGCTACAGAAGAAGAACAGAGGCACACCATAGATCTGATACTCATGATGCTTCATCGCTTCTGCGAGGAGTATCCGGATGACGGCAGTAATATACCTCAGAGTGTCGACCGAAGAACAGGCCGAGCGGGGCTACAGTCTCGCCGCCCAGGAAGCGATGTGCAAGGCTAGAGCGAAAAGCCTACGCGCAGCGGTCGAAGTGTATAGAGACGAGGGCGTTTCAGGAAGCACTCTTGAGCGTCCGGCGTTAAACATGGCTCGCGAACGGCTTCGTCGCGGGGATGTGAGATACTTTGTGTGTCTCGATCCGGATAGACTAAGTCGCAAATTGGCGCACCAGCTCATACTCACGGAAGAAATTGAACAGGCTGGCTGCATGCTCGAGTTCGTGAACTTCGACTGGAAACAGACGGCCGAAGGCAGACTCTACTACTCGCTGCGTGGCGCTATTGCAGAATACGAGAAGGAAAAAATCGTCGAACGAACCAAGGCGGGAAAGATTGCCAAAGCGCTCCAAGGGAAGCTTACACACGCACCAGGCACGTACGGATACAGATTTGACACAGTATCTGATGAACTGATTCCGCTTCCGCACGAGTCAGCAGTGGTGAGATACATGTTTAGCATGGCTATTGAAGGTTTGAGTTACAAGCAAATTGCCGACAGGCTTAATTCATGCGGCATCCCTTCGCCCAGGGGCGCGCTCTGGTCGCGAGGCACCGTCCGGCGTATCGTTCGAAACCCCACGTACAAGGGCACACTACTGTTACGACAATCATGTGAAGCTCCTAATCACATCCCAGTTGCAGTGCCACAGATAGTTGATGCTCGGGTGTGGAGTACAGCACAGCAGGTGGCGAGCAAGCGGCGACATCGAGGTCAGTCGCACCATTTCTACCTGCTGAGTACGCTTGTTAGGTGTGGTGTGTGTGGTTCCAGCATGCACGGGAATCTTGTCACATCCAGGACTAAGAAGTACGCATATTATGTGTGCTCGGCTAAGTCTCCGGGAAAACCAGGACTTCCGAGATGCAGATCGCGGCACATCGACGCAGTGTGGCTCGACAATGTGGCGTGGGAAACGACGCAGAAAGCACTTGTACGTACGCTTTCGGCGACCGACGAGCCACACGTGCAGCCGAAGTCAGCTACGTCGTCTCATGAGTTCTTAACGTCAATGCTCACACTGATAGACGCTGAGATTGCGCGACTCACCCACGTGTACCAGGCAGGCCACATAGATATGGTGACGCTCGAAAAACGATTATCTCAGGTAAGGGCCAGGCAGCAGCGACTTGCTAAGAACCTCGAGCAGACACCAGAGCCGGCCGCCTGCATGAGGCGCTGCCCCGAAGAAGTCATGAGGCGCCTACCGATGCTAAGCGCCGAACACAAGAAGTCGCTTGTATCAAGCCTGATAGAAAGGATCAGCATATGGCCTGAAAGAATCGTGCTGGAACTGCTGGTACCTGTATGAAGCGTTTCTTGCTGTGTTGCAACGGCTCACATCGTTGACCCCAAGAATCCGGCAGCGGTAGATGAATTGCTCGACTTTGGCAGATACTGGAATGGAGATGCAATCTGTCTTCACCGTGCCGAGATACTCAAGCTCAATGCCGAAAATGCACGGCTGTTTCGCAGGGCATACGACTATCTGCATATTGCTAAAGAAGGTATGGACCTTTACGAACGATACATAGTTGAATCTGATGCACTCGACATCTCAGGCCTCAACGAGCAGACGGAAGCCGTGATGGCAGACGTACTCAACAGCGAGACAGAACCAACAAGAAGAGCAAGTACTAGGCTGTTTGCCTCGGCCATCAGCCCAGAAGGGCTTGTTCATCATCTTGACTCGCTTGTCTCCGGTGTCCGCCGGGTGTACCTTGTGCTGGGCACTCCGGGCACCGGTCGTACCACGCTTATTCGCAAGGTTGCCGAAAAAGCCGAGTCCAGAGGGCACATGGTCGAATACTACCACTGTGCACTTGACCCATCCAAAATAGACCACGCCGCCATACCCGAACTCGGAGTTATGTTGGTGAACTGCGCGTGGCCGCACTCGATTATGCCGGGCATCGGAAACACAGTGGTGGATAACCAGAGGTACCTTAGGACTGAACGATTGGCACACCTACAAGGAGAGTTGGCAGAAGCCGAGACCATCTACAGACAAGCGTTGAACAATGCGCTGAGTTTCATCAGTCGAGCAAAAAAGGTGCACGACGATCTCGAGCGCATATACTCAAAGCACATGAACTTCGACCAAATCGAAGAACTGCGCAAGACGCTGCTTGCGCAAATTCTGCAGCCATAGTTAGAGCTGACAAGCGCGCAATGCACTAAGATGACGGTTCCTCTGGCACCACTCGGTGACATAGAGCCACGGCGATATCATCGAGATGAACGAGTCCGATCTGCAGCAGCATGGCAACGGCAAGATGCTCGCCGATTCGTGCTATACCGATCTTGCCGCCTACATTCCAGCCCATGCAGCGTTGTGCCAGTTGGGAGAGCGCGTCACGTGCCGCACCGGCCACTGCTCCTTCGTGCACGTGATGCGCGCTGATAACGCCTTCACGTTTGGCTGCAACCATCGCAGTCTCGACTACTTTTGAAAACGAATCGCTGAAACAGCCGCCGAAATCGGCGGCTGCCGCCTTGACGCCTTTTCGGGCAAACGTGCTCTTGAGTGCGCGTTCCTCTTCTCGTGTCGCCGTCAGCGCCATCTGGAGCGCGGCGCGGGCGGCTGTTGCACTGGCGCTCATCATGTTCCTCCAGACTCTCTTGCTTTAGCAGCAGGTATAGCGCTGTGTTTCCACATTCTAACCAGTTTTCCTTCGTATCTGTGCGCTCATGACTCGCCTGATTCGCGACTGGATGGTATAATCTGGACAAAAGTGCTCTGAGTGCGCGCAACGGAGGTGACAACCCATAAAACGAATGCTATTGTGTCTTCTCGTTTTGCTCTTGTTGCCGGTGGGACCGGCTGGTGCCACCGAGGTGAGGGCACCGCAGCGTGTTATTGTGCTGTCCAGTGACTATGCAGAGTTAGAGCGGATATTATCTGGTCTTGATGCGCGCGTTCTCGGAGGAAGTACCGACGCAGGAGTCTACATTGTTGAAGCTTCAGCAGACGCCCAACACAGCCTTTCCCGGTTCCGAAGCATAACCGTGATACCCGACGTCGAATTTGAGTCTGACATGCAAGCCGCAGTGAACACTATTCAGCAAACAGACCCTGAGCCTCAGATTTCGTGGAACATCGATCTTACCGGCGCGCCCTCAGCTTGGGAGATGGGCATTACCGGCCACGGCTCGGTCGTAGCGGTGATCGATACTGGCGTTGATCATGAACACCCGGCTCTTTCGGGCAGAACGCTTCCGGGCGTATCGTTTGTGCCGAACGAATCCGACACCATGGATTACGCAGGTCACGGAACGCATGTCGCAGGTCTCATCGCCGCAAGATGCAGCGTCACAGGCTTTAGCGGTGTCGCCCCCGGCGCCACCATTTTGCCCATCAAAGTGCTTGACGCCAACATGAGGGGTACTACTGCATCTCTGCTTCTCGGCCTACTCTATTCGCTTGACTCGGGTGCCGATGTGGTAAACTGCAGTTTGTCCGCAGTTATCCGAAGGGATGGGCGCGATGCAAACGGCAACCGTGTTCTGAGCCCCCAGCAAGTACAGTCATTGATACAGGCGTTTGATCAGGCAGTACATGCGTTGTGGCAGAAAGGAATTACTGTTGTCGCATCAGCCGGCAACGACGGCTCGCTCGCAGATAGAGACAAACCTGTCTTCCGGATTCCCGCAGACCTATCTAAAGTACTCACAGTTTCTGCTGTCAGTCGCCCGGCACCCAACCAAGAGCCGCGTCTTGCCAGTTATTCGACATACGGTTTTAGTTTGGTCGACATTGCAGCCCCTGGTGGCGACTTCGACCTCGGGTTTTCGGGCATGTGTTATTCATTGTGGAAAGAATCAGGTTATGCCTGGATGGTGGGAACAAGCCAAGCCGCCGCGCACGCGTCGGGCTCGCTTGCGCTGCTACGCGAAGCGCTCGCTACCTCACGTGACGTCACGAGTGTGCTGCAACGAAACGCACTGGATATTGGCTCGCCTGGAAGAGATGCAGAGTTCGGGTGGGGCCTTGTGGACATACCGCAAGCCATGAGCGCAGTAGTCAGCAATCGCTGAACGCTTTGAGAGGGGCCTGGAGCAGGCCCCTCTGCTGTCATCTTATAGCATCTTCTCAATCCGCTCTGCTCGCTCGCGAAGCGACTTGCCCTCTTCGCCTTTTAGCGAATCCGCGTTTATCCTCACGTTGTCTAGAGCTCCTCTTGTGCCCGCTTGCGCCAACAATTGCGCCACCTGCAGATCACTTGCGGCATTCTTGTTTGTCTTACCTGTTAGCGAACGACTGAGCTCGGCGATTTCAACGCCCATCTCGGCTACTTCTAGCGGTACCTGCGCCGCACCTATGGTGGCCTCGATAATTGCCTTCTGTCTCGAACTTCGCTCTTCTGGCGTAGACTTGGGCAATGAGAACGCGTCCATTACACGCGTGTACGCCAGCGAATCTGCCCTTGCGAGTTCTAGCGCCTTAGTCACAGCAGGTATTGCTTGCGCAAGCGCTGCGCTCACTTGCTGTTCGTACTCTGCGTACTTGGGCCTTCCGGCAGTCAGCCTGCACACCATCGACACAAGAGCCGCGCCCATCGCAATAGCAACAGCTGACGCAGATCCCCCGCCCGGAGCTGGCTCCTTTGATCCAAGCCGCTCCAAGAAAGACGACAGCAGCATCGAGCCAAAATCAAGCGGATCGGCAGGTTCAGCCGCGGCCTGCCCGGCTTCTAGCGCACGGATACGTGTCTCAAGAATCTGTCTTCTGGAGAATCCGGCGAGCTGCAGATAGAATGACGAGCAATCGGTCAACGCGCGTAGCGGAACTAGACCGACGATTTCCGACTCAAGCACCGGAACGCCGTAGCGTCTGGCCTCAGTCTTAACGGCTTCAAGCGCTCTGTAAATGGGGGTCTTGGTGTGGTCAACCAGGTTCATACTCACCTGTGCAATGTTTCGGTCATCGAGTTCAACTGCAAGAGCGCGCACGTTGGTGAGTCCTCCGCTGCGCTCCCTCACCTTTCTTGCGATGCGCCGCGCGATAGACACATCCGATGTGCCGAGATTCACGTTATACGCAACAAGCGGCATCCTTGCACCGATAGCCGTCACGCCTGCAGTATCATGCACTTCACACGGTCCGAAGTCAGGTTTCCACTGCGGCTCAAGGATCTTGGTCTTCCAGCCCTCAAACTCGCCGCTTCGTATCTCTCCGAGGCTCTTCCTGTGCTCGGCAGTTGCCGCGCTTTCGTAAAGCACAACAGGTATTCTGAGTTCTTTTCCGACTCTCTCTGCAAGAGAGCGCGCGTGCAGCACGCACTCAGCCATATCTATGTCGCTTACAGGCACAAACGGCACAACGTCGGTTGCGCCCATCCGAGGATGCTCACCCTTGTGCCCCCGCATGTCGATACGTTGTGCGGCAGCCTCAATCGCACAGAACAGCGCATCACTTACGGCCTCTGGCGAACCCACCGCCGTGACCACCGTCCTGTTATGCGACGCATCGCTTGAAACATCGAGCAAGAGCACTTCTGGAGTCTCCTTAAAAGGTCTGGTGATGTGCTCTATTACATCAGAGCGCCTGCCTTCGCTGAAGTTCGGAACGACCTGCACTATCTTCATCTCTGAGCCTGACCTCCACGATTTCGGTTTGGGTTTATGGGCACACTATGCGTCAAAGGAGGAATCCTCCCATGCCGCAAGAGCGACGCAGACGAATACCTATAGTCTACACGACCCCTGGCTGAAGTTCCTGCGACCAAGTGAAAGAGTATCTTTCACGCAAGCGCGTACCATTCGAAGAAAGGGATCTTAAACAGAACCCTGACGCTCGACAGCAGATTCGCAACGTTCTGGACGACGAAGCGCATGCAATTACGGTTCTGGGCACAACATCTCTGGTCGGCTTCGACCCTGAAGCGCTGGATAGCCTCATAGAAAGCGTTTCCGAAACGCCTTAGATTATCGCAATGCAATGAGCACAAAAGACACCAGGCCAACTATGAGCGCGGACATCAGTCCTGCTAAGAAGGGCTTCGCCCCAACACTTTTCATGCGCTTGAGGTCGGTCATCATACCTGTTGCAGCCATGGCAAGCACTATTAGAAACCTTGACACACTCTTGACGCTTGAAAGAAACGCGCTCCATGCTGCGGGCGAAGTGGCATAAGCGGCGTCAACTGCGGTGCGCACTACGGACGCAGCGAGAAACCAGAGCACGAAATACGGAAAGCACTTGGCCGCCGTGCGAAAATCAAGTTTGGTTGAATTCTGCTTTGCGCACATTGCTCCGAGCAGCAATATGAGCGGCGCAAGCAGCGCCGTACGAGTCAGTTTTACCACTGTGGCAGTTCTTCCCGCCGACTCGCTGAACGTAAATGCTGCCGCCAACACTTGAGAGGTGTCGTGCACTGCCGTGCCTGCCCAAGTGCCGAATGCCGTGTCGCTCATACCGATGAGCGCGCCGAAAGCCGGATACAAGAACACGGCCGCTATCCCAAACAGTGTTATGGTCGCGACCGAGTATGATACATCGGAATCGTCTGCTCCGACAACCGGAGCCGCTGCCACGATCGCCGAAGCGCCACAGATCGCAGTACCCGTGCCTATTAGCAGAGATAGGTTGTGACCTAAACCCATCAGTCTTCCTATGTATATCGCAGAAAACAAACCTGCTCCTACCGCCGCAAGGATGATACCTAGAGTCGATCCCCCGGTGGCGAACACAAGAGATAGCTTTAGATCAAATCCCATTAGGATTATCGCGAGCCTCAAGATCTTCTTAACGCAGAAAGAAAGACCAGGCTCGAGTTGTTGCTTCTTACCCGTGTACGCCCTGACCGCTATGCCTATCACTATGGCGAGCACAACGGCGCTTACTGGGTTCTGGCCTCCGACAACTATCGCTTTGTGAAGCATGTTTGCGACTACAGCTACGAGCAGTGCGGCAAGTATACCCGGCAGTGTGTGTGACAACTGGTTCTCCCTCCATTAGCATGAACCCGTCTTGTGTTTGGAGTGCGGCGGGTACTCGTCGCTCTTTCAACCTCTTGCACGCAAATTCCTCTGCCGTGTAACGCTAAAGGAATCGCAAGCAGTCGCGTTGAAAAACGGATGTCTGTGCCTTTGGTTTATGGAAGGAGTGTGACTATGCGAACATCACCACTTGGAAGAACAGGATTTCGGGTCTCCGAACTGTGCTTCGGTGCGCTGCCGCTCGGTCCCTTGCAGCTTAATCTGCCATTGGAGACCGGAGTAAGCCTTATACGCGAAGCGGTGCGCGCCGGAATAAACTTCATCGACACTGCACACGGGTACAACACGTACAGGTACATCAAGCCAGCTCTGTCCGGTATCACAGAGCATGTGTACATAGCCTCAAAATCGACCGCGCTCACTTGGGAAGAGATGGACTCCGCTGTACGCGCAGCTCAAGACGGACTCGGAAGAAAATGCATCGACATCTTCCATTTCCATGCGCCTCGGACCGGTAGCCGAGTTCTCGAAGAAAGACCGGGGGCACTCGAGTGTTTGATCGAGCACAGGCGGCGCGGCGTTATACGCGCCATTGGATTGGCGACGCATTCGGTAGAAGCGGCAAAGGTTGGGGCAGTGCATCCTGATATTGACGTGCTGTTTCCGATACTCAACGTGAAAGGACTCGGCATTATTGACGGCACACTTGACGAGATGGTTGATGCGGTGGCGCTTGCTGGGCGTAACGGCAAAGGCATCTACGCAATGAAGGCGCTCGGTGGAGGCAACATTCTATCCGACGTGGAAGAAGCGTTCCGATTCGTGCGGTCGCTCGAAGCAGTGTGTTCTGTGGCGGTAGGCATGGTGAGTATGGCCGAACTCAAGATGAACCTGGACATTTTCGAAAACAGACAGGTTCAGCAAAAGGCTCCTGTATCCGAGAAGCGGTTTCAGGTACAGTGGTTCTGCACGGGCTGCGGAGAGTGCGTACCGAGCTGCGCCGCAGCAGCCATCTCACTTGTTGACGCAAAGGCACACATAGACCAGTCTGCCTGCATTTGCTGCGGCTACTGTGCACCGGGCTGCCCCCAATTCGCAATAAGGATGGTGTGACGATGAAGCCGTTTGAGGTCGAAAGATGGTTTGCCGAATACGAGTTTAAGGCAGCGTATAACCTTGCCGAAAGCTGCATTCAGCCGCTTCGGCTTACCGAAATATCCGCGCTTACAGATGTGCCTCCGCTAGAACTCGTGGGTGACGAGCCACTCGGCTATGTCGACGCAGCCGGGTCGCCTGACCTCCGCCAGGCAATCGCCGGAGTGTGCCACGCCAGTTCGCCAGACGAAGTGCTCGTCACGGCAGGAGCGATCGAGGCCAACTTTCTGCTTCATACCGCACTGATACAGTCCGGCGACGTAGTCATATGTCAGTATCCTGCATACCAACAGCTGTACGAAGTGGCGAGGTGGCGTGGGGCCGAAGTACGCTTCTGGATGCTCAGACGCGAAAACTCGTACAAACCCGACCTGGATGAGTTGCGTGCGCTTGCCACAGGTCGGGTGAAGCTTATCGTGCTGAATAACCCGCACAACCCTACGGGCAGCGTATTAGATGAGAGCCAGTTGCGCGAGGCTTTCGAGATCGCTGCTTCGTGTGGCGCGCTGGTGCACGTTGACGAAGTGTACTCCGGGATAAACCATACACAGATTGCAGCCGAAAGCAGGAGTATCAGCGACAGAGCGATAGTGACGGGGAGTATGTCGAAGGCCTACGGACTTTCGGGGGCACGATTGGGATGGGTAGTGGGCGCTCGAGAAATCGTGCTTGAGTGCGCAAAACTCCGGGACTACGTGTCGATATGCCCGAGTTACATCGGCGAACGCCTAAGCCTAGCACTGCTCCGTAACCGGCATAAGGTGCTTTCGCGCTCAAACCAGATTGCAAGCACTAATTTTGAAATCGTTAAGAACTGGATGGCTGAAAAAGAACACCTTATACGATGGGTGGCTCCCCAAGCAGGTGTGGTATGCTTCCCATGGTTTGCAAAGCCGCTGGATTCGATGCAAGCCTGCACTCGGCTCATTGAGCAATGCAGTGTACTGCTGGTACCCGGCACGTGTTTTGCACACCCAGAGCATGTGCGACTGGGTTTTGGATATTCCACGCCAAAGTTAGTTGACGGACTCGAGCTCTTCGGTCAGTTCCTTGAATCTAACATGTAGTGATCCGACCTGCATGAGACGAATACGTGCTTCTCAGGATTCCAAAACGTCACGCACACCGGCACAAGCGTCACCCTTTAGGAGGTGCACCCCTCTTCGTGTTTGGCCTGCAGAAGTATGCGGTGTTTGCAACCAAAGGGTTTGTCCAGAACTTGCAGTACAGAGCTTCGCATCTTGTCAACTCTGTGGCGAGCGCAGTGTTTGGGCTTATATACATTCACATCTGGTTGGCCGTCACACCTCCGGAAGGCTTCGGCGACTACACCGCCCGCACCATGGTGTATTACGTGGCCTTCAACCAGACAATACTGTGGCTCACGCAGTTCGGTGTGCGAGTACACCTTAAGGTCAGCGAGGCGGTGCGCTCGGGTAATATTGGCAGCGAGCTTGTTCGGCCTGTCGATTACTTCGGCTATCGCGTATCGCAAGAAATGGGGTCGCAGACGTACAGCCTGCTTTTTCGCGGCCTGCCCGTTGGCTTGATACTCTCGTTCGTGGGCTATTACTTCCCCGCTCGGGCCGTAACGTGGCTCTGGACATTCATCGCGCTTGCGCTTGCAGGCTACGTCTTTGTGGTAATCCAGTACATGGTGGGCATATCGGCGTTTTGGACGCAGGAAATCAGGACTCTTACCTGGGTGTCACTGACTCTGGCTTATGGGATGGGTGGCGCTTCAATGCCACTTGAAGTGCTTCCGCCGCTGCTTGAGAAGGTGGCCCGCCTCTCTCCGTTTGCGTGTCTTGCGTTCTACCCCGCAAGAATATATCTTGAACTCTCAGATCCGGACGTCATCTGGTTCGCGCTCTTCTGGGCGGTGTCTCTTACCATGCTCGCAAGGTACCTGACAAGACTTGCCAGGCGTGTACTGGAGGTGTCAGGCGGATGAATCCGCACAACACATCGCTGTTCTGTCGTGCTCTACGGCTTTATGTCAAACTGGTCGGAGCGAGCGTGCGTTCGAGAATGCAGTACCCTTTCGACTTCATTGCCTCGCTGCTCATCCAGGCAGTTATGGTGCTATACGATTTCGTGCTTATAGCCGTGATCTTGTGGAGATTCACGAGCATCGCGAGCTGGGACATCTATGAGGTGGGTGCACTCTATGCTGTTTCAAGGCTCGGGTTTGGGCTCTACAGGCTTTTCTGCAACGAACTCGATCGGTTTGAGGCATATATTGTGCGTGGCGAGTTCGACTCGATGCTTGTACGCCCCTGGCCGTCGCTTCTCACGCTGCTCAGCAGAAACCTAGACCTTGGCCGCATGTCCTGGATCGTTCAGGGCATCGGGGTTATGGCTGTATGTCTTCCTGCGCTGTTGCGACGAGGTTCATTGGATATGTGGGGCGCGCTCATGCTGCTAGCTTGCAGCGTGCTCAGTCTTGCGCTGTTTGCAGCGGTGGGACTTGCCACTGCTAGCGCAGCTTTTTGGATTGTACGGATTGAAGAACTGCAAGTGTTCACCGTACACGCGCCAGGTACCGCAAGCCTTTACCCACTTGATATCTACCCCGGCTGGCTCCGCAACCTGCTGCTAACGGTTCTGCCTGTCGGAGTGGGCAACTACATTCCGTGCGTCTATCTGCTGGGTAAGGGCGGGTCGTGGCTCAATTTGGTCGTACCTCCGGTATGGGCAGCCATATGCTTGCTTGCCGCATACAGACTCTGGCGACTCGCTGAAACAAGATACCATAGCACGGGCTCATAGGCTGAAAGGACGGATTCGAATGGATCGCCCCGCGATACTGGCACAACAACTTGAAAAAACATACAACATACCAAAGAAACTCACCGGAAAGATGGCACGCCTAAGACAGCTCGTGTCTCGTGAAGTGCACAGCATACGCGCGGTGGACAATGTCAGTTTCAGCGTTCAAGAAGGCGAGTTCGTAGGATACATAGGCCCAAACGGTGCGGGAAAATCCACCACCGTAAAGATGCTGGCTGGCATCCTTCATCCGACGTCCGGAAAGTTGCTGGTCAATGGACTATGTCCTGCGAACCAGAGACAACAGCTTGCCTGGCACATAGGTGTGGTATTCGGGCAGAGAACGCAGCTGTGGTGGGACCTTCCCACTCGAGATTCGTTTGAGCTGCTCGCCGCCATGTACGAAGTCTCAAGACAGCAATACTCAGCCTGGCTTGAACGGTTTGAACAGATGCTGGGTTTGCACGAGTTCTTGGACGTGCCTGTAAGACGGCTTTCGCTAGGCCAGCGCATGCGTGCAGACTTGGCGGCAGCTCTGCTGCACAGACCAGCGCTGCTGTTGCTCGACGAACCCACCATAGGGCTCGACGTGATCGCGAAGAACCGGATCCGCGAATTCCTCCGGTATGTAAACGCCGAAGAGCGCGTCACTATCGTGCTTACAAGCCATGACCTTCGAGATATCGAACAGTTGTGCAAGCGTGTTATGGTCATAGATCACGGTAATCTTGTGTTTGACGGCAGCATGAGCCGTCTGAGGCAGCAAGCCGCACTGCCCACAACGCTCAAGGTGCGTTATCTCAGCATGCCCGAGCACCTGTACCCCGGAACGCACATGGGGTGCGGCACTTCTGCTCAGGGCATCCTCAGAGTTCTCAGCATAGAGCCCGAGAGCACCAGCGTGAGCGTGCAATTTGACAGAAACCAAGTGTCGGCAGCCGAGGCTCTTGCCAGGATGCATATGTTTGGGGAGATTGTGGATATCTCGATGGAAGAGCCCCTCATTGAACAGGTCATCAGGCGGTTGCTAGAGCCGGAAGGAAAAGCCGGGCTACTCGGTTAAGTGAGAGCTAGCAATACGGCAACTCTCTTGGGCTTTGCAAGGCGGTACGAACTTGTCGTTTGGTCATCAGGTTGAGTTGGCGCACTCCCGAGCGCCTGTCCCTACCCACGAAATGCGCGTCGGCCTTAATATGCTTCAGGCGTGTCGAGGAGGCAGCGAGATACCGATCCTTGAGGTAGAATCAGGTGCCTATGTGCCGGTTAGTCCTGTCGCGCTCGGGCTGCTCGATGCCGCATCTCGCCCGGGCACGCGCACAAGTTGCGCGAAGCGTTCGCTAGAGTTCCACGATGCCTACACATGCGAATCTATAGAAACATACGTGTGCCGCCGAGCAAAGCTATCCAGCTGCACTGCTGGGCTGCTTTGTTTCTTCCTGGCCACCTTGGCCAAGACGGCTACCTCAGAATCACGCTTCGGCAGGTGGCAACACAACTCGATTGGCCCAATGAAGTTGCATGCGACTGGCTTGCACGCGTCAAGCGCGAGCCGAGTCATATCTAGACAAGATCGTACGCACGGCCCGAAAGATGTTTGCGACAGAGCAGCTGTTTTCACCAAGACTAGGCGACGTTTCACAAGAGAGTGCTTTAGCAGCTTGTGGAACAAGAAAGGATTCAGTTCCAGGCTAGGTTGCACAAGCGAAGCATCTTTGTGTCGAAGCGCACCGTGACGAAGTACCGGCAGCACTGCAAGACAGCATCTATAGACTGCACCGGGAGGAATGAGCGTGAACCTGATGCCCAGACGCCTAAGCAAACTGCTAGCAAGAGACGAGATACTTGTTGCGCCGGGCGCACACGATGTGTTAACAGCACGCATCATCGAGCAAGAAGGGTTTGAATGCGTCTACATGACCGGGTACGGCACCGCCGCCAGCGTTCTTGGCAGGCCGGACGTCGGGCTTCTTACTATGACAGAGATGGTCTCGCGGGCGGCTCAGATGGTAGAAGCCGTCGACATACCCGTAATTGCCGATGCCGATACAGGCTACGGTAACGTGCTTAACGTCACGCGTACTGTAAGGGAGTACGAAAAGGCGGGAGTAGCATGCTTACAGATAGAAGACCAGGTATCTCCGAAGAAATGCGGGCATATGCTCGGCCGTCAGGTTATACCTGCCGAAGAGATGTGCGCCAAGATCTCGGCTGCCTGCGACTCAAGACATGACCCCGAGTTCATGGTAATGGCGCGTACCGATGCACGCACAACACATGGGGTCGAAGAAGCAATCGAGCGAGGACTCGCTTATGAGAAGGCTGGTGCAGATATTCTGTTTATCGAGTCGGTGGAGTCTGTTGACGAAATGCGGCTCGTTACTTCGAGTTTTGAAGTTCCTGTGCTGGCTAACATGCTTGAACACGGCAGGACGCCTCTGCTGTCTGCAGAACAACTTCAGGCAATCGGTTACGACCTTGTGATCTTCTGTGTTGCATCTGTGTACACAGCCGCGAGAGCAATCAAGGATCTTATGCGCACGCTCAAACAACACGGCACGACTGCACCTTGTCTTGAGGACATGATTACATTCGAGCAGTTCAACGAGATTGTGGGTATACGCGAAGTGCTGGAAATCGAGCAGAAGTACAAGCGCTAGCAACGTCTTTGCCATGTCATAAGTTACACACTCACGGAAGGAAGTAGATTATGTGAACCTAGGATTGCTGTCGTTGCTTTGCATCTTACTGGCCATCGGTCTCGGCTTTCTGCGCAAGATGAACACAGGGCTAGTGTGTATTGGACTCGCGCTGCTTGTAGGGCGCGCAGGAGGCATGACAGACCTGCAGATAATGACTGGTTTTAACAGCGCACTCTTCCTCACGCTGCTCGGAGTGACATACCTGTTCAGCATCGCACAAGCCAACGGTACACTCGAACTGGTTGCACGACGCGCGGTATCCTGCGCTGGCAGGCGCGCAAGCATGGTACCGCTTGCTGTGTTCGTGTTTTCGGCGTTTCTTTCTGCCATAGGACCCGGCACCATCCCGGTAATCGCACTGATGATGCCGTTTTCGGTTGCGCTTGCGTCGGAGATGGAGCTATCTCCTTTGCTTTTCGCGCAGATGGGTATCCTCGGTGCAGCAGCAGGAGGAATCTCACCAATAGCGCCTACTGGCATAATAGGGGCGACACTCGCCGCACAACAAGGTATTACGGGCATAGAGATGGCTTACTTTGGGAACTCACTTGTGGCGCTCTCTTTGTGGGCGGTCGCACTCTACCTTGTGCTCGGGGGCCATCGCATCCGCACCAAGCCACCTGCTTCCATACAGAATCTACCGGCGTTTGACACCAGCCAGGTCGTTACTCTGGTCGGAATCGCAGTGCTGGTAGTGAGCGTCTTGTTCTTTCGCGTTAACGTTGGACTTATGGCGTTTGTGATCGCCACAACACTCGTACTGCTGGGCATAACACATGAAACGCGCGCTTTGACACAGGTGCCGTGGGGCACGCTGCTTCTTGTGTGCGGTGTCGGTGTGCTCATGGAAGTAAGCGTCTCGCTTGGCGGCATCAGAATTTTGGCGGCGTTCTTGGCGCGCTTCATGACGGAGAGCACCGCCTCTGCCGTAATGGCACTGACTGCAGGCGTCATGTCATGGTTCAGTTCTACATCTGGGGTCGTGATGCCAACGCTAATACCTACTGTTACAGATATCGTTGTCTCTGTCGGCGGGAGCGTATCCAAACTCGACCTCATTTCAGCGATCACGAATACAGCGCACGTAACCGGCTCAAGTCCGGTATCCACAGGGGGCGCGCTCGCGCTTGCAGCGTACGCCGCAACAACAGCTGCGCCAGCACACAAACAGCACCGGCTTTTCGTGCAGATGTTTGTCGCATCCGCTGGCGGCCTCTTGTTCCTCTCAGCTCTGGCCTGGTTGGGACTCTACCGAGTGTTCTGAGTCTCGTGATGGAAGCACTCAAGTGGTAGCCTCCGCCCGAATTCGGTCGACGTGTTGAGTACCGAAAAGCAAGTGTACACCTCCCGCGAAACCTGAGCTATGAACTCGTCTGCAGAGTCTGCAACACAGTAGTTCGTGATACACGTAAAGACGTAAGGCCTCCGTTCCTGGTAGACTATCGCCCATTCTGAGCGGACGCCGTCAAGTGCTCCGGTCTTAGTAGCCAGTTCAAGACCTTGCGGTAGATACCTTGCTACAGGTGTCTGCTTCGGCTTTTTCAAAACCCTAAGCACTTTGTCGCACACATCTGCGTCCGCAAAAGTCCCACGGTACAGCATTTCCATAAGCTGTGCCGCTTCTTCCGCGGTAGACACGTTCTCTTTGCCGTGCACAGCGGCTTCGTTGTCTATCATCCTACGCGCAAGTACTGTTCTTGTCAGTCCGTGCTCCGAAAGCAAGCGATTCACGCTCTCAAACCCGATAAGGTCTATGAGTATGTTCGTTGCGCTGTTATCGCTCAGCGTTATCATAAGCGTGGCGATATCCTCTAAGCAGATGTGTGCGGCGTGATCGAATTGCTGCAGAATGCCGCTTCCACCGGTGTGATGGCGCTTCTCAACGCAGAACATCTCTTGAGGGTCGATCTTGCCGCGTGCAGCTTTGAGGTAGAACGCAGCAAGAACAGGTATCTTGATGGAAGAACCCACAGACATAAGCACTTCACGGTTTACGCTCATCACCTTGCCGGTCGCAAGGTCTCTCACCTCTATGGCTGCTACACCTTCGAACTCGCGCACGCGCAGCTCGAGTTCTCGTTCGAGCCGCGAGAATAGCAGTCGTTCGGCCAAGATCGTTCACTCCTGTCATGCCCGGATGATACTCAGAACTTATTCGTCGCTTTACGCTTATCCTCTGTTTGAGCATTCTGCAATCACTTTTGAGCAACAATATGCGTACATTCCTTTTGGTTTTCCAGAAGAGCGGAGATGCGGTAAGTTGAAACCTCGTAACCGGGCAGTGTTCAAAAACCTCGGACTGCTGAGCCAGGTAGGGCTGGCAGTTGTCGCGCCGTGCATGCTTTCAGCGCTGCTGGGCTCTTGGCTCGACCGCTACCTGGGGACACGCCTGATGGCTCCGCTCTCTCTGGTAGCCGGATTTGCACTCGGGCTGCTTGCCGCATACAAGGTTATTGACAAGTCTGCCAAAGGAGGTCCAAGCAGTTGACGAAGCACACGCGCCTCTTTGTGAACCGAGCACTACGCAAAACGGTACCAGTGCTTACCGCGGCCGCTTTGGCAACACTCGTTGTCACCGACGTTGCGGTCGCGCTTTCGCTCGCACTAGGAGGGCTCACAGCCATGGCAATGCTGTGGCACATCGCATCAAGCGTGGACTCGCTGCTGTGCGCACGTCCCAGTGGCGTAAGTTCACTCGCCTTGCGTGCTTATGTGTGCAGGATGCTCGCGCTAGGTGTAGTCTTGTCTCTTACACTCCTGTGTTCTGAACGCGCTTTCGCAGCCGCACTGGTAGGAGTAGCGCTCTCAAACATGAGCATACGGCGGAGTCTAATCCAAGAACCCGCAAAGGAGTTGGCCAGGTGACCCAGACTCGTATACTACTCAGTATCGGACGTATCCCGATATCCAGCACAATCGTTACCACATGGGGTGTCATGGCAGTGCTCACGCTGCTCGCCCTGGTACTCTGCCGACGGATTGAAGAACCACAAGGAGTGTACCTTTTGCCCGAAGTCTTCGTAGAGTACATAACCGCTCTTACCGAAGGCATGATTGGCGAGACTGCCAAAGGCTATGTACCGTTCATAGCAACCATCGCACTGTTTGTGGGCGCAGCCAACCTTTCTGGAGTATTGCCCGGCGTGACCCCGCCCACCCAGGATCTGGCAACACCTGCTGCATTGGGCACATGTGCATTCGCGGTTGCACACTTCACCTCTGTACGCACAAAAGGTTTCTCACGGTTTGCGCGCGAGTTCTTTGAGCCTTATTGGTGGCTCCTTCCGCTAAACCTAATAAGCATCCTGTCTAGGCCACTTAGCCACATATTTCGGCTATACGGCAACATGGTCGGCGGAGCCATCCTAACCAGCGTGGCAATAATGCTCGCACCCTGGCTCGTTCCTGTGCCTGTTATGGCCTGGTTTTCGGTATTCATTGGGCTCATACAGGCGTTTGTGTTTACCATCTTGAGCGTTGCCTACATCGCTGAATCTCAAGACGATAGGAGGAATACGCAAGTTGCCAATTGATGGTTCGGTTGTGATCATTGCGGCTGCAGTTATTGGTGCAGGACTCGCCATGATAGCTGGCTTAGGCCCCGGAATTGGCGAGGGCTACGCTACGGGCAAGGCAGTAGAAGCAATCGCCCGGCAGCCGGAAGCAGAAGACAAGATCCGCATAACCCTGATTCTCGGCGACGCCATCGCTGAATCGACGGGTATCTATGCGCTAGCCGTTGCGTTATTCATGCTATTCGTGATCGCGCTGCCACTACTCAACAGGCTGACAGGCTGAGTCACATGTTTTCACCTGTTGATTTCCTAGCGCAGATAGCCAACTTCTTGCTGCTAATGGCGCTTCTAACGCGCATCATGTACAAGCCTGTCAGCGCAGCGCTTAAGAAGCGTGAACTCGAGCTAGAGCACACGAGAGAAGAGCAGCGGAGACTGCTCGCTGAAGCTGCACACGACAGGCAGAAGGCACGGAAGGCGCTGCAAGAAGTGTCTTCACGCGCAAGACAGATCATGAAGCAAGCGGAACGCGAGGCGCGCTCGTACGGCAACCAGGAATCTCTGCAGGCAAGAGAGCGCGCTCTGCGCATCGTGCAGCACGCCGAGGAGCGGGCGCTGCAGGTCGAGCAGCAGGCGGTGAGACATCTAGAGTCAAGGCTGTCCGACATAGTGCTCGCAGCAGCCAAACAAGTGCTTGCTAGAGAGGTCGACAGGCAAGACCATCAGGTGCTGCTTGACGAGTTTGAAAGCCAATTCACATCGCGAGGTGGACGGCAGTAGACACATCCCGATCTTACGCACATGCACTGTTTCGAGCGACAGATGCAGAGCATCACCAATGCGTATCTTCGGTGCTCTCGAGGCTTGCGCAGGACTATGCTCGACATGGAGCTATGCGCCAAGTGATGCATTCACCCAACTTCTCGGGATCTAAGCGACTTGACGTGCTTCGCGATGCGCTGGCAGATCTTCCTGAAGCGCTTGCCAACGTGCTCTGGCTGCTTGCAGCAGACGGGCGTGCATCGAGTGTTGTTGATGTGGCCTCCAAGTTCAGCGCCATGGTACGCGGCACGACAACAGTACAGATTGTGTCATCTCATCCACTCGATGATGTGCACAGAACCAGGCTTGAAAACAGTCTGCAGCGCACTACCGAAGACAGGCTCGAGTTCTGTTACGCCACAGACAGCACACTGCTTGCAGGTGCTATCATCCGAATCGGAGATGTGCTTTGGGATGCGAGCATGTTGGGTCGGCTACGTCGACTCGCAAGTCTATTAACGAAGTAGGTGGCAAGGCTGTCCTATAACCAAGTCGCAGATGTGATCCTCGAAAGGTTAAGACAGTTCACACCCGGTCTTTCGCCGGTTGAAACAGGCACCGTGGCAAGCGTCGGCGACGGTGTGGCACGAGTCTACGGTATGACCGGCGCCGTAGCCGGGGAGCTCGTGCATCTAGCAGATGGCATGGCGGGCATCGTGCAGAGCCTCGATGAGGACGGCGCAGGCGTTGTGATACTAGGTCACGACAGCCTCGTTCGCGCCGGAGACGAGGTGCGGCGTACAGGAAGCGTGCTTGACGTGCCAGTTGGGAACGCGCTATGCGGTAGGGTCGTTGACGCGCTCGGCAATCCGATTGACGGCGGCATACACATACAAGAAGACTCCCGTAAGAGCATAGAATCTGATGCCCCGAAAATCGCTGAGCGCCAGCCCGTGCGTGAACCTCTTGAAACCGGAATCAAAGCGATCGACATGCTTGTGCCCATAGGACGAGGTCAGCGCCAGCTGATTCTTGGAGACAGAGAAACCGGTAAGACCAGCATTGCCGTAGACACGATCATAAACCAGAAGCATAAGGATGTACGCTGCGTGTACGTGGGCATAGGACAGAGGATGTCTGCGCTTAGGTCACTCGCCAACACGCTGGAAGAAGCCGACGCTATGAAGTACACGACTATCGTAGCCGCTACAGCCGAAGATCCGCCGGCGCTGCAATACATAGCGCCGTATACCGGCTGCACGATAGCCGAGCACACGATGCTTCAAGGAGGGCATTCGCTTGTAGTATATGACGACCTATCGCGGCACGCCGTGGCGTACAGGAGCATATCGCTGCTCTTGCGCCGCCCGCCTGGCAGAGAAGCATACCCCGGTGACATATTCTTCGTGCACGCGCGCCTTCTCGAACGCGCAGCAAAGCTCACTGACGAAAGAGGCGGAGGTTCGATGACTGCGCTTCCTATAGTTACAACGCTTGCAGGCGACATCTCTGCTTACATACCCACAAACGTGATCTCCATTACCGACGGTCAGATATTCCTCGAATCTGAGCTTTTCTTTGCAGGAGTGCGTCCCGCGATAAACGTTGGACTTTCGGTGTCTCGAGTGGGCGGTGCCGCGCAGCCGCCTGCTGTGCGCGAGGTTGCGTCAAGGGTACGTCTCGACTTGGCTCAATACCGAGAACTGCGCGCCTTCTCTCGGTTTGCTTCTGAACTTGACAGATCTACGCGTACTCGTCTGCAGCGCGGTGAGCGTGTGACAGAGATACTCAAGCAACCGAGACTGCGCCCGGTGCCGATGCCGCTTCAAATGGCGATTGTGCATGCGGCAGTTCACGGCTACCTAGACGAAATGACCCCCGACGATGTGGGTGAATATGAGGCGGGACTACAAGCATATCTGCGCTCAAGCCATCATGCTCTGCTAGCGCAGATCGCCTCAAGCGAATGGTCCCCCCAGATACGCAGCGCACTTTCGTCGGCAATCGCCTCATACTCTCGGCGGTGGGCCAAAGATAGGCACACAATAGGAGACGAAAATGACGAACAACACTAGACAGCTTCGCTCGAGAATCACGGCCGTGGAAACAGCGGTGAGCATCACTCAAGCGATGAAGAGCGTGTCCAGTCTGAGGCTTAAGAACTGCCGCGAAGCGTTAAGCCAGGCACGTGTGTTCTATGAGTACCAAACAGAGCCATTCGCGCTCGCGCCGAGCCGCTTGGTCGATGACGCACTTCGGCGTATCGCAGGGAGAAACGATGCCGAAGCACACGACATCCTGATAGTAGTTGTCTCATCAGACAGGGGGCTTGCGGGGCCGTACAACGCTAACATAGCCAGAGCCGCTCTAGCGGAAGGTTCAAAATGGCACCGACCCACTTTTCTCTGCTTGGGGAGCAAGTTGCGCAACGCGCTTGAGTCACGAAGACTGAGCATCTTCCAGCAACTGAGTGCGGTCGAGAATATTGACACAAAAGTCGCCCGTCATGTCGCGCTTGCAGCCTTAGAGGCGTGGACGGTAGCCGGTACGCGTTCGGTAATTGCTTTCACCAAGTTCGTCTCAAGCGTTGAACACCTACCTGAGTTGCTTCCGCTGATTCCCCCGAAACCAGGGGATGCCACCTCATCGCTGCGAGAGAGTATATGGGAGCCTTCGGCCGAAGATGCGGTCAGGCTGATGCTGCCGGAAATCGTGTTCGGAGCCGTAAGCCTTGCTCTGGCAGAGTCTCTTGCGTCCGAAACAGCTGCTCGCGTGCTGGCCATGGATCAGGCAACGCACAAGGCCGAAGAGATACTGGAACATCTGAGATGCCAGTACCATCGGCATCGCCGGGAGCGAATAACCAGGGAACTCGTAGAAGCTGCCGGAAGGGGGCAATCTTAGAATGGCCGAGTTTTCGCAGATGTCGTCATCCGAAGGACGCATAAGGCGCATAGCCGGGCCGGTTGTGGACATCGAATTCGATACCGCCAATGTGCCTTCGCTCTACGAAGCAATACGTGTGTGCCCCAATCACGAGGGAGAGCCATCAGACTGCTGTGTTATGGGCGAAGTCATGCAGCACCTCGGCGATAACAGGGTGAGATGTATACTCTTCGGGACGACAGAAGGACTCAGACGAGATATGCGCGTGTTGCGATGCGGCGGCACTCTCCGCGTTCCGGTGGGAGAATGCGTACTCGGAAGAGTTTTCAACATACTCGGCGAGCCAATTGACGGAGGGCCTGCCATAGACGCGAGCGAGCGTCGCCCAATTCACCGCAAGGCGCCTTCTTTTGTCGAGCAGAGCCCATCCCCTGACTTGCTTGAAACAGGCATAAAGGCAATCGACCTTCTGTGTCCGTATCTGCTCGGGGGCAAGGTGGGACTTTTCGGCGGCGCTGGGGTGGGAAAGACAGTGCTCATCACAGAGCTGATCCACAATATAGCCAGAGAACACGGAGGGCTTTCTGTATTTGCCGGAGTAGGCGAGCGTACGCGCGAAGGCAACGAGCTCTGGCTTGAGATGGGTCGCAGCAACGTGCTCCACAAGAGCGCGCTCGTGTTCGGCCAGATGAACGAGTCTCCGGGAACCCGCATGAGGGTGGCGCTCACCGCTCTAGCCATGGCCGAATACTTTCGCGACGAGCAAGGCAAGCATGTGCTGCTGTTCATCGACAATATCTTTCGCTACATCCAAGCAGGGCTTGAAGTGTCGGCGCTTCTTGGAAGGCTGCCCGCAGAAGCGGGTTACCAACCGACTCTTGCCTCTGAAGTGGGAATGCTGCAAGAACGCATCACTTCAACTGGCAAAGGCTCGATTACGTCCATACAAGCAGTGTATGTTCCGGCAGACGATATAACTGACCCTGCTCCGGCCGCCGTGTTCGCGCACCTCGACGCGTCAACTGTGCTTTCGCGCCAGGTCGCCGAGATGGGCTTCTATCCGGCAATAGAACCACTCGAGTCGTCTTCAAAGACGCTTGAGCCTGATGTTGTCGGCGAAGAGCACTACAGAGTTGCGCGTGAAGCACAGATGCTACTACAGAAATACCGGGAGCTAAAAGACATCATCGCAATCCTGGGGCTTGACGAATTGTCACCGGAAGACCGACTCAAGGTAGCAAGAGCGCGCAAAGTGCAGCGATTTCTGACTCAGCCGTTCTTCACGGCAGAATCATTTACCGGGCTTCAGGGCAGATACGTTGACCGTGAGTCATGCGTGCAGGGGTTTGCCAGAATAGTCGACGGCGACCTTGACGACGTGCCAGAAGACAGGTTCTACATGATAGGCTCGGTAAAGGAGGCCACCGAGAAAACTGGAACGAACCAAGCCGGAGTTTCTGGTTAAAGTCATCACGCCGGAAAGGACAGTGTTTTCCGGAGATGTAACCGAGATTAGCCTTCGCGCTCATGATGGGTACATAACAGTTTTGGCAAGACACGCGCCACTCGTGAGCGTACTATTACCCTCTATCCTCAAGATTCGCTCGTCAATCCGACAAGTGCTGATAGCAACGGGCTCGGGCATACTGCATGTTACTGCCGAGGAGACTCGGGTGCTGGTGATGAGCGCTGAGTACCCAGGCGAAATTGATGCCGCGCGAGCGGAGTCAGCCAGACAGCGTGCTTTAGCGCGACTAAGCCAGGCCAACGAAGCCGACACAAGAGCAGAGGCAGCGCTTCTTCGCGCCTTGGCCAGACTCCAGGTCGGCTCAAGATCAGGGGCTACAGCCCGAGGATGACTCTCTGGCTGATTACGGTTGCATCCCCAGAAAAACACCAGCATCGGGTGTTTGAAGAACGGCATCCTAATATACACGATTTGCTTACTCTGAGGAGGGTTTCTAAGTGGCCGAAGGACAGAGGTCGAATACACACGTGGTGCCGCAGGCAAGCCAGGCTATGGAGCAGTTCAAGTGGCAGGTTGCTTCTGAACTAGGAATACAGAATTACCGCGGATATCTGGGCGATGTACCATCTAGGGTGAACGGAGCAGTTGGCGGTCACATGGTTCGAAGAATGATAGCTCTCGCAGAACAGAGCCTGGCGCAAGGCACTGTTCCTCCCCAGGTCTCAACTGATACTACCACTGGCCAGGGTTTTGCGAGCCCAGGGATGCAGGCGGGCAGAACAAGTAGGTAGTTTCAGCGAACTCCAGGCCAATTTCAACAGCCCCTGGCGAGGTCCAGGGGCTGTTGCTTGTGAGTGCAGCACTTTCTGGGCTCTTCAACTCACATCCACCGGAAGCAGGCTGCTTACCCCCAGTAACTGCTCAAGTTCGTACGCCAGTGCAAGCAACTCAGACTCGCCTCGTGGCTTTCCTACCATCTGCAACCCCACGGGAAGCTTTGAGCAGGTGAACCCACAGGGCAGTGACAGCACCGGGAGCGTGGTCAGAGTCAGGGCGTAAGTTATGCTGAGCCAGTCTATGTAGTTGTCAAATTGCTGGCCTGCCACCTCGGTGACGTATCGAGTCTCTACGTCGAACGGCTGCACGATGGTTGTCGGACACAACAGCAAATCGTATTCCTCGAAGAACTCAACCATTCGTGCATACAACCGAGTGCGCTCATTTTCCGCCCATGCAAGCTGCTCTACCGTGAGCTTGAGTCCTTGCTCAACGTTCCAGATAATCTCAGGCTTAAACTCGTCTCGTCGTTCGCGCACGAGCGGTGCGAATCTGGTTGAGAACACGAACGCCCTCATCGTGTGAAACACCTGCTTTGCGGTGCTGAAGTCGGGGTGCACTTCTTCGACAACGGCACCCATCTGTTCGAAGCGAAGCGCAGCCTGCTCGCAGACTCGTGCTATTTCCGGGTCGACCGGCGTAATCCCAAGGTTGCGGCTGAAGGCAACCTTCTTAGGTTTGCGGTTATGTTCAAGCGCTCGCAAGTAGTCTTCTGTCGCGGGCAGCGAGATTGGGTCTCCGGGATGCGCGCCCGTCATCGAATCGAGCATTAACGCTGTATCAGGCACGTTTCTACCCATCGGCCCTTCAACAGAAAGGTAGTTAAACGGCAGTGCAGTCGGGCCGCGCGCCACTCTGCCAGAACTTGGGCGTAACCCCACAACCGAACAGAAGCTGGCCGGTATACGCAGACTGCCTCCGGTATCACTGCCTGTGGCCAGATGCACCTGGCCTGCTGCAAGAGCGGCCGCAGAGCCGCCTGACGATCCTCCCACAGTCTTCTTCAGATTCCAGGGGTTACGGGTGGCGCCGAACACTTCGTTGAACGTATTCCCCCCTGCCCCGAACTCTGGCGTGTTTGACTTACCGATTACTATTGCTCCTCGTTTCTCCAGCGTACTCACAAGATAATTGGAGCGGTCAGGTACATGCTCTGCAAAAAGCGGAGAACCGTAGGTCGTACGAACACCCTTCACGTCAACAAGGTCTTTTACCGCAATCGGCAAGCCAGCGAGCTGCCAAAACTGGTTGCCCGAATCAGGTGGGTTGTCGGTAAGGCTCCGTGCTCTTTCGCGCGCCATTTCGGCACACACCGTCGGGATCGCGTTTATCTTGTCATCCGTCTCGTCGATGCGGCTCAGCACAGCCTCAACCATCTCCAAAGGCGATACTTCTCTCTTGCGCAGCGCTGCAACTGCTTGCGTGGCTGTCAGATCGGTTAGCTCACGATGTCCGGCCACAATAACACATCCCCTTCTAGATAGTCGCAAGGATGATTCACCGAGATCAGTGCATCACGCTAGCCTATTGTACCAATTCCTTAGAGACCAGCACTTTTCCTGTTCGGCCAGGTTGTCGGAGCCACTTCCGAATGACGTAAAGAGAGCGCACAAGACTGTTGGTAAGTACATGCGCACGTGTTTCATTGAGATCTTAGACTCCGGACATACTAAACACCACGCCGAGAGAGCAGTCGAGGAGCTAAGTCCCATGGCGATTGCAGTTCCACCAGGAGTATACACACTTTCTTTGCTAATCTTGCTCGTGTTCTTGGGCGTAACTCAAAGAGTGCTGGCAAGAATGCGGCTTTCCAATGCCCAGGCTCTGGTGATCCTGGGAGCGTTCGTAGCAGGCTCTTTTCTGCCTGCAATTTCGCTCGGACGTATCTTGAGCGTTGACGTAGGCGGCGCTATCGTGCCGGCTGGCGTTGCAATCTATCTTGTGGCCACAGCGGACACATCGCGCGAACGCATCCGCGGCACACTGGCCGCCCTCATCACCGGCGCAGTGCTCGTTATGATGCACAGGTTTTTGCCGGCTGAGCCCGGCCTCAGGCAGTCGTTGCCTGTAGACATCGATCCGGTGTGGGCACCGGGTCTGGTTGCAGCAGCTGTCGGGTACTTGTCCGGTCGCTCCCGGCGTTCGGCGTTCATAGCAGGCATCTCGGGCGTGATCATTGCCGACATCGCAAGCGGCGTGCAGAACGCGCTTGCGGGCAGGCAAGGAAGCCAGGTGGTTATAGGCGGCGCCGGGGTGCTCGACACCGTGGTGATTGCAGCAGTAGTGGCAGTGGCTCTATGTGAAGTGTTTGGAGAAACGCTCGAGTTCTTGAGATCACGACGCGCTCGAACTTCACGTCCCGCCTCTGGTAGGAACCTTCTGGGCGCAGGCATAACCGCGTTTAGCGTGGCCGTTGCGCTGCTGGCCGCGAACACAATTAGTCAGTTTCCTTCCACAGAACCGATGCGCAACCGAGTACATAGCATCTACGACCGGGCGGGAAACCCAATTACAATGGTAGGATGGCAGGTGTTCCGCGGCGATGAGTACCTCGCCGAAGACTACACACTGTACCGCGTATTCAGCGTCCGAGGACAGACCGCGTGGGCGGTCTCGCGCGGTAAAATTGACCCGAGCCTTGAAGTCCACGAGTTTATGGTTCAGGAGATGCAGTTACCCAAGATTCCGCCTGTGCTTGTGCGCGCGCCTGGACCCGTTGCCATCTACCATAGTCACAACGATGAGTCTTATGTGCCAACGCAGGGTACGTACAGTATAGATGACGGTCCCGGTGGCATCCACGCAGTCGGGGACGAGTTTGCGGCGCAGCTGCGTTCGTTGGGCTTTACCGTCCACAAGTCTGACGCGCTTCATCACCCTCACGACCGAGGCGCGTACATCCGTTCTCGTAGAACTGCGCTTGAGCTGCTGAGGCAACGACCTGCGGCGATGTTCGACGTGCACAGAGACGCGACTCCCTGGCACGTCTATGCTGGAGAAGTAGGCGGCGTACCGATAAGCAGGATTCGCCTGGTGGTGGGAAGGCAGAACCCTCATTACGCGGCAAACAGGGCGTTTGCGCTATCGCTGACAGACATAGGCAACACACTCCACCCCGGGCTCATGCTGGGCATTTACTTCGGGCGAGGCAGTTACAACCAGGACCTTTCACCGTTTGCGGTGCTAATTGAGGCGGGCGCGCACACGAACACACAGCAATCCGCAATGCGAGGCATTAGCCTGTTCGCTGATGCCGTGGCTGCATACTTCGGCCTAAAGTGAAGGTGGCGGTGAATTGAGACGTATGCGTTCGTTTGATCAGATGGCACGACACTACCTGGCCACAATCAAGACGTATCGAGCCAGAATCGAAGCGTGTGTGGAGCACTTACTACGCAACAAAGACCACCGTAAGGCACTCGCGCTAGGGTCAGCCGGTCTCTTGCTGATGGCATTCTTACTTCATTCTGCTCAGCGTGCGCCGTACCTCAGGCCAGCGCCCCTTCCTCTGAGGCCCGTGCCTGAGTATCACGGACCGGTACCCGAACCCACGATAAGCCTCAGGATCGTTCCGCAACGCAGAACTCAATATCTCAACGTTGAAGAGTATGTACAGGGTGTGGTTGCCGGGGAGATGCCCAACAACTGGCCGGAAGAAGCGCTCAAAGCACAGGCAATACTTGCAAGGACTTTCATCATGCGGATGATTGTCTCTGGCCAGCGCTCGCGATACGGCACAGACGCCAGCACAGACGTTACCGAGTTCCAGGCGTACAAACCCGCCGAGATAAACAGCGCCGTCAAGAAGGCAGTGGCAGACACGCGTGGCATGGTGCTGACCCATAGTGCACACATGGTACACGCGTTCTTCCACTCATGTTCAGGAGGCCGAACTGCAACGGCGGAAGAAGGACTTGGCTTTTCGGGATCCCCGACTCCATATCTAACAGTCATCAACGATGGTCCGTGCGACTCGCCGCATGACGAATGGACTGCTACCTTCAGCGTGCGAGAAGTCGCGCGAGCAGCAGGTGTGCGCAGTTTCTCGCGCATTTCCATCGGTTCTACGGGCGCTTCTGGCCGTGCACTTACGCTCGTAGTCGGCTCAAAACACGTTCGAGCAATTGAGATACGCCGCATCCTGGGCCCCGACAGGATGAAGTCGACCCTACTCACTTCGGTCGAGCTGCGACAACAGACGGTGCACATGTCAGGAAAGGGCTGGGGACACGGGGTCGGGATGTCGCAATGGGGAGCACGCAGACTCGCGCTCGAGGGCCAGAGCGCCGAGCAGATACTGGCAATGTACTACCCGGGAACGTTGCTCGAAAAGTTGTGGGACTGAGTTGTGCAAGAGACCATCCGCTTACCTGAGGCACTTATTGCTGTGTGTGAGTAGGTGCCTGAGACATAGTGGACTCACGCTGCTCAATGCTGCTGACCATAAGAAACAACAAGCTACCTCCCAGTCGCAACGCGGCCGCGATCAGAAAAGCCCAGAAGTATCCGTAGACGTTGAGCAGTCCGACGCCTATCAAGGGGGCTGCTATGGCTGCGCTGTTAACTGCGGTGGTGTAATACGCTATGTACGTTGCCTTCTGGCCGTCAGGGGTTACCTCCAACAGCGCGTTGAACAGTGCCAGGTTCACGCCCGAAAAGATGGCTCCCGTCATCAGGTTGAACAGCGTGATTGTGGCAAGACTGTTTGAAAAAGCATACACCATCGGCACTATGAAAATGCCTAGGCTCGATAGAAACAGCGTCCTCATGCTACCATGTCTGTTCATCTGCCTCGCCCAAAAACCGTACCCGACGAGAGAGCCTCCTGTGTTCGCCAAGTTTAGCAGGCTGACCCATAAGTTATTGGCTCCAAGAACCCTCACCTGATAAAGCGTGAATAACGGCCATGGGATCTGCCAACAGAGGTAGAAGGCTATCGAAACAAGCGTGTACCGCACAAAAGGTTTGTGACTCAGCACTTCCTTAAGATTGCTTGCGCGTTGTTGCGGACGCATCTGCCCAGCCGAAGACACTTGCTCTCGGGGCCTCATCTGTGAGTCATCAAGTTTGTTGAATACCCAGACCTCTGCTATTGCCATAAGAAACGCAGCACCGAAAGCGAGCTGGTATCCCAATGGAAAACCGGCAATGTCTATGGTGCGACCAACAAGCAACACTACGACTGTGCCCGTCAGGTTCATCAACCTGTTTCTCGTGGCAAAGGCGTCGGCTCGTCTTGATGCAGGTATAAGGCCGGAAATAAACGCCTGCCACCCAATATTCGCGATTGATGCAGGCATGTTCATGAGCGCCACACAGAACACGAGCATCCACGCCCGACGGTCGGGGACAAAAAACGGTATCGTGGACAAGAGCAGGTAGAAAAACCTCTGTGCAAGCACCAGTTTTATAAGCAGTCGCTTCTTTGCAGGGTGCCGGTCAACAAGCCTGCCTCCGGGTATCATTGAAAGCAGGCTCACGAGCGCCGGACCAGAAGAGAGCAACCCTACCTGGAAATCGGATGCTCCCATCCTCACGGCAAAGATACCCATAAAGGGCGCGGCAAGATTAAGCGACATGATCGAGACTATGCCATGATATATGTTGACCCTTATATTGCGCTCAGATCTCTCGAGTTCTGAGCTCGGTTCACGAGCAGTATCGAAATCTCTCCTGAGAGTGCTGAGCACGTGTCTTATCCTTGTAATGAGCATGTACAACACATCCGTGCATCCACTGATTGGCTAAGAATAGCACACTCTTCGGCCCACTACTACCGCTTCGCGTCTACTTACGCCAAAACTGCACGTTTCTTATGCGATTGGCGTTGACGGCAAATCCTGTCACGCCAGAATCCGACCGCACAAAACGGAGCTCGGGGTAACCTCGCGTGTCCGCGTAGAACAGGTCTCCTCCGCCGGGTAACAGTTCGGCATCATCGTGCCTGCGATGCGCTAGTACTAGCGAGTTGCCTGATGCTTTTACTTCGTACGATGTACCAAGTTCGTCGCTAAAGTACTCTCCGACATACTCACCTGCCGCATCTTCGGAAATCGTCACATCATGAACGCGCTTCGCCTGTATCTTCATGCCTGCAGTCTCCACAACAGCACATTCGGCAGAGAACCTGATCTTCACATCTCTTCCCAAGAGCCTCAGACGATACGCCCCGTCGCGCTGTCTTTCGCCGAAAACCTCGCCACCATTGTGCAAGCTGAAGTACACGCCATCTTCGCGTGTTCTCACTCTGACAGAGCCTATGTATCCTATCAGGTAGCGGCCGTCGATGCACTCCGCTTCGTGCGCGGCTGCATCTTGCGGTTGCTCAGCCGATTCGGGTTCGAGGTGTTCGGCCAAGAATATCTGCATCACCTCTCTCGCCATCGCCTGTGGTACGAACGTCGCAAGGTTCGATAAAATCACCACTCCAAGCCTGTGGTCAGGAGCCCTTCCACACCACGTGCGGTAACCTGCATCTCCACCGCTGTGCTCTACAATCTTGATCCCGCGATGAGTTGAGTGAACCAATCCAAGCGCGTAGTCGATTGGATTGCCGTCATTAAGCACATATCTCTCGTGCATCATCTCGTGCACAGGTTGGCTGCCGACCACCTTAGTCTCGAAGTTCACGAGCCACTTGGCCAGATCAGTTGCAGTGGTGAACAGACTTGTGGCGCCCACATTCGCATAGCTTAGCACACTGTGCGAAAAGCCCCCGGCTTCACGCGGGGCGTACGAATAGGCTCTGTTCATGACTATCTCCTCATGGCTGTCGTGAAAATGCGTGTCGTACATACCGAGCGGTTGGAATATGTTAGAGTCGGTGAACTCCCTGAACGTCTTGCCGCTCACTCTTTCAACAATTTCTGCCATCAGCGTGTAGCCCGTATTGCTGTATAGATGCTCTGAGCCCGGCACAAAGTTCAGGTTCTTCTGGTGCATCACCATCTTCATGATATGCTGCTTGGTAATCACGTCGTCGAGCCTCCAACCTGCGAGCATCAGCAGTTCCCACTGATCGCGCAGGCCGCTCGTGTGGTGCGCAAGATGGCGAATCGTTATCTTATGCCCAAAATCAGGTAATTCCGGAAGATACTCGCGCACATCGTCGTCCAATCTCAACGCACCTTCATCGGCGAGTAACGCAATCGCCATAGCAGTGAATTGCTTGGACACCGAAGCCACGTGAAACACGGTGGATGGGCCGATGGGTATATCGTATTCAAGGTTTGCGCAGCCGTATCCACGAGTGTAGATGACTTCGCCCTTTCTGACTACTGCCAGAGCAGCTCCCGCAGATTGCATACAATCCCACTGCGCGAACAGTGTGTCAACCTCGCGAAATCTGCTTTCGTCTTCGGTATGCGCGTACACCGGCAACATCCTCCTTTGGCCATATACCGGGCTTTTCGCTGTGTTAACCGCCAGTTCCTGTTGACATCTTCTGAGCACAAACGACAGTTCGTGCAGGAATTGACAACCTGTATGGCTAAACACCTCGCATATTTACAAAGGAATAGCGGAGTCTTGCCCGAACTTATCTAAGCAGAACCCATATGGTCTTGAGGAGCCAGTTCTTCATGAGAGACTTTGTATTCGGACTACTGGGCGGTACCGCATTTCTGATTTTCGGCATGAGCATGCTGGGTGATGGCCTTAGGCGTTCTGCCGGCAGTAGGATGAAGCGAATTCTGGCTTCACTCACGGGTGACACGTACAGGGCTATAGCGGTCAGCGCTGGACTCACCGCACTCATGCAGAGCAGCAGTGCAACCAGTGTGCTCACTGTCGGATTTGTCAATGCAGGGCTGATGACACTATTTCAGGCAGTAGGAGTCATCTACGGCGCCAACATCGGGACTACGATAACGGCGCAGCTCGTGGCATTCAAGATAACAGACTACGCGCTTCTGTTTGTGGCCTTAGGGTTTGTCATACGGCTTATGGGCAAGAACGAGCGGCTGACGAACATGGGCTCGGCACTCATGGGCTTTGGACTTATGTTTGTCGGTATCCGGACACTCAACTCAGGCATGCTGTTTGTTGAACAGCATGCTTTGTTTCGTCACGCGCTGCTAAACCTGAGCCACATGCCGGTGATGGCTGTGCTCATAGGCGTTACCACCACTATGCTCGTTCAGGCAAGCGCCGCAATAGTGGCGATCGCCATGGTGCTGGCTGGCGCAGGACTTATGGACCTGACAGGTGCCATCTGCATTATGTTGGGCACCAATATCGGGACATCTATAACTGCCCAGATTGCCAGCATAGGCACGAACGCGAACGCAAGAAGAGTGGCCTGGGCACACACTTGTTTTAACGTGATCGGCGTGATGATCACCATCATGATACTACCGGTGTTCGTCAGGCTCGCATCGGCTAGTTCATCCGACCTGCAAAGACAGATCGCCAACTCGCATTCAATGTTCAACATAGCCAATACTCTGGTATTCTTGCCTTTTACGCATCATTTCGTCCGGTTGCTGGAGAGACTGGTCAAAGCCAAGCCCGCTGAGCGCACAGCAACCCACCTTGACGAACGACTGCAGCGAACGCCAGCCGCGGCCCTGAACGCGTGCAGGCGCGAACTATCTGACACCAAGATGTTGCTTCTTGAAATGACTGACCTCGCATTTAGACTGGTGAGTTCGTACGATTCGCGACTGGCCTCTAAATTCGACGATGATGAGAACTTGCTCAACGAGTACCAGAAAAACATCACACGCTATCTTATGGGAATGACGCGCTACAGGCTCAGTCAGTCTGAATCCAGACAGTCTTCCGACCTGCTGCAGGCGACAAATGCGATCGAGCGCGCGGGTGACCACCTTGAGGAAATTGCACGGCTGGCGTTGCGGAAGAACGAAGAAGGCGTGAGTTTCAGCGACTATGCGCTTGAAGAACTAGCAGATCTAAGGAAGCTGTGCGAGCGGCTGTTTGAGTCACTACCCGCCATCATCGACGGCGGTGCGGCCACCTTGAGCAGGGACATCAACGACCTACTCTACACAGCCGAGGCGCTTCGTCAGAACCACGTAGCAAGGCTGAGAGAAGGCACATGCACCGTAGATGCAGGCGTTATATTCCTGGATATCATAAACCACGCAGAGTCGATCGCCGATTTGCTCAGCGACGTGGCTGCGGTTCTCACCCCGTGGAAAGCCTCTTAACCGACATCATCTGGCCTTGAGTTTTTGGATCATTGACAACACATCCGCATCGAGCAGAGCGCTTGCACCGCTCAGATCGGCAAGTAGTTCGCCTCGGCCGAGCCGTTCCAGCGTCTCAGTTTCGGAGGCTTCTTTGTGTGTCGCTGCCCTGAGCAGTTGCTCCGCATCGTCAGGTTTTATGACGAGTACTCCGTTGTCGTCGGCGAAAACTAGGTCTCCGGGCTCGACTACTGTTCCGCCGCACTGTACAGTAGTGTTGATCTCACCAAACATGCCCAGCACCCTGGTAGTAACAGCCGAAAGGCCCGTGGCAAACACCGGTATGCCCAGTTCTGTTATCTCCTGAATATCTGTGACCGGTCCGTCAACTATTATGCCCGCTGCTCCGCGCGCTTTTGCCGCGGCTGCAGCTATTCCGCCTATACACGCAAACGTCCTGTCGCCACTCCTGTCTACTACTAGCACATCTCCCGGCTCTATCATGCTGACTGCGACATGCACTGCAGCTGAGTCATTCCCAACGATCTTCACCGTGAATGCCGGGCCAACCATCTTCTTGCCCGGCACAAGACAGCGTATTTGAGGCTGCATGTATCCCGACCATACGAAGTGTCCAACCGTGGCTGGCGAGACTTCGTTATATCCTTGGATTATGTCTTCAGGTATCACCGAAACCCGGCTCTTAACGAGCATGTGCCACCCTCCTCGCCAATATGCTAGATTTCTCATACTTCGTGCGCATCAACGTTTTCCCTTCGGTTGTGTGTACGCAACACGCGCCGTTGTGCGAATAACGGGGAAATACATGGAACCCCGTCATGATACTGCAATTGGGCGCATCATTCGATGTGTTTCGCGCTTGCATGCGCCGCTCACGAGGTATGCAGCCGCATCGGCAATTCGGCTGCGTAGCACTGCCATCGTACAATATTGGACAAACACCCAGATCTGGATTGGAAAGCCTGCCAAACAGCTGGGGTTTACACGCCGGTACTATTCGGGTACAATTCACACTCGTGGCCGGCTACGACGTCAGTAGACCAGAAAGGAGCATTGCTCTTGGTAACCAACAGATTGGTATCCAGGTTCTTGGGAATTGTGGTGCTGTTGGCTATTCTCGGCTGCGCCCAACTCGCATCTGCTGCATCCCACGTTGTCGTGCGCGGCGAGTCTCTCTGGAAGATAGGCCAAAAATACGGCTCCACCGTCTCAGAGATCATGCGTGCCAACGGCCTGGTCGGCACGACGATTTACCCCGGGCAATCACTGCAAATACCTGTCTCAGACGGCCAAGCGCAGTCTCAGACTCACACAAACACATCGGTCAGCGTAAGCAACGAGGAATTCGAACTGCTCGCCAGGATGATCCAGGCCGAAGCAGGCGGCGAGCCCTACCGAGGTATGGTTGCGGTTGGTGCAGTGATCCTAAACCGTGTCAGAAGCGCCCAATTTCCGAACAGCATTTCGGCCGTGCTCTACCAGCCGGGGCAGTTTCAACCCGTTTCGAACGGCTGGCTCTGGAAAGTGCGTGTAACAAGCCAGGCTCGCCAGGCTGCCCAAGAGGCGCTGGAAGGAGTCGACCCGACAGCCGGAGCGCTCTACTTCTTCGCCTACGCCAGAGTGACCAACGCGTGGCTTTGGGCAAGACCCCACAGGATAACCATCGGTGCCCATAGGTTCACCGGCTAATACTCCAGACACATATCTCACTCCGGAGGGCTCAGCAGAGCCCTCTCTCGCGTTCTGGAGGTAGTCACTCTTTGATGTATCAGAGGTTTTTGGCTGGCTATGTTGAACACTAGCCTATTACGATGGGTTGCAGGTGAACACACTCGATATGGAGCAATGGCGCAAGAACCTGTACGTACTCTGGCTGGGCTGTTTCGTTGCATCTATGAGTTTTTCGATCGTGACTCCGTTTATGCCGCTTTTCTTGCAGCAAGATCTGAACGTGCATACCGGAGTGGAAACATGGTCGGGCCTCATGTTTTCGGCAGGCTTTTTCACCAGCGCCATGATGTCTCCGGTCTGGGGCTCACTTGCCGATCGCTACGGGCGCAAAATCATGATAATCCGCTCGGGGTTTGGAATAGGAAGCATATTCATTCTTCAATCTTTCGTAACCAGTCCTCAACAGCTTGTGGTGCTTCGCGCGATGAACGGTGTGCTGAGCGGTTTCATCCCGGCATCAACGGCGCTTATTGCCACAAACTGCCCCGAAGATAAGATGGGGCGCTGTCTAGGTATACTGCAAACGGCATCCGCGTCTGGACACATCATGGGTCCATTATTCGGAGGCATAATGGCTCAGTTTCTTGGAAACCGGCAGACATTCGTGGCGGCGGGAATACTGACGTATCTCGCGACTACGATCGCCATTATGGGTGTGAGAGAAATCGCACGACCCAAGAGTTTGGGCCGAGTAAGCATCAAGAACGACCTAAAACTAGCTTTCAGCAATCCGGTGTTGAGGCTCATATTGCTCGCGTGTGTGTTCATCCAGGCATCGCTTACAATCCTGCAACCTGTGCTGAGTCTGCAGATTGCCAGACTCGGCCATGCCGACACTGCGTCGCTTTCAGCAGGCATCGTCTACTCACTCGTCGGTGTCGCAACTGTGATAGGAGCACCCCTGTGGGCACAGCGCGGCGATAAGATCGGCTTTAAACGTGTGCTCGTGCTAGGCCTTCTGGGCGCGGCATTGTTCAATGTACCCATGGCATTTGTGAGAAACATATTTGCATTCGGCGGCCTACGGTTTGCGACAGGTCTGAGTTTGGCAGGAATCTCGCTCGCGCTGAATGCTGTAACCGCAAAATCCGTGAACGCTGAGTTTAGGGGCAGGGCTTTCGGCATCTTCAACTCGTTCAGCCAGTTAGGCGGAGGTCTTGGCCCCATTCTAGGAGGCGTAACCGCTACAGCATGCGGAATCGAATCCACATTCTTGCTCACAGCGCTAATCTTAGCACTGTGCGCAGCCGGTTCGTCCAGACTGCTGCCGCACGTCTCGCCCACACCTAGCAGAGACTGAGTCCAGCTTACACAACAGAGGGGGTCTTGAAGTGTTTTCAGCAATGTGCCACGTTGGAGTCGGCGTATCTGATCTCGAACGCTCGATACGTTTCTACACAGAAGTGCTCGAAATGAATCTCACAGCAAGGCGCGAGTTGCCGAACGGCACTGTACTTGCCATGCTGTCTTGCGCAAGCGGCACTGAGGTCGAGCTCATCTACAGGAAAGAGCCAGGACCCACTGCGCCAGAGAGTATAGGCATAGGCATTAGACACATTGCGTTTAGTGTACCGGATATCGATGCGAGTGTCTCAGTTCTTAAGTCAAGAGGTGTTTCTTTCCACCGGGAGCCTGCTGCAAAGCCTGCACCCATGAGAGTGGCCTTCTTCCGGGACCCAGACGGAGTAGACATCGAACTTGTAGAGATGGGCTGATACACAGGGGCGGACTACCGCCCCTGTTTCCCCTCTATATCACCCTATACTGTGCAATTAGGTGATACACAAGTTTTTGACCGGCCCAACGCATAGCCCGCCTCTTTCGCAAGTAGAGTTAATTGATTCAAGAGGCACTTAACTCTATGTAGAAGGAGGCTCTTTAGTTGAAGTCTCAAAACAAGGTAGCGCTCTTCATTGACTACGAAAACGTGTTTTACGGTCTTCACAACCAAGGAGCATACGCCGACCCCAGGAAGATAATCCAAGTTGCACAAGCTTACGGCACCGTGGTTCACGCGAGAGCATTTGCAGACTTCAAGGAACCCAGTCTGGAAAGAGAGATTCCGAACCTTCGTTCTGCGAGTATTGAGGTGCAGCACGTGCCCAACGTCATGGCTAGAGGCAAGGTAAAAAGCTACGTAGATTTCTCCATGCTTGATGATGTTTACCAAACCATACTGGACAGACCCGAAATAGATACATACGTGCTGGCAACAGGCGACGGCCACTTTGCCGGTGTGGCGGCGCGGCTGAGGTTCCGTCTGGAAAGACGTGTGGTGGTGCTTGCAGCAAGGGGAACAATCAGCCGGGAGCTGCGCCAGAGCGCCGGTTCAGTAGAAGAACTCGACATGCCAGCCAGCGTTGACGAGCACGATTTCATCGCATTCATGAGAGAAGGAGAAGCCAAATACCCTTACATCAGTTTCGGCTCGACCGCAAAAGCGTACGCAAGTTACAGGTCACTGCCCGAGGCATCGGTGCAAGCAGTACTCTCCGCGCTTGTGTCAAGGGGAGTCGTGAGACAAGAAGTCCGAAACCTGGGCGACCGCGAGGTGCGAGTGCTGAAAGTGGTGGAAACAGATGCGTTACCAGACGTGTGTGTGTGAAGCCTGAGGCTGCCTGTATGGCGGTGCAGAAGGCACTTGACTCTCAGAGCCCGAGTTATGAACAACTAAACCTACTGTGCCAGTGCACCGCCATCTGAGGCTGTAAGAGCGAGCAGTTGGTATTACTCAAGCAGAAAGGCTGCCACCCGTGCTCGCTCCGCCAAACAGTTTTATGATTGAGTCGAGCACAACGCGCCAAACAGGTCGTCTCAATTCAGTCTGAAGCCGCCTATTGTGAAGCATCAACTCGTCTGCCAGATGCTCACTTTGCCTGAGCCTCTCATCCAGGTCCTGCACGCGACGTTCAGCCTCTCTTAGCTGCTGATTGAGACGCTCAACATTTGTGCTCGATAAGCTGAGGCTCTCAGTGATGCGCAGTCTCTCAAGTTCTAAACCAGACACTCGCTGGCGGAATCCCCTGTTCTCTGTCTTCAGTTTTGCGTTTTCACTGCGCAAAGCAAGCACCATCGTCTCCGCCTTACGCAGATCTTGCTTGATGCTCCGCACTCTGTCCTCGAGATCTGCAATTCGCAACTGATACTGCCTCCTTCGCCCGACACAAATCAGGTATCGTCCGTCGGCAACTCTTCGGTAATAGGTGTACTTTCTTAGGTGCTCTCGCAAGACACGGTACCCTGGCCTACACGAACAGAGAGCGAGTGCATCAGAGATCTCGCAGACACTCATCGCGCAACCTGCAGTTTCCAACACCGCATCAACCAGCGTCTGCAGTCCTGTCTCGCCGCGGGCAGCGGTAACAAATCTCTCTGCGATCTGCTTGCCCGAGTCTCGCATAGTAGGGTCAAACTTACCGGTGGGTACTATCTCATAGACTGGAGGCCATCCTCCCAAACGCACTATCTTCACCTCATCTGCGTGCTGCAGGCCGAGGCTCGACATAAAACCAAGGGGAAATTGGATTACACCGGCGCGCTGGTCGCCCCTTGAGACAGCTTCTACCGAATCTGGTCCCCGAAAGATGCCACAAAACGCGCATTCGGGAAAAGCTCGCGCAGGCATGGGTATATCCTAAGCCTTGAATTCGAGACATCCTGGCCCGTGACCAAGAGCGTTGCAGCCTGCAGAAGCGCTCCCCGGCCTTCATGCCAAGTATCTGTTACAAGCGAACTCTCAGATTCGTCGGGCACCCACCCGATAACCCCGTCTGCCCATGCGCCAGGTTCTGATGGCGCCATCTGCGCTCTTATGGCCCAGATCCAATCAAATTCGGGTGCCAGCGCCCATCCTCCGTGTATGTGCGTGTACAGCTTGTCTGTGCATAGCGCAACGTCGATTGTAGACGGCGTCGCAACCTTGCCCCAATCCTTTTTGACCTGCTCGCATATTTGTGGGCTTGATGCATAGCCGGTATCGCCGACAGCGATCTCGGCGGAATGCTTGACTTGGCAGACAGTAGCCTGTCTTTCGCGCAAGAACACGCCTTCAGCAGCGCACACAACGGACAAATCCTGCTCGAGTAGCCGCTTGAGCTCTTGTTGACGAATCTCAATCTTGTGCCTTTCTCTGAGTGCCGACATCAACTCGTTCCATCCCAGAGGCTCTGGAGTTCCCGAGCCTATGAGCACCCGAACCGCGTCTTGAATACGCGCAGCATGCCAAAAACGATCTCCCATGCGCGTAAAACCGGCTTCGTTCATCCGGCGTCTAATGTGCCACCATACACTGCCGTGTACGGCCGAACCCTTCAGTCCGAGGTCTTCGCGTATCTGTCTCATGCTCACTTCAGCTTTTTTAAGTCTCTTTGACCAGACCCCGATATGTGCAAAGAATCGCTCTTTGTCAGCCCAGATTGCCGCCCCGATTCTTCTATAGCCCGAATCTTGAGCGATCTGTGCGAGCCGAGATTCGAGGTAGGAGCAAAACTCCTTAGGAGGTCCCCACGCCCTGTTCTCGCGGTGTCCCTTGAACTCGCCGCCGAGCCACAGCGTAAGATGTTGCCCCGTTTCGCCCGTCCGTAGCGCATCAAGCCATTTGCTTTCGATCTCATCCATGAGAGTGCTGAGCCACAGGTACTCACGTAGCAGCACAAAGCGGGGATCTGCTGAAGCCTTTTCAAGCATCATGCGGTCAAGCGTTGCCTTGTGGCCTATCGCCTGTGTGAGAGGAGTACCCTGCCTGACAGGACGCCTTGTAAGACTCATCCACTCGTGCACGAGATCAAGCGGGCTCATGCTGCAGCCAAGTTTCACTCTGTCCGAACTGCAGCTCAGCACACCACCTTCTCGCAGCAGTCGCGCCGCCTTCTTCCATTCATGTTTTCCGACCAAATCTGCTCGGCTGCTCCCTACCATGAACTCCAGCGCCTTGCTCCACTCCAACGTGCGTCGTTCTTTCTGAGACAGCAGCCCTATTAGCTTCAGTTTCTTCTGCTGAAATGCATACTTGGTCATGAACAGTGGGCCTAAGAGCACCACTTTGCCTTGCTGTTCGAGATCCGAAAGCACAATCCGAGATGCTTGGCGGAATAGTTCTTTGTCGTGTCCGTTCACCTGAGGAAAGCAGGCATCAATCACCCGCTCAAACACAAACGCTGCGTCTGATTCATCGTTTCGAACGAGATCGTTCAGAAAGCGGGTCTTTATCTCAAGCCTGGCCACTTTGGCTATTTCCGCCGGAGCCTTAATAGAGACTTTAGCGAACACGCTTGCCGCCTCGGCAGTTCTGCCCTGGCGCAGCGCAAGGTATGCTTGAGTAAGCGTATGTGACCAGTCTTCGGCCGTTCGCGACATTTGCAAGACCCCCGTTGACGCATTGAACTGATTCGTCCTTACGCACCAGTTCAACGCGTGCAGGGTGGGTTCCTGCTATTATTTGTAAGCACTTGGAGTTTTTACCATATCCTAAGTCGATATGGCTAGGTTTTGAGGGCTCGCCTGTCTGTTCGAAAGTCCCAGCAGCCATTGGGCACGGTAGAAACACCTGTCGTAGAAGCTGCGCAGTCCCATACTAGGGTAGGCGCTCGGGTCTGCGTCCATAATGAATGCTGTCTCATGCCGAACGCTTGCGAACGCTCGAGTAAAACTACACCAGTCCAATCTTCCATCTTTGGGTATCAGCCTCGTGCGATGATCTTCGCTATCACTTGCATACACGCCAACGAGCGCTTCAGCCACGCCTGCTTGTTTGTCAAGAGCACCGTATACCAGGCTGTGACTCAGACCGATGCCAGAACCTAACTCTTTGATTACTCTTTCGGGCACTGTGTGATCAGTGCTATTGGTTCTAAGTTCTAGGCCTATTTTGACACGCTGATGGCTTCGGTCGTGCACTGTTGTCGCATACTGCATTAAGTGCTGCCAGTGATACGGCTGAGATTCTTGGATAGGCAGCACCACAAGAGGTGTGCCGATGCTGCTCGCCAATTCACACGCATCGACCGCATCGTCGATTGCACTTTCATACCGCAAGATGTCACAACTGGGCGCTCTTATGGCTACTATCTTCAACCCAGCGTGCTGGATCGTGTCTATAAGGAAGCGTTCTGCTTCGACCCTTTCGATTGCCACCTCTCGAAAGCCTGCGGCAGCTATGCAGTCCACAGCCTGGGCAGCATCCTCTGAGGTTCGGTACTCCAAGCGCACGGCAGGTTCAATATAGCCTGCAGGCGTTTTGGCGAGCAGTCTGGCAACCTCGGCCGTGCTCATACCAGACTTGCCCGCCGCGCTATACACTTGTGCTTCGAGATGTTCGGCCAGCGGAAGCACTTCTCGCATCATATCAGATTCTTTCGAGTGCCTTGTCATCAGATCGCGCATACGACTAGAGGCACCCATATACCTGTACAGAGTGCTCTTATCTGCGTACCAAAGCAAACGCGACTCCCAACACGATAGAGTCTGCTCGCGCTGCAAAATGGCATCCACCATGTGATTTCTAACGGGCTCTGCGTATGCAGCAAGTCCCTCTCTCTGCATCACTCTGGCAGACGCCAACGCATGGTCAACTCCTGGGTAGAGTTGCTTGGCCAGTTCGCCTTTCCCTATGTCGTGCAACACGCACATTGCAAGAAGCGCATCCAGATCTATTTCGGCGCCTTTGTCGCAAATAGCTCGTGCGAAGAACATTGCCACATCGGTTACCGCAAGCGAATGCAACAACGCCTCATCGTTCAGCCTATACTTGCGTAGCAGGTCTAACCATCTTGCGAACTCGGGTTGCATGTGTTCTCCTCCCCCTCAGCCGCACCACGCAGGCCACATTCAACAGAGCTATGGGGATTCCTTCCATTGCGAAACGTTTCCATTCGCACGGTCGGGCGCGGAAGGCTGCTTGGCATCTGTGGGTACTCGCTCGACGAAGTGTAAACCTATATCCCACTCAATGGTATCACTGCCCTTCGTCACCACGAGTTTTGCGGGGGTGATGTTGCCGAAGACAGACGCGGTTCGAAGCGCATCTGTCTCACGGCCCGTCTCCAGGTTCGCAGCACAGCAAACCACGAGATCGATCACCACCGTTATGCTGAGATCGGCTATCGTGACCGGGCCGGATGTGGCTCTCTCTTCTAGGAGCCGGTAAGCAGCACCAGAGTGCGTACTGCTGGCTGTGCCAGCATTGGCCACTTGATTCACCCCTTAACATAATCTGCCACGCAACGCTCTACTATTCCCAAAGTTGGTAACGCGCTTCTGCACCCGGCCCTTATATATGCATAGCCAATCCTGGGGAACATACAATGGACTGACATTTGCGGGGTATACCTTCATGCTCAATAACATCTCTCGTCGCAGTGTGACCACTTTCCAGATAGCGGCTACATATGTAGGCACCGTCGTCGGTGCCGGGTTTGCGTCAGGTCAGGAAGTGCTTCAGTTCTTCGGGTACTTCAGAATTCAGGGCGGACTCGGGCTCGTGTTTGCGGGCGCGCTATTTGCGTATTTCGGGTACACAATGCTTGAGATCGGAAGACGCATTCCGTCGGCATCGCACGTTCAAGTGATCAGGCGCGCGACGGGTGGTCTTTATCCGCTGGTAGATCTCATAATAACATTCTTCCTGTTCGGCGGACTCACAGCCATGATCGCCGGTTCAGGTGCGATTTTCGTGGAGCAATTCGGTCTACCGTTTGCGGCAGGTGGGCTTGTCATGGCAGGTCTTACGACGATTACGGTATTATGGGGTTTGGAGGGAGTCATTACAGCCATAAGCTTGTTCGTTCCGGTACTGCTAACAAGTGTAGGACTGCTGACGCTCGCGAGTCTGGTACGCTTCGGGCTCAACCTGCAGCTTGTTGCGTCAGCGCTCAGCCCCGCCAGTGCACCTGTGCGCTCACTACCACTATCCAGCGTGGTATACGTCTCATACAACCTGCTGCTGACAGCCGCGGTGCTGGCTCCCGTAGGCGCTGCTGCAAACAGCAAGCAGAAGAACATGCGCGGTGCCATATTGGGAGGCATAGGGCTTGCGCTGGGAGCTCTGGCGATTCACCTGTCAGTGCTCTCCAATCTCCCTGAAGTGCTCGACTACGAGGTACCCATGGCGTTTATCGCCGCGAGGTTTGGCGACGTGCCGAAACTGTTATTTGGGATCGTGCTTCTGGGCGAAATATATACCACAGCTGTTGCCAACCTGTACGGGTTTTCGGCACGCGCACAAGACCCGGCCCAGCCGGGCTTCAAAATCGCCGCCATACTTGTTGCGCTGGCGGCGTTTGTTGCTTCGCGTTTCGGCTTCTCGGCAGTCGTGCGTACCGTATACCCTGTCGCAGGCTATGCCGGACTATTGCTCATGCTAGGTCTACTCGTGTCTTCAACGCGACGCAATATACGCTAGGCTATTGCTTCAGCCTCGGATCTAGCGAGTCTCTCAGGCCGTCTCCGATGAAGTTGAACGCGAGCACCGTGAACATTATGGCGAGTCCTGGGTATGTCGAGAGATGAGGTGCACGCCTTATGTATATCTGGCCAGCCGAAAGCATCGCACCCCACTCGGGAGTCGGCGGCTGTGCTCCGAGTCCCAGAAAACTCAGTCCGGATGCAGAAAGGATGGCGCCTCCCATGCCCAAAGTCGCCTGCACTATGACGGGCGCCAATGAGTTGGGTACCAGATATCTGCGTATTATATGCCAGTCAGAACAGCCTATGGCGCTCGCGCTCTCAACAAACTCCTTTTCCTTTAGCGCCAAGAACTGACCGCGCACCATCCTTGCATATCCAATCCAACTCACAGAACCCAACGCTATCATCACGTTGAACAGTCCTGGCCCAAGCACCGCCATAATAGATATGGCCAGCACGAAGAAAGGAAACGCCGCAAGCAGGTCAACAAGCCGCATTATGAGGGCGTCGACCCATCCTCCGTAATACCCTGCCAAAGAGCCCATTATGATCCCGATGGTAACCGATAACCCTATGACAAGCAGACCCACAGATAGTGAGATACGAGAGCCGTATAGCAAGCGTGCGAGCACATCCATGCCGTATTCGTCCGTACCGAGCGGGTGACCCGGAGAACCCGGCGGAAGCAGCACTTTGTCCAAGCCCAGTTTGGTGGGATCGTGAGGAGTTATCCGGGGCGCACATACGGCACAGACTATCTCTATGGCAAGAAACACCAATCCGATCATCGCAAGTTTGTTCTTCTTGAACCGTCTCCAGAACTGCGCGAATGATGTGTTCATGGCTGCTCCTATTTCATACGTTCTACGCGAATGCGCGGATCTATTAGGGTGTACAAGATATCAATGAACAGGTTGACCAATACGAACAGAGTGCACATCAATAGCACGTTGCCCTGAATCATGGGGAAGTCACGTCGCATTATCGAGGCAACCGCCTGCCTTCCCATCCCAGGCCAGGCAAAAATCGTCTCAACAATGATCGCTCCACCAAGCAGGCTGCCGAACTGCATGCCGAGCACGGTGACGACCGGAATCAGCGCATTCTTTAGCGCGTGCTTGTAGATAACGCTTCTTTCGGCCAGGCCCTTTGCGCGAGCCGTTCTAACATAGTCTTGTCTTATGACCTCAAGCATCGAAGATCTGACCAGTCGCGTTATGACCGCAGCGAGTCCTGTGCCTAGCGTAAGCGTGGGTAGTGCGAGGTGTCTGAGAAAGGTACCGACGCCCTGGCTCATAGAAGCCATCCCTGCAGCAGGCAGCAATCCAAGCCGAAGGCTAAATAGCAGAATCAGCATAAACCCGAGCCAGAAACTTGGCATTGACACACCGATCAGCGCGCCGGAAAGCGCCGCATAGTCCAGTTTTGAGTACTGGCGTGTGGCAGATATGATTCCCACGGGAATGGCGATTGAGGTGGCAACAAACATCGAAGAACAAGTTAGCACCACCGTGGGCGGTATGCGTTCAACAATTGTCTGAAACACATCTTGACCTGTAAAAAGAGACTGGCCCAGGTCGCCTTGCAGTGCCCTCCCCAGGAAACGACCGAATTGCACCAGCAGTGGGTCATTCAGCCCCAGTTCTTGCCTAAGCCTTTCTATCTCTTCGGTACCGACGGTCTGCTCGCTCTGACGCATTAGCAGCTGGATCGGGTCACCGGGCGCCAGCCTTACCATCAAGAAGACTACAAGAGAAATCGCAAGTAGAGTTGGAACAAGGAGCATTAGACGCCTGGCAATGAACTGCAGCACAAAGTCCCTCTCCTCTCGAAGGTGCCCCGGGTTGCCCGGGGCACCCATCACCATTGTTACGTCTGTGTGCTAGTTCTTGGTTAGCCAGACATTGTTCTGGCTGGAGTGGAACCTAAACGAAGGGAAGAAATCGTTTACCTTAACCGACGTTGCGGAGAACCAAGCCTCATGGTACAACGGAATGTGCGCGAACTCGCTTACGATTATGCGCTGAGCCTCTTTCCATATCTTCTCTCTCTCTGCAACGTCGACCGTGATTGCTCCCTTGTCCATCAGCTCATCAACGCTCTTGTTGGAGTAGAACGACGCGTTACCCGGAGGCCCTTGGTTCTTGGTGTGGAACAAGAACATCATACCCGAGGCACCGCTAAACCCACCGACGATGTACACATCTGTGTTGCCTTTATCCATATCATCGATGAGAGTACCCCATTCCAGCGTCTGCACCTCTGCCTTGATGCCGAGTTCTTTCCACTGCTGACCGATAATCACTGCAAACTTCGTCCTGTTCGGATCCTGGGACGGAGCTTTGATGGTGAACTCTAGTTTTTGGTCTCCTTTCGCAAGTATACCGTCTGTACCGGGCTTCCAGCCAAGAGCTGCTAGTTCATCGAGTATCTTGCTCCGATCTATCTTCCACAAATCCTCAAGAGTTGGGTCGTGCCCCACAATGTTAGGCGGTACCGGCCCCCAAGCTCGGACGGCCACCCCTTCCGGAAAGATCGCTTTTATGCCCGCGTCTATGTCGAGCGCAAGCGCAAGAAGTCGCCTGAGTTCCGGGTCGCTAAACAGTGGGTTCCTGACGTTAAACGCAGCGTACCTGTACGCATACGTCGGGCTCGGGTAGGTCTTAAACCTACTGTCTTCGCGGATTCTCGGCACTTCAGGAGAAGGCAACAGTTTGTTTACCTGAACATCATTTGTCTCGAGCGACACCAGAAGCACGTTTTGGTCTGGAATCACCCTCATGGTGAGTTCATCAAGATAAGCCTTGTCATAGTAGGCGTCGTTTCTAACGAGGGTGACGTGACTGTCTGGTTTGAACTCCACGAACTTAAATGGTCCGGAGCCTATCGGATTCCGGGCAAATTTTTCCTTACCGAGTTTTTCGACTGCTTCTTTGGGTACTATGTATACTGACGGTATGTTGTCGATCAAGAATGCGTCAGGTTGTTTGGTGGTGATCTTCACGGTGTGCGAGTCTACTGCCTCAACCTTACTCACAAGCGAGATCAGTCCCACCCTCGGCGACTTTGACTCAGGATCAAGAATTCTCTCGAACGTGTACTTGACGTCTTCGGCCGTTACTTCTCTGCTCTGGCCTTTGGGGAATACTTCGTTATCGTCGTGCCACATCACACCTTCTCGCAGGTGGAACACCCAGGTAAGCGGGTCTGGGTTCTCATGAGACAGCGCAAGGTTTGGGATTATCTGAAACTTGTCGTTTCGGCTATAGAGCGCATTGAACACATGGTTCATGACGTCTATTCCGCCCTCTTCTGTGCAGTATGCGGGATCGAACGTCGTAGGGCCGTACGGCGTTCCTGCAATCACCTTGCCGCCTGTCTTGGTAGGCTCGTCAGTCTTTGGCGCGGGAGGAGCTGGCTGAGTCGGCTGGGTACCGGCACATCCTGAGACCAAACCGATGCCCAGGCATAACACCACGAACAACACAAAGCATCGCTTCTGAACCAAGAACTATACCTCCTTAAGTAAAGTGAGTTTTGCTTGTATTCGCTCTACTCTCTGTTTTTCCTCTTATCTGAGTATGCTGTGCAACGAGCACCTGATGATCGCTGTGCGAACATGCGAGATGGTCTTGGCCACAACAGCAAAGACCCGCTGGCTATCCCAGCGGGCCCCAAACTGCGCGCCCTACCTCTTCTAGGATGCCTCTAGGTCATCTATCACCTGCTTGAAAAGCACCCAGCCACCCGACAGATTACGCGCTCTGATCTGGTTCTGCTCTAGGATACGAGCTGCGGCCCAACCTCGCTGCCCCATGCGGCAGTATACTATAACCTCGCTTTGCGGCGGGATTTCGTCAAGTCTTTGTCTCAGTTCTGTAAGAGGTATGTGTATAGCTCCTTCAATGTGGCCCTCGTCCCATTCCTTGCGGTCACGCACGTCCAAGAGCAGCGTGCCGCTATCACGCTGCAGCACGTCCTGCCAGCCAGCTACCTCGAGATCACCTTCTACAATATTGCTTGCCACATACCCCGCGATATTCACCGCATCTTTCGCCCCGCCGAACGGGGGCGCGTACGCCAGTTCAAGATCGGCAATCTGCTGGACGGTGGCGCCAAGCCTGAGCGCAGTGGCAAGCACATCTATCCGCTTGTCAACACCAGCCTTGCCTATCACCTGCGCTCCAAACAGCCTTCCGTCCTTTCCGAATACCAATTTCAATACGAGAGGCGTGGCTCCTGGATAGTAGCCTGCATGAGAGCCAGAAAACGTAACACACGACAGAACGTCTGCGCCATCGGTCCTTAGAGCCCTCTCGCTCTTTCCCGTAGCCGCCACGACCATATCGAACACCTTCGCAATGGCCGTGCCTTGCGCGCCTCGGTATATGACGTCTTTACCACACAGTCTATCTGCCAGTAGCCGCGCTTGACGGTTCGCTGGCCCGGCAAGCGGTGTCCACGTGATGCTGCCGTCCTCCATAGCGATCTCGACGGCATCCCCGACCGCATAAATGCTGGGGTCGACAGTGCGAAGCGTGTTGTCCACCAGAATTCCCCTTCTGGGACCAGACTCTAGCCCCGCCTCGACCGCGAGCTGCGACTCAGGCCTTACTCCCATAGACAGCAGTACAAAGTCTGCCTGCACCGTCTCGCCGCTGGAGAGGTTTAGTCGCACACCTTCCCCATCTGGTTCAAAGCTGCTCACCCTATCTGATAATACAAGCCGCACTCCTTTTTCGCGTAAGTGTGAGTGCAGTATCGAAGCCAGTTCTCGGTCGAGTTGCGGCATCACCTGGTCGGCCATCTCGATGATACTGATGTGGTGACCCAGTGCTTGCAGGTTCTCCGCCATCTCAAGTCCGATGAACCCTCCACCGACCACACTGATCTGGGCGTGCTGAAGTCTGTCTAGTTCGTGGATTATCCCGTCCATGTCCTCGATATCTCGCAGCGTCTTAATCCGCGGGTGGTCTATGCCTGGCAAAGGCGGCTTCAGGGGCTTTGCTCCGGGAGAGAGCACGAGCACATCATAAGGCTCTTCATACTCTTCGCCGGTGTCGAGGTTTCTGACAAGCAGTTTCTTGTTGTGCCGGTCAATACTCAGCGCCTCGTGTCTTGTTCTTACATCGATGTTGTAGCGCTTTCGCATGCCTTCTGGTGTCTGCAAAAGCAGGCGCTCGCGCTCGGGAATCACTTTTCCAATATGGTAGGGTAAACCACAGTTCGCAAAAGAGATGTATCGTCCTCTTTCGAGCATCACTATCTGCACATGCTCCGAAAGTCGCCTGAGCCGCGCGGCAAAAGTAGCTCCTCCGGCAACCCCTCCTACCACTACCACTTTCTGCATTTCGCAAGCCACATTTATCACCTCGACTAGTCTAATCTAACAACGATGATATATCTTCTACGTGTTTGCACACAACCGGTTTGGCAAAGTGCTGCAAATCTGAGCTATAATGATATATGGAAGCAGTGCTTTGTGCACGAGAAAAGAGGAAAACAGCGTGACACATGAAGGGTGCATTCGAGACAGTGGCAGCTGCACCTGCGACGGAGGAAGAATCGAGCGATTCATAGAACCTTGTTTGCTTCTTCTTCTGACCAGGAACGCAGCGCACGGTTACGAATTGATGGACGGACTTACGTCGCTAGGGTTTGAAGCAGCACGAGATCCTGGCCAAGTCTACCGAGCGCTGCGCAGGCTCGAGCAAGACAATATGGTTTCATCCCGATGGGAAACCGGCGAAGGTGGCCCTGCACGCCGTGTCTATAGCATCAGCGAATCGGGACACGAGCTGCTTGCAGCGTGGGCGCGTGTCATTCAAGACACGCGTGATAGACTCAACAACTTCCTCGATCAGTACGAGGCATCAAAGACACACAGCAACCGGTCATAGAAGCCGCTCACTGGCTAACCGGATGAACATCCTTTTTCATGAAACTTCCCGGAAGAGTTCGAGCTATGAAGAGCGCTGGCACTATGAGCACTGTCACCCAAGACAGCGTGGTCTGCAGGCCGAATTTGTCCGCGAGCGCTCCAACCACACTCAGCAAGAAGCCTCCCACCGACCATCCGAGCCCCATGATCAGCCCTGACGCCGCGCCTCGGTTGTGTGGAAACATCTGTTGCGCCATAACCACGGTGACCGGGTTAAAAGATGACATGAGGAAACCACATATCGGCAGCATGAGCCATATTAGAGAGCCCGTGCTTCGAATAAGAATCAAATACGCGGGCATTATGCCTAAGAGTCCGAGTATTATTACGGTCTTCCGACCGATTCGATCTGAGAGCCAGCCCCCCACTATACTACCTGCAGCCCCTGCTATTGTGTGCAGCATAAGCCCAACACCAATAAGCACAAGCGGGAAGCCAATTTGGCTCAAGTGCACCGACATGAACGCTGTAAACGACGTGCCTACGGTGCTTCGAAGTACGACTATGAGCCATATGGCCCCAACGGCGCGTATCCTGTCGCGATCCAACGCAAGAGATATGCGAGGCGCGGTGCCTGGGCTGGCCGTGACTTTGCTTTGAGGTACTGCCCTCATGGCAAGCATGCACACCAGTGCGGTCGGAATCACTAGCACCCACAGACCCCTGAGACCCAACACTTTTACAACAGAAAGCGATACTAGCGGCCCGAGGGCAAATCCGACGGTACCTCCAGATATGAAGAGCGCCATGGCAAGCCCTGCCGAAGATGTGTGCGACGGTACCTGCGAAGATGCGTGTGGGTGAAACGCGGCGGTGCTCAATCCCGCGATTACGAGCACGGGTACCATGACAGCCACGTTTGGCACAAAACCTATGCTGCACATCGCACACGCGGTGATCATGGGCCAAATGAACATATTGGGCCGTTTGCTCGACCTATCAAGCGCGTAGCCAAAGATGGGCTGAAAGAATGAAGTAGACACATTTCCTATCGCTGCGAGCACACCTGCGAGCGCCAGCGTGAACCCGAAGTGCTGCATCAGCACTGGCATCAGCGCCCCCAGAAAACCATTGTACATATCGTTCAGGCCGTGAGCCATAGACAGCAGGAACGCGGCTCCTATGGGTGATGCCAGCCACAGTTTCATGCGCACGTTGGTGCCGGGAGTCGTAGTATCTGATATGAGTTGAGCGTCTGAGTTCAACGAAACGGCCTCCATATGTTTATCACAACCACATAATGTATAATATCACTCCGTTTCGAACTCGTCACAGCAAATATGAGTCGTTATTCACCCAGTAGTCCGGAAAACTGCTCCTCGAGAAACTCTTTGACTTCCACAGCAGTGGCAAGATTGAGCGCATGCTCCACTGTGACCCGAAGTGCATCCGCCCAAAGCTGCCGCACGAGGTCTTTTGTGTGTAGCACTCTGGCTGAAGACACGCTCAGTTCATCCACGCCCATGCCAACCAACACAGGCACCGCAAGCGAGATCTGTGCCATCTCTCCACACACTCCCACCCATACACCAGCTTTGTGCCCTGAACGAATAACTCGTTCAACAAGATGCAAAACCGCCGGGTGAAATGGATCGTAGTGTTCTGCAACATCCGGACTGTCACGGTCTGCGGCGCACGTATACTGTATGAGGTCGTTTGTGCCTATACTGAGAAAATCACACTCTCTTGCGAGTGCAGAAGCCATCAGCGCGGCTGAAGGCACCTCTATCATCGCGCCGATGTCCACTCGCGAACCGGTATGCACACCGTCCCGCTCCAGTTCTTCTTTTGCGCGGACATAACAACTCTTTGCCACCCTCAGTTGCTCCACGCCTGATACAAACGGAAACATGATCCCTAGGTTGCCGTAACACGCAGCTCTTACCAGCGCTCTCATCTGGGTGTTAAGCACTTTCTGCTCGCGAAGCAGAAGTCTTATGCCTCGTAGCCCGAGCGCCGGGTTTCGCTCCAGAGAATTACCGAAGAACGGTAGCTGTTTGTCGCCCCCGGCATCCAGCATTCGTATGATCACCGGCTTCGGGTTCATCTGCCCGAGTACGCTCCGGTACACCTCAAACTGTTCGTCTTCCGACGGTGGACATGCCCTGCCTGAAAACAGATACTCAGTTCTGAAAAGGCCTACAGCCTCAGCGCCCACTTCCAGTACCTCAGGTATGTCTTTGGCTGAGTGTATGTTAGCCGCGATCTTGATCGGTCGGTTGTCTATGGTAAGACCTGGGAGGTTTCTGAGACTCCAAAGCCGCACACTTCTATAACGCTCCACGTCAATCGAAGAAGCCAGTTCAGATAGCTCTTCTTCCGACGGATCGACATACACTTCTCCGCTTGCGCCGTCTATCGCTAGAGTTTCCCCGCTGTGTATGGAGCGAACCGGTATCTTCGTGCCCACCACTGCAGGTATACCGAGCGAGCGTGCTATGATCGTGGCATGAGAGGCAGCGCCGCCTAACTCAAGGACTATCCCTAGCACGTTCTTCTTATCCATAAGGGCAGAATCAGAAGGGGTAAGGTCTTCAGCAACGACGATGCTACCGGGCGGTACATTCGCCAGCCCGGCGGGCTCTTGTCCGGAGAGTGTGAACAGAATTCGGCGCGCGAGATCGCGTACATCAGTTGCGCGTGCAGCCAAGTATGGGTCCGTGAGTCGTGATAGAGTGCCAGCAATCTCGTCTGTCACCTGCCTGACGGCAGTCTCAACCCCAATCAGTTCACGCGCTATACTCTCGCGCACGCTCCGCTTAAACGCCGGGTCGAGCAACATCATCTTCTGAGCTTCAAAGATGCTTGCTTCGGCCGGTCCAACACTTTCAAGCACACGGCTGCTCACTCTTTCGAGTTGCTGCTCGCACACCTCAACACATGCGTTAAACGCCGACCACTCTGACTCCACCTGCTCGGGGCTGATGCGGCGTGTTCTCTTCGGAGGTTCACTGCCCGATACAACCCATGCTCTTCCCGCAGCAATGCCGGGAGAACCCGGGACTCCCCTGATCCGCGCCTTCATCTCTCAGCACCCACGCATCGTTCGACCACGGCCACGAGCGACTGCATCGCCTCTTCTTCGCGCTCACCGCAAGTCCTGATCAGCAGCCGGTCTCCCGATTTGGCCCCCAGCGCCAATACCTGTAAGATGCTCTTTGCGTCTGCAGTACGACCGTTAGCACAGACTTCGGTTACACACTGCCACCGGCACGCCTCTTTCACAAGTTCCGCAGAGGGCCTTGCGTGAAGACCCTCTTCGCTTCTGACACTCATCACTACTTCAGGCATCAATGATTCCCCCGAGGCACAAAACAACTCATATGGCAAGCACGTTGGCCAGTTCGTACTCTTCTCTGTCAAGACACTTCCCGCAAGAAAGCACTTCTGCGAAGTCTGTGACAGTTATTTGGCCTTTCATCTGACCTATGAACTTGCCGCTCTGACCTGCCAGAAGCAGTTCAGTTGCCTTGGCTCCCAGCCTTGAGGCAAGAATCCGGTCTGTGGCCGTTGGCGTGCCGCCGCGCTGCACATGTCCGAGTGTGATCACGCGGATGTCCGCGCCCATTCTGCTGGTTATTTGGCCCGCGACAAACTCGGCAGAACCAACGCCTTCCGCCAGAATGATGATCGAGTGTTTCTTCTTACGGCTGATACTCCTCTTCAGCCTGCTGCACACGTAGGAATAGTCAACAGGGTACTCCGGCACCAAGATCGCTGTGGCGCCGACGGCGAGTCCGGAAGCAAGCGCGAGGAAGCCTGTCTTCCTGCCCATCACTTCAACGATGAATGTGCGCTCAAGCGCTTCGGCAGTGTCTCGTATCTTGTCAACGGCGCTGCAAATTGTGTTCAGCGCTGTGTCAAATCCGACACTCACATCGCTGCACGGAATGTCGTTGTCTATAGTCGCGGGAATCGCGTTGACCGCAACGCCGTGTGACTTCAGTACTTGTCCTGCAATTATGCTTCCGTCCCCACCTATTATCACCAGGCCATCTATTGAGTTGCGCCGTATGGCTTCGACAGCCTTCCGCTGGCCTTCCGGAGTCTTAAACTCATCAGTCCTGCCTGTCAGCAGAACGGTACCGCCTCGATAGATGATATCCGCAACCGAACCGATGTCCATGCGGTACATGTCTTCGGCAAGCAGTCCTGTCAGACCCCTGCGAATTCCGACCACTTTGTGTCCGGCATGCAGAGCGGACCTGACCACGGCTCTCACAGCCGCATTCATGCCGGGTGCATCGCCACCGCTTGTCATCACGCCAATGAGCAACAAAGCACCTCCGTTCGATGCCTGCGTGACGCTTCTTCATCTAGCGAATGGCTTACTCGCAGCAGTCTTTTGCTCTCGCTACAACTCCTGCCATTGCCTCAAGCGGTTTTATCATCGATTGGTTTCCAAGACAACCGTCCGCTTCTTTTTCCGCAACGGCCAGCAACTGATGCGCTATCGCCGTACCGGGCAGCGCCACGAACAACTCCTTCGCCGCATTCAACACCAGTCTCAGGTCTTTCTGGTGTAGTTTGACCATGAAACCAGGTGAGAAATCTCCCTTAAGCACCTTAGGGCCAAGGTTTGACATCGACCACGAACCTGCAGCGCCGCCCGAAATCGCCTTCAATACCTTCTCAAGGTCAAGCCCGGCAGCCGCTCCAAGTGTCAGCGCTTCGCTCACAGACAATATGGTGAGCGCACAGCCGATCTGATTGCACAGTTTGGTCATCTGTCCGGTGCCCGAAGCACCCATGTGCACGATATTCTTACCCATAGCTTCGAACACAGGCACACATCTGTTAAACGCTTCTTGCGGGCCTCCCACCATGATGGACAGTGTACCCGCAATTGCTCCCCACTCACCACCGGATACGGGCGCGTCCAGCATATCCACTTGCTTCTCCGCGAGTTTTTCTGCTATCTGCTTTGTGACACTTGGTGAGATTGTGCTCATATCTATGACGACTGAGCCCGGCTTCACACCGTGTATCACTCCCTGATCCCCTAGAATTACTTGCTCTACGTCAGGAGTGTCACTGACTATCGTGATGATGACCTCGCTTCGTTCGGCAACCTCTTTCGGTGAATCCGCAGCAGTTGCGCCTAATTCGACGACCTCGTCGACCTTAGACTTTGTCCTGTTGTACGCCGTGACCGAAAAGCCCGCCTTGAGCAAATTCTTGGTCATCGGCTTTCCCATAATCCCCAGACCGACAAAACCCACTTTCATCAGAAACTGCCTCCTTGTATGCATTGTCTGGTATGAGACAAGGCACCAGGACAAATGGCTGTCCCAGCTCTCATCTGTAGCGTCTAGTGTAGTAAATACAACACCCGTGTTCTCTAACCTCCCGCCTACCGCCAAATAGGTACACACTGCGCTGCGCACCAAGCCACATCACATTGCGTGTTGAGCAGCCAAAGGAGTTTCGAGCTCGTTCCTAGAATCAGCAGTATACGCCACAGAAAGGAGACGCACCACTTACATGACAACGAAGAGGATAGCATTCATCATTAACCCTGTAGGTCCTCGGCTCGTAACAGAGATGGAGGCACGTTTCCCAGGAGTCGCCGAATTCTACAAACCTGATGAAATCGCGCCTATTGCGGACAGGTTTGATGCGGTGATGGCCATTGATAGAGCGCTACCAGAAGGCTTCCTCCCCGCCGCTTCAAGACTCAAGTGGGTGCACGCACAATGCCATGGCTTTGGCTTCCTGCTCAATGATGAACTCATTGAACACGGAGCTACCGTCACAAACGCGCGTGGTGTGCATGCGGAGTCAGTCGCAGAGCACGCCTTTTCGATGCTTCTCGGCCTTACACGAAGGCTCGCTGAATACAGGCAGATTCAGCAAGAACACCGCTGGCAGCGGCTCATGACAGATACGCTCGTCGGCAAGACAATGTGTGTCATCGGAGTGGGCACGATCGGCTCTGCGATCGCGCGGCGCGCGAAAAGCTTTGACATGAAGGTAGCCGGCGTGGACATAAGGCCCGTAGTATGCGAATCTCTCTCGTCTCTCAGCGGCCCGGACGACCTTGATTCGGCGATAAGTACCGCAGATGTTGTGGCAGTAGCAGTACCGTTTAACGAGACGACACGCAACATGTTCCCGCGGGACAGGCTACTCAAGATGAAGCCCGGTTCTTATCTGATCAACATTGCCCGGGGCGGCATCGTGGATGAACAGGCAGTTGTTGATATGTTGAACAGCGGAAGACTGAAAGGCGCAGGTTTTGATGTGTTCGAGACTGAACCGCTTCCAGCGGATAGTCCGATGTGGGATGCGCCCAACTGCATTCTGCTGCCTCATTCGGCATCATTTACCGAGTTCTGCTATGATAGGCTGCTTGAACTCGTAAGCGAGCAAATACGCCGCTTCCTTGCAGGCGAACCTCTTCTCAACGTCGTCAAAGAAGGGCTCGCGCCTTAGATCAGATTGCATCATAGGCACAGGCGGGTTGGCCGAAGCTCACCCGCCCGTGCTATTGCCTATACCGCGCATTACCTAGGATTCTTCTTCGCCTTGATCTCAGTTTCTTGTTGAGCCAGGTCTTGGTCGAGTACTTCCTGAACTCGTGTTCTGAGTTCAGCCACCTGATCACCATCGATCCACTCTTCAGGAGTGTCACCGCAACCGACTGGGGTTAGCTCGTCAACAGTTTTCGAGTTCTCTGCCGTTACCGCGATTCCAAGCCTGCAGAGCCATGAAGCCACTTGCTCTCTTACGCTTGGCGATAGGCGGTACTTCCTTCCCACATGCTGACGCGCAAACGTGACCCTGTGTAGATCGAGCAGGCGTCTGATTGCTCTTATAGGACTTGCATCGTCATCCACTCTGAGGTCTATGTACCTGTCGCACAAGTTACCGAAACCGCCCGCCTCTCGGACCACAACAAGCGCTGCCGACTGCATTCCTCGCCTGTCACCGCCAGCAGCCTGCGCCGCTTCAAGCGCCGCAACGAGTCGCTCTGCCAGGTCACCTTCTCGAGAGAAATACGCACGATACATCTCATCCACAACTTCTGGGCTCACCAGTATGTTTCCCTGACAAGAGATGCCATGAGACGTCTTGTGCCCTGCCCAGTAATTACACTGTTCTCCAGTAAACGCGCTCGCCTTGCCCTGTGAATCCAGCACGGCAAACTGACGTATCTCGCTGGCTTCGTCGCCTTTTATCAGGGTGGATACCACTTGATCTGCCGACATTCCACTCTCGAGCAGTTCGAGCCCTCGCGGACCGTAGGTGTAGTTCGCTCGCGCCTGCGTCGCAATGACACCCACTCCTGCCTTCGCCCACGGCACAATAGAGCCCACAGCCAATGACCTGGACTGAACCGCGACGCCCCATTCCTCACGAGATGGGTCATGAGCTATGATCGAATACGTTGCAACACACTCTGCTGAACGCACAGCCAGTACGCCTTCCGCCATGCTACTTCTGGAAGTGCTCTGCCATCGCGAACACTGCGGGCGAACCGCCCGTGTGGAAGAACAGCACTGCTTCGGCATCGTCAACTAGATTGCGCCGAATTATGTCGAGCATACCGGCCATCGCTTTACCTGTGTAGACCGGGTCGAGCACGATGCCTTCGGTTCTACCCAGTAGTTTTATGGCCTCTATGCACTCAGGAGTGGCCACACCGTATTTCTCTCCGAAATACTTGTCGTGCACAATCACAGTAGAGACATCGATGCTCTTGTCCATACCGAGAAACTTGTAGCTTTCGTTCACCAGACTTGCTATGTTGGCACTTTGCGTTTCTGTGTCGCGACCCACCGATATGCCGTGAATTTTCAGTGCTGGATAGAACTCTCTCGCGCCTATTATTGCGCCTGCCTGTGTTCCGGATGAACCTGAGGCCAAAAAAGCGTAGCCGAACTCGACGCCTAACTGCCGGGACTGCTCGCGCACTTCCATTACGCTTTCGATGTACCCTAGTGCGCCGAGCGGCGTTGATGCGCCTATTGGTATGACAAATGGCCGTCGTCCGTTAACACTCAGTTCATCGGCAATCTGCTCCATCTTCTCTGATGGAGAACCTTCCTCTCCGATGAAATGCAGGTGAGCACCCATAATCGTGAACAGCAGAAGGTTACCTTGCCTTACAGCAGGCTCTTCTCCTGTGAGAACTAGATGGCACTCCATGCCGAGTTTGCGAGCCAATGCAAGCGTCTGTCTGCAGTGGTTTGACTGCACTCCCGCCGTGGTGATGATAACGTCTGCGTTGACGCGCTTGGCCTCAGCCATCACAAAATCCAGTTTCCTGATTTTGTTGCCACCAAGCCCCACCGTCGTGGTGTCATCCCTCTTGACGAATATCCGGGGTTTGCAGCCCACCGCCTTTCTGAGATTGGGCAGTTCTTCAAGTGGCGTAGGTCGCGGAAAAGAATAGAGCCTTTCAAAACGCGAGATATCCAGTTTCAACACCTCCATCTATCGTAGTGCACACGCTGCTCGTTGTACCGGTTCGCCGGTGGCTTCTGCTCTGCCGGGTGGCCTATGGCTACCATAGCAAACGGGGTTATCTGCTCAGGTATCCCAAACAGTTCTCGCATTCCGGTGACCAGAGGCTGTGCCGGGTAGACACCGAGCCACACCGCTCCCAGCCCCAGCGACTGAGCCCCGATGAGTATGTTCTGAGTAGCTGCAGAACAGTCCTGAACCCAGAACGGTTTCGTCTTGGCAAGCGCTTCTTCGCCACACACCAAGATGGCCAGCGGCGCTTGTTTCAGCATCGATGAATACGGGTGAAACTTTGGGACCTCATCCAGCAGCTCGCGTTCTCTCACTACCAGAAAGTGCCACGGTTGCTGGTTGTGAGCTGAAGGCGCGGCCATGGCGCACTCCAATAGTTTCCTGATGTGATCGTCGCACACAGGTTCGGCAGTGTACTTCCTGATACTTCTGCGTGCCAGTATGTGTTGCATATTGACCTCCTTATATAAGATTGATGGATTCACTTCCTGAATATATTGATAACGTCCTTAAGCGCTGCAGCAGCAGCCGCTCTCGGATCAGATTTGCCACCCATTACCACAAGTTCGCCCATGGTATCGCTCTCGAATCTCACCGCTTTCGTTGTGCCACGAACTGCTGCAAACATGTGTTCTTCGGAAATCTGCTGTGGCGCTACCGAAACCTTTAGTTCGCCGCCTTCAATAGCAGCGCGACCTATGAGTTTGAGCACATTACCGCGTGCGAGAGCGCGATCTACATCCTCAGGTAGCAAATGCGTTATACCCTCAACATTGAGATCATCCGGCTTGATGTCTGAGCCAAATATGGAGTTTGCCAGGATTATGGTCTTACACGCCGTATCCCAGCCCGACACATCCAGCGTCGGGTCAGGTTCGGCCACTCCAAGCTGCTGAGCTTCGCCGAGCGCTTCTTTGTACGTTATCTTGCGACTTGCCATCTGATCCAGCACATAGTTGGTCGTACCGTTCAAGATACCTTCAAACAGAGTGATGCTTGAGCCTGCCAGACAGTGTGAGGCCACGTCGAAAGCGGGCAACGCTGCCGCAGTGGCCCCACTGTACCTGAGACTAACCGCATTGTGCTTCGCCACTTCCATCATCTCGCGAAACGCCACGACCATTGGGCCTTTACTCAGGGTCACAACGTGCATGCCCCTCTGCATCGCGGTTCTGAAATGGGATATGCCAGGTTCACCGTCGACTATGTTGGTGGGGGTGGCCTCCACAAGCACATCTGCTTCGCATTGTCGTATGATCTCGACGCCCTTGCTGGCGGTGGTGCCTGCTTCAGGGTATGACCATATGGCACCGGCTTCCCAGCATCTGAGCAGCTCGCTTATGTCTATCGGGCCAGACGATAGCACGCCACCGTTTAGTTCTGCCACGGCCCGCAAACTTAGCTCAAAACCGTACTTCTTCGAAATCTCAGGCGCACGCTCTGACACCAGCCGTGCAAAATGTCTGCCAACGTTACCGAATCCAGATAAACACACCTTTACTTCCATAATTCACCTCAAGTATTGTTATTATTCCTAGCACGTTGCTATTGTTCTAGGTGTGCTGAGCTGGCTCCTGCGACAAGCCAACCCTATACATCACCGGGCAAAGTGGTATCATGGTTGATGGAGATGCCAAGTCAATTCACCAAGACGGGAGGTTTCACTGACTTGCCCAGCGCAAATCCCATAGGCATTTTTGATTCCGGACTCGGAGGACTTACCGTAGCCAGGCAGCTGTTTAAGCAACTTCCTGACGAGAGCACAGTATACCTTGCAGACTCTGCCCGAGTGCCGTACGGGCTCAAGAGCACTGAGACTGTGAAAGGATATGTGCTTGAGATCTGTCGCTTCCTCACCGATCAGGGCTGTAAGGCTATCGTGATTGCATGCAACACGGCGACTGCCGCAGGACTCGAAGCCGCGCAGGCGCGTATCGACGTGCCTGTAATCGGCGTTATTAAGCCCGGCGCCAAAATGGCAGTCGATACTACCAAGAACGGCAAAGTGGGCGTGCTCGCCACCGAAGGCACTATCCGCAGCCAAGCTTACGTGTACGAAATCCGGTCTCTTATGCCGAAGGCGCAAGTATTCGGTCAGCCCTGCACTCGTTTCACCGAACTAGTCGAAACCGGGATGAAGAACCCCGAAGAGATCCGTGAATGCGTGAGAGGATATGTGAAAAGCCTCGAAGCCACGGAGATAGATACGTTGGTACTCGGATGCACTCACTATCCACTTCTCGCCGAGTACATTCAAGAAGCCGTAGGCGAGCATGTGGCGTTAGTAGACCCGGCTCACGAAACGGTCTCGGTTCTGGAACGAGATCTCTGTTCACGTGATGAACTCGCGCCTCGCGGCGCACCTAAGAGAGTGTACTACACTTCCGGAGATACCGATACGTTCCGCTCAATTGCATCGCTTATACTCGCGCTTCCCAAAGCCGAAGCAGAGCGTATGGATGTGCGAAAGGTAACCTGGGAGGTCTGAAACCGAGCGACATGCAATTCGTTAGCCGAAGCGGCGTCCAAATGGCGCCGCTTCGTATCCGGCTCAGAAGAACTCGCATTCACGCCGTGCAAGATGCACCATTGGTTTAGTGCAGGAACACCTCGTACGGTGTCGAAATCTCTCGGCATTGGTAAAGCGAGGTGATCGACCTGGATTTTAGCGTGCTCATATGGGCTTTTTTTATCATGTCGATGCTTATGCCTGCGTTAAAGCAGAAGCAGATAGAAGCCACCAGGCTTAAGGTCATGCATGATCTTCAGCGTAAGCGACGTTCAAGAGTCATAACACTCATACACCGCCAAGAAGCGCTCAGCATATTGGGCTTTACGTTTTCGCGTTACATAAACATCGAAGACTCCGAACAAGTCTTGCGTGCGATACGTACCACCCCTTCAAATGTGCCCATAGACCTTATCTTGCACACTCCAGGAGGGCTAGTGCTCGCATCAGAGCAGATAGCTCGAGCGCTTGTGCGACACGAGGCTACGGTGACGGTGTTTGTGCCGCATTATGCGATGTCCGGCGGTACTCTCATCGCTCTGGCTGCAAACCAGATTGTGCTAGATCCGAACGCCGTGCTCGGGCCCGTGGATCCACAGATAGGGCAGTACCCGGCCGCCTCGATACTTAAAGTGCTTGAGAGCAAAGAACCCAAAGACATAGATGACGATACAATGATTCTCGCAGATATCGCCAGAAAGGCAATATCTCAGGTCAAACGCACTGTGAGCGAGATCGTGGTTGAGAAGATGGATGCCGACGCCGCTCGGGAGCTTGCCGAGCAGCTTGCGTCCGGACAGTGGACACACGACTATCCACTCACTTGCCCTGAGCTCACACAGATGGGACTTGCAGTTTGCGATGAGATGCCGGAAGAGATCTACAAACTCATGGATCTGTACCCACAGCCCGCGCAGAGAAGACCATCGGTACAGTACATACCACTACCGCATCAAGAACATCGGAGTACGAAGTCCTGATTCGGTGCTTCGGATCAGTCTAGACACTGACGTCAGCGCAACTGCCTCATGCGCTGACGTTTTTCCATCAGATAGTGTAAGTTTCGGTCTTAGGCTTTTCGGCTAGGGTCACCGAGATATCTTACAGCACACCCGCTTCTTTCCTCCTCTGTACGCATCCACAGTTACATCGATGCTATCTACGTCTGCACAGTTGGAAATGTCAACGAGCCAGGTGGCTTTCTTGTGGTTTCCAGAAACCGAGAGCGATCCAGAGCTCAGTGCGCGGCCCGGTATGTGTCCTAGATCTATTACAGGTCTGGAGTCAACTAGGGTCGCGCCTTCGGGTAGACACACGCTGGCCTCTACCGATCTTGCCACTTTGGTGCTTACAGCCTGCTGGCTCCCTGATGTCGGCATGTACCCCACGTTGGCCACAACCACGCCTATACTGTATACTCCATCGCCGAGAGTTCTGGTCTCGAGGGGTGTCACCTGCACCATCGGGCTTGCCTTTGCCACCGACAGCGTAAACAGCATGTTTTTGTGGCACTCTTCTCTCAAGAACTTTTCTGGAGGGTTGCCAAAGACAGACTTGAGATCTACTCCCCCGATCTCGACTGCGCCAAGTTCAGGATGATCGAACTCACGCCAGTTGCAGAATCCTTGCTCCCCAAGGTTCTCATCTAGCCATTTCAGTACTTTCAGATTGTCCTCTTCTTCTTCGAGTTCACTAAGAGCACCCCATGTGCTGGCATCTCTATCTGGTATGCCCGCACGCTTGTTGAGATCCCACAGTTCGGTCGCAAAGGATATCAGTCCGAGGTGATCGTACGAGAAATCTAAGAAACTGCCGATAGACGGCTTGCGCTTATCACGGGTGAAACCTTCAAAAATGGACTTCGTCGGGTAGCCGGTGAAATGAGTGCCTCGCCTACCGAGTGCTCTGTACATTTCAAGATCGTGAGCGGGAATATCCAGGTCTGGAACGGTACACCTCGGCCGTAGGATGACTCCTCCGGTAGTGTGGTACGACATCACCGCAGATATATTCTTGTGCCCTGCCACAAACTCAGCTACTGCACGTGTCTCTGGCTCAGAAAGCGGATACGGACCGGAACCAGGTTGCTTCGCCTCCCCGCCCCAATTGATGGGATAGTTGCGGTTAAGGTCGAGCCCCCATTTGCTCGTCGCCGTTTTTACCTCTATTCCGTCGAAGTTTCTGAGTCTGCCTTCGGTGTACACGCGGTAGTACTCACCGCCCGTCTCATCGGGCATGCGCCTTACCATGAGCCGCGGGTCGCGCTCTGAAATCTTGAACTCGCCGTGAGGCTCTTTCTGTCTCATTCTGAGTATCTTACCGTCTCCATCTATGTCCTCAGGGTATACGCCATCGTCAAGTCTCTCCAGTGGCCAAGGTCTGGGCGTGCTGCGCAGGTACTCTGGAGTGGTGAGGCAAATCTCGGCTCCATCTGGACTCACTCTTGGCAAAATGTAAAACGCTCGCGTATTGAGCAAATCGGTGATGTTTTCATCCTCGCCGAACTCGGACGCAAGGTACGCTATCGTGTACACGCACACCGAAGATCCGGTCACTTCAAGAGCATGGTGGTTGCCGTCAATGTACATGGCCGGCTTATCCTCTGCCGCACCTGTGTCAAAGTTGGTTACGGTAGCAACCCATAGTTCCCTTTGCTGCCTGGATTTTCCAGCGGAGCACACTTTGACAAGTTTGGGAAACTGCTGCTGAAGGCAGTGCAGACTGTTTGTGAGTTCTTCATAAGTAAGGTAACTTGCGTAGTACACTGAGAGCGAGTTGTCGCGTGCCATCTCAGAAACCTCCTTGCTGGTTTGCGCATGTGTAATGCTCGGAGTTTCCCTGGGAACCATCTAGATACCTGCTTCAAGCACCAGTGATTTCCAGCATGAATCTGCTCAGCAGCAGACATTCTATACGGTGTGAGGAACGAGTAGACGGAACCCAGCCGCTCAAATCGAGGGCGGTCTCACACCGGAAACTCAACCCTCCAACGGGTCCTGGTGACGAGTTCACCAGGACCTTTAACTCTGCCCATAGAATATGTTTGATACACTAGTGAGAAGAGGTGGCTTTGATGACAGATGAATTGCTGCTACAGTTTGCAGAGCGCTCGCTTTCTACTGCATACGCTCCTTACTCGGGGTTTGCGGTAGCGGCAGCCATTATTACCTCAGACGGCAAGATATTCTGTGGAGTCAACGTGGAATCGGCTTCATACGGGCTTTCTTGCTGTGCCGAGAGAGTGGCTCTCTACAGCGCTGTCTCACAGGGTCATCGCTCGTTTTCAGCAATCGCGGTAGCAGCAGACGTACCTGTTACTCCGTGCGGCGCTTGCAGGCAGGCACTGTACGAGTTCAGCCCAAGCATGCGCGTCATAACCCGAACTGCAGAAGGCAAGACCAAATCCGTGATTCTGAGAGATTACCTACCAGACGGATTTACTCTAAAGCCGCGCAAATCTAGAACACGCTATTAAGTATCTTGCGCCCTACGGCGTCCGGCATGCGTTTTGCGGTGTGTATTCTGCTTACTATGTGTTCATATACTTTGAGAGATATGTCGGATATAGCAACTTCACCCAGTTCGGTGGGCCCTGTGCCTTTGGACATCACACAGATGAGGTACGTGCAACGGTCGGTGACCACAATCCCCACATCGTTGACAACTCCCGGCCATGAACCCACTTTGTTGAACACCTGTACAGATGCGGGTAACCTTGCAGCGATTCTGTTCTTTGAGTCATGCTCGAATAGGTGTCGCAGAAGTTCGCCGTAATGTGCCGGGTCTTTCGCGACCAACGACAGCATTCGTTCTAGGAAAACACCCATTTCTCGGGGACTAGATACGTTCTTCTCCAGCGGAAGCACAGTTGCACCACACGCGCTGTAGAATGCGACCAGTTCATCTTTCCCGACAGTACGAACCAGCATGTTAGCCGCTATGTTATCGCTTTCGCGCATAGCGAGCGCAACAAGTTCGCTTACACTGAACTCGGTGCCGGGCTTGGTCGCCTGCAGCACACCTGTACCGCCTTCCCAGTCTTCCTGGGCGAACGCGATTTTGGTATCTAGGTCTATCTTGTACTCGGCAGCGGCTTCGTAGATGTACAGGCTTAACGGTATCTTAAAGCAACTAGCAGCGGTGTACTCACCATCGTTGAGCAGAAACTCTTCGCCTGTTTCCATAACCTTGACGTACACTCCCCACACACCGTCATGAGCGGTGATCACGGAGGCAACCTCCGATCTCAACACCGAAATGTCCATGACACTAGGTGAAGGCACTAGCCATCTCACAAGCGATGATCCAGCCCATGCTATCAGAGAAATCATAGCTAAACTGCAGACAACAAGCCTGCCGAGTCCACTAGATCGCTTCCTCACTCTGCGCTTACGTGCGCGACTTCTCCTGCTTGGTTCGTAACGCGTATAGGAAATGTTTCGCAAGCCCCTTTCTGGCCGACGCGCAACAGCTTCGCCAATGGTATACTTTGGAACAACTTGTTCTTCTACGGCAACATTTAGATAACCTTTTGTAATCATGCACCATCAGGAGATATGCAGGTGTTGGCCAGAACCACGTCTAAACGTTCCCGCACACTTAACCAAAATCTTGGCTACTAAGGAGGCAACGCGGGTTGTTTGACATCATCATCAAGGGCGGCAAGCTAATTGACGGGACGGGTTCGGAACCTCGCAGCGTAGATGTCGGGGTCAAAGCAGATTCAATTGAGGCAATAGGCGACCTTTCAGAACACACTGCACTTACCGTCATAGATGCATCATCACAAGTTGTGACTCCTGGGTTCATCGACATGCATTCGCATGCTGACCAGACTGTGCTCGAGTACCCTCGGGCCGAAAGCTGTATCGCACAGGGAATCACGACTTCTGTCGGCGGCAACTGCGGGTTCTCTCAGGCGCCTCTTAGAAATCACTGGGTCATGTGCTTTTGGGAGTGGAACTGGTGGGACGAGGTGGCGCCAAGGAAGTACTACACGGAACCGGTGGGCGACCTAAAAAAGGCGAAACAAGCTGCCCTGGCAAGTGACGGGCTTGAGATCGACTGGTCTAGTTTTGGTGAATGGCTTGAGCGGGTCGAAAGAGCGCGCCCCGGGGTCAACGTTGTGCCACTGGTCGGGCACAGCACCATAAGAGGCGCGGTGATGGGTGATGACTACAGGAGGCACGCAACCGAATCCGAGATAGTGCAGATGAAACGGCATGTGGCCGAGGCCATGGATAGCGGTGCGTTCGGTATCTCCGACGGGCTGGACTACGCGCCCAACAGCTATTGCTCTGAGAATGAGTCACTAGAGGTCATCGGCGAAGCAGCCAGGCGAGGCGGTCTTTACGCCAGCCACTGGCGTCGCACCGGACTGCGCGAGGGGTTTGGCAACCCCGGACTTGCCGACGGCATAAGACAGGCTATAGAGATCGCGAGAAAGACCGGGGCTAAGCTCGAGCTCGCGCACTTGAGCCTTGGATACTTGACAGCACCGCGCCAAACACCCAAGATTTCGGTGGCAGCTGCCGAAGAGACTCTGCACATCCTTGATACAGCCTTGAATGAAGGCGTTGACCTCACGTTTGACTGCATTCCGAACAACTCAGGCGGCGTGCTACAGGCAAAATACCTCGCGGCCATGCTCACACCGTGGCTTAGAGAAGCTGGAAGCCTCGAGCAGTTCGCCAAGAACCTTGCAGCTCCCGATCTCAGAAGAGAGATCAGAGAGTTTATCTTGAGCGGCAGATGGTACAACCTTAACCCTGTGACCAATCCGGGATGGGCCTCAGGCGTACGGGTGTTGAGTTCAAGCCTGGCTCAGTATGAAGGCTTGACACTTCCCGAAGTCGCGCAATCGCGTGGCCAGGATGCGCTGGATGCGCTGATGGACGTGGTGATGCTCGACCCGCACACTAGAAGTGGTCAGGTTGCAGGCTCTGACGAATGGAAACGCGTGTTCTACAAACACCCGCTTGCGATGGTTGGGGTCGACGTGTTCTTGCTTGACGATACGTACGAAGTGAAGGTGCCGCCGTACTTCCTACCCCATGCTAACACTTATGGTGGGATGGCGCGCTTTCTCAAGCACTACGCGCTCGGATTGCTCGGACTCGAAGAAGGCATCAGACGTCTCACGAGCCTGCCTGCGCAGACCCTCGGTCTCAAAGAGCGTGGCGTGATCAAAGAAGGCTACAAAGCAGATATTGTGGTATTCTCTCCGGATGCAGTAACAGATACCGGAGATGACGCCGAACCCAGGCGGTATCCCAAAGGCTTCAGCCATGTGATCGTAAACGGCAGTATAGCTTTGAAAGACGGAACGTTTGTGCACAACAGGACAGGCCAAGTGTTGAGGAAGTAGTGCACAGCAGAAAAGGCAGGGTGTAGACCCGGCCTTTTCTGCTAGAGATGCTCTATCCGTTTACCACCTTGTCTATGATGGCAACCGCATTCTTCACCTCTTCGGTGCTCACGTCGTGATGGCACACCATCCTGATGCGAGTGTTGGTCTGGTTGTTGCAGAGCACGCCGTTCTTGCGCAGTTCTGCCACAAACGCCGGCCCATCAAACCGTGTGCCGCTAATATCATAGGATACTATATTCGTCTGAACAGATTTCAAATTGATCTTAATTCCCTTGACGTTGGCAAGTGCATTAGCAAGTACCTGCGCCTTCTCGTGGTCTTCGGCAAGCCTCGAGACCATCTTGGTCATGCCCACAAGCCCTGCTGCCGCAATGACGCCTGCCTGACGCATGCCGCCACCGAGCATCTTTCTATGCTTGCGGGCCTTCTCAACGAACTCTTGTGTGCCGCACACCACCGAGCCGACAGGAGCACACAACCCTTTTGAAAGACATATCTGCACGCTGTCCACATGCTTTGTTATCTCTTTGACATCGACGCCGCACGCAACAGCCGCGTTGAACACTCTGGCTCCATCGAGGTGTACTAGTAACCCGCAATCATCCGCCACCTGCTTGAGCTCTCGCATCCGCTCCGGAGTGTATACGGTACCGCCCCCACGGTTATGCGTGTTTTCAAGACAGAGCAACCTCGGAGTTGGATAGTGGATATTGGGAGGTCGTACTGCTGCTCTTACAGTCTCAGGATCGAGTATACGCAGTTCATCACCTGGTATCAGCCGGGGTATCGTCTGCCCTGCAACCGCAAGTCCGGCAACCTCGTAGAAATAGATGTGAGCTTCGGACTCCAAAAACACTTCGTCGCCGCGCTGCGTGTGCGCCATAAGCGCCACCAAGTTGCCCATTGTGCCTGTTGTGACGTATACGGCCGCTTCCATGCCCGTCATAGCGGCGGCAGTCTCCTCAAGTCTTATAACCGTGGGATCTTCGCCGTAAACGTCATCTCCAACTTCAGCCTCGTACATGGCCCTTTTCATCTCTTCGGTCGGTTTGGTGACCGTATCACTTCTAAGGTCAATGTAGTTCATGGTGCGCCTCCTCAAATTTCTTGCTCTGTAATAGAAAAAAGTTCTAGGCCACAGCAACTTTCCCTTCATCGCTGTGTGCTGAGAGTGTTGCCTGTAGTGTTCTCGGGTGGTATCGTGTGTTTACGTGAATTCACGTTTACACAGGATGGAGTGCTCACATGCGCGTCACGAAGATCAAATCGAGGGGATATCTGTTCGCTTTTGATGACCTTCATACCACAAATGTGTATGTTATCGAGGCAGCAGAACGTAGGTTTGTGTGTGACACTTTTCTTGGGCCAGAGCCTATGCATCGTATCCTCGAACACATGAATCAGCGCTTTGGCGAAAAGCAAGTGTATGCGTTCAACTCTCACGGCGACTGGGACCACGTATGGGGCAACTCGGTGTTCGGCTCCAGCTGGATTATCTCGCATGAAAGCACCGTTTCAGCCATTCTTCGTGATTCTGAAACAAGCTTATCCAAGTATGCCCACATGCAAAAGGGGTGCGTGCATATCACGCTGCCGGGTATTCTGTTTGGCAGCACTCTTGAGTTCAGATCAGAGCAAGTAGTGTTCTTTCACAGTCCCGGCCATACCGCCGAGTCGTCTTCATGCTACGATGCGCTGGACAACGTGCTGTTCGCAGGGGATAACGTTGAAGAACCCACTCCTTACGTGCAGTGGCACGACATCGCAACCTACCTCAAAACGCTCTCGGTGTACGAAGAGATGCAGCCTAGTTTGGTGATACCTGGCCACGGCTCGCCGGATGGCATGGCACTTGTACGAAAAAACCGTGATTACCTCGAAGATCTCATGAGTCGCCGCTAACACCAATCCTCAGTGTCGGTTCCCGGCCGCTGGCTTCGTCTTAAGGGGGAAGTCACCCTGACTTCCCCCTAATTCACTAGTCTAGTTCTTCTATCGCTTTTTCAAACGCAGCCAGAACGTCCTTTGGCATGTGGTATTCGTGTTTGGGTGTCGGGAACTTGGATTCCCTGACCTCTTGCGCATACTCGCTCATCATGCGCACGATCTCCTGAGCCAAGTTGCCGTACCGCTTCACAAATTTGGGTTTAAACAGTTCAAACATGCCGAGCATATCGTACACGATAAGTAGTTGGCCGTCACACGGTAATCCCGCGCCTATGCCGAGAATGGGTATCTCGCACCGCTTTGTGATGTAGTCTGAGACAGGTGCGGGCATACCTTCGAGCAGCACAGAGAACGCGCCTGCTTTTTCGAGCGCCATTGCGTCGCGTATAAGCTGCATCGCAGTTGTCATGTCACGACCTTGAGCTTTCCAGCCACCGAACTTCGCGGCGTATTGTGGTGTAAGCCCAATATGCCCCATAACCAGGATGCCGGAATCGGATATCGCTTTCACCACAGGCGCCACAATCTCTCCACCTTCAAGCTTTATGGCATCGCACTCGGCTTCTTTCACAAAGCGGCCTGCGTTCCTAACTGCCTCGGCGATGTCGGCCTGGTAAGACATAAACGGCATGTCCCCCACGATAAACGTGTTTGGCGCTCCTCGTCTGACCGCTTTGCAGAAGATAATCATCTCTTCCATAGTAACCGGAAGCGTGGATGAATAGCCGAGTTTGGTGTTGCCTACCGAGTCGCCCACGAGGATCATATCCACCCCCGCTTGCTCCTCGAAAGAGGCCATCATCGCGTCGTAACCTGTAAGGAATACGATCTTCTCTCCATCTGCCTTCATCTTCTGGAAATCTACTATTGTCTTTTTGGGCAAACCGATTCTCCTCCCATCTTACTGTTGTTTCACCAAGCACAAGACGTCACATATGCAGATTCATTTAGTAATTCCGCACGTACCATGCTGAAGCCTTCTACTATGGTGCCTGCTGCTCCGCCAAACCTAGTTGCTCTGGGAGTCTCTTGTAGCTGAATCCCTCTCCTATCACGTGGTGCGCATCGCTTATGACCATGAAGCAATTGGAGTCAAAACGCTCAACAATCTGCTTAAGCCTAGATATCTCCTGGCGTGCCACAACGCAATACACGACGTCCTGCTCTCTTCGGGTAAAACCTCCTACTGCGCGCAGCAGAGTCGTGCCTCTACCCATCTCCTCGTGTATGGCTTGAGATATCCGCTTGGCATGCGCTGACACGATAATTGCTGCCTTGGCACCGTAGGAAGCCTCCTGCACATAGTCGATCACACGGCTACCCAAAAACAGGGCTACAAGAGTATAAAGCGCTCTTTCACGGCCTATCAGTGTGGCCGATGCCAGAATAACGAGAACGTCAAACGCAAACAGGCTGCGGCCAATGCTCCACCCAAACCTCTGCTCCGCCATTCGCGCAAGGATCGCCGAACCTCCAGATGTGCCTCCAAACCTGAATATGATACCGAGCCCGGCGCCAACCGTCACCCCGGCGTACAGAGCAGCTAGCAAAAGGTCTCCTTGTAATGGCTGGGCATAGCCTTCCGTCAGTTTGAGGAAACCAGATACGCCCAACACGGCAACCATTGTGTATCCCATGGAGCGAGCACCGAGCGCTCTCCAGCCAGCGAAAAAGAGCGGCACATTCATGAGAAGATAACCCAGGCTTGGTGACACACCAAAAGCATAGCTAAGCAGGATCGCCACGCCTGTGAAACCACCTTCGGCCAGCTGATTGGCAATCGTGAAGTAGTTGAGCCCAAACGCCATAATGAAGCTACCTATGAGGATGAAAAACACGTCTCTTGCAACCCGATTCAATGGCCAACCCCTTTCGGTTCACGACATAAACGATATGAGTATACCGCCGAACTCAATCTTATACTATATGCGCTTTTGGCGACTGCGCATGTACAACACCAAGGCCGCTAGCAGGAGCGCGATAAGCAGCGCGATGCTGAGCGCTCGATTCCACCGGTCTATGAGCAATTCGACGAGTCGAATCACAGTAGAGAGGCTTGCAATCAGCGCGGCGATGCCCCCGGCTTCCACCGCGCCAGTGGCGCCTATAGCCACGCTCTCCATCGGCAAACCTGTATCCACAGTCGGCTCTGACCCGCAGAATCTGAGTGACAACGCGATATCGTCGTACGAGTGGAGTTCTGCCATCAGCGGATAGTCCTGAAGCGGTTTGCCGTACACATCCACACCAGAGAAAGCAGACCAAATCTGTTCTGGGGTCTCACAGGCATTTCGTAAACCCAGGTTAACAAAGTCCACGCCGTACTGCTTGTGTGGAAGCCGGTTTGAGACCGCGGTCCACACCTTCTCTGCGGTGTACACCGCTCCTGGTTCGCTTACGCACAACACAAACCGAAGTCCCTGGCCAAGGCCAAACACAAGACACTCTTCAATGGCGGGTCTCAGCCGCGCTTCGCCCCATATGTCCAAATCAAGTTCAACCCACACAATAGACTTGGGTTCGATCTTCGATAGCATATCGTGCGCTCGTTGCGTTGACCCGAAAGCGGCATCTTTGGACGGCACGCCAATAACTGCGTAAGCAAACACCAGAACGAACAACACGCCGATGATCAGGCAACCAGTTCTTTTCGCTGAACCCGTCATAGCAACAATCTCCACTCCATTGTATAACAAGCGGCGCCCCGGGGCGCCGCAGCATTACTCTTGTCTACCACTGTTAGCGTCTACCCAGTTGCCTCCCAAGTTCAAACGCTTGCAGGTTTGCGTCAAGCGCTCTGGGCACAGTGAGCCGTATCGCATTCTCCCAGACATCATCGGCAATATCCAGCGATTCGGCTAGCGCGCCCACAAGCGCCACGTTGCCCACTCGAGGATTGTTACACTTTGCCGCAACGTTTGCTACATCTACCATCAGCAGTTCGACACCCATCTCACGGATTGACTGCTCGATGTTCTCTGGATACACCGCACCCAGAGCGGATACAGTTATCGGTACTATCTGTTGTGTGCTAGAAACAAGCAGTGCACCGGGTTTGAGGTAATGGCAGAAGCGAAGCGCCTCAAGCTGCTCAAACGCGATAAGCGCATCTGCCTCACCCGGCTCTATTGTGGGCGAGAACACTCTTTGGCCAACGGAACCCGCACTTCTCACACAGCTTGTGACCGAACCACCTCTTTGAGCCATTCCATGTATCTCAGACTGCTTTACATCCAGGCCTGACTCCAGAAACGCCCTGGCCAGCAAGCTCGAAGCGAGCACCACACCCTGGCCGCCCACACCGACGAGCATCACGTCTCTAATCACTTGAAAGACCCCCTTTGAGCGCGCCGAAGGGGCACACTTGCACGCACATCTCACAGCCGTTACACAGCGTGTTATCTACGGCAGCTTTACCGTCAATCTTGAACAGCGCAGGGCACCCTAGTTTGTGGCATAGCCCGCACTCCCTACAGAGTTCGGGCACGCCAACTGCTGCCGGTCTGCGCTCTGCGCTCTTCAAGAGCGCACACTCTCGCTCTGAGATAATCACCGCGCACTCGTCGAGTTCCAGCGCCTTGTCGATTGCTTCCTTAGTGCGCTTTAGATCATACGGGTCGACCGTAAACACGTGTTTTACTCCGAGTGAACGCACCAATTGCTCAAGATTTGCTGAAGGCGCAGCATTTCCTTTGAGGTCCTGGCCTGTGCCCGGGTTCGCTTGGTGGCCGGTCATAGCAGTAGTCTTGTTGTCGAGTATGATGACTTTTGACTTACCGCCGTTGTACACGCTGTTCAGAAGCGCCGTGATTCCAGAGTGAAAGAATGTTGAGTCGCCAATTACCGCAACGCTGTTGCTCGCAAGCTCAGAGCCCAGCGCCTTTTCAAGTCCGTGTGCGTGCCCGATTCCTGCCCCCATGCATGTGCAGCTGTGCAGCGCTTCAAGCGGTTTCATGACACCCAGCGAATAGCAGCCTATATCCCCGAACACAAGACTCTTCTTACCTCTAAGCGCATGAAACACACCTCTGTGTGGGCAGCCGGCACAAAGCAGCGGAGGCCGCGGCGGCACGCCTTTCGCGGGCACGGGCGGCTCACCTTTGGCACCAGAGATTGCGTGCTTAAGCAGACTGACCGAGTGTTCGCCGACCCTCGGGAGCAAGTCTTTGCCCTCAACCGATACGCCTGCAGCTCTTAGTTCGGTTTCCACTAGCGGGTCAAGTTCTTCAACCACGTACAACTTTTTAGCCTTCTTCGCAAACTCTCTGATGACACCCAACGGTAACGGGTAACTCAATCCCAACTTGAGCACGCTTGACTCAGGAAATGCCTCTTTGACATACTGGTATGGTATGCCTGACGATATAAACGCGGGCGCGTCAACTCTACCTTCTTCAATTCTGTTCCACTCAGATTTCTCAGCGTACTCTGCTAATGTGACAAGCCTCTGCTCCACAACCGGATGACGCTTTCTCGCGTTTGCAGGGATCATAACGCACAAGGCAGGATCAAGGCTAACCTTCTTGCCTTTCTCGGGCCCTTGGTGCACATGCTGACGCACACCCGGCTTGACCGGACACCTGGTGTGGGAGAGCTTGGTGGTGACTCGTACGAGCACAGGCACGTTGAACCGGTTACTCAAACGGAATGCCTCGCACACCATGTCTTTTGCCTCTTGCGAATCGGAAGGCTCAAACATGGGTATCCGTGCAAACCGTGCATACGTGCGATTGTCCTGCTCGTTCTGACTCGACCACATACCAGGGTCATCGGCGCTCACAATAACCAGTGCACCAGTGATGTGCATGTAGGAGACCGTCATGAGCGGGTCTGCCGCCACGTTCAATCCGACATGCTTCATGGTCACCATTGCCCAAGAGCCCGCGAGGGCAGCACCTATAGCCACTTCCATGGCCACCTTCTCGTTTACCGACCACTCGGAATACATCTCCTCATACGCTCTTGCCGCTTCAACAATCTCGGTAGATGGCGTACCGGGATATCCTACCACAAGTCTGGCCCCTGCTTCGTAGGCACCGCGCGCAATGGCTTCGTTCCCCGACATCAATGCTGTCTTTGCCAAAGAAGACGTCCCCCCCCAAAAAAAAGCATCGAATAATTTTGCGCCCTTCTGTTTTAATTCGAGCTGACAATACCACAGGCGCCGTCGCCCGCTTAAGTCAATTGGACAACGACGCCCATTATTCTTCTTTTTGCCGCAAAATCTTTTGCTTCTTACGATCAGATTCAGAACAGTTTCTTGCTCTTATCCACTTTTCTCATTGCTTCTTCAAGATCCATCCCCAATTCGGCGATCTCATACCTGACTCTTGCGATCGGTCTTGTCACATTGATCAACCTTGTCAGGTCTATGGGCGTCGCAGCAAGCACCAGGTCGCAGTCAACCTGATTAATGGTCTTCTCGAGCTCTTCCAGTTGCTTTGGACTATACCCCAGCGCTGGAAGCACGCTCTCAAGATGGCTGTACTTTGCATACGCCTGCCTGATGGAACCCACTGAGTACGGCCTTGGATCCACCAACTCTTCGGCGCCAAACTGGCGTGCTGCTATTACGCCGGCACCGTACGCCATCTCACCATGAGTTAACGTCGGCCCGTCTTCTACCACCAGCACACGCTTGCCCTGGATTTGCTCTGGCTGCTCGACACTCACAGGCATCTCAGACTTGACCACGATAGCGCCTGGATTGAGCCGCTCAATGCTCGCCATCACCTGCTCGATACCAGCAGGCTCTGCAGTGTCTACTTTGTTAACCAGCACAATATCCGCCATGCGCAGGTTTGCCTCGCCGGGATGGTAATTGACCTCGTGTCCTGGCCTGTGAGGGTCCACAAGCACTATCTGGATGTCTGGCTTGATGAACGAAAAGTCGTTGTTGCCTCCATCCCAGAGTATCACGTCGGCCTCTTGTTCGGCTGCCCTCAAAATCGCCTCGTAATCAACGCCGGCAAACACAAGTGTGCCGTTATCTATGTGCGGCTCGTACTCTTCTCTTTCTTCAATTGTCGTCTTGTGTATGTCTAAGTCTTCGTAGGTTGCGAACCGCTGGCACGCTTGGATTGCAAGGTCGCCATAAGGCATCGGGTGTCGTATGACCGCGGGCTTGAGCCCCATGTTCTTCAGCGCGGCAACCACACGCCGTGTTGCAGCGCTCTTACCGACGCCTGTCCGTACCGCACATACTGCTATTACGGGCTTCTCAGAGGTTATCATGGTCTCTTTGGGCCCAAGCAACATAAACGAAGCCCCCAGCGCAAGCACCTGTGACGCCTTGTGCATCACGTCAGCATGTGATATGTCGCTGTAGGAGAACACGCATGTGTCAACGTCCAGTTCCCGAATCAACTGTCGCAGGTGCTCTTCAGGATGAATCATTATGCCTTGAGGATACAGCTGTCCTGCAAGTTCAGGTGGATACAATCGTCCTTCTATATCGGGAATCTGGGTTGCGGTGAACCCCACTACTTTGATATCCTCGCGTTGCTTGTAAGCAACGTTGAAGTTGTGAAAGTCTCTACCTGCAGCACCCATAATGAGTATCTTCTTGATGGTTTTCAATCGAGACTGGCCTCCTCTTTTGCGAATGCTCAAATCATATAATATGCAACATAATGAATGTGTTCGTGCATATTCTCGCTCTTCCCTCCCAGTCCCTGCAAGAACATCGCATATTGCACGAAAAGGGGTGGACGGTAGTTATCTGTTACAACGAAAAGAGCCCGCCTCGTCTGAAGCGAGCTCGTACTCTCTGTGGGCTCTCAGCCGTTTCGCCGGAGCATCCGCAACCCGTAGAACATCGCCCATGCCTGTCCCGAGTCATCAAGGTAGAACTTCGCCACTCGCTGCTGTCCACGCTGCACAAACACCAAGTGACAGCGATCACTTGCCCTGCACGCGAATTTCTCACCCTGAGTCTCGAACATAGGGATGCCTTCTTCAAGGAAGACTGTTGCTCTAGTGCCTTCACCAGAAGTGTAGGTACCGCAAAGCCGCTCGAGTTGCTCCGTTGTGGCATGGAATTCTGGCTCGATGCTTCTTCTCATATGCGGCCCAAGCCCAAGCGCCGTGTTCATCGCCCTGAGCCAGATGTCTGCTGCCGGCGCGCCCGACAGATTTGTCAGCACGGCAACAGCCACTTTGGCCTTGGTTGCGTATCCGACATTCGAGGCCACACCTGTTAGTGAACCGCCGTGCTCTACAAGGCAGTCCCCCGCATAGTCAGGTGTGACCTGAAGCCCGTATCCGTAGTATATACCCCTGCCTATTTCATACACCGGCGTTCGCACGGCGTGAATGCCTTCTTTGGATACTACCGGTGATCCAGGTGTGAAGCCGTCCTGAACATACACTCGAAGGTACTTGAGCAGGTCGCGAATGCTCGACTTGATTCCGCCTCCTGCGTCGTATGCACCGAGTCTCTGCCAACGAGGCACATCGCACACTTCTCTATTCTTGTTGCTAAAATACAGGCTCGTCACATTTGGCCAACCAGAGATAGCGTCTGCGCTGAAAGTCGTGCGCTGCATACAGATCGGCCTGAACAGATGCTCTTGCATGTAGTCGTAGTAATTCTGACCCGTTACGTGCTCGATCAGAGCGCCGAGCGCACAGTAGCAGTCGTTTGAATAACTGAAATACTCTCCTGGCTGCCCGAGCATCTCGACTTCTTCGGCCGCAAGATATGCTAAGTAGTCGTCAAATCTTTCAAGCGGCGGAACGCACTTCTTTGCCAGTGCCGGGTTCGGAGTCTGCTGTGATTCGTCCCACTTGGGATAGCCTTCCATACTCTGCTTCATCGCATAGTACAGTCCAGGAAGCGGCGGCAGCCCTGCCGTGTGAGACATAAGATGGTGAACCGTTATCTTAGTCATGGGGTGCACGGTCTTAATTCGAAACCCAGGTACATGCTTTGTTACGGGATCATAAAGAGAGACTTTGCCCTGATCAACCAGTTGCATTATTGCCATAGTTGTAAAAGACTTGCTCACCGAGGCTATCCCAAATACGGTATCGGGATCAACGCTCTCTCCGGTCTGCCTATCTCGTACGCCGAACCCTTTTTCATAGATCGTCTCGCCGTTAGCGCTCACTCCGACCGCCATGCCTGGGATCTTGTGCTCTTCCATGGTTTCACTAACGTATTGTTCAAACGCACTCCAGTTAGGCTGTATCACGCTGCAAACCTCCCACAAACGGTTCGTTGGTGTTAGCCTCATTTCTCCAGAGTTGGCGCATAACCTTTCAGATAAGTTGTACGGTTCGGTCTTACCACTCTCCACCCTCTGTCTGGCGTTTGGAGGTAACAAGGTGTTCTCGTAAGCCACATACGACTCAAGCGGTGGTATTATTATTGTGTTGTGCATATGACGGGTTACCGAGGAGCACGGGCATTGCAGTCTCAACACGCCTTTCAAGAAAGAGCATCTTTTGCAGACATGCTCAGGTTCTTTACCCCGCTTGCCGTGACTGCTGTACTGATGATGTCGTCTCACTCACTCAGTTCGAGGGCTATGGTGAGCGCAGCAGATCCTTCGCTCGCACTCGCTGGCATGAGCGTCGCACAGTCCTTGGCGCTCTTGATGGAAGGCAGTGTGACTGTCGCACGTCAGGTCGGCGTCGCGTTGGTCAAGAACAACCAGTCTTGGGCGACTCTTGTACGCATGTTCAGAATAGTTACCGTAGTCCTGCTGTTGCTCATGGGGGCAATAGGTTTCACTCCGTTAGGACTAGTGGTATTCGAAAGGGTGCTCGGAACACCCCCAGATGTGGCAGAGCACGCTGTGTTCGTGTTCAGGTTCTTCATGCTATACCCCACCGTGGTGTGCCTGAGAATGCTGAGCCAGAGTCTCATCGTGTTGTACAGGCAGACGCTGTTCACCACGCTGGCCATGATTTGCAGGATGTCGGTCATGCTCTGCATAACTTCGTTTCTCGTGTCCCGGCCAGTAAATCTGGGAGGGGCAGCAGGCGCGATAGTCATAGTGTCGGGCATAGCGACAGAGGCAATAGTATCCTGGCTCGCGGCAAGAAGGCTTGTGCCAAGACTTGACGACCTAGATCCAGAAAACCCTACCGTTTTGAATCTGCGCCAAGCATTTCGTTTCTACCTGCCTCTTGCGTTTTCAGGAGTGGTAAACAACGTCACGAGGCTTGCGATTGCAGCAGCGCTGTCTCGGACCATCTATCCGACAGTCTCGCTCGCAGCCTACCAAGTGAGCTGGACACTGGCTTGGGTGATGATTAGCCCGCTCATGTCGATCCATCAGGTTACGGCCGTCTTTGCACGCACACCAGAGTCGGCAGCCAGAGTGCGGAAATTCGTGTTGTGCACATCGCTGGTCAGTTGCGGACTCGTGCTCGGGTTTGTGTTAACAGGAGCTGCTTCCCACGTGCTTTCGAACTGGATCGGTGTCGGCGAGGAGTTAGTCTCGCCAGCGCTGTGGTCAATAGCGCTCATGGCTCCCGTACCTTTGGTGTACGCCTGGTCTGAGATGTTCATCGGCGCGCTGCTTATGAGCCAGGACTCGCTCTCGATAAGCGCAGGCAGAATATGTTACGTTCTTACAGCGAGCACCGCCACGCTTCTGGGTGCAGTTTTGCTCCCTGAGTTGGGCGCCTGTCTGGCCCCTTTGGGAATGGTGGTGGGCTCGTTGTGCGAAGTGATGTTCTTATACCGTAGAGCAGCCAGAAGGCTTGACCCAAAGTTACACAATCTCTTTCCTCTAAAGAGACATTCCACAGCAACGGTGCACACAACACAGAACAGATAGATTCGGCGCGCACGCAGAAAGCAGCAAGGCTTTAGATTCCGCAACCATCGTGTGACGCAATCGTCCAACACGCGCGTGCACGTACATGTTCGCCGGCGAGTTATTTCCAGACCACACGTAACTTAAGTGGTGGTATCATGGTGTTGTGGCAAATAACGGCTTCTCAAGGAGTCCTGACGTTGCAGTCTCAGTCCGCAGTTCAAGACAAAGCGTCCTTTCTGGACATGCTCAGGTTCTTTGCTCCGCTTGCCGTAACCTCTGTGCTTATGATGTCGTCTCATTCACTCGGCTCAAAGGCGATGGTGAGCACCGAGGACCCCTCGCTTGCTCTCGCAGGGATGAGCGTCGCACAATCGCTTGCGCTTCTCATGGAAGGCAGTGTGACAATTGCGCGTCAGGTCGGTGTTGCCTTGGTTAAGAACAGGCAGACGTGGGCCGCTCTTGTACGCATGTTCAAGATTGTTGTGGTAGTGCTTCTGCTCGTGATGGCGACCATTGCGTTCAGCCCATTGGGCCTGATCGTGTTCGAGAAGGTGCTGGGAGCACCCAAAGACGTGGCGGAACACGCCGTATTCGTGTTCAGGTTCTATATGTTCTTCCCGACTGTCTCTTGTCTGCGAATGCTGAACCAGAGCCTAATTGTGCTGTATAGACAGACTGTGTTTACCACCGTCGCCATGGCCTGCAGAATCTCGGTTATGCTTGGTGTGACGTCATTTCTGGTATCCCGACCGACAACCCTTGGTGGAGCAGCCGGGGCCATTGTCATAGTATCGGGCATCACCACAGAGGCAATAGTATCGTGGCTTGCAGCAAGGCGGCTCGTCCCAAAGCTTGATGACCTAGACCCAGAAGGCGGCACTCCCGTTCTGCAGCTCGCGCAGGCGTTCCGTTTCTACATACCGCTCGCGTTCTCAGGAGTCGTCAACAGCCTCACGAGGCTTGCGCTCGCGGCGGCGCTTTCTCGGACTACCCATCCGACCATTTCGCTGGCCGCCTACCAGGTCAGTTGGACCTTGTCTTGGGCGATGATCAGCCCGCTCATGGCAATTCACCAGGTAACTGCAGTTTTTGCGCGCACACCCGAGTCGGCGGCAAGGGTGAGGAAGTTCGTATTCTACGTGTCTTTGGGCAGCTGTGCGCTTGTGCTGGGGTTTGTGTTGACCGGCGCTGCTTCGCATGTGCTTTCGAACTGGATCGGTGTTAGCGAGGAGCTGCTCACACCCGCACTGTGGTCTATAGCGCTGATGGCGCCGGTGCCGCTCATGCATGCCTGGTCGGAGATGTTCACAGGTGCGCTGCTTATGAGCCAAGATTCGCTCTCGATAAGCACAGGCAGAATGTGTTACGTTCTCGCGGCGAGCGCTTCTGCACTGCTGGGAGCACGGTTCTTCCCGGGACTGGGCGCCTGTCTTGCTCCCATGGGGATGGTGATGGGCTCGATGTGCGAAGTTGTGTTTCTGTACCACAGGGCGAGCAAACGGCTCGAGCCAAAATTCCATAACCTTTTCCCGCTCAAAAGGTCTAGCAGTGGCACGTACGGCATTACCCAGTAGAAATCCAACGGCCGAGGCACAGCTCACCCCGGCCGCGGCTAATTCCCAGCGCTTACCACAACGGTCCGTAGACCATCGTGCCCCCCACACAAGTTGCCTCGACTTTTGCCGACGTTATTTCGCTCGGATGTATCTGAGTTATGTCCTTAGATAACACCACGAAGTCAGCCAATTTGCCCGGAGAGAGATCTCCCAACACATCTTCTCGGCCTGCCGCATATGCCGCACCGACGGTGTACGCGCGGATGCTGTCTAAGACGCTCATCTTCTCCTCGGGATACCACGCGCCAGCTTCAGTATCGCCCACAGCCTGGCGGTTAACGGCACAGTGGATGCCGTACAACGGATCAGGTTCGTCCACAGGTGCGTCGGAACCGAAAGCAAGCACCGCTCCGGTGTCTAGAAGCGACCGAAAAGCGTATGCCCACCTTGCCCTATCTCCCCATTCGCGGTCGGCCATGTAGCGGTCTGCTACAACGTGTGAAGGCTGCACTGAAGCAACCACTCCAAGTTGCCCGAACCTGGCCACATCTTGCACTGTCAGCAGCTGCGCATGCTCAATCCTGTGGCGTAGCCGCTTCTTTCTGCTTACCTCAGCGTGTTTCTCAAGCACGTCTAGTACGTTCCTGCAAGCGAGGTCTCCGATAGCATGGATAGCTGTGCCGAAGCCCGCACCGACGGCCAATTCCACGTCTTCTGCAAGTTGGCGCTGGCTCATGACCTCAAGCCCTCGGTAGCCGGGTATGTGCTCATACGGTTCTGTCATCCACGCGGTGGATGAGCCCAGTGCACCGTCTTTGAACATCTTGATGGGGCCCAAGAAGAGGTTGTCGTTGCCGAAACCCTGAGAAAGCCCTGCTTCTACGGCATGTCGCATATGGCTGTTAGGCAGCATGGCAGCTATACGAAAGGCGAGTCTTCCGCGTTCCCACAGTGTACGCGCCACTTTGAATCCCATAACTCCGTCGCACACGTGCGCGCCCACAATGCCGAGCGAATGAAGCTTGCGGATTCCGGCATCAACGTCTGTCACAACGTGCTCAAATTCCGGCAGCGGAATATGCTCTTGGATCAGCCTCGTTGCGGTATCTTGAAACATGCCTGTTAGCCTGCCTGTGTTGTGTTTCAGTATTGCGCCTCCGGCCGGAGCCTCCGTATCAGGGCCTACTCCTGCAATCTTCATAGCAAGGCTGTTTGCCCAACCGCTGTGACCGTCTTTGCTCACAAGGTAGACAGGATGTGCCGGGCTTACTCTGTCAAGGTCAACTGCGTCCGGAAACTCCACCCATACACTCTTGTCCCATCGCCCTCCAAGTATCCAACGGCCTTCGGGTGTGTTCTTTGCGGCTTCGCTCACTACCTGAAGCGCGTCCTGCACCGTCTTAGCCGACCGCAAGTCTATGCGTTTCAGACCAATAGACCACATGTTGAGGTGTATATGCGAATCGTACATCCCCGGAAACACGGCGCGCCCTTCAAGACACACTTGTGTCGTGCCCGGCCGTAAGACGGATTCAAGCACCTGCTTCTTGCCTGCTGCTACTACCCTATCGCCCTCGATATACAACGCCTCTACACATCCGAGCGGCGACATGGTATGAATGCGCCCGCCGTAGACCAGCATGCCGTTACCCAATGCTCCCACTCCTCTCGCACTGTGATTCAGCTATTTTGTCACGCATGAACCATGAACCAACTGCCACGATGATTATGCTTGTCGCAAGCCCTATATACAGCGGATCCAGACCTGCGGGATTAACAGTCCCCCACGCGATAGCGCACGCCGGTGCCACACCTACCGCAAGTATACCTGCTCGCTTTGACACGTACTTCGGAAAGAACACCGCGCCTATAAGTGGGAAGAACACGGTTGAACCGCGAAGCCCCATTGAAAGGAAACTCCATTCAAGTATCAGGCTTTCTTTGCCTGACAGCGCGACCAGAAGCGCCACGGCCGACACCGCTATTATCGCGAGGCGTGACGCAACCAAAATGTCTCGATCTGAGCACATTGGTCGCAAGCGTTTCTTGTATATGTCTTGACCGAACATGACGCTCACACCAAGGCTCAAGCCCGCAGCAGTACCGATGACCGATATGAAAAGCGTTGCCAAGATTATGCCGCTCAAGAGAGGATTCATGTAAGTCGTAACGAACAAGGGCAGCGCGTTAACCGCGTTTATGTCTGGATGGTTAATGCGCATGAACATGCCTACTGCCACTCCTGGTATCCCGAGAAGTGGAGCCAACGCCGCAGAAAGCAAAGCTCCTGCTCTTGACGACTTGACATCACGTGCGGAGAACATCGCCTGTATGTATGTCTGGGTAGATGATACCCCGACCATAAGCGAGAACGCGGCGGCTAGGTCAACCCACACTCCTCTGCCGAACAGGCTGAAGTACGGATAACGTGGCAGCGCCTGACCAAAGCTACCCAAGCCCCCGGAAAGGGAGCTCGTGGCAACTCCGACGGCGAGCATCGAACCGGTGAGAAGCAGTGTCTTGATTATGCCGACCGAACCCGCGCTGAACACACCACCGAACATCACGTACACCATAACCATGAGTGCGGTCAGCACCATCGCCATCTCCGGTCCCAGGCCGAACACTGTGGCCAGGAGAGACATCGCCGCAAGCATTTGACCGATTATGTTAAGCATCAGACCGACAGAGGTAAACAGCCACGCCCATGGCCCCACTCTAGGACCGTAGCTGCGCTCTAGAAACTGGGGAATGGTTTTCAGGCCGGAAGTACGCATAGGTGCAGCAAGCACAACTCCCAAGAAAGTGAGTGCAAAGCACGAGCCCAGCGAGAACCACCAGCCGCTCAAACCATACCGAAACGCGAGCTGAGCGGCACCCACGGTTGAGGCCCCGCCCACTATTGTTCCGATGATCGTGCCTGCCACTTGCACCGGGCCCAAGCTCGACCCGGCCGTGGCGAAGTCCGCAAAACACTTGACACGACGCCTTGCCGATGCGCCTGCTGCGGCTATGAGCAAGATGGTAGCAGCCGCTCCAAGTATCTCAAGTACGCTCATATCATGTTAGGCCTCAACCAGACCAAGTCCCTTTCTAAACGCGTTAAGCACTCTCTCGTTGCTCCTAAAACGGCTTCTTAGCGCAGATTCCATCGCGGTCGTATCGAGCATGCGTGTTAGACCCATAACAACTCCGAGCGCCACTATGTTTGTCGACCTGGCGTCGCCTATTTCGCGCGCAACTTGTGCCATGGGGTACGACCTGTGCTCTGGAGCTGCCGAAATCATGCCTTCTAGGTCACTGTCGTATATGAGCGTCGAGCCAGCGGGCATGCTGCCCGAATAGCGAGCGTACGCATCACAGGTGAGCGCTATGACTATGTCGGGCGCTGTTACGCCCGGGTACTTTATCTCTTCCGAGCTCACAATCACCTCAGATTTTGCGAAACCGCCTCTGGCCGCCACTCCATACGCTTGCACCTGGCTTGAGTGAAGCGCTGCATGCTCTACGGCGGCTTCTCCTATCAGCTGTCCGGCCACCCCGAGTCCTTGGCCTCCGGAGCCTGCAAAAACCACTTCCCACCTTGTAGATTGGGTTTCTTCCAACCGGCAACTAGCCTCAGACGCCGTGTCTTCGTGTTTTGTTGACATCGCCTTCTGCCGTACTTCCGCGTATCTCTGCACAAAGCCAGGGTTCTTGCGATCGCAGAACACTCCTACCGCAAACTCGCCTGTAAGACCCGGTGGTGTCACTTCCGAGATGCGGCCGAGCGGCACGGCGCGCTCTTTCAAAGAGGCCAGCATCTCTGCGCTTGACATCTTCTGGTTCCAGCGACCGTAGTAAGTAGGGCAGGTGCTTATCGCTTCGACAAAAGAGAAACCCTCATCAGAAAGAGCTGCTTCAATGTATTTCTGCAGTTGCGTTACGTGGTAGACAGTACTTCGCGCAACGTAGTTCGCACCCGCAGCTGTTACAAGCGATGAGAGATCCATCGCGGGCTCGGGGTCACCGTAGTAAGAGGTGCTTGTCCTGCTGCCCGCAGGCGTGGTGCCAGAGTACTGCCCGCCTGTCATACCGTAGTTCATGTTGTTTATGAGTATCGCGGTAACACCCATGTTCCGCCGTGCCGTGTGTATGAGGTGGTTTCCTCCGATGGTCGCACCATCTCCGTCACCCAGTACAGCGACAACAGTCAGTTCGGGGTTTGCGGCTTTTATGCCGGTTGCTATTGAAAGCGCTCTGCCGTGTGTGCCGTGAACCGTGTGGCACGATACGTAGTCGTCGAGTTTGCCGGTGCAGCCTATACCAGTTACAACACAGGTCTTGTCCACCTGCTTGTTGGTGTTCTCCAAGGCGCGTACGAGTGCGCCGAGTACTATGCCGTTCCCGCAGCCTTCGCACCAGAAATGGGGCAGCGCCCGCTTCTCGAGAAACCTACTCATCTCGCCACCTCCATGACCCGAACGATTATTTCTTCAGGCTCAATCGGTTCACCGTTTGACTTGTTCAGGCCGACAACCTCACACATGCTGTGGTTTTTGACCTCACGGATGAGCTGTCCGAGGTTCATCTCAGGCACAACGGCAACCTTGCGTTCTCTGGTTTCGCGTTCTATGAGTGTTGACGCGAACGGCCAGATTGTCAGCAGCTGCAGCACACGCAGCCGCACACCTTTTCTGGCCGCGCCGTCGATAGCCGCCCATGCCGCCCTTGATGTCGCACCGTAACACACAACCAAGACCTCGGCGTCCGGGTCTCCGAACGAACGGCTCAGTTCGATCTCTTCTGAATAACCCTCTATCTTATCCCAAAGCCTGGATATCACTTTGCGTGCATTTTCGGGGTCGTTATTCGTCCTGCCCGTCTCATCGTGCATAGAGCTTGTGGCATGAACTATCTTGTCTCCGCCTATGGGTGCAAGCGCAGGCACGCCGTCGGCAGCAGGTAGGTAAGGCAAGTATTCGGCGGTATCATCGGGCAATCTCCTTGGGTAGATGTTAACTTCGCCTGGCTCAGGGATCTGCACACGCTCACGCATGTGCCCGACAATCTCGTCTCCAAGCAGTATCACCGGCGTCCTGAACCGCTCGGACATGTTGAACGCCTCGACGGTGAGGTCAAAACAGTCTTGTACTGTGGCAGGACACAGCGCGATCACGGAGCTGTCCCCATGAGTTCCCCATCGTGCTTGCATCACGTCTGCCTGAGCCGGTTTCGTGGCAAGCCCGGTGCTAGGACCCGATCGCTGCACGTTTATGACGACGCAAGGCACTTCCATCATTTTGGCGAGTCCAAGGTTCTCCTGCATCAGCGAAAACCCAGGGCCACTCGTCGCAGTAAAAGACTTGACACCGGTGAGTGATGCGCCTATTATCGCGGCCATGCTGGCGATTTCATCTTCCATTTGTACGTAGGTACCGCCAATCTCCGGCAGCCGCTTAGAGCAGATTTCGGCTATCTCTGATGACGGAGTGATTGGGTAGCCTGCGTAGAACCTGGCTCCTGCATAAAACGCTCCGAGAGCCATGGCTTCATTGCCTTGTAAGTAGCGCACATTCTTCATCAGATACCCTCCACGTTCAGTACATGCTTCGTTTACACCCATAAGCAATTCTTTTCTGGCTTGAGTTTTCCTCTGCGTAGGTGTGTCTTCAGCGTATATCGAAAAACCAGTCCCATGCACGCATTCAGACAAATGCATGTCTGGTAACAATTCAACAGCGACCTGTCACACAAACAACTATAGTGCATCAGCCATGCATACAGGGTTTTTGTCTTCAGTAAGAGAAAGTAGGTGCATGCGCTCCTTAGAGAGCGATGCGTGCGGAGGTCACGATGTCCGGCAAAGCAATTCTAAGGCAGCATTACGCTCTCATATTGTCGCTGGGCGGCTATTTTGGCTGGTTGCTCTCTTTTGCATTGTTCGGACCTGCTCTGGATGCAAACCTTCATGCTACGCCTCTGGGTGGAGCGTATCTCACATCATTTTTCCTTCCTGCTCACGCGCTAAGCCTTTTGGCGCTGGGGCTACTGCTTCAGAAGTCTTCCTTTGGCTATCGAACAACGTTCAGGTCTGCTGTGTTGCTGACTGCGTTGCTCTCGGTGCTGATGATTTGGGCGGCGCCGAGTTTAGGAGTGTTTTTGATGCTCCTGCTCGGCGTGGTTTCTGCGATTCCGGTGCTCGGATTTGCTCCGGTGCTTGCTTGGGGTGTCGCTCCTGCTGTGCGCACGCGATGCATAGCGCTGTCCATGGCGCTTGCAAACGTGCTACTGTATGCATCAACCAGACTGGCTTTGTCTCTCCCCGGGCAGCCAGCTGCGCTCTTGGCAGCTTGCTTTCTTCTGATGCCAGCGTTGCTCTTTCCAGGATGCGACCCACCGGCCAAACGACAGACGTCGGTAGGAGCAATCAAGGTGTTACCCTGGGAGTTCATAGCTCTTGTGCTTATAATGTATCTGATCGGCGGGTTGGCGTACCAGATAGTATACACACCCATGACAGATTACGCCGCCAGTATATACCTCGGTGTGCTTCCGTACGTTGTGGCAAGCATCGTGCTCGCAAGCACTGTGGACCTGTTCGGGTATAGGGTGCTGGCGCCGTACGCGCTCTCGTTCATGGGGGCGGCGATAGTGCTGTTCCCCACGACAGATGCAGTGTTCGGTAGTGTGCTAACGCACGTGCTCATGCAAGCAGGCTATGCTGCAGCAGACCTGTTCTTGTGGACGTCTCTCGCCGAGATATCCAGCCGATCGGCGAAGCCGTTTGCGACGTTTGGGTTGGGACTGAGCGTCAACCTGTGTGCTTTGTTCCTAGGACTGATGGCGTATTCTCACTGGCTGGGACTGCATAGTCTGCCGAGGCTTTCGGTTGCGATGGCCGGAGCGTTCTGCCTGTTCGCCGGGGTGCCGCTCTGCAGCCGGCTCCACTTTGAGCGCCCAGAGCAAGATCAAGCCCAGGTCGAGCTCCCCGCCTTCGATCAGCAGATACTGGCCGAATACGACCTTACCCCAAGACAGCAACAGATAAGCCTGCTGCTGCTCCAAGGGTTGACCAATGAGGACATTTCGCTAAGCCTAGGCATATCTCTCAACACTGTTAAGACGCATCTTCGCAACGTATACGCCCGGACAGGCACCAAAAACCGCAAAGACCTGATGTCGCTGATGCTGAAGCGCGCGGGTGTCTCCCCCGACGAAACATGCTAGCACACTTCTACCGAAGTGTGCTAGCATGCCTACACTCACAAGTACTGCATTTTGCCCAATTGCACTCTTCCAGCCACCTAGTCCCTCTGATAGACTAAAAACCAGCAACTCCTAGTTTGATGCCGGAAAGGAGTCATTACTTATGCGCTGTCCGGCCGACCATGCCCATCGTCAGTTTGTGCTGGTTCACTTCGGCCGTCAATGCGCGTGGTTCGACTACATGCATAGACAGGCGGAACAGGCTGCCCACTCGCTGGGTGCAACGCTTGAGGTGTACGACGTATACGCCAAACCTGAGACAGCCACACAGTACAATCTATGGTTTCCGTTCATGCTGGTTGTCGATGACCGGGTGCGAATCGCATCACCGATGAGCCAGCAAGAGATACTCGAAACGCTCCAAGCTGACACTTTCCCAATGGCTCCTGTCATGTGCCCGGGGCAGAACAGGTACACGCACGATGTGAAACCCCTCTTGGTCGGCAACTTGGAAGATGCAGAACGGCTGTGTCTATCAGGCGCAGAACTCTCTGCCTCACCCAAACACTATTGGATGCAGAAGTTTGCAGGCGCGCTTGCTTCGGGAGTATTCGGCTTCGCTTCGTATGAATGTGGCAGGCTTGCCGCTGCGGTTGAGTATCTGCCGTCGACTATGGTTCCATATCCGTTGAGTACCAAGCACCCAGAGCATGCGTTTATAACATGCGTATACCCGTTTGGGCAGACCGAAGACTTTCGAGCCGAAGTACTCACACATCTTTGTGAATGGCTTTCGGCCAACAGGTTTTCGGGGGTGAGCATTGCGGCAGGCCGCAGCAGCACATATCCCAACGGCCCGGCGTCTTTCCTATCCCAACTTGGCTTCGACGAAGTCGGCTTGGTGGACGACGTGGTGATGAAGGTTGGCCGTGACTACACGGTGCTGATGCATAAGAGCCTCTGATGCGGGCACAAGTGTATTAGGCCTCCACGAATTTGACAGCACAGTGTATAATGAACTCATATTACCTGGTATAAACATGAAGCCCACGAAGTGAGGTCGCGCTATTGAAACTACCTACGCTTAGAATAGGAGATCTTGTGGCGAAACACCCGTTTGTGCAAGGTGGGATGGCCGTAAGGATCTCCACAGGAGTGCTCGCTGCCGCGGTCGCCGAAGCTGGCGGCATCGGTACCATAGCCGGGACTGGGATGAGTCTTGAAGAACTGAGCCGCGAGATTCGGCTTGCCCGAAGCCTCACAAAGGGAATCATAGGTGTAAACGTGCTGTATGCGGCGCGTGCATTTGCCGACCTGGTAAAGACGGCCATAGCAGAAAAGGTCGATTTCATAGTATCGGGTGCAGGATTCTCTCGCGATATGTTTTCCTGGGGTAAGCTCGGAGGCGTATCTGTCTTGCCCATCGTATCGTCAGCGGGACTTGCCAAAGTGGCCGAGAAGCTCGGCGCTTCGGCCATAGTGGTGGAAGGCACTGAGGCCGGAGGTCATCTGGGCACAGATCGTCCGCTCAAAGAGGTGCTTCCGGAAGTGCGCGCTGCAACAAGCCTACCGGTCATTGCAGCAGGCGGCATAGCAAACGGGTGTGAAGCCGCCGATTTGTTCATGCTCGGTGCAGACGGTGTGCAGCTTGCGACGCGCTTCATCGCTAGCGCTGAGTGCACCGCGCCTCATGCGTTCAAGTTGCTGCACGTTAACACCGACCCTAACGATATTGTGCTTGTGGACAGCCCCGTAGGTCTACCGGGCCGAGCTATACGAAACGAGTTCTATACCAAGGTGGAACAGGGTGAGCATTTGGAACCTGTGGAGTGTCACGGTTGCCTCAAGCGCTGTTCGAGGCGGTTTTGTATATTGTCGGCACTGCGCAGAGCCCAGGAAGGCGATATGCGAGAAGGGCTTGTTTTCAGCGGAGCAAGCGCACCTCGCATCAGCGAGATCCTGCCCGTCAAGGAGATTGTGCGCCGATTGGTCGAAGAGGCATCTTCACGGCTGCAACAGTTTGACCCTCGAACTTAGGCGGGCACCACAGTTGCCGAGGTGCCCGTCCATCCGCTTTGCCACTACTTAATCGTCAGGTCTACGGTGCTACCATCAGGCTGCACGCTACACACTTTTACGGGCGTGCCTTTCGGAACGCTGAACACTTCGTAAGGGTACGTTATAACCTCTGCTACCATATCGCCCGGAGCGGGTGACTCAAACACCACGTCAACTATCCAGACCTTTCCTCCGCTCATGCCCGCGTTCTCTACTCGTACTACGTATCCAGCCGTAGGTTTCTCCCCCATAAGCACTACGTACGCATCCCATTCGCCAAAAGTCTTACGAAACACACCTTCTGCACCATCTGCTTTCGACTCCGCCCATTCGAGAACGGGCTCGGATACTTCTTCGCGCCCTAGCAAGATTTTGTCACCTGAAGAGCCCTGGGCAGGCCTTATGGCACACGCACATAGCGTCACTGCGCAAACCAGAACCAGAGCCACAATAATGTTCTTTCTCACGTATCACACCTCCAGGCTTATGACGCCGATGGCTGGCAGAAGGTTCACCTCTTCTGAAGGATTTCTGCATCCGCCCAAAGAACCACGGTTCGTTATGCGAAAGGTGGTAATCCAGTGGATCTGACATCGTTTCCGAGAGCCAACCTGGGCACGTTTCCCACGCCTCTTCAGCTGGTGTCTCGTCTCGGCCAAGATTTTGGGCACCGATGTGCCTACTTTAAGCGCGACGATCTGACAGGGCTGGGCCTGGGAGGCAACAAGACTCGCAGCCTCGAGTTCCTGCTCGGGGACGCTTTAGCAAAGCAAGCCACTGTCATCTTGACCGCAGGAGGTCTGCAGTCGAATTTGTGCAGCCAGACTGCGGCTGCATGCGCCAAGATTGGAAAGAAGTGTGTTCTCGTGCACAATGACGCACCTACAGATGAACTGTGCGGAAACATGCTATTGAATAAGATGTTTGGCGCCGAGCAAGTGTTTGTGGGTCAAGTTGACGAGGATACAAGGACGCAGAAGATGGTAGGAATAGCAGAGCGTCTGAGAGCAAAGGGCGAGACTCCGTACGTGATTCATAACGGCGCATCCACACCGATGGGGGCTCTGGGTTACGCAAACGCAGCAATCGAGTTGTACAACCAGTCAATCTGCTGTGAACAGCGCATAAAGCACGTTGCCATAGTGGGCGCCATGGGAGGTACGGCAAGCGGCTTCGTGTTTGGCACAGCCATGCTTGGCCACCCTTTTCACGTGCATGTCATAAGCGTTGAGTATTCCAAACCTGTTCTTCGCGACATCATGGCTGAACTCACATCGGGTATTGCCGAACTCACAGGGCTTACCCCGCCTGTTTCGTGCGAGAGCGTTATGAGCATCACCGATGAGTATCTGGGCGACGGGTATGCAATACCGACAGCAGAATCCGAGGCCGCGCTGCTCAAAGCTGCAAGACTTGAAGGCATACTACTTGAAAACGTGTACACTTCAAAGACTCTCGCCGGGCTGGCCGACTTAGTAAGAGTGGGGGCTGTGCCTGTGGATGAGCCTGTGTGTTACATACACACGGGCGGCACTGCCGCGCTGTTCTCACAGCAAGTACGCTTCTAACACCTGGTAACACAATACAAGAAGCCGAGGGCTCCGGTCTACTCAGGCCGGGTGCCCTCTCTTGTGTCTCACTGTAAAACGCCACAACATCTACCCCTACCTTTGAACAGGTGATTGATCATCCCCATATACAGATATGCCGCAAGGGCTCGCTGCTTCAAAAACACGCGCACATCTCGTGTATTTGCCCAGTCACCCGAGGTCACAAGTTCACATAAATTGTACGGAAGGCACAAGCGTGATGCGCTTGTGCACACAAAGCAGCAAAGGAGGTTCTGCTCACAAACCATGTCGCATCCACGAGGAACAATGTACTTCAAGACTGGGGATACCCTTATGGTGCTCTCATTTCACGATGCGTCAGAATACGAACCAGAACAGGCGGTAACCGAACTGGCAGCGCTGTCTTCAGACCAACCACTGTGGGTACCACTTCATACTACTACCTGTCCGCGAGGTACGTTCGCGTACACGGTGAGACCAGGAGATACGTTCTTCCTTCTGGCAAAGCGTTTCGGTACAACAGTCGATGCCATCCAGAGGGCTAATCCAACCGTCAATCCGCACAACATCCAGGTTGGCTCAACGTTATGCATTCCGAAGAGCGTGTCAGCGCCCAGCCCACCAACATGTCCAGCCGGTACGTTTGCGTACACCGTACAGCCAGGCGACACATTCTTCTTGCTTGCCAGGCGCTTCGGCACCACCGTAGAGGCTATCCAGAGGGCGAATCCAACCGTCGATCCGCACAACATCCAGATTGGTTCGATCCTATGCATACCCGCAGTTGCCGTACCGCCCACTTGCCCGCCCGGCACATTTGCGTATACGGTGCAACCAGGGGATACGTTCTTCTTGCTCGCCAGAAGGTTCGGTACCACGGTAGAAGCTATCCAGAGGGCGAATCCAACCGTCGATCCGCTTAACATTCCGGTCGGTTCGACTCTGTGCATACCGGTAGCTCCACCGCCCCCCACTTGCCCGCCCGGCACATTTGCGTATACGGTGCAACCAGGGGATACGTTCT
>CAYQIY010000006.1:0-3860 GCA_964417635.1 uncultured Pseudomonadota bacterium | reverse complement strand
GTACCACGGTAGAAGCTATCCAGAGGGCGAATCCAACCGTCGATCCGCTTAACATCCCGGTTGGCTCGACTCTGTGCATACCGGTAGCTCCACCGCCCCCCACTTGCCCGCCCGGTACGTTTGCGTACACCGTACAATCGGGAGATACGTTCTTTATACTCGCCAGACGGTTTGGCACCACCGTGGAAGCCATTCAAAGAGCGAATCCAGGTGTCGACCCGAGGAACATACCTGTCGGCTCAACGCTATGCATACCGGTGACTGCAGTAGGCGCCATGAGCGCACAAGAGTGCGCTTGCAGGAAGGGAGTCGCCGTTCACACTCTGGGCGAGGGAGAAACACTGCTTGACATAGCAGCGCAATACTTCGTCAGTCCTGACGCCATCGCGGTGCTGAACCCGGGGGTGGACCTGTGGAACCTTGAGGAAGGGCAGCAGATATCTGTACCAGATCTGAGTCTCACATAGCAAACCGCGTCATCGAGGGGCGGAGATACCGCCTCTCGACGACGCATCACCATCCACGCAGAGATATTCTGTAGTTGTCTGAGCGAAAATCCGGCAAGAACACCCGGAAGTGCCAAGTCTCTCCAGGCGCAGGCGCAGTTCCCCTCCTCTGCGTACTCGTCACGACAGTGCTTATATACTGGCCGCTCTCGTCGAAAATCTCGGCCTGCAGTTCTATGTATCTGTAATGTTCAGAACCGTTGTTGCGCACGACTCCGTCGAGATACTTGAGCCCCTCCTCGACAACGATCCGCGAATGCACAACCAGAAGCAACGCGAGATCTTGTTCTTCCTCTATGACCGGCTCGGGAGCCGGTACCGCCGTTTGGGGACGTGATACAGGTCGTTCCGGCAGCACTGTGAGCAGAGGCTCTTCTGCCTCTTCTGTGTCTTCTTCAGGCTCGGACGGGGTTTCAAGCGGTGGCTCGGCGCTTCGTTCTTCGGTCTGCTGCGCTTTCGGAACCGTAACACTCTCAGTCGGTGCTGTGCTCTCTTGTTGAGTGTGGACGGTATTCTGAGCTTGTTGTGCCGCCCAGACCAGAACCAAGAGCAAAACGACAAGCACGAATAGAAGACATCCAGGCCTCTTCCGCCTCTCTCGCTTTGTCGTGTATATCACCGGAAAACCCCCATGAACCCGTTCTTGCTTGTGCCGGGCAAGAGCCCTGGGCTATGGTGTATTTCCGTTATCTACCACGAGAGTCCTGCCCCTCAAACAAGTGCTGTTTCGCTTAAGACGCTCACGATAAGACGCGCTGTCTAACAATGACTGGATACATGAGCTGTGATTGGCAAGGTTCCAGCCTCGCATTGCTGCTCTTCTGATCTCAGGTAAGGCAAGCCTGGCGAAGCCGCGCACAGAACCGCTATACCATATGCGACACATTGTTGCGCCTCCGTATCTACTCTTGGCTTTGAAAGAGTATGCCCAACGCGTTGCGCATAGTACTCGACATCTTGCTGCCTCTGCTTTCATATCTGTGTTAGGTAGGAGAAAGCATCTTCGTGTGTAAATCTCCCACACACATTCGTGTTACCAATCCCGAGCACGTGGAGGGTGGTCTATTTGTTCTATCAAGCAGATAACCTATCGCTTGACGTCGCGGTCACAGGAGACAGCCTCATAACGAGGCGGCTTGCGCCGTATACAGAACCCGACTTCCTCGGCTTAAGAGATCTCATCAAGAAGGCAGACATCGCATTCACTAATCTTGAGGTTGTGCTTGGCGAAGTGCCTGACTACCCCGCCGAGCACTGTGGAGGCAACTGGCTGGGCGTGCCGGCATATCTTGCAGATGAGCTTGCTTGGATGGGGTTTAACCTCTTCTCAACTGCCAATAACCATGCTGCGGATTTTGGAGCGGGTGGCGTACTGGCAACGATGAAAGAGATGGCGCTGAGACAGCTGGTGCATGCTGGCATCGGGGAGACGCTAAGTGAGGCAAGAAGGCCTGCATATTTGGAGACGCCAGCTGCTCGCGTAGCGCTAGTGGCAGCATGCTCGACACTGCCTCCCGGACACGCTGCAGGCGAGCAAAGGCAGGATGTACAAGGGAGACCCGGGGTGAATCCGCTTAGATTTGACGTCAGTTTCGGACTGAGCCCGGCTACTTTCGCGTTACTCGACCGTATAGCCGAAGAATCTCAGATAAAAGCCATGAGGGCGGATCGCATCAAACACGGCTACGACAAGCAAGACTCTGAGAACGAGTACAGGTTGCTCGAACACAGGTTTGTGGCAACGGATGAGCCCGGAATAAGCACAAAGCCCCGACAAAAAGACATGCAGGACATCCTAAGGTGGGTTAAGGACGCGAAAAGACAGGCAGACTTCTGCTTCGTGAGTCTACATGCGCACGAGCCAAACATCGAAATCACAAGACCTGCGCAGTTCATCGAGACGTTCTCAAGGGCATGTATCGACTGTGGAGCAGATGGCGTATTCGGGCACGGGCCTCACGTGCTAAGAGGCATAGAAATATACAAGGCCAAGCCCATAATCTATAGCCTCGGCAATTTCATAATGCAGTCAAGCACGATGCAGCGGCTGCCTGTGGCGATGTACGAGCGGTACGACGTCGACCCGTTTTCCGGGACTCCTGCCGACATCTTTGATAACCGTCTGCAGAAAGAACTAATCCGCCAAAACCGGATCTACTACGAGTCTTGCGTCGTAAGGCTTCGATACAAGCAAGGCGAACTCCATACGGCGGTGCTGCACCCTATACACTTGGGCTTGACCTCTGCACGACCGAGTCAAGGACGTCCATTGCTTGCAAGAGGCGAGATGGCCGATCGAATCTTGTCCGATGTGGTCTCGTTATCCGAAATCTACGGAACTAAGTTTGAGGTCGAATCCGGGTTAGCGCGCGTGGTTCTTGATTAGACTCGGGTGGACGCCTAGCTTAATGTGGTGTCCACATCTTGAGACGATTGGATTGGTACTGTCCGGGGAGTCCATCACATCCGCAGTTCTGTTGCTAAAAGGAAAATGAGTTTCCGCTGAAGAAGAACCAGATATATCAAAACATGCCAGTTGCTGAGGAGGTTACAAATCAGATGATGTCACCGTTTAGATGTCAGCTGTGCGGTGAGGTGTATCTAGGAGCGGAGGCGCCTGACAGGTGCCCGTTCTGTGGCGCCAGATCAAGCGAGATAGTGCCCGCTGCGGTGTGGGTTAAGTACGGCAAACTCGAACTAAACGAGCAGGATGCGGCGTATCTGCGCAAAGCACTTGAACTGGAGCTCGGCAACGCTGCCTTTTACAAAGCGTGTGCCTCGAAAGCACAGACTCGCGTGAGCGAGAGCATCTTCAAGAGGCTATCTCGTCAAGAAGGCGAGCACGCAGAACTGCTCGGCGATCTGCTCGGAGAAGAAGGCAAGCCGCCCGAGGGCGTGGGGTGCCCGGATGATGATGAAGATAAGTTCGCCGAAGCGCACAGACGCGAGAAACGTGCGATCATATTCTACCTTGAGGCCGCAGATAACGCGCAGCATGAACGCATCCGCCAGGTGATGCACGCGATCGCAGACGTGGAATCGGAGCACCTCAAGATTTCGAATGTGTATCGTTAGTCTGTCTCCCCGTACTCACTTAGGGGCACTGTGCTTGGCACGGTGCCCTTTGCATACAGCAGTTTAAACCTGTCATGCGTAGATTAAGTAGGAAATCGCTTCAGGCCCCTAGAAACGTATTGTTGTACCTATCTGACCTTTCGGAAAGAGCAAAGGAGGAGAGCCATTGCCCTACGGCTACACGGGAAAGATTTTGAGAGTTGATCTCGGCTCAGGCAAGATCGGCGTTGAGACTCCTGATGAAAAGTTCTACAGAACCTACTTTGGTGGACGCGCGCT
>CAYQIY010000005.1:0-151158 GCA_964417635.1 uncultured Pseudomonadota bacterium | reverse complement strand
GGTTTCGAAACATGAAAATCCGTGTGAAGTTGCTTGTGGGCTTCGTGCTAGTCGCACTCATAGGAGGCCTGATCGCCGTTGTCGGTCAAACGAGTATGACCGCCATGTCACAGGCCCAACAAGCAATCACAGATATCGAAATGCCCAGTCTTCTTGCGCTTAGGGCGATTCAAAACGCACAAGCTCGAGTGCTGGTTGGAGAAAGAGGACTCATAAATGCGCAGATGATGGAGCCCGAGTTGCGTAAAGCGCAGTATGAGTACATTGACGAATCATTGACAGATGCGGAAGCGAATTACAGTGTCTACGCCGCTATGGCGCACAACGCGGAAGAATCTGCTCTATGGAGAAGGTTTACCGATGAGTGGCATACCTGGCTGGAAATGCACTCTGAGGTTGTCGCTCTCTCGCTCGAGAAAGACGGTCTGGTTGCCCGTGGCATGAGCCTTGACTCTCCCGAAATCCAAATCATTGACGAGAAAGCGATTGCCCAATCTCTCCTCGCCCGCGAGGCATATCTTAGGTCAAGTGCCACGCTCGATGATCTCGTGGCACTGAACCAGCAACAAGTGGCGGTGGCAGCTTCGGCTGCAATGGCGGAACACCAATCATCGTCCATGAACCTTAACATAGCCGCAGTCGCCGGTGTGCTGATAGCTGTGATCCTTGGCACCTACCTCAGCAACAGCATCAGCAGACCCGTAAATCAACTTGTGGCCGTAGCAGATCGCCTTGCGCAAGGCGAGGTAGACATGGATCTCAAATCCATAGCACGCGATGAAACAGGCATACTTACCGAGTCGTTCGCGAGAATGATCGATTCAACCAGACAACAGGCAGCTGCAGTTGAGCAAGTATCCAGAGGTAATTTGGGCGTCGAGATAAAGCCGAGATCTGAAAAAGACGTGTTGTCTCACAGTCTATTCCGGATGGTCGAAACGCTAAGAGCCATGCTGACCGAAACTCAGACTCTGACCAAGGCAGCAGTCGAAGGCCGGTTGACCATAAGGGGAGCAACAGATAAGTTCACCGGAGGATACAAACAGATTATTGAGGGCCTTAATCAGACGCTCGACGCGGTTGTTGAACCCATAACAGAAGCGTCAGGCGTGCTCGAAAAGCTCGCACAGAATGACCTCACCGCTCGCGTCACAAGCGACTTCCAAGGCGACTACGCAAAGATAAAGACGAGTGTCAACACCGCAATGGAAAACCTGTCGCAGGCAATCTCACAGGTTGTCGAAGCTGCAGACCAGGTGGGCACCGCAGCCAACCAGATCAGCGCGAGCGCTCAGGGCGTTGCGAGCGGTACGGCCGAGCAGGCGAGTTCGCTCGAAGAAGTATCCAGCAGCCTAGAAGAGATCTCGAGCATGACAAAGAACAACGCGGACAACGCGGTACAGGCTCAGAACCTGTCTAAGACGGCAACGCAGTCGGCAGAAGAAGGTAAGCACGCCATGGAACGCATGAACAAGGCCATCGCCGAAATCAAAGCTTCGTCCGATGAGACTGCACGCATCATAAAGACTATCGACGAAATCGCGTTCCAGACGAACCTGCTCGCGTTGAACGCTGCAGTCGAAGCCGCGCGCGCTGGCGAGGCAGGTCGCGGTTTTGCGGTTGTGGCCGAAGAGGTACGTAACCTGGCGTTGAGAAGCGCCGAAGCAGCCAAAGACACAGCGACAATGATTGAAGAATCAGTGAAGCGATCGGATAACGGCGTGAAGATAGCCGAAGAAGTTGACAAGGCGCTGCTAGAAATAGCTGAAGGCTCAAAGAAGGTCAACGATCTTGTAGCAGAAATAGCAGCCGCGTCTCAAGAACAGGCCAAGGGAATCGAACAGGTGACAGTGGCCACGGGGCAGATGGACAAAGTAACGCAACAGAATGCATCTAACGCCGAAGAATCTGCAAGCGCGGCTGAAGAACTGTCCTCGCAGGCCAACCAGTTAGCAGAAATGGTCAGCAGGTTCGTGCTCGACAGAACCGGAAAGCGTCCGGGTGTGGCACAGGCTCAGGTGAGCCGAATCACACAACATGTCTCGCGCACTGCGCGCGATAAGAACCTAGCCACAGCGGTAGGAGAAACAAGAAACATGCCAGCTTCAGACAGCCGCAAACCCAGACGACTGATTCCACTTGATGACGATGACGGGGACTTCAGCGATTTCTAGCCCACTGTCTGCGGGGAGCGCGAGCTCGCTCCCCGCAGAACCTAACATGAACGAGCCGGGGGTCTGACATGCTGACAGATGCCGCATTCGTCCAGATAAGGGATATCGTGTACCGTGCGTGTAGAATAGATTTGCGCGAGGGAAAGCGGGAGCTGGTGGAAGCAAGATTGAAGAAGAGGCTGCGCCAACTCGGAATTGACTCGTACGATGACTACCTTCAGTTCTTGGAAGCAGACGCGAGTGGTGCCGAGATGAAGCACATGCTGGATGTTCTCACCACTAACCTAACCTACTTTTTTCGCGAAAGCGACCACTTCGACTACCTTGCTGGCCACATTCGCGAGACGAGCCGAAACTCATCACGCATACGCGTATGGAGCGCAGGTTGTTCCTCAGGCGAAGAGCCATACTCAATGGCCATGGTGCTCGCCGAAACATGTAACCTGAGTCAGTTGGATTGCAAGATACTTGCAACAGACGTCTCAACTCGCATGATAGACACCGCCCGCAGTGGAACATACCCCCAATCTAAGGTGAAACACGTTCCGCCAGCACTGCTTGAGAAATACTTCGAAAGACTTGACGGAGAGCTCTGCAGGGTGAAGCCTGTGCTTTCGAACATGGTTTTCTTCCGACATCACAACCTCGCAGCCGACTGGCCGATGAAAGGGCCGTTTGACGCGATCTTCTGTCGCAATGTGATGATATACTTCGATAGATACACCCAGCAAGAGATTGTTGCAAGGTTTTCGCGCTTGCTCTCACCCGGTGGCGTGCTCATCGTTGGCCACTCAGAGAGTCTCGCCGGCATAAGGCACACTCTTTCGTACGTACAACCCAGCATATACGCTAACTCGACTTGAAACGGCGGTGCGCTAGATGCCCAAAGTGGTAGGAGTATCAGACATGTTGGTCTCAAAGAATCCCGATGATGTTATCGTCACGCACTCGCTGGGCTCGTGCATAGGAGTCGCAGTGTACGACCCGGCTGCGGGAGTTGGAGGTCTGCTCCATTACCAGCTGCCGCTTTCGCGTGATAACCCTGAACGTGCTCTCAACAACCCGTACATGTTCGCGGATACCGGGGTGCCGGCTCTATTCCGAGCGTGCTATGAACTAGGAGCTAGCAAACAGAGAATGATCGTCAAGATAGCCGGCGGTTCCACCACTCTCGACACAAATGGTTTTTTCAACATAGGACAGCGCAACTACATAACGCTACGCAAGATCTTGTGGAAGAACGGCGTGCTCATTGCGGCTGAAGACATCGGTGGCAACTCGTGGCGGACGATGTTTCTTTCGGTCGGCACAGGAAGTGTCAGACTCAAGACCAACCAAGGAGAGTTTCTACTTTGAAGCGGAAAGCGGGTACAACCCATGGCGTTTAACATTCTTATCGTCGACGACTCGCGAGTCATGCGCTCTGTGATAGAGCGCAGTATCGAGATGTCAGGTGTTCCTGTCGGCAGGATTCTGATGGCTGAAAACGGCCAAGTTGGCCTGGAAGCGCTTCGGGACAACTGGGTTGACATCGTGTTCTTGGACGTTAACATGCCGGTGCTAGACGGAATTGCGATGACAGATAGCATGCGGCGCGACCCGTTTCTCAAGAACACACCTGTGGTAGTGGTATCTTCAGAAGCGAGTGATGCCAAAAAAGCCACACTGTTTCAAAACGGCGCCAGAGAGTTCATCGAAAAGCCGTTTACCCCGGAGAAAATAAGAGAGGTCATACACAATGTACTCGGAATCTGGGAAGACAACCAAGGCCCCGAAACAGATTCTTTTTGACACCGCAAAGCGCGTGTTCGAAAACGCTGCGTACGCGCTGCTGAGCGAAGAGGCCGAAAGTGTCGGTGAGGTCATGGGTGTGGAAATCGAGTTCTCCGGAGAGCGTTATGGTAGGATGCGCCTTTTGGTACCTTACGAACTAGCGATAACATGTGCGGCCAATATGCTTGGTGAAGAGGAGCATTCCGCCGCAGCCCGAGAATACTGCGAGGACGCCCTGGGCGAATTGCTCAACATGATCACTGGTTCTGTGCTTCCACGCATATTCGGTTCGGAAGTAGATTTACACATAGGTAGCCCAAGGCCCACCGGTGTGCGCTCACTCCCACTCCCCTCAGCGTGCATCGAGACAACACTTTGTGTAGAAGGCCATAAGGTAACTCTCTGTTTCGAGAATACACGCGCGTAACAGGAGTCGCGTATGATTAGAGTGCTTATAGTGGACGACTCAGCCATAGTGCGTAAGATTCTCAGCGAGGAGCTCGCGCGCATACCGTTTATCCAGGTCGTGGGCACTGCCCCCGACCCATATGTGGCACGCGACAAGATCGAACGCCTGAGGCCTGATGTGCTTACGCTGGATATAGAGATGCCTCGCATGGACGGGCTCACCTTCCTCAGGCGCTTGATGAAACACTATCCTTTGCCCTGTGTAATCGTCAGTTCTCTGACCCCAAGAGGTAGCGACTTGGCGTTGGAGGCGCTAGAAATCGGTGCAGTGGAGGTAATGTGCAAACCAGGTGCTGCCTACACTGTTGGCCAACTCTCTGTCGAACTCGGCGAAAAGATAAGAGCCGCAGCACGTGCCAATCTCAACGTGCCTAAGCTACCTAAGAGCACCTCAGAGCCACTCTCGCTAAGCCGCACCACCCACAAGATAGTGGCGCTCGGCGCGTCTACCGGCGGTACAGAGGCGATACGGCGCGTGCTTGAGAAGTACCCGCACAATTGCCCGGGAACGCTTGTCGTTCAGCACATGCCAGAAGCGTTTACGCAGTCCTTTGCTGATCGACTTGATTCGCTATCACAGGCTCACGTCAGGCTGGCAGAAGACGGTGATACCGTGCAACAAGGGCTCGTGCTCCTGGCACCGGGCAATAGACACATGGTTCTGAGGCGAAGCGGAGCGCGTTACTACGTAAGGGTGAAACACGGGCCGCATGTTCACTACCAAAGACCCAGCGTCGATGTGCTCTTTAACTCCGTAAGTCGCTACGCTGGCAAGAACTCGATAGGCGTGCTGCTCACAGGCATGGGCCAGGACGGTGCGCAGGGCCTTAAGTCTATGGCCGATTCCGGAGCCGATACGATATGCCAAGATGAACACACGTGTGTGGTCTACGGCATGCCGAAAGCGGCGGTAGAAATCGGGGCGGCAGACCATGTGCTGCCCGTAGACGACATCGCACAGAAGATCATATCCCTTGCCGAACGCACGGATAACTTAGGTTAACAGGAGTTAATCTACCACCGGCGAACTCAAATCTCATCAGCAGCGTGCTGAATACTTTTCCACGCCGGAGGCGACAAGATGATAGAAAACCTCAAGCAGATAAGCGAATCGATCGGTGTATCAGGTCACGAAGGCCCAGTACGCCAGACGCTCAGATCACTTTCCGAGCCGTTTGTGCAAACCACCGCAGTAGACGCTCTGGGTAATCTGCTGGCTTATGCAGGCCAGCACGATTCAGCGCCCAGAGTGCTTGTTGCAGCCCATATGGACGAAATCGGTATCATGGTTCGTAAGATAGATGATGATGGATTTGTCAGGTTTGCGACGCTGGGCTCTCTAAGACCACAAGTGCTACTGGGCACAAAGCTCAAGTTCAGTACAGGGGTGCAAGGCATAGTTGGGATGGAACGAATTGATGAAGACACGAAGATGGAGCTTAAGCACCTCTATGTGGACATCGGCGCATCTAGCAGGCGCGAAGCGCTCGAGATGGTGAGTATTGGTGATACCGCATGCTTTGACGCAGATCTCAGTGTACGAAACCATCAAATAATCGGCAAAGCACTGGACGACCGCATTGGCTGTCTCATAATGCTTGAGTGCATGAGACAATTGCAGCCCACACGTTCTGATGCGTACTGCTGGGCTTTCACAGCCCAAGAGGAAGTCGGCGTACGAGGCGCGCAAGTCGCTGCGCAGGCATACTCACCTGACTTCGCGGTCGTAGTTGACGTCACGCCTGCAGGAGATACACCAAAAGGACTTGACTATGAAGTGAAACTAGGCAGAGGAGCTGCAGTCAAACTGTTAGACTTCATACCGCCTATGGGAGGGTTCGTGGCACCGCCGGGAGTGACCAGGTTTGTGACTTCACTTGCAGAAAAACACGCGATTAAGTGGCAGCCCGAAGTGCTTGAAAGAGGCAGCACTGATGCGGCATCGATTCACCTGACCGGGAAAGGCGTGCCGTGCGCCGTCATCTCGGTGCCCATAAGGTACAGCCACACACCACACGAGTTGATAGACAAAGCCGACGTAGAAGCCGTGACCCAGCTCATTCTCGCGGTGCTCGAAAACCTGAACGAACGAAGCATCTCTGAGATGCTTACATAAGGAGGCCAAACTTTGACTTGCGCACCACCTGAAGTGTTTACCGAGCGCATCAACCGAGTAAGAGCGTTGTGCGAAGCACAATCTCTGGACGCTATCGTCGTGACGAACCCAGATAACGTACGCTATCTGACCTCTTTTCGCTGGGGCATTCACTCTATTCTGCTTGTGAGCATGCAACAAGCGATACTCGTCGCAAGACCCACAGAGTACCAGCAGGCAGTTGAGGAGTCCTTCGGCTGCGAAGTGGTTCTCTCGCAGCATAAGCGACCAGAGCAGGTCATAGCGAAATACGTTTCGTCTGTTGCAAGGGTCGGATATGAACCTCTTTCGATGAGCAAGCACTCGTATGACACTTTGCGCGCTTCACTTCCCGACCAAGTCAGTCTTGTAGAGAGCCAAGACATGGTCACAGAGATGCGGGCGGTAAAAGAGGAGTGGGAAATCGCCAATATCCGGAAGGCGTGTGTCATATACGATCAGATGGCCGAACGGGTAATCCCGAATCTCAAAACGGGGATGAGCGAACTTGAGATGGAAAACCTTCTCGAGTTTGAAGCAAGACGGCTCGGAGCCGATGGGTTTTGGTTCCCGTCAATCGTGGTGTCAGGACCGAGATCTGCTCTGCCGCATGGCGCTGCAAGTTCGCGCACAGTGGCCCCAGGCGAGTTCCTTACGATCGACATGGGACCGATGTATCACGGGTACCCGTCAGATGCCACAAGGACTATTGCGTTCGGTGCCGTGAGCGCCGAAATGCAGAAGGTGTACGATACCGTATACGATGCACAACTTCAGACCCTCCAAGCATGCAAACCAGGCGCAATCGCCAGCCATGTTCACGACGTGTCGGTTCGTGTCATAGAAAATGCTGGCTACGGTCGCTACTACAACCATGGAGTCGGGCACGGTGTGTGGGGTCCACCTGCGGTCGCTCCTGGCTCGGACAGGCCGCTTCTGCCCGGAATGGTGGTCACCATCGAGCCAGGCATATACATCCCTGGCTGGGGTGGAGTACGCATTGAAGACAGTGTGCTAATCACAGAGCACGGCCACGAAGCGCTTCATTCGTACACGAAGCATCTCGTGGTGCGAGACTAGCAAATACACACGTGAACCAATAAAGCCCCGCGAGAAACGAGTTCGCGGGGCTCATGCTTGCATCCCGACGCGGCTCTAGGAGATAACTGCAGTCTTATGTCCAGTTTCTTGCCACTATGACGAGATCGTAGATATCTATCACACCGTCGCCGTTTAGGTCGTAGATGCACTCAGGGTCGTTTGCGGCAACAGACAACCTGTAATACATGGCTACCAGTGCAAGGTCTTGGATATCAACAACGCCGTCATGGTTGACATCTCCGGGCAATGCGATCTGCACCGGTTCAAATTCGGCATTCAGCACACGATCCTCAGTTGCCGTAAAAACGTAGGTTGGCTCGCTGCTAACCGGAACCCCAGATTCTGTCCAGCGCACAAACAAGCAATCCTGCTCCGGTACGGCCACCAGTGTTACGGTAGCCCCGTGTTCGTAAACTCCTGCCCCCAATACGCTGCCACCTGAAGTAGAGTCGGCGTGAATTAGATACTCCCTCAGCATGAAGTTCGCCGTCAAGTCTCTGTCGGCTTCAGCCGTAAACGCATAGTGGGCATCCAGGCTTACGGCGTCTCCATCTTCCGTCCAGTTGACGAACACATAACCGAAGTTGGGCTCGGCCTCTACTCTCACGCTGGCACCCCTGTCATAGGTACCCTGGCCTGTTACCACGCCTGCGTCCTCAGGACTCACGCTCAGACTGACCGCGTATCTCTGGATCTCTGCAAAAGTATATCCCTTCACATCAGCATGAGTCTGAGCGACTGAGCCGACCACCCCGTATATTGTTAGGTCGGCCGGATTCGGTTGGTTATCGCTGAACGCCTGGCTACCTATGCTCGTAACAGAAGCAGGAATGGTTACCGATGTGAGTTGGTTACTCCTGAAAGCATTAGTATCAATGGTTGTTACACCGTCCGGGATATCTACTGAGGTCAGGTAGTTATTCTGGAACACTCCGTCCCAGATAGTCGTGACATGAGCCGGTATAATCACCGAGGTCAACTGGTTGTTCGCAAATGCTCGTTCTCGAAGGCTCGTTATACTATCCGGTAGGTGTACCGAAGTGAGCAGGTTGTTGGCGAATGCGTCCCACAGAATAGCTGTTACGCTGTCTGGAATATCCACAAATGTTAGCTGGTTGCTATGGAATGCTCCGTTCCAGATAAGTGTGACGCCAGCGGGAATTGCCACCGAGGTAAGCTGGTTTCTGGCGAACACGTTTGGCTGAATGACACTTATGCCGCTGGGTATGTCTACAGAAGTCAGCTGGTTGTTCTCAAATGCGCTTCGCCCAATAGTAGTAACGCTGTTGCCGATGGACAAAGAGGCGAGCTCATTGTTCGCGAGCGCGTACTGACCGATAGATACCACGCTATCAGGGATTGTTGCCGAAGTGAGCATGTTCTGTGCAAATGCATAGTCGTCAATACGGGTTAGTCCAGCGGGCAGGTTCACCAAGGTCAGTTGGTTATCGGAAAACGCGCCCTGCTGAATCACCGCTACCTGCTCTGGGATACTCACCGAAGAAAGTTGGTTGCCAGCAAATGCATACACTCCGATGCTCGTCACGCTGTTAGGAATAGTCACTGAGGTGAGTCTATTATTGTTAAATGCGCGGGCCGCAATGTGAGTTACACTATCCGGAATGCTTACCGAAGTAAGCTGATTACCCGTAAATGCTCCATAGCTCGGTGACCAGTCATTGCCTATACTTGTCACCCCGTCAGGAATCACGACTGAGGCAAGCTGGTTGTAGGCAAAGATTCCATCCGCAAGAACGGTCAAGCTACCGGGAATATCTACTGACGTCAGTTGGTTATTGGCAAACGCCGACACCCCGATGGCGGTAACACTATCAGGGATTGTCAGCGAGGTCAGATAGTTTGTGTCGAAAGCCCAAGCATGAATGATCGTTACGCTATCGGGGATGACCACCGACGTCAGTCGGTTATTGGAGAACACACCCTGGTCAATTCTCGTCAAACTGTTTGGGATGGTCACCGATTCTAGCAGATTATGCGCGAACGCATTGAAGCCCATACTTGTCACGCTCTGGGGTATGTGAAGTAACGTCAGCTGGTTATTCCCGAATGCGGAGTCCCCTATACTTGCAACGCTGTTTGGGATGTTGATCGAAGTCAGTCTGTTGCCATAAAACGCAGAGCCCCCGATACTCGTCACGCTGTTCGGGATAGTTGCCGAGGACAACTTGTTCTGGTAAAAGGCATATAACCCAATACTGGTCACGCTATCCGGAATGGTGACCGAGGTCAGCTCGTTAAACTGAAACGCGTTATCAGGGATAGCCGTTATGCTGTTAGGTATAGTTAGTGAAGTCAGCTTATTATACGAGAACGCATTGACTCCGATATGGGTAACGTTACTCGGAATGGTTAACGACGTCAGATGGTTGCCTTGAAACGCACCGTTGCCAATGCTTGTCACGCTGCTTGGGATGACTAGAGAGGTTATCGCCTGGTTCAAGAATGCTTGAGAACCAATGCCTGTAACAGGATAGCCGCCTAACTCCTCCGGAATCACAACGTCTTTGGGTCCGTCGGAACTGTATACTGTTATCAGAGATTCATTTTCAGTCACAGAATAGGTGAAATATCCTTCAGTGTCAGCATGCGCATGTCGAATGCCCACGAACGCGACGCAGCAAGCCATTAGCAAAACCAACGACAATGCTTTCCATTTGCTCCTTTTTTTGCGCATTGACCGTTCACCCTTCCTTTATCTTGCGTATGCATTCCGTGTCGTTCACGACAATCCTTTAAGGATATAAGGTTTTTTCAATAATATGCTGATGTCACCAACATTTGTGATAGCAACATATATCGGCCCTTTCAGATTGGTGTACTAACTGCCACAGTAAGAACTGTCGAGACGAGCCCTGGCCCGTTGAAAACCTCGTCGCTGTCTTATCTAGAGTATTCACATGTGCCTGCCTGCAGCCGCGCAGGCTGGTGCACATTCACCAGCCTGCGGCAAGACAGAGAGTATGTGAAGCGAATCTTGACTCGCTCTATAGGAACTCTTCAAACAATGCTTCCACTTTCTTCGGGTCTGGCACCTTCTCAACTAAAGGAATAGAGTCCGGCCCGAGTACGGCCTCGTGAAACACCGTCTTGTCTGAAGTGTAAAAGATCCCAGTGGGTATGCGCTCTCCCCACTCACCGGCCAGGGAAAAGGCGTCAGCCAAGTCGCTTGGGTTATGGCCTATGCCGTTGACGTCATACACGCGTTCGGCATACCACGCATAAGTGTTAACTCTGTTGAATGTTACACATGGCTGCAGGATGTCAACGAACGAGAATCCCCGGTGCTCTATTGCCATCTTCAGTATCTTGGCCAGTTGCGTTTTGTTGCCTGAGAAGCCCCTCGCCACAAAGCTCGTCTTGAGTCCGAGCGCAAGCGCTATTGGATTGAGTCCCTCGAAAGGATTGCCGTGAGGCGTGGTTGCAGTGGTTGAGCCCGCGTCTGTGGTCGGAGAAGCCTGGCCCTTTGTGAGCCCGTAGATCTGGTTATTGTGAACCATGTATGTGACGTCCACGTTCCTTCGTATTGCATGGATCAAGTGGTTTCCGCCCTCAGCATAGCCGTCACCGTCTCCACCCACCGCAAGAACTGTCAGGCGGTGGTTGGCTATCTTGGCTGCAGTCGCGACAGGCAACGTCCGTCCGTGAAGCACATTGAACATGTTCACGCGCATGTACTGCGGTAGTTTTCCTGCCTGTCCAATTCCAGACACGACAAGCACGTCATGCGGAGACAACCCGAGAGTCGCCAGCGTGCTCTTCAGCACTTCCAGAATCGGGAAATTGCCGCATCCGGGGCACCAAGCGTTTTCTCTCGAAGTGTCGTATTCTTGTACCATCACCATGGGTTCTGCCCCCCATTCGCAATCTGCTCAATGACATACTTCGCGTTCATAGGCCTGCCGTCATATTTCAGAACAGCCAAATCGGGCCTGATGCCAGTCTCCATCCTTAGCAACCGGCCTATCTGCCCCGTTGCGTTCATCTCAACAGTCACCAGGCGCTTAGCGGTACCAACGGCCTCAATGACAGCGTCACCTGGAAATGGCCACACCTCCGGCAGATGCACCAGTTTGGCTCTATCTCCAGACTCATTGATTTCTGCGACAGCTTCCCGGCAAGCGCCATACGATGAGCCCCACGTCAGCAGCACAATGTCTGCCGATTCGTAACCGTACACCTTAGGCTGGCAAATCTCAGATGCAACACCTTTGGTCTTGCTCAATCGCTTTTCGACCATGAGTCTGCGGTTAGTCTTGTCTTCACTTGACATACCGTACTGGTCGTGCTCATTCCCGGTGCTTGCGACGATCTGCTTGCTCTGCCCGGGAAAAGCCCTCGGCGATACGCCTGATGGCGTAAATCTATACCTCATGTACTGCTCCTCAGAGTCCAGATCTGCCCTGGATGCGAGAACACCCCTGTCTATTATCACATTACCTAGATCCGGTTGCTGCATGGTGAAGTACGTATCGGCCAAGTGTTGATCGGTCATCACAAACACCGGAATCTGATACTTATCTGCCAAGTTGTGCGCCTTGATCATCGCCCAGAACGCTTCTTCGGCAGTTCCCGGCGTGAGTATGGCCCTCGGGAACTCGCCGTGGCCCGCCCAGAGGCAGAAGAGCAGTTCACCCTGTTCAGTTCGTGTTGCCATTCCCGTGCTTGGTCCCGGACGCTGCCCCATCACGATAACAAGCGGAGTCTCGGTGCAACCCGCCAGCGACAGACCCTCAACCATCAGCGCGAAACCCCCGCCTGAAGTGGCAACCATCGAACGCAGTCCAAGGTGAGACGCGCCTATCGCCATATTGATGGCCGCAATCTCGTCCTCGGCTTGTTCGAAAACGAGCGACATCTTTGCAGCATGAATGGACATGTACTCCACAACACTGCTTGCAGGCGTCATGGGATATGCACTGGCAAACTGGCAGCCAGCAGCCATTGCGCCAAGCGCAAGCGCTTCGTTGCCCGTAAGCACCATGCGTCTTGGCGCATCATCCTGTGCGATAGAAGGTCTGCAGTACGCGCTGAACTGACTCTCGACTGCATCGGCTCCGGCCTTTGCTGCACGGACATTGGCTTCCACCACATCCCGGCCCTTCGAAGAAAACAAGCTGCTTATCGCACTATTCAGAATCTGCGCATCCCCAGACAAGAGCCGCCAGACCAAACCGGCAGCTACGGTGTTGCTCATCAACTTGCGCCCGCCGTGCTGCTCTGCAAGTGCAGCCAGAGATATCGGTAGGAACCTGGACGATTGTGTGGTCGGTTTGACAGTAGCCGAGTCGTAGAGCATGACGCCGCTATCACCGAGTTCTTTTGCGTGAATGTCCGCAGAGGCTTGGTCAAGCGCAACCAGAATGTCTATCTCATCCCTGTACGAAAACACTGGCTGTGACGACGCCCTCACGTGATAAAAGTTGTGACCACCGCGGACGCGTGAGTAGTAATCTTGGTGTCCAAACAAGCAGAGGCCGCTGCGGGCTAAGGCCTTGGATAGAATACCGCCTACGACGTTGAGTCCCTGACCGGCCGCGCCTCCAACCTTGAGATCGTACTGTTGTGTGTTCACCAGCGTATACACCACCTCTCTTAAGAACTGTAAGCACAGATACGGAGCCAATCTTCAGCAAGCGCTGTTTCGGCTAATAACACTACAATTGTAGCAAATATTTCTGGATAACGGGTATCGGGTGCGTCCAAGAGCCGGTTAAACATGGCAGGAGATGCCGTGGTAAGAAGGTGCAGCCATCTGACCACTGATGGCGTTACCTGCAGGTATGGGGTGCGCATCGCATGCTGAACTAGTCTAACGTGTTTGAAACAGCTCAAGCAGACGCAGAATCACTAAACTGGACCGCTGTTCAGCCGATTCGCGGGGTGTATCATCGGCCCAATATGCCTGACATTGCCCAAAGAAATCGCGGTAAGCCGCCAAGTAGTCATCGGCAGTCCACGACTCGTTGTTTGCTCCTATATGCGATCCCTTATGTAGCGCAGATATCGTTCCGCTCTCGATTAACGCAACAGAGTTGAGGTCTGCTTTAAGCCGCCACTCATCGGCGTCTTTTGCGAGTAGCACGAATACCATGGTGCCTTCGTCCGGAAAAGCGTCTGGCGGCCCGTATCCAGGTCGGAACGGCCCCACTGTAACCCAAATCTGGTCAGCATCTACCTCACCACCATGCACTCGCTCGATGCCGAGTAACACGACGAGACATTCATCTTCTGCGCGACGCTCAAGCACCACTGCGCTTGCAAGCGCATCGGACGTCTTGATCATGGTCTCAGGCGAAAGCACCACCAGCCGAGCTCTGGCAGATTCCGCAAGCATGCTGCACAGAAGCACTGCGGTAACCACAACTACTATGTTCCTTCTGAACACTGCAGACCACCTCACACTTCGGACGGCTTGCAAGGCGCGTTGTTCCTGGCCTCAGCCTTATTCGGCCGAAGTGCGCTCTCGAATTTGCTCGAGCACTCTCTCAAGCTCGTCGAGAGCACGGCCATATTCGCCCCAGTTACCTGCCTGACTCGAAGATTTGGCTCGCCAAAACAGTTCATGCGCCCTTTCGGCCAAGTCACGCAGGTCGTTAGTGATATCTGCCGCAGAACGCTCTGACACGTCTTGCCCGAACAGCGCATCCAGCGCCCTACCCATCGTCTCTTCCATCACGATCTTGTCGCCGTACGCCAAGATCACGCGCTTGAGTTCGGGAAGCCTGTTGGCGACTCCCTGTATGTAGAGCGGCTCGACGTAGAGTATTGAGCCGTTGACAGGTATTACCCGCAGATTACCGCGGATAACGCTCGAACCACCTTGCCCCCACAAAGTGAGTCTTTCGGATATCTCCGGATGCTGGTCAATGCGTGCGTCAACCTGCCTGGGTCCGAACACAAGACTCTCTTTCGGAAACTTGTACAATATCATTTGACCGTAATTGGGCTCATCAGACCTTGCCGCGAGCCAGGCAATCATGTTCTGGCGTCTATGAGGGGTAAAGGCCAGCAACGACACATATTCGACATCGCTTTCGCCTGGAAGCCGCATCACCATGTAATACGACTCTGTCCTCATCTCGTGGCCTTCTTTACCGGCTGGAGGCACTGCCCATAAATCTTCTTTGTTGTAGAACACCACTGGGTCATGCATGTGGTAAGTCAGATACATGTGCGCCTGAATCTCGAACAGGTCTGTCGGATAGCGAACGTGCTGCCTTAGACCCTCCGGCATTTCGGAGTATGGCGTGAACAACACAGGGAAGATACTCTGATACACCTGTAACACCGGGTCATCAGCGCTGAACGAATAGAAAGTGGTATCACCCGTGTATGCATCTATTACCACTTTCACCGAGTTCTTGATGTAGTTGTAACCTCCCGGTGCTGGCTCTGAATACGGGAATTCTGAACTGTACGTATACGCGTCGATGATCCAGAAAACCCGTCCTTGGTGCAACACTGGATACGGGTCGCCGTCAAACATCAAGAATGGGGCAATCGTCTCTACTCTGGCCTGAATCTGTCTGTTGTAGATTATCCGGCTTTCGGAGATTATGGCGCGAGACAGCAGAATCTCGTAGTTCTTGAAGCGAAGCGTGAACGCAAGCCTCCTGAGCAGAGAATTGACAGCGACGCCAGAAGCTGCCTCATAGCGTGTGGTGACGTTCTGGTCACCCAGTGGGTAGTCAAATTCGTTTTCGGTCGTGCCGACAATGATGTACTGATACGTGAGTTCGCCGAAGTAGATCTCGGGTCTTGACACATCGAGTCCAGGTGGAGAACGAGGTGGTATGTCCCTGACAACAAACACCGGGAGCCCCTGTGGACTGACTTCACTGGCGGGGCTCAACACAACACCGTGACCGTGGGTGAACTTGAGGTGGCGGTTCACCCAGGTGCGTGCCTCATCAGCCAGGTTGTCTACGTTCATCTCACGGACAGCGATACACATCTGCCTGTACCTACCGTCAATGGTGTATCTATCTACGTCCACGTCACTAAACGTGTAATATAGCCGCATTTCCTGCATCTGGCTGTACGTCTGGCGCAGAGGTCTCCAGTCCCACAGCCGGATATTGGATATGGTATCCCAGTTGTCTTCAATGTCCTGCCGTACGAGGTCTTCGGTTGCGGGGTAAGCCCTCTCAACCACGTTATCCAGCCCGAACGCTTTCCTCGTCATGGCTATGTTATACGCTATAAACTCACGCTCTTTGGCAATTTCGTTCGGACCGACCACCACTTGCTGCACCAAAGTGGTATATCCCAGTCGCAACGCTGCGGTGAGAACCAACACCGCTACGGAGGAGATAATCGCAACACGTGCTGTTCGCTTTCTAGACGTAAGCAGCGTCAGCAGCCCGGCTCCAAGCGCAGCAACCGTCAGCGCCCTGAGTGCAGGAAGGTCAGCGTGCATGTCGGTGTAGCTTGCACCAAACACCACGCCCCTTGGGGAATATACAAGACGGTATATGCTTACCTGCATCCCTGCCGCAATAGTTGCCCAGAACACCGCCACGAGCACTGACAGGTGTGTCTTGGCTCCTTGGCTAAAGAACAGCGAGCCACGCAGCCTGGCGATGGCTCCTGTGATCAGGTAGACAAGCGCTGCGCAAGCGGCGCATAGCACCACAAGCCAGAGCAAGTACTTGTAAAGAAGAGTGAAAAACGGAAGCCCAAAGACGTAAAACCCGACGTCTCTGCCGAAAATCGGGTCGGGATAGCCAAAAGCAGTTGAGTGTGCAAACCTTTCCACGACAAGCCAATTGCGGAACAACCACAGCCAGACAAGCGCTGCTGCCGCACACGATGTCGCAGTGCTGAATATGTCCGGTCTCCACGATTCGACTTCGAGTATGTGCTGCATAGAGTGTTCATCGTCTTCGGGTGTTATGGCGCGGACGCGGCAGGCGTGTCGTAAATTCAGATAGAGCAGCGCTCCGAACAATATGCCTCCTGCAAAACTGGTGCGCAGCCGCAGCAGCCATGTGCGCACAAACACTTGTGCGTATCCAACATCGGCGAACCAAAGCCAGTCAGTATACAGCCGGGCTAAAGACGTGGCAATGAACGCAAGCGCGAGGCCCGCGCCCACGATCGCCAGCAACGACACGCGAACATTTCTGTTCATCGCGCTCAACTCCCGAACCTATATGCTAGTCGATTTCGACAACTATGCCCGGCGTCCTCGTGACGCCGGGCATGAAAAACCTCGCTAAGTGACATGTGTACGTGGTGCCGACACTATCCGGCTACCTCAGGCCTTGCCTGCGTTTCGTATACTTCCGCGGGCGGTCGCACCACGAAAGCAAGCAGTATACCCAAAGCGCTTATAGCAGCAGAGATGGTGTAGCTCAACGCATACGTGCCGGTTAGGTCTCGCACCATGCCACCAACTAGAGGCCCGAACAAGCCTCCCGCACCCCACGCGGTAATGAGCATTCCGTAGTTAACGCCAAAGTTTTTGAGTCCGAAGAAATCTGCGGTCGTCGCCGGAAAGATCGTGAGCATCCCGCCGAAGGTGAATCCGACCACAGCTATTCCGAACATGAGAGAGGTCGGTGTAACAAGCCTGCTGAACATAAGGTAGATGGCGCACTGAAGCCCGAACATTAGAATCAACGTCATCATGCGCCCTATCTTATCCGAGATCACACCACAACCGATACGACCCGACGCATTGAAGAAAGCGTACACCGCGATAAGCACATAAGGAGTCGTCATGCCAGCCTGCTCCAAGCCTATTTTGGACATCTGTCCAATAAGCAGAAGACCGGCAAAAGTGCCAAAACAGAACATTGTCCAGAGCAAGTAGAACTGTTTGGTCTTCAGCACAGACTGCCAGTCCAGTTCAGCATAGCTCGGACGCTTCTTCGCCGTGACCAAAACCTTGGCAGGCTCTTGCGCGACGTAGTCCTTTGGAGGGTTAGAGATGAACTGAGCAAGTATCATGATTACCGCAAAGAAACCGGCACCCATGATGAAAAACGTGTTCCGAAGACCGAATGTCTGGATAAGTGCATTAGTGAGCGGCGCTATATATATCGGCGCAAGCCCGAAACCACTTACCACAATCCCGGATATGAGCCCGCGCTTTTCTGGACCGAACCACTTAACTGCTGCAGGCGTCGGAGCTGCGTATCCCATGCCCATTGAAAGGCCGAACACCAGCCCGTAGAAAACAGTGAGACCCACGAGGGTCAGAAACAGGCCGGCGAACACGAATCCGATTCCGGCCAGAATCGCCGAGGCCACTATAACAGCTTTCGGTCCATGCCTGTCCTGCAGCCGTCCTCCGGGGATCATCGAGAAAGAAAATACGAGGCAAGCTACCATGTACGGTATCTGGGTCATTGTCGCAGACCAGCCAAGGTGGTCTATGAGCGCGGCAGAAATGATGCTCCATGCGTAGAGCACTCCGAGCACAAGGTTCACACCCAGCCCGGCAAATGTCACTATCCATCCCTGTGTTTGGCGCATAATCATCTCCTGTTCTGATCACTAAGTTGATGTGAAATTCAAATCACCTTTTGCGTATTCCGGAGTGTCTACTGTTTCCACTTTGAGGCTATTAATCCTTCCTGATATCCCAATTCTTCATCGCTAACAGCCCAACTACCAGCTGCTTCCAACACGTATGCCATGCGCATGCGGTAGGAATCCACCATCTTGTGGTCGTAAAGAAGACACATCCAGGCTAGAACTATGGGAGGCACAGCCATGCGAATAGCAATAGCCAGCTTTGAAGATGAGACAATGACTTTCATGAACGAACCCACTACTGAGCAACGCTTTGAGCCAGGAGTAAGACGTGGGTGGGACGTCATAGACAAGAACAGAGGTCTGCCCACTTACATTAACGGCTTCATACAAGTGCTGGAAGCAGAAGGCGTCGAGATGGTGCCGATCATAGAAGCCAACAAGTTCAACACCCCGGGGCCGTTTTCGAGCTGGATCACGGCCGAGTGCTTTGAGAAGTACGCATGCGAAATCACAAACGGACTCAAGTGCTGCGGCAATGTTGATGGCGTGCTGCTCGCGCTGCACGGTGCGATGGCAGTCTCAGGTGTACCCAAACCCGAGGCAGAAATCGTGCGCAGGGTAAAGTCTTGTGTGGGTGATAAACCCGTTATGGTAACTCTCGATCTGCACGCAAACGAGGACCACGAACTCACCGACGCAGCAGACGCGGTATTCGTGCTCAAGACATATCCTCATGTGGACTCAGAGCAGATAGGTAGCACAGCCGCCAAGTGTATGCTGGATACGCTGCACGGGCAGTTCAAGCCTACTCAGTCTCTCATGAAACCAGGGCTCATCATAGCGAGTATCTACCAAGCATCAGAACACTACCCGATGAAACACATCTACGACCGCTGCCGCGAGTGGGAGCAGGTTGACGCAGTGCGCTGTGTCTCGTGTGCACCGGGTTTCGCGTACGCCGATGTGCCTGACGTCGGCATGAGCGTCATTGCCGTAACGAACGACGCACCCGAGCTTGCACGAGAAGTATGCGAAGATGTGTGCGCTCTTGCATGGAGCCTTAGAGATGAGTTCTCCACCCCGCTGCCCGAACCCAGAGAAGGCGTGGCAGAAGTCATGCAGCTTGTCGCAAGAGGCGAAAAGCCGGTTGTTATAGCAGACGGCGCCGATAGAATAGGTGACAGCACTCATATCCTACGAGAGCTACTCTTACAGCGCGCATCAAACTGGTGCGTTCCGCAGATGGCCGACTGTGAAGCGTCTCGCATGCTTGAAGCCAATCACCACTTAGGAGACACTGTGAGCATCCGGGTGGGTGGCTGGTACGGAGAGCATTCTGGCAAACCGGTAGAAATCACGGGAAAGATCGAGTTCATGGGAAGGCCGCGATACACACTTAACGGCCCAATGAACAGAGGCATGAGCATCCAAGAGCGCTTCGTCTCTAGGCTGAACCTCGGCCAGAACAGGCACGTGGTTGTGTCTGAGACCACCCGCAGCGTGCTTGACTCAAGCGCACTAGAAGCCGTCGGGATAGATGTGAGCTCTCTTGACATAATTGCGCTGAAGAGTAGGGTACATCACAGAGCATTCTGGGACAACGTCGCCAAAGTCAACTTTCCGATCGATGCCCCTGGATACAGAGAGATAGCAGACCTCAGCAATCTCGAGTACAACAACATTCCAAGTGATATCTACCCCATCGGTCGCAAGTGGCGCAAGGACGGCTAATTTTAGATACACCCATCCGAAAAGTACTGCCAGAGTGCCATGACCACACAACCAGGCGCACCTTGCTGCGAGGCTAACTGCTCACCCTCTGAGCGTGGATGCTCTTCGGGTCAATAGGGCAACCTTTGCTTCATGCTCATTCGGAACAAAGGCCTGGGGCCTGGTCTGACGCAGCCTGTTCGGTTGATCCCGTCGAAGAAGGGGTCTCACCGGTGAGACCCCTTCAGCAGCTTGCCGAGATGGCCTGCTCCTATCTGAGCGTGATACTGGTCATATATGAGGTACCGTCATCTAACGCGATCCTTAACTGCCAGATACCAGCCCAGAGATCCCTGGTCGCGAGCTCAAAGACGAACTGCTTCTCGCGGCTGTCGTATCGAAAGAAGTTGCCATGGGTGGCCGTGCTCGTGGCAACGGCTTCTATCTCTCTACCGCTATTCAACAGGTAGAGCCTAGCGATAGCACCGCCTACGCACTCACCACTGGCATCCTGCAACCTGAATTTTACGGGTACGGTCTGCCCCAGCTTAAACACGCTCTTACCGTCGCTGCGGATCGGCGGCAAAATGCCGCTGTAAGCGTAGCGGACGTAATAGGTCACCGTCAAATTCGCCTGATTGGCAGCCAGGTCGGAGGCAGTGACGGTGAAGGCGTGCTCTCCAACGGTGCCAGCATCCAGCGCCACCCCAGGCGGCAGTGTTCCCTCAGCCTTGGCGATACCAGACAGGAGGTCATCGGCCGTCCAACTCACAACGACAGTGTCGTTCAGGAGGTACTCCGCTCCATTGGCGGGCAGGGTGATGGTTACTGCTGGTAGGGTCTTGTCGATGTTGATGTCGGTTACGGTATAGTCTGAAGTGTTGCCCGCGTTATCGGTGGCTGTTCCGGTTACGAACTGACCTGCACCTTCTGTCGATACAACTACAACCTCGGGAGTCAGTGAAGCAAGCCCCGAGACGGCATCAGAGGCTTCGAAGTGCACGACGGCGTCCTGATTGTACCAGCCATTATCGTTGGGAGCGTCGATGACCGCCGAGATGTCCGGTAGTGTCTTGTCGATCTTGACAGCCTGCTGCTGAACCTCTTCGACGTTACCCGCTTTGTCTGTTGAAAAGAAGTATAGGATGTTCATTCCTTCCGTGTTGATCACAAAGGGAGCGACATAGAGGTTCCAGTTGGCACCGTCCAGGCTATACTCGGTCGCATCCACACCGCAACCTTCATCAATTGCGTTCAGGCTTACTTCCACATCTGAAGTGTACCAACCGTCATGGCCCACTGTGCCGAAGAGTTGTGTCGTAGTCTGGGGGGCGCTAGCGTCAAGGGATCCACCAAAGCTCACCAACCAGCCATCATAGCCGCCGGCTCCCCATGAGTCGGAGTAGCCTACAATGACCATACCCCCATCACTTGTGCTGCAAATACCGCGTGCGATGTCCATGCCTGCCCCACCGACCGTCTTGGACCATACTGTGTTGAGGTCCAAATCAACGCTCACCAGCCAGGCATCGCTTTGGCCAGCACCAATGGAAGCGGTTGTACCCAGCACTGTGTATCCCTCATCGGTCACAGAGGCGACCTTGGAAAACCAGTCATTCTCCGCACCCCCGTAGAACTGCTGGCCTATAACATTGCCGCCGGAATCCACCGTCAAGATCCAAGCATCGTACGAACCGGGGGTGGAAGTAAGACGGTACCCAACTGCGACATAGCCTCCGCCAGGTGCAATCTCAGCAATATCGCTGAGAACAAACTGCCATTCACCCGAGGGCAGGAAGTTCTTTCTCCAAATCACAGTACCGTCGGAATTCGTCTTCATAATCCACGCGTACCACTTGTTGGTGTAGTTGGGGTATCTGTACCCCGATCCGGCGATAACATAACCGCCGTCAGCAGTCTGCTTTATGGAAACCGGATTGTCGTAATACCGCGGACCCAGCGTCAGGTCCCAGATCTTGATACCATCAGCGCCGACCTTCATCAGCCTAGGGTAGCTGTCTCCCGCATAGCCCACCACGAAAGTGCCGTCCTGATTGGCAAAGACTGAGTAGCCAATCTCGGTAGTGTATTGATTGGACCCTCCGTAGACTTTCTCCCACACTTTGCTGCCCTCGGAATCGGCCTTGATGATCAGCAGGTCTCCGGAATTGACAACTCGATAGCCGACCATGAGGTAACCGCCGTCCAGAGTGCATACCAGCTGCTGAGCGTAGTCATCCACACTCGGCGCGCCCAATGACCTGCTCCATATCTCTTCTCCCGTTGCGCCGGTCTTTACCAACCACACATCACTAGTCGCTCCCCCACTGTTGCTCTTGGTCGAGCCAGCAAATACCAACCCGCCATCGGATGCCGCGACAACCGCATTGGCAACATCGTCGGCGGGTCCTCCATACACTCTAGACCACTGCTCGGCGGGGGCGCTTTCTGCACTAGCTGTCAACGGTAGCACCAAACTCATCAGAACCGCGAAAGCAACCAAGACCGATCTTCTAGATCTTGTGGAACTGTCCATTCTCCTCCCTCGCTTATCATGGACGATTATGGTGACCAGTCACTGCTTGCCATGCTGCATGGCGGCCATCGCCTCCCACAGGTTCTGTTCTGGGGTAGACTGCGAATCGAGACAGAAAGCGGAGCAGGCAACACGAGGTGCATCACTTACCAAGCATGCTGTGGGTGTTGCCATCTGAGTACTGATGCCGTTACGACACAATGCACTCACCCCGAACGAGCTAGCGTGTCTTGGTCCGAAAAGGTTAGAGTCAAGGATGTTAGCCCTTCATAATGATCCGCCTACTTGCACGACTATGCAGGTTCAAGCAACTGGGGCTTTCTGGTTGGTTCAGTTGTGCAATCCACAACCGGACGGCAGATTACAGGGAACGGAGAAATCTCATCAATAACTGCCCAAACTCAGCCGGGATCTCCAACTTGAGAGCCCGGTTAGGTGGTCTGTCGTCTTTCTTGACCAATATCTCCCTGGTGCGGAGTGTTCGTCAGTTGCCACATTTCACCTGCCCCCCTTTGGCCATAATCAAATCTTTCTTCTTGCCATGGTGAACAGGTTCGAGCCACATTTCCGCGTGCACGTCTTGGACTTGGTCGACCGTCTGCTGCAGCCGTAACCGGTCAATCGTACGGGTTTGAAGTTGAGTGGTGTTCGGAGCACAAGCTGGCAGCTGTACTGCAACTGAATGGTCGGTGTGTGGCGGTCGTCTCACCCATGCGCCCTGTACCAGACGATTCGGCCTGCATTTTGCACCCTTTGACACAGATCTGAGCGGATCTCCTTTCTTGATATACTCCATCAGGCACATTCTTGGTCGGTCGCGGAAAAAAGCCCCGCCGCTTAAGCGACGGGGCTTCTATCTAGCAGATGCTATTACCCAAGCGTTCTAACCGCATCTTCGAGCATGGTTATGACCTCGCATGTCTCCAAGCCGCCAGGAGGCGATACCGCGCGCTTGAGTCTTAACTCCCTGCCTTCCGCATTGACAAAGGTACCTGAACTCTCGGCAAATGTGGCTGCGGGCAGTACCACATCCGCTGACTGCAGCAGTTCATCTGTCAGGTAAGGTGTCAGCACGATGCAAAAATCCTTCTCTTTGCCGCGCGCCTTTATGAGCAAGTTTGCATCCGCCACTTGGCGGATCTCTTCATCACACTTGTCGCAAGATGCTATCTGCGCCTTAAGCAATCCTCGCAAGTTGGCGCTTGAGTCGAACGCGAGCAGCGAGTTCTGGCTTTGACCTGTAAGCCACGTGAGTTCTGACAGCAACTCAAGGTCTTCGCCAGATATGCGCTCAAGGTCTGTAACCACGAGAGGCCGCTTGGCGCTGCACATCGCCTCTGCTATCGCTGCGATGCGTGCGCGTTTGAGCATGGGTCTTTGTGCCGGTTCTTCCGCGATGTGTGCCGCAACCGCCATCTCCAACTTCGCAAGTCGCTCTGGATCCAGACCAGCAGCTGCCAGCCGGTTGTCCAAGATGTGCTTAATGACCATCCTGAGAGTCGTGCTAATCCTCGCAGCACTCATGGCGTACGATGCGCTTGCCAGCGGATCCAGCCGCGTGCGTCGTGTGTTAAGCGAGATGAAATCAGCGTCGTTTCGCTTGACACTCTGCCTTAACCTCATGCCCGCTACAGGGAAGCGTTCAGCCAGATCCGCGTGCACCGAGAGCACAAAGTCTGCTTTGTCCAAGTGCTCGAACGTCGCCGCTTGACCCAGCGACTCTATCTTCTCCAGTTTGGCTGCTACGCCACACGCAGGTGACAGCAGTCGCTGCGATCCGAGCACTTCGCGCACAAGCCGGTATGCCCGAGCTGCTTGCTCACTGGTTGAGCGTCCGGATAACCAAGCAGAGATGTGCTCAGGCCCGACGCTCTGCAGTTCTTTTGCTGCAACTCCAGTTGCATCCGCCCATGTGGTGGGCACTAGTTCGCCATTCTTCCTGACCATCGGCTTAGCAGCTCGTGGCTTTTTCGCTATGTCGTGCGCGATGAAAGCACCCTTACGGCACAGGTTACCATTATTGGTAACGCTGCCCACCGTGGCACTTACACTCACAAGCATATCTGCGTACGTCTCAAGATCGATCACGCAGCCTACGCTACACTCAGGGCATACGCTTTGTGTCTTCTCAAGTTTCCACGGCCCCGGCTTGGGTAGTGGCACTTTCGGAACAAGCGCACCTGTCGGACAGGTGGAAATGCACTGCATGCACGACTCGCACGCCGTTTCTGCCAGCGGCAGTCCGAGTGTTGGGCTGACGACAACGTTGAACCCTCTTTCGGTGAATCCGAGAGCCGAAGCACCGGTCACCTCGGCGCAGATGCGAACACAGCTGCCGCAGAGCACGCACTTGTTTGGATCTCGTACGATGAACGGATGATCATCTTGCACGGGCAGCACTTCTTCACGAAGCAGTTCAGGCTTCTCAGCGCCGTATTCTGTGGCGTACTCTCTTAGCAAGCACTCGTTCACATCCTGACAGCCGCACGACAGACATCGGTCTGTCTCGGATAGCGCCTGCTTGGCCATAAACCCGGGATCTACTTCGGCAAAATCGCGCTTTCTCTCTCTAGCATGTCTTAGGACTGACTCGTTCCGCTCAATCTTTTCATACTGCTCGTACTCTTCGGGATCTATACTATCCAGAGTGCCCTTCACGCAGTTGTACGCCTCTTTGTCAGCCACAACCGGCAGCCCTCTGAGGTACTTATGCACAAGCATCGCGGCCTTGTGCGCCTGACCACACGCCTCGACAACTGTGGTAGGTCCTGTCACGCAGTCACCTGCCGCAAACACCGAAGCATCGTTGGTCCTATACACCTCATCGGCCGAGATGTAGCCCCACCTGTTGAGTGAGACTCCGTCAAGCCCGTCGGGGTCAAGCACCTGACCGGTCGCCCAAACAACACTATCCACCGCCACGCAGAACTCAGAGTCCGGCACAGGCTGAGGCCTTCTGCGCCCAGAAGCGTCGGGCTCTCCCAGTTCCATCTTTGTACATACGATGGTCTCCACCCCGTGCTTTCCCTCCAGCCTTACAGGGTTAGCGAGCAGATGGAACTGTACGCCTTCTTCTTCGGCGTGCTCTATCTCTTCGGCGCTTGCGGGCATCTCTTGGCGCGACCTGCGGTAGAACACGGTAACAGACTTTGCGCCAAGCCTGAGTGCCGTCCTGGCGACGTCAATAGCGGTGTTGCCTCCACCTATGACAGCTACCCTCTCTCCTATATCGGGCGAGCGGTTCTCCGCCGCATCGCGCAAGAACGCGAGTCCGGCGTAGCTTCTCGGGAGCTCCATGCCTTCGACGGGGATCATCTGCGAAGCCATAACGCCAACAGTGAGTATCACCGCATCGTGACGAGCCTTCAGTTCGTCAAGCGTTATGTCACGACCAAGCCGCGTATTGCATCTTACGTCCTCACACAATCTGGTTATGGTCGCTATTTCTTTGGCAAGCAAGTCCCTCGGTAGCCTATACTCGGGAATCGCATAGCGCATCATCCCTCCGAGTTCTGGAGCAGCCTCATACACTGTAACCCGGTGACCTTCTATTGCTAGGTAGTACGCTGCGGTAAGCCCTGCCGGCCCTCCGCCGACGATGCCGACGCTCTTTTTCGAATCCGGCTTTACACTCGGCATATAAGGCGACGGCTGCTCTAGGTCTATATCAGCAACATAGCGCTTCAAATGGCATATGGCGACCGGCTTATCTACCAGGTTCCGCCTGCAGTCGTCTTCACAGAACCTCGGACACACTCTTCCGCATACTGCCGGAAACGGCAGCGCCTCTTTAATAAGCTGCAACGCTTCAGCGTTCTTCTCGGCAGCAATCAGTGCTATGAACCCCTGGATATCTATGCCGGCCGGACAAGCAGTGTGGCACGGTGCCACACAGTCACCGTAGTGTTCGGCGAGCAGGAGTTCGACGGCCGTCTTACGCAATCCGGCTATTACATCGCTGTTGGTTGTGACAACCATACCTTGAGTGACACGGGTTGTGCACGCAGTAACCGGCCCGCGCGCGCCTTCTATTTCCACGAGACACATCCTGCACGCGCCAAACGGCTCGAGCCTGGGGTCTTCGCAGAGCGCTGGGATGTGCACGCCCACATCTCTCACGGCTTCGAGCACAGTCTTACCGGCGGGAACTTTGTATTGCTTTCCGTCGACAGTGATCTCTAGCATAGCCATGGCCCTCTCCTCTTACTTGACCATTACTGCGTCGAACTTGCACGAACTGACGCAGAGGCCGCACTTGATACACGCAGATTGATCGATCACGTAGGTTTTCCTAATCTCTCCAGATATCGCGTTCACCGGACAGTTCCTCGCGCATAGGCTGCAGCCTGTGCACTTGTCCGGGAGTATCTCGTAGGTAATGAGTGCCGCGCACTTTTTCGCGGGGCAGCGCTTATCCTTCACGTGAGCCTCGTACTCGTCACGGAAGTAGCGCAGAGTCGTAAGCACAGGGTTTGGAGCAGTCTGGCCCAGTCCACACAAAGAGCCCTTCTTGACATTTTCGGCGACTTGCTCCAGTAGTTCTAGGTGCTTTTCTTCTGCTTCGCCTCGTGTGATGAGTTCAAGTATTCGCTCCATTTGTCTGGTGCCCACTCGGCAGAAGGTACACTTTCCGCACGATTCTTCTACCGTGAACTTCAGAAAGAACTTCGCCACATCCACCATGCACGTCGAGTCGTCCATCACGAGAAGACCGCCCGATCCCATGATCGAGCCCGCCTCGGCAAGCGACTGGTAATCTACCGGAGTATCTATGAGTTCAACAGGCACGCAGCCGCCCGACGGCCCACCGGTCTGCACCGCCTTGAGTGAACGTCCACCCGGAATCCCACCACCGATATCAAAGATGATTTGGCGAAGAGTGGTGCCCATAGGCACCTCGACCAGCCCGCCGTTCACCACATTGCCTGCAAGCGCAAATACTTTTGTGCCCTTGCTGTTTTCGGTACCGACGCTGGCGTACTGCTTCGCGCCCTCTAAGATAATGTAGGGTACGTTCGCAAACGTCTCAACGTTGTTGATAGACGTCGGTTTGGCCCACAACCCCTTCTCCGCCGGAAATGGTGGGCGCGGCACAGGCATTCCACGCCTGCCTTCTATCGACATCAGTAGAGCGGTTTCCTCACCGCACACAAACGCGCCCGCTCCTTCTCTGATGGTCAACATGAAGTTGTGGTTGCTGCCGAGAATTCCCGAGCCTAGAAAACCTTCGTCTGCCGCCATTGCGACTGCCTTCTTGAGCCGTTTGACCGCAAGTGGGTACTCTGCTCTGACATAGATGTACCCGTGACTCGCGCCTATAGCATACGCGGCGATTATCATGCCTTCGATCACGCTGTGCGGATCGCTTTCTAGTATGCTCCTGTCCATGAACGCGCCGGGGTCTCCTTCGTCTGCATTGCACACGATGTATTTCGGGTCTCCTTCGGCCTGGCGGGTAAACTTCCACTTGAGGCCTGTGGGGAAGCCCGCTCCTCCGCGCCCTCTGAGCCCCGAATCAAGCACCGCCTGTATAACCTGCTCCGGCGTTTGCCTAAGCGCCTTTTCGAGCGCTTTGTATCCACCAATAGACATGTAGTCTTGGATACTTTCAGGATCGACACGGCCAGAGTTTCTCAACACAACACGATGCTGTGCGGCCAAGGCGGTGTGCTTTTCGGACACGAGCCACTCTTCTATAGGTGTTCCTCCGAGCACATGGCTTTCCACTATCTTCTTTGCTCTCTCTGGTGTCACTCTTCCGTACAGAAAGCGTTCGTGCGAAGCAGTCTCTACCTCAACAAGAGGCTCCGCATAACACATACCGATACACCCTGTGACGCGCACCGGTATGGCGTGCGGCAGAAGTGCAACCCGAAGTGCCTCCCTGACAGGAGACGCTCCAGCCGCGATGCCGCAACTGGCGAGGCCAACTCGAACCTCGATCTGCCCGTTGCTCTTCACTGGACTCTCCTGGGTTTCAGGCATGGTCTTTACCCTCCGATGGCTTTTCATCTGTGTTCTCGGCCTCGTGAATCTTCTTCTCAAACTGCCTAAACATGCTCTTCACTTTGTCAGGGTCTACTTTGGCATGCGCTTCTTCGTTTATCATTACGACAGGTGCAAGGCTACAACAGCCAAGACACGCCACTCTCTCAACGGTGTACCGCCCGTCCTCACTCGTACCGCCGTCTTTGGCGCCGGTGGCCATCTCTACTGCGTGAGTCACTCTTTCGGCCCCGGCCAAGTGGCACGCGGTGCCGTGGCATACCCTCACTATGTTCTCTCCCCGTGGTTCGAGGTGAAACTGAGAGTAGAACGTCACAATACCATACAGCTCGCTCGCTGGAATTCCGGTAAGATCAGATATCTGCTGGATCATCCCGGGCGAGACATGCCCAAGGCGCTCTTGTACTCGCTGTAGTATGGGAATGGCCGAGCCACTCTCGTAGTTCAGTTCGCGCACTATGTGAGATATCGACTCGGATACCTCTCGTGTGATCTCGTTCACGCGATCATCCTCCCGCCTCTTCGTACACACCGGTTCTAGCCCGAGTACTGCTCGCACAGCACACGCAGTACGTCTACGTCATCTACCCAATCAAGGCTGCTAACAGCGAGACAGAGGGCGTCGACCGTGTCTTTGGATTCTGCTATCGCAACAAGGTCGTGTGTACCCCTCACCACGTCGACAAAATCCACCTGCTGCATGCATTCGATCTCTTGTGCCTTCTTAAAAAGCCCAGCCTCATCAACGCCCTGCTTGGCCCGGATAAGCAAATACGCTCGGAGTCCCAATCATATCACCTCTTGACTTAGAATAGAAACGACCGTTTGGGCTCCGGGCAAAACTGCCAGAAGCCCCTTGCCGGTGTTCGCCTATGGGGCTAACACATAATTCCTGAGCCGGCCTATTGGCTCAATCGTTATCTCAACTGTATCATTCGGCTTAAGACTGAACTCGTCGGGCGGCACGATACTCGTGCCGGTTAGAAGCACTGTTCCTGGCAGCACCGGGTTGCTCACGCCGAGCCATTTCACAAGCTCATCGAACTTGCGTGCAAAACTGCTCGTAGACGTGCTGCCCTCAAAAACACGCTCGCCTTCACGGAAGATCTCACACACAATCGTTAGATCGTACGGATCATTGATGTGCTCTTTGAGAACCACAGCAGGCCCTATCGCGCAACAGCCCTGGAAAATCTTGGCCTGAGGAAGGTAGAGTGGATTAGCGCCCTCTATATCCCTAGAACTCACGTCGTTTCCTACGGTGTATCCAATTATCTCAAGTTCTTTTCCTATTACAAGCCCGAGTTCTGGCTCGGGAACCATCCAGTGCGAGTCTTCGCGTACACCAATGCACTGGTTTGGGCCACTCGTTCGGATTCCGCTGTCTTTGAAAAACAGTTCAGGCCTCTCTGCACGGTACACCATATCATAGAAATCGGTGTAGCCGCTTTCTTCCATGCGCGCCTTGCGGCTTCGCTCGTAGGTCACTCCTGCAGCCCAGATCTCGGGGGGATCAAGCGGACGTAATAGGTGGGGCTTTGTTGAATCAGGGACTATGTCGATGTCTTCCCAGGTGTAGGTTACACCTACATACTGCTTCACAAGACTCTTCAGCATCTCGTGCCGATCGCTTTTTGCTAGAAGATCCGCAAAACAACGTATCGAACCGCGGCTGGCGTGGTGAAGATCTATTATGCCCGATTCAGTCTCGCATCCTAGCACGCTTCCCTTGCCCGGTACGTAGAACGTTACAAGCCTCAAAGAAGCCACCCTTTCTGCTGTTGTTACTGCTGCTAGTATAGCTTTTTCAGTATAGCGTGCACTACACCATCAGGTAGCAAGCGCTTCAGAACAGCAACCGCCTTGTACTGCACGCCTACCACCACTCGCACAGGTGGACGCTTCTGGCGCATGAGACGTACCACGACATCCGTGACACATTTCGGCCCGAGTCCGTGCATCTCAGATTTTTGCATGCTCTCTACCGCGCGTTTGCACCTCTTTGCATAAGCCGACTGCGCGAGAGGTCTTGACACCCACATTCTCGACGACGTAAACCCAGTGTTTATGTCACCAGGCTCAACAAGACACACGCGGATACCGAAAGGCTCAACCTCCATGCGCAGAGATTCGGTCATAGCTGCAAGTGCGTACTTGCTGGCGCTGTACATCGCCTGAAAAGGCAGAGGCACAAAACCTGCAACCGAACCTATCACTACAATCGTTCCAGACTTCTGCTCTCTCATCTTAGGCAGCACAGCACGAAATAGCCTTAAAGCGCCCAAGAAATTGGTGTCGAACTGCGCCCATGCTTCTTCTGGAGTCGTATCTTCGACGGCTCCGGCTAGAGCATAGCCTGCACACATGACAACACCATCAATACGCGATTCCGCCTGCATCACACAGCTCACCGCGGCATCCACCGAAGCCTGATCGCGCACGTCAAGTCTCATAAACTTAGCAAATCCACCGTTTTGGGCGTCGTGCAGTTCGCCTGACTCAGCCACACGGCGCGAACCGCCATAAACATGATACCCCATACCCGCAAACCGTTCTGCAACATCTCGTCCTATCCCTGATGAAGCACCCGCTACAAAAAGCACCCGTGGCGCGGAGTCGGCCAACTCAATCCTCCTCGATCAAGAAAGCATACTACACAATTACCCTCAAAACACGCACGATTCCTCCATCAACTTGTCATAACCTCTTTCCAATCTGCGGCTTTGAATGGAGTTCTGGCACGCATACGCACAAATTCCTGCAAGAGCAGTGTTTCCGCAAACAGAGCCCAAGTCCTTCTGTGAGTAGGCGAAAACAGCGTCACACGTTTGGCTTACACAACAAGACGGCGCCTCCAAGCGCCGCCTGCTAGAAAATGCCTACTTCTTGCGAAGCACCTGGCCACTTCTCGAGTGAGTCAGAACACCGTTGCGCATTGCCGCAACACCGTTTACGAACACCCAGGAATAGCCTTTCGGGTATTGCATGGGATCTGTCACATCTTCGCACTCTTCTACCGCTTCGGGTTTGAACACCACCAGATCTGCCTTCATGTTGGGTTCAATAACTCCACGGTCACTAAGCCCGAGCCTTTCCGCCGGAAGGCTTGTGAGCCGCCTTATGCCTTCTTCGAGTCCCAGGTGGCCCATTGCATACAGCCTTATGAACCTGCTGACTCCTCCAAACGTGTTCAAGTTAGGATACATGTACGGCGGCACAGTCATCTCGAAGCTCTTGTCAACAAGCGTGGTGTCAATTCCCACCATCGCCATCGGGTGACTGTAGAATACTCTGAGTGCCTCGTCAAACGCGTACGGCTTTCTCATTCCGCCACATGCGCGTGGGTCTTCAACTATCACGTCCATAAGCGCGTCCAGGGGGTCAACTCCTCGCATCCTGGCAATCTCGGCTATGCACTTACCCGAAAACTCCGCAACTGCGCTTCTGTCCACCATGTGGCCGCTGGCCCACCCGGGTTGCAGGTTCGGGTTCAGCGGATACCACTTTCCGGACATTATGTACTGCTTGATCTCGCTGCGCAGATCGGGTGCTCTCAGGTTCTGGGCGAATTGCTCAAAGGAGCCCGCCTCGCGGAACCACGGCGTAAGCGTTGAGGCCAGGTATTTCTGGTGCATCGTGCCGCCGGTCACATGATTCGGGATCACGTCAAACGCAAGATCCACTCCAGAGTCTATCGTCTCATCTATGTCGAGCAGAGTCTCTTCGGCTGCGACAGTTGCAAGCCGTGGAGTTGCGTGCGGAGACACTTGGTAACCTGAGCTCAGGTGCGCCACCTGTGTCTTTGCACCGCTCCTCTTGGCGACGTCGAGCGCCTCGCGTAGGCCGTTTATCAGCCCAGGGTTACCGAAACCCTGCCTGAGACCTGTCCTTCGCCAGTGTGGCGAGAAGAACCCTCCGCACTTGGCCGCCTCTGTTATGATTTCGCAGAACTCTTCATGGGAGGCAAAAACGCCTGGCGGGTAATCCATACCTGTGGAGACACCCTGCGCGCCCTCTTCGATGCTCTGCCTCACAAGACGCTTCATCTCAGATATCTCTTCTGCTGTAGCATGGCGTTTGGTGTCTCTTCCCATGACCGCCATGCGTATCGTGCCGTGCCCGACGAGCGGTACAAGGTTTATCCCGGGCTTTGCGTTCTCAACTCGGGAAAGCCATTCGCCGAACGTGTGCCAGTCAAGCTCGAAGTTCTCGTACTTCTTCGCAGCCTGCTTCACCGTCTCGTACTCTACTGCGCTTTCAGCGTAGTACTTATAAGGCGCTATCTTGTCTCTCCAGTTGGCTCCCCACATGCCCACATTCGCATACTTCGTAAGAGGCGCTGGCGAGCCGCCACACTGCCCGCCCACGCTAGTAGTGATGCCCTGGCCGCAAGAGCTCTCACCCGCAGGATAGTGCAAAACGGTAGCGTCCGAATGCGAATGCATGTCGATGAACCCCGGAGCCACCACAAGCGATGTGGCGTCTACGACTTCTACGGCTGTATGCTCGGCTAGGTCGCCAAGCATGACGATCGTATCGCCCTTTATGCCGACGTCAGCCTTCTTCCGCGGTGTGCCTCTACCGTCGATGATTTCCCCACCTCTTATGAGCACATCGAACGTCACACAATCCCTCCTCAATATTGTGAAGATGTGGTCATCTTCTACGCGCGCCGCACTTTTCCCGCCAAAATCTAGTTCCGGTTCTTGAGCGCGTTTTGCAGCAGCCTGACTGCGGGCGGCACAACCACCAGCTGCAGCAGCACACCCGGAATCCCTGTTACAAGGCCTGCCGTCACTGGATACAACAGCGGGATCTGGTTGAATCCGAGCAAGGGGAGCACCAACGCGCCGAGCGCGCCGTACACCAGCCGCCCACCGATCATCGCGCCTATGAGCGAGGGTATGATTTCTAGTCTGGCCGTCTGGCTTAAGACACCCGCCAAAAGCCCGTAAGCACCAAGCTCGAACACCATCATCTGAGCCGTCGGCATAGGCGCCATTGGAGGCATACCAGTCAGCACCGAACTCAGAAGCGGCGTCACCAGACCTGTCATCAAGCCACACACAGGGCCGCACAGCAGCCCTGCAACAAGCACTGGGATGTGCATGGGCAAGAAAGTTCTTCCGAGCCCAAAAGCGTGAAATGCCATGGGAAGCAACACTCCCATCCCGATAAACACACCTGCAAACACTACTTGGCGTACTGGGTTCAGTTTCAACACAACTCTCTCCTCTCAGCAAAAAATGGACCTAGATCTAAACCGGCGTTCTCGCCGTCGGCAGACCTTCGTGGTCCATATACAAACAGGTTTACGCTATCAGTTCAGCAATACCGCTACTTGTTCCACCAGAGCGTCGATCATCGCCGGCAGTGGCTCGGAAACATCTACGCCTATGATGTCAACGCCACAGCGGTTTATGGGCAACAGGATCTTCTTCGCCTTCGTCGAGGATATCGCTTCTGCCATCTGGGTAGTGAGTTCGCCCAACATAGAGTTTGCGAGCACTATCCCCAGACAACCTGCGACAACATCAACCTCTGCGACGGTAACCCGTATCGCGTTTTCCCCGGTAGCCCCCTGGTCGGCACCAGCTTTCAGCATTGCGAGTGTGGCCAACGCATTTGTTCCAAGCGCAATGACGTGTACATCAGGCAGGCTCTTCTTGAGCCTCGCTACTATGAGTTTTCCAATGCCTCCGCCCTGGCCGTCCACAACCGCTACTCGCACCTATATCCACCACCGTCGTGACTAGAAACACAAGTTCTGTTCACACAGCCTCGGTTCCTGCATAATAAGGTGTACGTTGACAAAACCGTCTCCAAGCATTAAATATTAGTTGTCCTCATGCGCATAACAACGAGGAGGCGACAGATTGCAGACTAAGGTAAACGTGAGAAAAGTGCTGCTGTATGTTGGGCTGGTGTGGCTGCTGAGTTTCGCCGGACTCAGAGCGTACTTGGCGCTCGGAGGCACCTGGTCGATACTCCCCGCAAGCCTATACATGTTCATGCCACTTGCCGTGACACTGCTTGTGCAGGTTGCAATATACCGCGAGTCGGCGCTAGTGCCGTTCTGGGTGAACATCAGGCTAAATCGTTGGTTCTTGCTCGCGGCCATAATCCCTGTGGCACTGCTGCTGTTGTCCATCGGCTTTAGCACGCTCATCCCTGGCACAATCTTGTCCTACAGCACAGACGATATCTTGCGAAGAAGCGCAGACTTGTACTCGCCCGAGGAACTGGTGCTGATGAGGCAGCAGATGGAAGCTCTTCCTGTACATCCTTTCTGGACGAGCCTTGTGGGCGGGATTCTGGCGGGTTTTAGCATCAACGCGCTCTTTGCATTCGGAGAGGAATTCGGCTGGCGTGGCTTCATGCTCAAAGAGCTGATGCCTATGGGCTTTTGGAAGTGCTCCGCAATAACCGGCGTGGTGTGGGGCATTTGGCACGCACCCGCGATACTGCAGGGACACAACTACCCTGAGAATCCTGCAGCAGGTGTGTTTATGATGGTGCTTCTTTCAGTGCTGATGTCCCCGGTTCTGTCGTACGTGTGTCTCAAAGCGAATTCTGTGGTTGCCGCGGCCGCGATGCACGGAGTCATAAACGGAGTGGCTGGCATACCCATCATGGTGCTCGAAGGCGGTTCTCGGTTTACCACGGGAATGACAGGCCTTGCCGGTATGCTTGCACTTCTTCTTGTTAACTTAGCAATCGCGCGTTTTGGCGGCGTACCTAATCTTGAACGAAAGTTCTTCAATACCTAGGTAGTTGCTTTGCTTTTGGGATTGGAGTCGGTGATCGCGCTTGCGCCCGTTAGCACATCTGCGAGCTCAACAGTTATTTCTTCTTGACGTCTGCGGTGGTATTCGGCCATCAGTTCGGAGACACGCTCCTCTATATTGCGCGAAGCACCCTCCATCGCAAGCAGCCGCGCGGCGTTTTCGCTCGCCATCGACTCGCCTATCGCTCTCGCCACCTGAGACAAAAGGTACTCAGGCAGAAGATGCACAATGAGTTCGTGCGGGTCTACCGAGATCTGCGGAAGTGTGCTGAAGCCTGGTTCGTCCTCGGGCATGTGCATCAGTTCCGAAGGCTTAAACGGCAACAGGTCAAAACTTGTCTCTTTGTACTGGAGGCCCGTGAGATATTCGTTGTGCACCAGGGTTAGCCTGGCACACCTCCCTCGATTTCTGAGTTCTTCTATCTCGGAAAGCAGCCGCTGCGCCTGTACCACTATGCTATCGACGTTCACCGGCGCATCTAACACACCGAGCACAGTATATCCTGAACTAAGCATGTGCTCACCAAGACGCCTGCCCATGATGAGCAGCGACCACGAACCATCGCTCAGCACTTCTCGCGCGTGCTGTTCTACCCTGTCGTTGAACTGACCGCACAACCCTTGGTCTGAACCCAGGAGCAACGCAATTCCGGCCAGCTCTCCACGCTCTGCGACCTGCGTGTCAAACTGCTCCTGCTGCATCGCTCTAAGACAGACAGACATGGCGATGCGAACGTTGCGGCAGTATTGCTCCAACACCGACACAGCACTCTCGAAACGACGCAGATTCACCATCGCGAGAGTGCGCACGGTTCGCACTATGGATTCAAGACTCTCAGCTGTACGTATCTTCGATTCTATCTCTGCTATCGTCTGCATGGTGCTAAGTCTCCAGGGAGTCCACGGCTTTTCGCGCTAAGTCGAGCAGTCTGTTCTTCATATCGTCGTCAAGTGGTTTTCGCTTCCGGGTTATGTCTGCAAACGATTCGGAGTCTGCCGTAACCTGCTGTCTTATGGTTTGCTCTGCTAAAGCCACTTTTTCGACAGCCAGTTTGTCAAAGACTCCCTCAGCCACGGCGAGCAGTACCGCTATTTGCTCCGGCACACTGCAAGGCGAGTTGAGGTTTTGCTTCAAGATCTCGCGGAGCCTGCGGCCTCTGTCTATCGCGCGCTGTGAAGATGCGTCAAGCCTTGTGCTAAACCTTGCGAACATCTCTAGCTCTCTGAACTGGCTGTATGCCAGTCTGAGCCTCCCCGATACTGCACCGTATGCAGGAAGCTGCGCTTTGCCTCCGACTCGTGACACAGAAAGCCCAATGTCGACTGCAGGCAGCAACCCCTGGCTGTACATGACAGGGTCAAGGTATACCTGACCATCGGTAATGGATATTATGTTTGTCGGTATGTACGCAGACAGATTCTGCGCCTGCGTCTCCACGATTGGCAACGCGGTCAGCGAACCGCCTCCTAGTTCTGGACGTAGTTGCGTGGCTCGTTCAAGCAGCCGGGAATGTACATAGAATATGTCTCCAGGGAAAGCCTCTCGTCCCGGTGGTCTTCTGAGAAGAAGCGACATCTCCCGGTAGGTGTCTGCGTGCTTGCTCAAATCGTCATACACCACGAGCACATCCTGCCCGTGCTCCATGAAGTATTCGCCCACCGAAGTTGCAGCGTAAGGCGCGAGATATCTGAGTCCCGCAGGGCTTGATGCTCCTGCCACCATCACCACGGTATATCGAAGCGCATCGTTCTTCCTAAGTGCCTGCACAACCTGCGCCGTTGCGGCGGTACGCTGTCCCACGGCAAGATAAACGCACAGCATGTTCTGGTCTCGCTGGTTTAGGATAGTGTCTACTCCGACCTGCGTCTTGCCTGTCTGCCTGTCACCTAGAATGAGCTGGCGCTGTCCTCTTCCGATTGGTATCAGGGCGTCTATGCTCTTTACGCCTGTCTGCAGCGGACGCTCGACCGGCGCTCTATCTGTAATCGGCCTTGGGAGCCTTTCAATCGGGTACGTGTGTCCCCGACTGATCGCAGCACCTGCATCAAGCGGACGGCCAACAGGGTCTATGATCCGACCGAGCAGGTGCTCTCCCACGGGCACCTCTGCGACGCTGTGCGTACGAAACACTGGGCTGCCAGCTTCAATCTTTGGAGCGTCGTTTAGCAGGATCACACCGACGCCATCTTCGGAAAGGTCTAGCACCATCGCCACGCTGTTGTGGCTGAGCTGCACGATTTCGCCCGCCTTCACCTCTTCGAGGCCCGATGCTCTCACTATACCGTCGCCGACGCTCAACACTCTGCCGCTTTCAACCACCCTCGGCCGAGACGATGACACCGACCGGGCAGCTTGTGCGAAGACCTGCCACGCCCTTTGTGTAGCCTCTGGTATCACTCGCTATTACCTCCGGGCAGCGCGAGTTTCTCGAGCGAGATCTCGCGCACCTGCTTTATCTGATCCATCGCATTCCACGAGAGAGTCGCACCGCCGGTGCTGATACTCACACCTACTAGCAGGTCTGGGTCAACCCTGAACTCAATCTTCCGCTCGCGTGTGCCTGCCAATTCAAATACTGCCTCGGTGAGGTTTCGTGTTGCCTCGTCTGAGAGTTCGGCATGCGAGATGACTACCACCGGTGCGCGCTCAGACACAAGAGAACTCTTCAGTTTGGCCTGGTCATCAGCGCGGTCTGCCATGCGCTCGATGAGTCGTGTTGCTGCAAGGTCAGCCAGTCGTACACCCATCACCTGCCGGACAACCAAAGACGCAAGATCACACGCGTTTTCAATGATCTGCCGCGATATAGCGTCTTGGATTTCGTGCTTTTCTCTTTCGAGTTGTGCGTGAAAGTTGGTGTGGGCAGTTCGCGCCTCTTTCCTTGCGTCTTCAATGAGGTCATCTCGCACTTGTGCAGCGGCATCACTCGCTTCTTTGAGTATCTTCTGCCTCTCTGCCTCGAGTCCGGCGAGTTCGCTCTCGTACTTCGTCTGCAACTCTTCTGCATGGCGCTGGAGCTGCTCTGCTTGTTCCACGCCTTTTCTGACGCGCTCTTCTCTGGCGGCCATTATGTTGGTGAGCGGCGCGAACAAGAACTTTCTCAACAGCCACAGCAGCAGCACGAAGTTAAGCAGCTGCGCGACTATCCTAACCCAGTCAAGTGTCATGTGCCTAACCACCAAGCCTTTCGGCGAAAAAACGCCAGAAAGGGTTTATGAACAACAAGATCATGGTAACAACGAAGCAATAAATGGCGGTGGATTCGATCATCGCGAGCCCCACAAACAGAGTACGCGTGATGGTATTTGCCGAATCGGGTTGCTGAGCGATCGAAGCCAGCGCCTGGCTTACCGCTCTACCCTGGCCGAGTGCGGGCCCTATTGAGCCGATGGCAATAGTCAGGCCTGCCACAACCATCGACACCGCGCCGATTATCACCAGGTCCATTGTCATCATTTACCTCCTGCTTTCTGTTGAGTCTTGCTGGCCGATGCTATATAAACCATCGCAAGAACCGCGAATATGTAAGCCTGTATACTGCCTGTCAAAAGTCCGAACAGTTGAAGCACCACGGGAAACACAAGCGGCGCGATGCTAATCGCGATGGCAACCACGATAACACCGCTCATCATGTTACCAAAGAGCCTCATCGCAAGTGCCAACGTCCTGGATAATTCGCCGATGATGTTAAACGGCAGCATTATGGGAGTGGGTTTTAGATACGTGCCCAGATAATGCCTAAGTCCGTAGCGCGAAATGCTGAACAGCGGCACGGCAAAGAACACCGCAAGAGCTAGCGCTGCGGTTGTCTCGAGGCTTGAAGTAGGAGCGTGGTACACCTTCGGCAGCCCTTCAACCAGCTGCGCCATGGAAGGGAATATGGCGAGAACGTTAGAGGTCAGTATGAACAAGAACAGAGTGCCTATGAACGCCAGGTACGGTTTCGAGTCTCCTGCGCTTATCTCTCTGATCTGGCCGTCTATCGCCTCGACGACCGCTTCGAGCCAATTCTGCAGACCTGTCGGGTGTATTTCACTTGTTAGATTTCTCGATACCAGCCAAGAGCAGACTACCAGAACCGCCATAACAACCCACGTGTTTATCATTAGCTCCCAGAAACTTATGTCCAGTGTCATATACTGCACACCTCCACTAGTCCAACCCTACGCGTCTTATGCAAAACAACCTTGCGAGGCAAACCCCGGCAAGAGCAGCGCACGTATACCACATGCTTCCTTTGCCTACCAGCGCAACTAACGCGGCGAGAAGCGCAATCCTCACAAAGAACGATAACATTACAAGCAAAACAGGTCTCGAACTGCGCACAGCACGGCAAACCGTAAGCCACAGCCCACCGAAGTGCGCCATACCGAGTAAGAAGCCAGCTACAAGCGCCAGTGCAAGATTCATCAGTTCTCGTCCTCAGCGTCATCTGACGAGTTCTGTCCTATCCAGTGCCAGACGTTCAGCGCTCCAAGTGTAAGCCCTGCAAGCATAAGCGCAAGCGTCCAGGAGATATCGCTTGCGTAGCGCGCATCAAGCCATCTGCCGATCATCAGGCCAAGCAGCGTGGGAACACTGATAGACCAGCCCACCAGCCCAAACATGCCCATGCCCAGCCAGATTGAACGGTCGCCCTCTCGTCTTGCGCGCGCCTTGCGGAGTTCTTTTTGTCTGACTTGGCTTCCGAACTTCTGCCACGGCTCATCTTTCGGGCGCTCTACGTTCTTCTTTTCGGGAGATGAGTCTTTCTGCATGTCTCTCCTCTCGCAACGCGCTCGTCATCTGACCAGCTCCATAAACCGCTTCAGAAACCCGGTCTCGAGTCTGGCCATTTTGGTTCGGGATTCGCGCTCCTGCGCATCTTGAGTCGCCGCACGCTCTTCAATAAGCCTTGCGATTTCGCCTAAACTCCTGGCATACATAGCGCTCGGCGTACACACCGTTATCTGGTCGTGCTTTTTCACAAACACTCCACCGTCAAGCGCCACGAAGCCCTCAGAACCGTCCTTTCTTACAAAAGACAAAATGCCTGTGCCGCACACGGTGGCAAAATCGATGTGCCGCGGCAAAAAACCGCGAGACCCGTCGACCGCATCAACAACCACACTTTGCACCCGCTCATCGAGCAGTATCTGCGTTGGCATTAACACAGTGAGATTCAGCGCGGTACTACGCTCCGTTATCATCTTGTTTGACCTCATCGATGCTGCCTACCATGTATAGCGCTGACTCAGGGTACTCAGAGAACTCGTCTTCTAAGATCTTGCTACAACCCCGAAGCGTTTCCTCAATGGGCACAAACCTTCCTGGCTGGTTTGTGAACTGCTCGGTGGTGAAGAAGGGCTGAGTAAGAAACCGCTCCAGCCTCCTGGCGCGATTTACGACCATCCGGTCGCGTGCAGACAACTCCTCTAACCCAAGCATCGCGATAATCTCCTTGAGCTCGGTGTACTCGGCAAGCGTCTGCCTTACTCTGCGCGCTATGTCGTAGTGTTGCGTCCCAACTACTTGCGGTAGCAACAGCTTCGAAGATGAGTTTAGCGGGTCGACAGCTGGATAAAGCCCCTGACTCGCCATGCTTCGTGACAGCACTATCGAAGCGCCCAGATGCGCGAAAGTGCTTGCCGCCGCCGGGTCGGTGAAATCGTCGGCGGGCACGTACACCGCCTGAACCGACGTGATGCTGCCTGTTTGGCTATTTGCGATTCTCTCCTGCAAGGCGGCGAGTTCCGATGCAAGCGTGGGCTGGTACCCCACACGAGAAGGCATGCGTCCCAACAGCCCTGATACCTCAGAGCCCGCCTGCACAAACCTAAAGATGTTGTCTATCAGAAGCAGCACATTCCTTGAGTGCACGTCACGAAAATACTCGGCCATGGTCAGCGCAGCATGCCCCACTCGAAGCCTGGCACCCGGCGACTCACCCATCTGGCCGAACACCAGTATCGTGCGTTCGAGCACTCCCGCATCACGCATCTCGCGGTACAGTTCCTCGCCTTCGCGCGATCTTTCGCCTATGCCACAAAACAGGCTTATCCCCTCGTACTGGCTCACCGTATTCTGAATCAGCTCGGTTATGAGCACCGTCTTTCCAACTCCGGCACCACCGAACAGGCCAGCTTTTCCACCTCTTTCGAGCGGAACCAGCAAGTCTATGACCTTAATTCCGGTCAAAAACACTTCTTCTGATGCTCTTTGGTCGGCAAGCGCAGGCGGTTTTCGGTGTATAGGCCATCTGTCAGATGCCTCTATGCGTTCACCACCGTCTATAGGCTCTCCGAGCACGTTCAACATGCGGCCCAGAAGATTCTCAGATACCGGTACAGACAGCGGTTCACCCGTGTCCAAGACACCCATTCCCCTGCAAAGCCCAAGTGTAGGCCCGAGCGCGACCGCACGCACCTTGCTGTTACCAAGGTGCTGCTGTACTTCGGCTACAACCGTCAGCCCATCCGGATCCACAATGAGCTGGCTTTGAAGTGATGGAATACGCCCACCGAACTCGACGTCCAGAATCGGACCACTAATCCGTGTCAGACGACCGACATTTGGCTGCTCTCGCTCTGCCATTCGCTTTGTGAATCTCCTCGTATCTCAGATATCGTTCGACCTCTTACCAAGACCTAACCTGGAGTGGCAAGCCTCTCGGCCCGGGCTACCTCTTCGCCAGTACCTGCCATCACCACGACAGAGCCCGCCCTTATCACCGTATCTCCTGATGGTGCCACATACAACCTATCATCGTCCCTTATAAGCGCGATCTTGACCTGAATGCCCAAAGAAGGCAGGTCTCGGAGCGCTTTTCCAGCAAGCAGAGAACCTTCAGCGATAGGCACTTGTATAAGCTCTTCTTCGATCCGTGCGCGGTCGGTAAAATCGTGTACGAGTTGCATAACCGCAGGGTTAATGGCGCTCTTAGCAAGCAGCTCTGCGCCAACCATGTTAGGTGAGATCACGCGCTTTGCCCCGGCCATGTAAAGTCTGCGCGCCGCTTCACGGCCTGAAGCCACAGACAGCACCTCGACTTGGGGTGCCACGCTAAGCGCCTCCAGCACCAAGTACATGTTATCCGCGTCGTTTCTGAAAGTGGTCAGCACCGAGCGAGCGCGTTCTATACCGGCCTGGCGCAGCACCGACGTGTCAAGCGCGTTACCTGTTACGCACAGCACATCACAGTCGAGCGCTTCCAGACGGTCGGGCTCGCGGTCTATGACCACGACTTTCTGCTTCAGTCTGCACAGTTCGCGAACCACCTGGCTCCCCAAAGTGCCGCAGCCACAGACTATCAGGTGGTCTTTCATCTCAGCAAGCAGCCTCTTCATCCTGCCGCGCCCCTTATCTATCAAGTTTTCTATCTGCTCTGACACAAGTGACAGGCCGAGTCCGAATACGGCAACGAGCCCTGCCGGAGCAAGCACCAAAGTGGCGGCTTTGCCCGCAGGGGTAACCGGCGCGATGTCACCGTAGCCGACAGTAGTGAGCGTAACCACGGTAAAATAAGCGGCATCCAGCCAGTCAAGCCCCTCGCTAAGTTTGTACGTAAGCATGCCGCCGAAGAACACCATGACCAAGAACAACGCATACACAGCAACACGCCGCCTGCTCAACGGGTATTCCCCCTCTGCTTAGAGTTCTTGGCCAAATGCGGCGCGTTTCCTGCCTAACACAGCAGCACACAGCACATCTTTGGAGACTGGGGACCAGATGAAAAGCGCGGCAGAAGCATAAGAGCCTCTGACCGCGCTCAGATAGACACAGACTAAATCTCGAAGTCTAGTTCTTTGTCCAACAACCAGTGACAGAACCACGTGAGATTCTGCTGCATCACCGCCCTGTTCTCGCGCGGCTTTGTTATCGGGTGTGCCATATCGGGGTACAAGAACAGTTCCACAGGCACGTTCTTGTGCTTGAGCGCTCTGTAGAGCTCAGTTGCGCAAGACACCGGAACCCTCTGGTCTTTCGAGCCATGCTGGATGAGAGTGGGAGTCTTTGCTCGCTGTATTGCGCTCATCGGCGAAGTCTTCTGATAGGTATCGGCGTTTTCGAACGGCGCGCCCGACAGATAATCGGTTGTAAACTGCGGGATGTCGTTGGATATGTGGTAAGTGTACCAGCTGGATATACCTGCTCCGACAGACACTGCCTTAAACCTATCGGAGTGAGTACCCACAAACGCCGAGATGTAACCGCCTTGGCTCCATCCCATGCAGCCTACTTTTGCCAGGTCGACATATCCCTGCGAATCAAGGTAATCTATGGCGCTTTCAATGTCCCACAAGTCTCCAACCCCGAGATTATCCCGGTTCAGTTCCATAAACTCTTGTCCGTAGCCGGAAGATCCTCTGTAGTTGGGCTTTAGCACTAGCACATCTTGCGCCGCAAACTGCACGCCTGGGTAGTACTCGATATCCACACGCTCGAAAAGATACTCAAACGAGCAACCAGTCGGTCCCCCGTGTACTACGAACACGAGAGGATACTTCTTCTTGGGGTCGAAACCGCTCGGTTTTCGCAGCACACCTTCGATCTCAGCGCCGTCTCTACTTTTCCAGCGGATTGTCTCGACGCTGCCGAAGTCCCATCCTTCCACTGACTTGCCGAGCGAAGTTACTTGGTCAAGCGAACCCGGCGCTTGAGAAGAGATGAACACTTCAGGATACACACTAGGTGAAGCGCCCACAAAGCCAACATCAGCATCGTCCGACACACAAAACGAGGCGTTCCAGGGCTTTATCTTGCCGAAGTCAAGCATCTGCACATCGCCGTCTCCTGTGAGCCGCGCGATATCTATGGCTGTGCCGTTGGCAAAACCCACATACAATCCTGCTCTAGTCCAACACACGTTTAGCACGGCACGGTCAAGCTTACCCGTAACCTTCTGTAGGTAAGGTTCAAGCGGTTCGCTATCAAGTTTGTCCATGACCTGCGCCATATCAAGGATGAACAGATCGTGCTGCGTGTACAGTCTCTGATCTCTTTGCTTATACCGGACAGCTATCCTTGAACCGTTTGGCGAAATGGCCTGGCACGCTGCTCCTTTGGGAAGCAACATCTTCCGGATGTCTGCCTTGAACGAGCGCTTGTCGTTGCGTTGCTGCGCATCAGCGGCGATGTGGTCAAGCACAGCCTGGCGTGCGTCGAGCCTTATCCGGTAGACGCTCGTCTCAGCCATGTACACAAGGTCGTCACGAATCTGGCAGTTCACATATATGTCGCGCTGGTTCGGCGATACGCAGAAATCCACTATTTTCTCGGGTGACGAAAGCAGCGTAGACAGCTCAATAACCGGCTCCAAAACCTCTTCGGAGCGCTCTACACTCTTCTGCTCTTGGAAGTATCGTTCGAGCAAATCGAACGAAGTGTAGTAGAGTGCCGAGGCGCTTGGCTCGTTTTCAAAATGCACGACATTCCCAAACTTGTCGCTGCGCTCTTTCCTCTCCCGCCGCTTGGGGCAGTCTGCCAGATACACTATGCCGCCCGCGAACGGCTCAAAAGAGTGCACACCGCCTTTGTGTCTCGTCACCTGAACAGGTTCACCGCATGTGTGTTCGAAAAGCCATACTTGTTTTTCGCCAGAACCGGCTTCCGTCTTGAGCACGGCGATGCGCTCGGAGTCCACCCAACGCAGCTGCTCTGCGCTGCCGTTTCTGGTAAGCCTGGTACGAGCGCCACTCTTTCTGTCGTACACAAAGCACGTTGCCTCGTAAACGTTCTTGCTCCAATCGGTGGAACGGCACGTGTAAGCCACCTTAGTGCCGTCTGGAGAAACTCTTACTTGGAGCGGTATGCTCAAAGATATGACATCGGTGATACCAGGCACGTAAATCTTGCGCTTCTCTGCAGTGTTCACAATTCATCACTTCCTCGCATCGCGTGATGCACAGATTCAAACGCGGTTCTTGTCAGAGTTTCGTGCTCTTGACCCGAACACCTGCCCGAGAACATCTCATACCTCCTGGCTCTTCCAGCGCCCGGACCTAAACCTCAGGCTGGTTATAAGCGAGCGACCGACCTGGTCAAGCGCCATTGCGAGCCATGCGCCCGCGAGTCCAAGCCCTGCGAAGTTTATCAGCGCCCAGGCCATCAGTACACGTCCAAACCATATACCCACCGCAGATGAGTACAACGGCCAGCGTGAATCACCCGCACCCCTCAGCGCACCGGCCAGGATGAACTGCGTAGATTGAGCAGGCTGAGCGAACGCGTACAGCCTAAGCACCATGGCGGTTCGCGCTATTACTTCAGCGTCTGTTGTATACAGCTGCGCTATGTGTCGACCGAAGAAGAAAAACACTCCCGCCATTGTACACGCCACTATCACTCCGGTCCGGCGTGCTTCAAGCGCACTCTTTTCGGATTCGTCCGGCCTGTCGGCGCCGAGGCCCTGGCCCACCAGCGTGGTCGCTGCGACCGCAAACGCCTGGCCGGGCATGAAGCTCATTGACAGCACGTTCATGGCTATCTGGTGGGAGGCAAACGTCGCCGTGCCCAAAGACGCCACGACGCGTGCGAAAGTCACCTGTCCGGAGCGAAGAATGAGTTGCTCACAAGCGGCTGGAATCCCAACTCTGAACGCGCGTACAAGAAGCGGCCAGTCGAACCGGAACCCAGACGAAAGCCTGGGTTTTATGCGCCGTGAACCTGAAGCAAGTATGTAGAAGAAGAGTGCGAATGCCAGAAAGCGCGAACTCAGATTGGCTACACCTGCGCCCACGACTTCAAGCCTCGGGAACCCGAGATAACCGTTTATAAGCACGTAGTTTCCGCACAGGGTGAACAGATTGGCGATCATATTGACGCTCATAGGGCTCCTGGTGTCGCCAGCTCCCCTTAGCGATGCGGTCATGTTCATCGCCATCGAGTTGAACAAGATGCCTGCCCCGACAAGTCTGAAATACGTTACACCCTGGACGAGCACTTCGGGTTCTGCACCCATGAACAGAAGTATGGGCCTTGCACACAGTATCGCCGTGGCGCCCATGATGATCCCGAGCACGAAAGATACCACAAGAGTCTGCCTTGCAGCCTCCGATGCGGTATCCACATCTCCGGCACCCATCAGTCTTGCAACCAGCGCTGTCGTGCCCACGTTCAGAGCAAGCGACGTTGCCTGAAAGAACATTATCGGTTGGCTGCTTAGCCCCACCGCTGCAATGGCTGCGGGCCCGACCCTTCCAACCATCATCATATCGATCATGTGTACAGCGCTAATGAGGAACATTTCAACAAGAGACGGGCCGGCAAGGTCAAGCACCCTTTTCCTGGTGCCGCTTGACTCAAGCCGAAACAGCGCTCGGGCCAAATACATCACCTTAGTTCGACTAATATTTCTATACCCGTAATTGTGCCACCGACTTGTTTCTAGGTCAATGCTTCGCCCGGCCTGGGGCCGGGCGAATGTGTTCGCAACGCACTTGGTCTAGTCAGTTTTGGTGAGCATCTGCTGCATCTTTTCCCGGTCAAACCCGACCACTACCTGTTGCGGTGACACAAGCAGCGGGCGATACATGATGCGCGGGTTATCGTTGATCAGTTTTGCGGCGTCTTCATCAGAGAGTTTCGCAGCTTCTAACTTCAGTTTCTTGAACGCGGTGCTTCTGGGGTTGACGAGACCCGCTATGTTGGTACCGGCGAGCTCAGCAATTTGCTTCAGATTGTCCGGCGTGGGAGGTGTCTTGAGTATGTCTTTGTACTCGAATTCAACACGCTTTTCCGAAAGCCACGCTTTCGCCTGTCTGCAGGTTGTTCAGGTTGGAAAACAGTAGAACATGAGCATGTTAAGCGCCTCCTTTTTGCGACAAGCGTCGGCTGTCGCCTAATTCAGCAATTCTTCGGGAGTAACTTTTTACCTGCCGTCACAAGGGTTATGGCACAGGCACGACTGACTGAGCGAAGTACAACCAGGGAAGCACCACTGTAAGCGCACCCATGTTAAACAACCAACACGAATTGGCTAAGTCGATGTCTAGGTTGTATATCTGAGGAGGAATAAGCGAGTTAAACGCAGGAGGCATTGAAGACATGACAATCACTACCTTAAGAGGCAGCGCGTCGTAAAACCTACCCAATCCCAAGAGATACGCGGCGGTGGTCACGACAACAGGTACCAACACGAATTTTATGGAGCCAACAGCAAGGCATTCCCTCAAGTATCCGACGACGGCTCCGAATCGCATACTGAATGCCACGGTGGTCACGAGTACTACCGACGCAAGCGGAATCAGCACGGAGTTGAGCGCTGTAAACAGCTCCGGTCTGTCTATTCCCAAAAAGTTGAGCGCCAATCCTACGCCAAGGCTCAGCACATATGCGCGTATGAATGGGTCGCCGAGCACTCGACTGATGGGTGAACGCGTGCGCCTGTCATCGGCAGTAGTACCGTACAATCGGGCGATCGGGTATCCGACGGTGAAGTACACGACATCTTCGAACAACCTGTACATTGCGGCAATCGCGTAGCCGACCTCGCCAAAGAACACATAGCTTATGAGGCCACCCATAGTGCCCATGTTGGTAAACGAACCGGAAGTGAATATGGCGCCCGCCTGCTTCTTGCTCATCTTGAACTGTCTGGCATAGACAAGCGCGAGCGCGCCACCGAGTACTATTGCGAGAATGCCCAAGACCGGCAGCGCAAGCAGCCTCGGGTCACCTATCTCTACTACCCAGAACGCCCACATGCTTATGAGCGGGTTTACGCCAAGCATGATGAACCGCTGCAGTAGCCTGATACGAGCGCTTACTCGCTCAGTATCCGCAATTGGGCCGCGTTCGGTTAGATGCTTAATTGCCTGACCCAGTACAAGGCCTACTGCTATGAGTCCAAGCGACAGAAAAAGCCTACCGGCCGTCATGTAATGAGGGTTCCTCCCGAGTGCGTATGTTGCTGCGTCAACCCCCCGGGTGCTGGGGCACCTGCCTTCACAAGAGTAGCATTACTGACGGCATGAGCGCAATCTTGACAGGCATGGCTTTGCTCTCACGCTCGCAGCGCAGCCGAAAACGCATCCAAGAACCTGTCTATCTCAGCCTCGCTAAGCACATAAGGCGGGAACAATCGTATGGTACCCGTAGCCGCGTGCAAGTCAGTGATAAACCCTGCTTCAAGCAGCCTCGACCATATTCTAGAACCCAGATTCGGGGTACTCTCGTGGAGTTTAATGCCTATCATGGCGCCCTTGCCTCGCACCTCTCGTACATGCGGAACGCGCTCGGCTATAAGGCGCAACCCAGTGGTCAGTCTCCTCCCGATCTCGTCAACGCGTGTAAGCAAGCATTCTTCTCTTATCACCGAAATCACGGTTGACGCAATACGAGCAGAATACGGGTCGTTCTGGTGGGACTGCACGTGTCTTAGGTTCACTGCCTTACACAGAGTCTCTATTTGATCTGTTGTGATAACGGCCGCCACAGGCAGGCCCGCTCCAATTGCCTTGCCTACCACGAGTATGTCAGGCACCACACCATCTTGCATGAACCCAAACCAGCATCCTAGTCGACCCATTCCCGTGGTTACCTCTTCCGCTATGAGCAGCGCATCGAGTGATGAAGCGAGCCTGCGGAGCCTGGTCGCGTATCCAGGCGGTGGCACCAGAATGCCCGCCCCTAGCGCCGGCTCGTACATCACCGCAGCAACGCGCGCTCTTGTCTTGCGAATGTGCTCTTCGACACTGTGCACACAGCAGAATTCATCGCAGGGGGTGCTCTTGCCATAGGCACAGCACGAGCAGTCGGGAAACGGCAGCCGTATTATGCCGTCTGGTTCAGTAAGATACGGTGCGCCGCGCCCTGCTTCAGACAGAGATAGCGCGTAGTTGGTCGCGCCATAGTACCCGTTTTGCATGACGACGATACCATCTCTTGCCGTAGCCGCGCGAGCGAGCTTCAGCCCAAGTTCAACTGCTTCGCTGCCCGTATTCAAGAACAGTACCCGATTCAGCTCAGCGGGCAGTATCTGCGAAAGCGCGCTCATAGCGTCTTCGACTTCTTGACTGCCGAAGCCCACCCCGACATGAGCAATCTTGCTCACCTGCTCGCCCACACAAGCCACCAGCCTGGGGTGCGAATGGCCCAGGATGCTACACCACACACCAGATAGCATATCCGTGTATGCGTTACCGTCAGCATCCCATACGGTGCATTCGTGTCCCCTAACAAGCGAGATATCGTGGAACGGGTGAGACTGAAACAGCCTCATAACATCACCCTCCAGTCAAACACGATCACTGATTAGAAATATAGCATCAGTTGCGCCGTTTGTAAGTAGGCTTATTGCCGAAACAGCCTGCCCGGCTTACAATCTCGCACACAAGGTTCAGCGGCAGCTATGTAGAAACAATTCTACAACCGCTTTGGTCCGCACATGTTCGATGTCTAAGGAGGAAACCGGATGCAGCATATCTCTGGCTCTAGAATGCTTGAACTGATGAAAAGTCTCGACTTCCCGAGAGTAGCAGGTACAGATGGCGAGAAGAAGGCGGCAGAAATGCTTCTTCGCGAAGCACGTGCGCTTGGAATCGATGCGGTATTGGACGCATACGAGTTGAAAGCGGCGGTGCCTGAGGCGCATAGTCTCAGGATACTGTCTCCCGAAGATGAGGTTATCGAGTGCACTCCGCTTAGTCTGTCCGGCAGCACACCTGAGTCGGGTGTCGAAGCACCTGTAGTGTTTGTCGACGCTGGCGCGCCGAAAGACGTACAGCACGCCAAAGACTGTATCGCATTGCTCTACGGCACACCCAAGACACGGGTGTGGGAAGAACTAAACCGTGCAGGCGCAAAGGCTGTCGTGTGTATAGCAGAACCTGAAAAGGGGTTGCCGCACGACTCAATCGATGTTCGCTGGATAGAGCAGTACGGCAGCATTCCGGGAGTGATGGTGAGTTTCAAAGACGGCCTCAGACTTGTTCGCCAAAACGGATTGACGGCCAGGCTTGTACATGTTGAGCGGCAGCACACAGCGCAATCGCACAACGTCATATGTACGGTCCAAGGCACTTCGAGACCTGAGGAAGTCATTGTGGTGGGCGCTCACTACGATTCGGTACGCGTGTCTTGTGGTATGCACGATGACCTTGCGGGTACCGCCGTGGCATGGGAACTGATGAGGCATTTCGCTGACCACCCTGCTTCCAGAACGATCAAGTTCATTGCGTTCGGCGGTGAAGAAGAAGGGCTCTTGGGGAGCATACACTTCGTGGAGAACAACCCAGACTTGCTGAAGAGAGTGAAGATGTTAGTCAACTTAGACGTCGGAGGCGGCATAATAGGCCGCGATACCGTATCGGTCAATGCAACAGACGAAGTGCTCACGTACATTGAGCAGTACGACAAAGAGCAAGGCACAGGCTGGGACATAGGTCAGAGACCGTACGGAGGCGATAACATTCCTTTTGTGCTTGCAGGAATACCTGCAATAACGTTCTTTCGCTCGTCGGGCACAGCATTCTACATCCACACAAAACACGATTCTATCAAATGGATTGACGAAAACAGGCTTGCGCGCTGGGCGCACATGGTGCTACCTCTGCTTGCGCGCTGGGCTAACGCTTATGAGTTTCCGTTCAAGCTCGAAGTATCTGATACAACACAAAAGCAAGCAGCAAAACTGCTAAAGGATTTCTCGGGAGCAAAAGACGAGCACCTTGAGCGGCTGAAACCGAAGAAGAAAGCAGACTGATACACACCGACACAAGACCGAGAGGGGGAAACAATCGTTGAAGTACGATGCATTAGATTGCCCGTATCCTTCCAGAAGGCTGACTTCGTATGCGAAAAGGGGAATGGTCGCAACTTCACAATCGCTTGCCGCAGCTGCAGGTTTGGAGATTCTCATGCAAGGCGGCAATGCGATTGACGCTGCAATTGCCACAGCGGCTTGTCTTACAGTGGTTGAACCTACGTCAAACGGCATCGGCGGCGACGCTTTCGCCATTGTCTGGCATAACGGCGAAATGCACGGGCTGAACTCAAGCGGTCCGGCGCCGCAGTCTATCTCAATTGAGAGTGTGATAAAGGCGGGCTACAGCAAGATGCCCGAACTCGGACCTCTTGCTGTCACAGTGCCTGGTGCGCCAGCAGCGTGGGCCGAACTCTCGCGACGGTTCGGTAAGCTTGCGCTCGCAAAAGTACTTGCGCCGGCCATCACGCACGCATCCGCTGGATATCCTGTATCTCCAACCGTTTCCGAGGCATGGAAGAACGGCTTCGCTCGCTTCAAGAAGGCGTCACCGGAACACGTATTTCGTCCGTGGTTCGACACTTTCGCACCAAGCGGTAGCACGCCTCGGCCCGGCGAAGTCTGGAGGTCAGAGGCGCACGCGCGCACTCTGCAGTCAATAGCCGAGACACATGCCGAATCGTTCTACCGAGGAGACCTTACCGAAAAGATCTCCCGCTTCGTACAGCAAAGCGGCGGTTTTCTCAGCTGCGACGATCTGGCAGCGTTTTCACCCGAATGGGTGAAGCCCATTAGTGTCGCTTACCGAGGCTACGAAGTGTGGGAGATACCGCCGAACGGCCAAGGGCTTGTGGCACTCATGGCGCTGAACATATTGAGAGAGTTCAGTTTCGCGTCAAGAGAGAGCGTGGACACCTATCACAAGCAGATTGAAGCTCTGAAGCTGGCGTTTACGGACGGGCGGCGCTTCATCACAGATCCGAAGCACATGCCGGTATCTGTTGAGCAACTGCTTTCTCCGGAGTATGCGCGTCAGAGAAGAGACCTCATGGGAGAAGAAGCACTGATGCCTGAACCGGGTAAACCTGCAGACGGAGGCACCGTATACCTGTGCACAGCAGACTCTGAAGGCAACATGGTTTCGTATATACAGAGCAACTACGCCGGTTTCGGCTCAGGCCTTGTGGTGCCGGATACGGGCATCGCGCTTCAAAACAGAGGTACCGGCTTTTCACTCGACCCAGACCACCCGAACCATCTCATGGGCGGAAAGAAGACGTACCACACGATAATACCCGGTTTCCTGACAAGACAGGGTGAACCTGTCGGACCTTTCGGCGTAATGGGCGGCTTCATGCAGCCTCAGGGGCACCTGCAGGTGGTGATGAACGCCATCGACCACAACCTGAGTCCTCAGGCGTGCCTCGATGCGCCCCGCTGGAGATGGGATGAGGCCAAGACAATCGTGGTTGAACACGGCTTCCCAAAACACATCGCAGAGGCGCTTGCTCGAAGAGGGCACAACATGAAATGGAGCATGGGCTCAGGTGGCTTTGGACGAGGCCAGATCATCTGGCGAGAACCTGATGGTGTGCTTGCAGGGGCAACCGAACCGAGAGCAGACGGCTGCGTCGCATCCTGGTAGACTAGCCAATCGAGCAATGAGATCACACTGAGAAGGCCGGGGTATTCTCTCGGCCTTCTGTTCTGTCTTGGGCCTCGCTGTCGACTCCATGTCACTTAGCAGTGCATTCCTCTCTGGTTTGTATTCGTTGTGAGCAAGTTCGAATTGGTCGTTGTTGTCAATGAACATACTACGAACTGGGTAGACAAAACGTTGAGGATGGATGTGACGATGAACAGACGACTTCTTATTGGTCTTGTCGTGGTTGGAGCAGCCATAGTGGTGCTTGCGCTGTCAAGGCCAGGTACCGATGGCGCCCTGAGAGCCGAGCCCATCCGGATGGCCGGCACTTCTTTTCAGACGCTCTGGATAAACAACGCAATCGCCAAGTTCATAATCGAAGAGGGATACGGCTACCCTGTGGAGACAATAACGGTTACAACGCCTGTGTTTCAGCAGTCTTTAGAAAATGGACAGATAGACGTGCAGATGGAACTCTGGCGCACCAACGTCATGGATTGGTATACGAAGGTCACAGAAGCTGGCACGGTGATTGACTTGGGACCCACTTGCGAGACTGGGAAACGAGTCCCATTGATAATCTGAGCGGAGGAATGCAGCAGAGAGTCGGCCTGGCGCGTGCCCTAGTAAACGAGCCTGCGGTGCTGTTGATGGACGAGCCGTTCAGTGCACTCGATCCGCTCATCAGGCGTGAGATGCAGTCTGAACTGATACAGTTGCAGACGCAGATTGCCAAGACCATTGTGTTCATAACGCATGACCTCGATGAAGCGCTGCGACTAGGCGATCACATCGCCGTGATGAAAGACGGAATCATACACCAGATAGGCACTCCTGAGGACTTGCTCCGTTCGCCAGCCACAGACTACGTTGCAGAGTTCGTCCAAGGTATGAATCCGTGGAGTGTGCTTCGCGCCGAACATATCATGAACAAGCCTGACGCTCTTCTGAAGAAAAAGGACGGTCCCAGGGTAGCGCTCAGGGAAATGCGCAAACACCAGATCTCTAGCGTGTTCGTAATTGACGACAGAGCACGTCTTGCGGGAATAGTAACGGCCGACGACGCGCTAAGTGCCATTGAGAGAAAAGAGACAGACCTTCTGGGATGCCTCACGAGCGATATCCCGGCGGTGTTTCCAGACATCTCTCTCGAAGAACTGGTTCCTATGGGCGCAACCGCAAAATACCCAATACCCGTCATAAGCAAAGATGGGAGACTACTGGGAATAGTCGTTCGGTCGGGCATACTCAGCGGGCTAGCAAGCCGTCCTTCAGTTACACCTTCCGAACAAGAGCAGCATCTGCAGCCTTCTGATCTCGTACAGCACTGAGGCGGAAATGCACAAGATGATATGTGTAAAGGTATTCCAACCTGCCTTGCGAATTGTTTCCAAAAACGGAGGTGTAGTGCATGCCCACGATCTTCTTCTGGGGCCCGTCTATGGAAAAGGACAGCAAAAAACGTCTCGTTCAGGCGTTCACCAAAGCGGCCAGTGAGGCCACAGGAATCAATGAATCAGCATTTGTCGTCTACCTGCAGTCAACCAGCCCGTCTGATGTCGGGGTGGGTGGGGTGTTGCTAGAAGACAGAATCAAGAGCCCCTCCAAGTAGTCGTTCATCACTGCAGCAAACCACGCGCCTGTTCTATGTACCCAAGCGCTTCATCAAGAATGCTGTGCGCCAGAGCGCTATTGTGGAAACCGGTGCTGTTCTCCGAGAATACCCAATCCCAGCGCAGGTGTGCTCGAGCGTACAGCGTTCTCGCCTGGTCCAATCCTTCTGTCGCTTCCGGAAGCGATGCCATAGTACTGCCGAGATTCGCCAGGCCTTCCCCCACTTCTTTGAGTTTGGCTGATACGTCGGCCTGCAGCGTCTCAACTCGCACGGCAAGTTTGCCCATATCCTGATGGCACGAGCCACACGATTCAGCCAGATGATTCATTGGACTAGTCCACCAGTGCGATGTATGAGTCTTGCCGTCGGTGACCACTTTCGGCATATGACAGTCGGCGCACGACAAACCAATCCGCTGGTGCACGCTGCCCCAGAAGGTCTCGAATTCTGGGTGCTGTATTTTCACGACACCCACTTTCGCCAACGGATGAACCCAGTCAGCAAAACCGATGTTCTCAAAGTAAGATTCAATGTCGGAAGGCGTTAATCCCATCTTCCACGGGAATATCGTGTGCTGTGAATCTGGGTCAAAGTAGTACTCCACGTGACACTGAGCACACACCATGCTTCGCATGCTGTCGTGATCACGAAGTTTAGACTCCCAACCGAGGCTGTCTACTGCAGCAAGCAGTGCAGGATTCGAAACCCTAAGCGACATGCCCTCTGGGTCGTGGCAGTTTGCGCACGACACTGGGTGGGATACAGACGCTGCCAACTGGTCAAACGACGCACGGCTAAAGCTGTCCCATCCCATGCTATCTATGAGCCTTACCACGTCTGATGTCTTGCACAACAGGCATGACGCGCTCGGCCTACCGCGAGCGGTGGCCAGCAGGTCGTCAAGTGAGTAATTGTGCGCCCTGGATTCGTTGAACTCTCGTGAAAACGCGTTGCCTGCGTACACCACGGTGATGTAGGGATGCTTTTCGGCTTTGGCCACATGTTCTACTTCACGCTCGCCAAGCATAAATGAGCGATACTGAAGCGGGTAAACCTTGCCCCACACTGCAGGGTCTTGCGTCAGGGGCAAGGTGCGCCACGTACTCGGAAACAAGTAGTGAGCCGCCAGCGCGAGCGCTGTGAGCGCCACCCCAACCACAAGATACGACCTTTTCACAAAGCCTCACCTACCTGTAGGTGTGAAGTCCGGACATCAACAGATTGACTCCGGCGTAGGTAAACAGCACGAGCGCAAATCCTATGATTGCGAGATACGCAGAACGTCTTCCCGTCCATCCTCGGTTAAGGCTCATGTGCAAGTACACCGCATACACTATCCACGTAATAAGCGACCATGTCTCTTTCGGGTCCCATCCCCAGTAGCGACTCCACGCCTGGTGCGCCCACACGGCACCTGTAATGATGACGAGCGTGAGCCCAAAGAACCCTACGATTACGATGCGTTGTTTCATCTGGTCGAGCGCCGCAAGGTTAAGCCGCTTACCTCCAACCAAGACGAGAGCCCCTATCCCGGCGGCAACTGCGAACGAGCCGTATGATACAACCGCCAGCCCTACGTGAATCACGAGCCACGTGCTCATAAGCGCTGGCATCAACGGGCGCACATCAGCCGGTAGCATCCAAGCATATAACATCACCAGGGCTGCCGGGGGCATACTGAACACTGCAAGTTCGAGCCTTCGTAACCGTCCAGAAACAATCATCAGAACGAGCACTATTCCCCAACCGAACACCAATGCAAACTCATACTGATTAGCAAACGGAGCCCTCTGTGTAAGGTGGACACGTAAGCCTATCGCAAGCGTGTTGCACAAAAACCCTAGCCATACCAGCACTCTTGCAGCCAGCGCTAGTCCGTGTGCACGCCTCGACCAGTATGCCCAAAGCGACACACTCGCCAGCGCGTATAACACTGCTGTCGCGCGTACCAGAGATACCTGCCATAAGTGCGGAGTCAGAGAATCACACCCCTTTCTCCAAAGAGCGGATCTCTTCTGCAATGCTTCTAATGCTTTGCGGTTGCAGCCTGCGCGCTCGCATGCTCAGTTCTAACATAGCTTGTGAGTTTTCTCTCACAATCAGTTCGCGCGGAGTCACAAAGAGAACCAGAGCCAAACCCACTAACAGCAACACCGCGCCTGCCATAACAACAGGCGTGCCCGGGTCTTTCTTGAGCATAAGCCCTGTAATAGGCGAAAAGCCAGCCATCTCAACCCAGATATCGCCGGTGTGTTTCCTCGTGCCCGGGTCGAGATGCCAAAGTGCCACAACGTTTTGGCCGTCGTGTATGACAACGTTGGCGCATCCGTGATGCTCAGATAGTTCCGGCACGAACTCCCACAACATCAGGTACAGCTCACCGCCTGGCAGAGCGCTGCTCTGTCCGGGCGAAAGACTCAGACGATGCGGTTCTAGCGAACCTCCGGCTGCAATCAGCGTCACAACCCAGTCATAGCCGGACTGGTATATGCCGATGCCCTTGTATCGAGCTGGTCTGTTCACGGCGACTTCGAAATCCGCCAGCGCTTCGCCAGCGGCCGAAACGCTTCCTGCTGTTATGAATTGGCGCGGACTCATGTCCGGGTAACGCTGTATGGCAAAGGTGGATACTTCTAACGAAAGCCCCATCGCTTCTCCACGGCTGCCGGGTTCAATCCACACGATTTCTTCCCTGCTGAACCCAGCAGTGATGGTCGCTCCTAAGATTATGACAAGAAGCGCAACGTGCACAACCAACGAACCATACATGCCGGCACGACCTGTATGCGCCCTGATGCTATCGCACTCACGTGAAAGCCTGAATCCGCGTCTTTCGAGCAAACAGGCCACGCTTTCAGCCCAGCCCTCACGAGCAGCACACACTTCGACGACATTCTCGGGGGCGGCTATTAAGATCCGGCCTCGACTCAACGAACGCACACGCTGGGCACTGCAACAGATAAGACTTGCGCTAAGACACAACACAAGCAAGAACATCAGTGGCGAAGAGAACGCTCGATCCAGCCCAAAAAGAAGCATGAGTGCCCCGAGTCGGCCGTAGTTGTCAATGTATACTCCTGGGCCTCGGCCCTGAGGCACGATACTTCCCAACACCAGCACGATACACATACCGAGAAGTATTACAGCTGCAGTGCGCGGTCTTGAGAGAATCGATGACAGCCTCTGGCTCACGTCCAAGTCGCTTCCTCCAGCGTTTTCCCCTATCTCGGTAGTTTCTTCCTCTGACCAGCGTGTTCCTTCAGCGAGACTCTGTCGATGACCCTTAATGAATGAGTGATTCTACAACACTAACATAATCCCAATTACTGGCTATATTGGAAGGATATTGCCTTATCTCATTAGAATTAATCTTCCATAATCTGCAGGAGGTGAGAGGTTTGCTGGAACCAGGGAGACTCTATGCGCTTCTGTACCTTCTTGCTTTCATCGCTGCATACTTCATGAGTCACGACAAGTACAAGAAGACAGGGCGCGTACCATTCCGACCCGTAGCGGGACTCCAGGTGATGGACGAAGCCGTGGGCCGTGCCACCGAAATGGGCAGAGCGATTCATTTCACCACAGGCCGCGGCGTGCTGGAAGCCCAGACATTTGCCGGTCTGGACGTATTGAAGTACGTGGCCAACATGGCCGCTGCCAGCGACACCCGCCTAATCGTCACCAACCACAGGTCACATGTCTACCCACTCACAGTCGAGATCGTGCGTCAAGCCTACGTAAGTCAAGGCAAACTCGACAAGTACCGTCCCGATGATGTGCGGTTTATCTCTGAGGAACAATCGGCTTATGTAGCAGGAATCATGGGAATCATGGAGCGAGAAGGCGTTGTGACCAACATCATGGTCGGCCAGTTCTGGGCGGAAGGGCTCCAGATAGCCGAGACAGCGTACAAAGTAGGAGCGATTCAGATAGCCGGTACTACAGACGGTAGCCAGCTTCCATTTCTCGTTGTTGCCTGCGACTACACCCTCATAGGTGAAGAAATCTATGCCGCAGGTGCGTATTTCAACCCTGATCCGATCAAAGTGGGGGCGCTCATGGCTCAGGACGTGTGCAAGTACATCGCAGTGGCAACCATGGTCATAGGCTCCATTCTGCTTACCCTCGGAAGTGACGCAATAGTTGAGTTCATGAAGCTATAGGGGGGCGCGTAGACAAATGGTACGCAAAGAGTTACCCTTAGCGATAACCTTCATCTTCGGAATGACCGTCATCCTTGCCTGGTTCCTCAATATCCCTTTCCTTAAGACCGCGAATAACGAACTGATGCGCTGGAATGTCGTGGTGGCTGCGTTCGCCGCCGGACTAGGCGTGGCTAACTTGATGCTCGTACACAGTCGCCGCGTGAACCAGAAGAGAGGAACGTGGCAATATAGCCTTGTGCTGATAGTATGTCTTATAGCGTTTACGATCCTCGGAATAGCGACTGGAATTCAGAGTACACCTTACCGCTACGTATGGAACAACCTTCTACAGCCGCTAAACGCCACCGTGTTCTCGCTGAACGCGTTCTGGATTTCGTCTGCAGCGTACCGCGCTTTCCGCTTCCGCACTACTGAAGCTGCTTTGCTCGTGCTTGCAGGCATGCTCGTCATGTTAGGCAGGGTCGGAATAGGCGAGGCGATGTATAAGGGCATGCCCGACGTCGCGAACTGGATAATGCAGATACCGAACACAGCCGGAATGCGCGGAATCACCATCGGCGGAGCGCTGGGCGCTATATCTATGTGTTTTAGAGTCATACTTGGACTCGAACGTTCACAGTTTGGCGGCATGGGCGAATAGCGCCGGAAAGGAGGCGACATTGTTATGAACGTATGGCAGAAGTTAGAGGGTATGGACCGCAGGATTCTGTTCCTGCTCGTGATCTTCGCCGTTGTGATCCCGCTCATGAACCCGATGGGACTTCCGCTTTCTATCAGCCCATATACTCGTCAGGCATATGAAACCATAGAGAACTTGCCTGAAGGCTCAATTGTCATAATGTCACCGGCTTACAACCCGGGCAGCGAAGCCGAACTGCTCCCGCAGAACGTCGCCCAGGTGCATCACCTGATGAGTAGAGGCATCAAGCTTATATGGGTATCGCTCGCTGCTGACTCTCCGATGTACGCGCGCAAGATAATGGACGAGATGGCTCCTGAGTACAACTACGAGTACGGAAGAGATTACATCATAATGCCGTTCACCGCTGGCGAAGAACCGACCGTAGCTTCAATCGGACATGACCTCCGAGGACTTTACACCGAGGACGTAAACGGTGTACCTCTAACCAATTTTGAACTGTGGGCAAAAGTAAACTCTATTAAGGACATAGCGCTAATAGTCGACTTCATCACTGGAAACAGCATGCTCTATTTCGTCAGGCTCGTGCACACGGTACACGGCACGGCGGTAACGGGAGGAGCCACAGGTGTTGTGACGCCTATCCTCACTCCTCACATTCAGGCAGGTCAGATATCCGGTGTGCTGTCCGGGCTGAGAGGCGCCGCTGAATACGAGATACTGATACGCCGCCCCGGAAATGGCGCAGCTGGAATGGACGCTCAGTCGCTGACACATGCACTGCTCATCTTGTTTATCATCATGGGCAACATCGGCGAACGCATGATAAGCCGCTCCGGTAAGGGGGCCAAATAACATGTCTATGGATTTCGGAGTCTGGTTGGCAGCGATAGCCACAATTGCTATCTATAGTTACCTGTATAAGGACAATCCGCTTTTTACCCTCGCCGAGCACGTGTTCGTGGCTTTGGTCGCGGCACACACGTTTGTGACAGCATTCTTCAACGTACGCACGATGGCAGTCACGCCGCTACTTCAAGGACAGTTACTATGGATAGTACCGCTTCTATTCGGCGTGTTGCTCTACGCCAGGTTCTTTAAGAACTACGCGGTGTACAGCAGGCTATCGATTGCGTTTCTTATCGGGGTGGGCGCGGCGCTGTCGCTCGTAGGTGTTATTGACGCAAACCTCGTAAGACAGATTCGAAGCACCGTATTGCCGCTGAACACAATCAATAACCTGATAATCGTGGTAGGTACTAGCGTAAGCGTGATGTACTTCTTCTTCACTGCAAAAGCAGCAGCAGGACCGCTTCGTACTGCCGGACGTGCCGGACGGTGGATGCTGATGATAGCGCTCGGCGCAGCTTATGGCAACACGGTCATGGCTCGTATGTCGCTCATCATTGGAAGGTTTTCGTTCCTGCTTCGAGACTGGCTCGGCGTGTTGAACTAACCGAGAACCGAGAATGCACAACCCGCGCACCACCGGCGCGGGTTGTCTCTCTTCAAACCTTGAGCCATTCGGGAAGTCTCTTCCACGCTTGCTTAAGTTCACAGGCCTTCTGCTTGTAAGCAGAATCGTGCCTCCTAACGAGCGCCCAGAACTGCTGCGAGTGGTCTAGATGCACGGTGTGGCACAGTTCGTGAAGCAAGACGTGATCTACAAGTTCGGGCTTAACAAAGAGGAGTCTCACATTCAAACTGATGTTCCCCAAAGCCGAGCAACTCGCCCATCTGCTCTTCTGCGATCGTACGAATACCTTGTTGAGGCCGAAACCTGAGTGCTCGGCAATCTGGTTAAGCCGCGGAACAAGGTGCTTATGGCTCTTCTTCTTGAGCCATTTCTCCAGCGCCTTCGCACAACACATAGAAGAGCGCGTCTCGCCGTGCACTGCGAGTCCGAATCTGTGCTCGCACAGCACCACTCCGGAGCCTCCGCCCGCCAGATACTCCACGTGCCACTCTTCATCTATGGCCGTAAGCGCTATCCTGTGCGGCAGACACTCCCCGAGGCGCCGTTCCCTGAGTCTGAGACGATTCTGCTCGCGCGCCGCGCGTCGAATCAGCTCAATATTCGATTCAACAAGATGGGGCACTAACGCCAGGTCAAATCCGATCGGAACGGCGACCACCAAACCTTCGTCCTCTCGAAACTCAATGCGAGCTCGCTTCAGCCTGCCGCTTTGCCTTACTGTGTATCTCCTAGCAATCATCTGCTATCCACTCGAGCCTTCTGTGCAATCTGAGCCCCATGCTGCCTCCATACTCTCGGATACGCAAGAGCTATTCCGAAGATGAAGGCCGCAAGCAGCAATCCCTGAACCGTTACCACCGGAGGCGCGCCCAACCTGTCGACAAACGCACCTAGCACTAGCAGTGCGGCAGGGTTTATGGCCCATGTTATGAGACTGATGCTCGAGACGCGGCCGTACATATCGCCTTCGATGTTGGTCATCAGCAAAATCTGGTTTATTATCATGTAGCCTTGGCTGAAAAGGCCCACCAGAAACAACGCAACGAGGCCAACTACGAACCCAGGTGACAGCGCAAGTCCGACGAGACCAAGCCCGAAGCAGACTCCAGCTACCATCTGCATAAAGCCTGTCTTGGGGTGCGGCGTTAGCGCAGCCACGAGCAGCGAACTCGAAAGCGAACCGATTCCAACAGCCATATACATGACACCCAATTCGGATGGCCCTACGCCGAACACATCTGCTTGGAACACCGGAAGCAGCTGCATGAACGGCATGCCCAAAAACGTCGGTATAAAAGCCATTATGAGAAGCGTTCTTATGATCTGATTGTTCCAGATGTACGAAAGCCCTATCTTGAGATCTGCCAGTGGGCTTCTTCCGTTATCCGCCGCCGGCACGCCCGGGGGCAAGCGAAAGACGCTGAACGCCCCTGTCAAGTAAAGCGCAGCCGTTGAGTAAAACGCCAGCATCGGGTTTATGGCGAGCAGCAAGCCTGCCACAGCAGGTGCCCCAATTCTGTTCACGTTCATCCCGGTCGACTGAATCGCAATCGCATTGGGCAGAAGTTTTGGCCCGACCAGTTCAGGAATAAATGCTTGGCGGGCAGGCATGTTGAAAGCAAACAAAGTGCCCTGAAGCGCACCAGCAACAACAAGATGCCAGGGCTGTATCAGTCTTGCGTGCACTAGTATAGCAACTGCAAGCGACAAGAGCCCCAGACCTGATTGAGTGGCAACGAGAAGGTTCCTCTTTCTCACCCTGTCCGCGACAACGCCGCCCAGAAGCGAGAATGCGGTCATCGGAACCGCGCGCGCTCCCGCCACAAGGCCAAGCACTGTCGCCGATCCAGTTAGGTCATACGCAAGCCATGATTGAGCGACCATGTTCATCTGCATGCCTGCTGTCGAAAACAACGTGCCGATCCATAGCATGCGAAAGCCAATGTTCTTAAGCGATTCATATACAGGCATCGCGCCGGAGTTGACCGGTGCGTTATTCTCGGCTGATTGCTGTGACATGCGGGTTCTCTCCTACTACAACACAATAGAGGTCTGGGGCTATGCAAAGAACACGTACGAAAGCTCACCCGTCTATGCTTCGGCGACAATCTGCCCAAACCTTCTGGTCCCGAACGACAGTTACAATATGGTATCGGCCCAAATAACCGGCCAAAACTGACACCGGGCTTTTCGAGCCGGGAACAATGTCCCCTGACCGAAAGCCGTATCTCGCACATATATTAGGATATAGCTGCAATATTTGTAGTATTAAAGAAAAACTGCATGACAGCTGCTTGTTGAGAGACCAAACGTCTGAGTTAGCGTAGCGCAGTCAACTAAATCGGATAGTAGAGCAGCGTCTCCGTTCTCATCAGAGTAAGTCTTCCGCACTGTTCATGTTTGCCTCACGTACATAGAGGCATCCGCAGCGCATGTGTCGAAAAACGAGTGTGGCATCTAGGAAGCAAGAGCGAATCTACTTCAGGACGGTATGCTGCCTCCTGAACTCAGCACGGTCGTGGAGTAAGCCATGAAGCCGAGAGAACGTCTTATACGCATATGCATTGTGTCATTCGTGCTGTTTCTACTCATACCCGCACTTGATGTGGGCGCACAGCCAACACATACCCGCCTGACATCGCTGGGCGGCAATCCCATCTACATCGAGACTCAAGTGATACCCGATCTGGGCCCGGGGTTTCGCGTGAGCTTGGTTTGGGCGGATGAGATTGAACCGTACGTGTTGGAAGTGCCGCTTGCCTCTCTCCAAGACATACAATTAGTTCGCCTCAGAGACGACTTGCGTACCGAAGTGCTTATCTCATGGCGGCTATCCGGCAGCGGCGGCTATATGGGCTACGCGCTCGTCGCAGCGACCGACAGCGGATTCGAGAGTCTCATCCGAGTAGACGACGCTTTGCATGGAACGCTCGACATTAGGTACGGTACGCTTGTGGAGACTCGTCTAGCTTACCGCAAAGACTCGGCCTGGCTGCAACCAGCCGAGAAGATTGTCACCACTTGGCGATGGGATGGCTACGAGTTCAGTTCAGACGTTGATGCGCACGTCTTGGTTTCACCCGCTGAAGTGCAGCGCATGCCTCTCGCCCAGATTGATCCCGTTATCGATGAACTCATAACTCGAAAGTCACTGGAGTTCGACGTGCCCCCTGTTATCGTTAAGGCCATTGCTCTTGTCGAAAGCGGCGGTAGGCACTGGACAACGGACGGCTCTGTCATAAGAGGCTCGTCGGGTGAAATAGGGCTGATGCAGGTCATGCCCGATACCAATCTGTTCACATACGAGGAAATCAGCAGGCTTGAAGACCTTGAGTTCAACATTGAAGCAGGCGTTAGGATTCTGCTGGATAAGAAAATGTATACGGGCTACGTCATTCCCTGGTTTAGCGAGCCGTACTGCCTTACTCAGATAAACATGGACGACGACATTCTTGAATCGTGGTATTTCGCCATCTGGGCGTATAACGGCTGGGCGCAATCGAATAACCCTGGATACGTGGCTCCGGGTGTGAGAACGTATCAGGATAAGGTCATTGACTACGTGATAAGCTTTGGCCAAGATATGAAGCGGCCTCCGGCCTCATCGTTTTCGGCTTCGCTTCCCCAAGCCCAAGACGTGTTTGCACTGCCCGGCAAGACCAACGCATCGCTCAGGCCGCTTTACACAGGAACGGTGTTAAGCGTGTTCAACACGACAGAACTGCGTATTCGCCAGCAGCCCGGCATGGTATTCGAAGTGCTAGGCAGCCTACCGGCAGGAACGCAGGTGGTCGCGCTGCAGGGCCCTCATACAGCCACACGCTGCAGATGGTACAACGTAATGCTGCCGGGCGGACCGGTGCTAGGTTGGGCAGCACACGCGTTCAAGGAGATACCTAACAGTCTGCAGCATGTGTACTACTTGAGACGCACGTTTTCGAGCGCGGATGGTACTGTCTCGTTGCAGGGTGGAAAAGCGCCTCAAGATTTGAGCATATGGATATCAGAAGCCCCGACTCAGTTACACCCGTCTCTTGATGGCACCTACGCGCTCTCGGGCGTCAGGGCAGGTGAATGGGTCGTGGCGCACCACCCGGGCTTTCTGAAGCAAGCGCTGAGCATCCCACACTGGGTCAGAGGGCCACACTATTTGAGTTTCGCAGAAATGATACTGCCAGCAGGAGATATTGACGGGAATAACGTTGTTGACACAAGAGACCTCGCGCTGCTCGCAACTGCGTACAAGCAGCAGTTTGGCTGCGCTGGCTACGACCCATCGTTTGACCTCAACGCAGACGGAGTGATAGATCTGTACGACATGGTACTCGCCGGACGAAACCTGGGCCTGTTAGGATTTCACGACTAATGCGTGTGCGCTAAGTGTTTTTGTGCACTATCTCGGCGAGCAGCCTCTTGCGGCTGTCCACTCCAGCTTTTCGCAGTATGTTCCGCACATGAAACTTCACCGTGCTTCGAGAGATTGTAAGGCTTCTAGCGATCTCCGGGTCACTCTTCCCGAGGCACAAGAGATCGAACACGCGGTTTTCAGCCGGAGTTAACGGCTTGGCAAACAGCGATACAACAGGTTTGGGAGCTGGCTCGGCAATCTCAGTGTAGGTATCATGTGTTGCACCCACGTGATTTAACACATAAGGTATCGAAAGGAACAGCGCTGCAATAACCACAATGTCTGCCACCGCGTTTCCAGCCCCAGACCCAAATCCAGCATTGACGAACACACTTGAGGCAATTATGCAGCCTACATATACTCCCAGAGCAACGCCCAATGTGCGTCGAGCGCCGAATTGCCTAGCCAGTAAGCACACCGAAACCCAGTAGAACATGTCGGTACCAGCAAGCCCGATGCTCAGCAGATACGAGCCAGCGCTCCACGCAAACGGCAGTTGGGCACCGAGTAGCCGGACGGCAAACCCTAACCCCAACACACTTAGAGAAAATGTGGCCAAACCCAAGTGTCCTGAGTGGTAGACCCAAAACGCAGAGGCAGCTCCCGCGAACACATAGCACAACGACTGAGAAGTCAGCGTCAACGTCGAAAAGCCCCCCGGCGTCGCCGCCCCCCAATACACAGTGCTATCTGCCAGAGAACCCAGAAGCGCAACCACACCGAGCGCAATAAGCGCTCTGCGCTGGCGCACCAAGCCTTCTCTTGCAAGCGCAGGCTCACTGAGGGTATCAGTCTTACCTTTGCATCTTCCTAGTGTCTTGATCCCAGCAAACCCTACGAGCCCGGCCACCAACACGGGAACCTGCCAATAGGCGCCGTAGAACCGTACTACAAGAGTGCTACTCAGATATAGCGCCTGGTGTACCAAGAGCGCAAACGCAACGCATACCTCAGGTCTTTGGATAACTGAAAAAAACCAACCAATGCGCATGGTAAGATGACCAATCAAAACGCCTGCTGCGGCAAATAGCACTAGCCGATACAAGTGAGGAAGCCCGAACATGCCACACATGAGGGCCACAAGCAATAGCAATGATAGAGCATCAGAGGATACATCACCCAGCATCGCAAATCTGCTTAAACCGCATACAAGAGCCGAACCCAAAAACCCGGCCACAAGAACGTAACCGTATGCCTCTTCCAAGAACGGAGGGTGAAATGGAAACGCTGATATAAGTCCAAACAATGCGCCTGCCGCGATACCCACAAGCCATGCGGGGGGCGCAGCTGCGCCATGGGTCTCACGGCTCCTGTTCATCGTGCGCTCACCTTTTGCTTGGTACGTATTCAACGCTGTTACACCAACTACTGGATAATTCCTTCTTGCATCTTCATGTTTTGTATGCGTATCTCAATGAAAAATGACATTCTGTTAGCCTGGTCGCTTCGACCACGCAAATCCAAAAGAGCGCCTGGCTCATCGCCAGACACTGCAACGTGCTACACGCTGTAGCCACCTGATTAGCCTGTCTGGATAGCGCCTACCTGCTCTGTGATACAACACATCCGGCGAGCGGGAAAACCCACTCGCCGGATGTGCCAAAGAATCTCCGCTAAGTGCTTACCTGGGTTTCTTGGGTGCCGGTGGGGCAATAACACGAATGCTATCCTGACCGGTGAACAGATACCCGTTTGAGAGCACTCCTTTGACCGTTACCACACAAGTGCCGTCGCCGACAGTCTCTATGGCAGCAGTCACCTGTGAACGATCAAACTTGAACATGCGATCTGGGATGCCGTCCCGGTCATTATCTCCTCGTGCCGTCGGGTTCTTCTGAGCTGCTATTTCGATGTCCCCAATTACAAGCACGACTGTGTTGACATCGACTAGCGACACATCGTATCCGCTCGGCAGCTCGACGTAACAAGTAATCGATACCTCACTACCCTTGCTCTGCAGGTTCAGCACGTTTGGATCCAGGTCAACAGTTGCATTCAGCATTTCAACAGTCACAAACTGAACTCCGACTGATACATTACCGTTTGCGTCAGTTGCCGTCCATGTGACTGTGGTCGTTCCCACGCCAAAGACTACGGGTGCATCATTTTGCACAGTCACTGGGAAAATATCTGTAGCAGTCGCTTGGCCTATACCAACGTAGGTGTACTCTCCTGTTGCTACAGCAACTACGTCCTGCGGCACATTGAGCACTGGAGCAGTGGTGTCTCGCACTTCAACTCTTTGGGTGCCCAACGTCACATTGCCGTTCGAATCTTCTGCCTTCCACGTAACCAGCGTAACGCCGATGCCGAAGTCGTCCGGAGCATCGTTCGAGAGCGTCACATCGAAAATGTCTGATGCGCTGGCTTCACCGATGTCCATAATCGAGCGTACAGCCGTAGCCTCAATCAGAATATCCGGCGGTAAGTTGAGGATAGGCGGTGTGGTATCAAGAACGGTCACCGGCTGCACCGCACTTGACGAGTTGCCGTTCGGGTCTACCGCAGTCCACGTCACGTACGTCGTTCCAAGCGGATAGTAGTCAGGCGCATCGTTCGTAACACTGGCGCCGAATATGTCGTGCACAATGGGTTCTCCGATGTACACGACACTCATCACAGCGTTGGCTTCAGCCATCGGATCCGAGGGCACTGTTAGTGAAGGAGGTGTAGTGTCTACGATTGTGACCAGCTGCGTTCCGCTACAACTGTTTCCGCTTGTGTCTTGCGCAACCCATGTAACCGTTGTGGTGCCAAGTTCAAAGCCGGCTAGAGGCGCGTCGTTGGTGATTATTACGTCAAATATGTCCACCGCTATCGGCTGGCCAAGATTAACCCCTGTCAGAAGCGCTGTGGCTTCGCATGACAGGTCAGCGGGCACCGAAAGCACTGGTGGCGTCGTGTCGATGACACGCACTGCCTGAGTACGACTCGTCGAGTTACCGCTTGTGTCGACTGCCGTCCAGGTTACAACAGTCTGGCCGAGCGGGTAGGCCGCCGGAGCATCGCAATGCACATCGGCTAGAAAGATATCGCTTGCGTCGGCAAAACCTATGTCTACGGGCGTCATGACCTGAGTTGCCTCAACTTCAACGTCTGCAGGAGGTATGAGCTCGGGCGGAGTTGTGTCTGTAATGGTAACGAGCTGCACTGCGCTTGAGAAATTACCGTTTGCGTCAGTTGCCACCCATGTGACGCTGGTCGTTCCTAGTTCGAACACCACAGGAGCATCGTGCGTTATAGTCACCGCAAAGATGTCCGAGGCAGTCGCCTCACCGATGTCTACAGCCATCTGCAGCGCTGTGGCCTCGAGCGTGACGTCTTGCGGCACGGTCAGATTCGGTGGGGTGGTATCCTGCACCGTAACCAGTTGTGTCTTGGCCACCCAATTGCCATTTGCGTCCGTCGCCGTCCAAGTGACAGTCGTGGTGCCTAATCCAAACGCGGACGGCGCATCGTTTTGCAGCGTCACTGCGAACAGGTCAACTGCTTCAGCCGTGCCTAGCTCTGCTTCGGTGTCGACACCTGTGGCTTCAACAAGCACATCGCCCGGCACTGTCAGTTCGGGCGGCGTGGTGTCTTGCACACACACCAGCACGCTATCTGTAGCATCTAGCAGTCCATCGCTTACGCTCAGCACGATTGTGTGCGTTCCAAGAGGCATCTCTACTTCGAATCTGGCTTGGGTGGACGCACCAAACACTCCCGTCCACAAGAACGTGAGCGCGTCACCATCGGGGTCGTATGATTTGGCTGCATCGAGCAGCACCACGGCTCCGCTGCTTGAGGTAGCCTCTACGACTATGTCTTCGCCCGCATCGGCGACAGGCGCCGAGTTCGTGCTTACAGCAAGCGGTACACTATGCACAGATTCGTTACCTGCGGCGTCGAAGGCAGCTACCGTGTAGATGTATTCAACGCCGGTTGCGAGCCCGTCGTCTGTATACGTAGTGCCTCCTATCGACGCTAGCGGCAGCCCGTCTCGGTACACTGTATAGCCTGTTACAGCCACATTGTCTGAACTCTCATCCCACAGCAGCGCGATGCTCGTGGATGTCTTGGCAGTAACCGCCAGGTTTGTGGGTACCGAAGGCGCAGTAGTATCAGGCACGCTGACCAACACGCTCTCGCTTTCTGTGGAAACGTTACCCGAAGCATCAAACGCTCTCACACTGTACGAATAGCTTACCCCCTGGGTGATGTTCCCATCTTCAAATGAGGTGTTGGGCCCCGACCACACCGGCAGCCCGTCTCGCAGCACCTCGTAACCCTCGACTCCGACGAAGTCATACGAAGTCGTCCAGCCAATAAGCACTCGGTCGCCGTCGTTTGTGACGACCTCCGGTGCTAAAGGAATGGTTGGAGCAGTCGTGTCCACAACCGTAAGAGAGAGAGCGCTCACGACAGATGCTACCTTATCGTTGCCGAACGGGTCGGTATACGCCACCATAGCGTTTGGAAAGTCTTTAACACCGGTGCTCTCGCACATCACACCTATGACCCCTTGCCACGGGGTAATGCTGTAAATCTCTGTCTGTTCGTTCTTCTGAAGGCCCATGTTAGGCACAGTACCTGAGACCATGTACCTGCCGTCAGCGAGCAGAGATGTGGCAAAACCCTGCGGAACGCTCACGGGAACGATTCCGTGCGGCAAGACCTGTTCGACTGCAACCGTAACCGGGAGGAAAGAAGATATCGAAGCCGCGAGAATATCGTTAAACACGTAGTCCACTTCTTCAGCCGTCACTACCCTGTAATAGTTGACGCCCTCTTGTACTTCTTCGGCACCAGCCGAGACCGCAATCTGCTGGAAATTCGCGGAGTGCGTGGTTGTCAGCCCGATGAAATATGACTTGACTTGCTCTTCAACCAACAGAGCACCGAAAGCTGAAGCATATTGCACTGATCGTGCCACGTCACTGAAGGTATACTGAGCATTTCCGTCATCCATCTTAAACGGACCTGTTCGGGATGAAATCAAAGTAGTATAGTAGTTCGGTTCGCCGTCTGTCATGACGATCGCATACTTAGCCGAGTCAGGATCCGCCCCCATCAGCCGCCAGTACGCCCGCCTCATGCCATCTCCGATATTCGTCATATTCAGGTACCTCAGGTTGGAGATGAAGTTCGTAAGATACGAGACATTGGACGGCTCTGTCATCGTAAGAAGCGGAGTCAGTTCATTGGCATGCGTGTGATACGCCACAACCGCGATACTGGTGTTGGTACCGGCCATACCTTGCACGAACTCTATGGTGCTCTCTTTCAACACATCGAGCCGGGTCTTTACACCGTCAATTCTCTGGCTCATGCTGCCCGATATGTCCAGCACAAGCACAATGCTCTTGCTGCGCACATGGTCTGGGTCGACGAGTTCTGGGTCTAGCGAGAACTCATCTCCGGTGAGGCTGACCAAGACTTCGCAGGATTCTCCTGCCTCGATAATCTCGACTCCGGATACCGACGTGCTCACCTTGATGTACTGGTCACCCTCATATGCCGCGCGGGCCGGCGCAACCGACACCAGCAACGCGCAGGCAATCAGCACAGCACATACCCGTATCCTATCAGTCCGTACTTTCATTTGTTCGCTCCTCCTGCCCACTGTCAAATGCCTACAAGACCGGCCTCCCGCCCTGGTCTGCTGCATGGTTATGCGCCTGGCTTGCTGGTTCCCCCTAGTCTAATGGATAGTCTTTAGGCTATTTGTGCAGCAAACTCTGGTATCCGTAAGTATTACAAACGTTTGTTCGTGTTTTGAAGAATTCCAACTTGAATCGTATCGAGCAGCGTCCATAGAAAACTCGATAGATGCTAGGGTTTGTGACACAAAACGCGAAAACCACACGTATATAGTGTTGTCGATACAATCGGCCAGTTGGCTCTTCGCAAATGCCGGAGGTGAGACGTTGCAGCACATATGCGTCGTCGAAGACTTGCATAAGTACTACAAAGTTGGCGAAGTGGTTGTCAAAGCGCTCAGGGGCGTGAATCTCAGAATCCGTGAAGCCGATTTCGCGGTCATCGTCGGCCCGAGCGGTTCGGGAAAGAGCACGCTACTGAACATCTTGGGCGGAATGGATACTCCAACTTCCGGCCGGGTGCTTTACAAAGGCGAAGATATCATTAAGTATGATGAGACTCGACTTACCGCATACAGGCGCCACGAAGTGGGATTCGTCTTTCAGCTCTATAACCTCATGTCATTTCTTACCGCAAGAGAAAACGTCGACCTTGCCACAGAGCTTGTGCGGGACAAGGCGCTGCCGTCTTGCGAGGTGCTTGCAAGCGTAGGGCTTTCGGATAGGGCAAACCACTTTCCATCGCAGCTTTCTGGTGGTGAGCAACAAAGGGTGGCCATTGCGAGAGTGGTCGCAAAAAGACCGGGCGTCTTGCTCTGCGACGAGCCGACTGGAGCGCTTGACTACGAAACGGGCAAAGGCATATTGTCACTTCTGAGAGACATCAATAGAACCTACAACACGACAGTGGTGCTCATAACGCACAACGTAGCCATAGCGCGTATGGCAGACCAGGTGTTCCGCATGCGAAGCGGGGACATAGTCGAGTCCACGCGCAACTCGTCACCTGCCAGCGCGGAGGATATAGAATGGTAGGTATCACTGGTACCAAAATGCTGCACAAGCTACTGCTGCGCACCATAGGTGCCAATCGTGCGCAGTTTGCCGCCGTGGTCGCAACCGTGTTCTTGGGCATCATGATTTTCGTGGCGCTCACCACCACGTCGTCAGGGCTTGAGACCGCTCTAACAAGGTACTATGATGAGTACCAGTTTGCGCACCTGTTTATCGAGACCACGGGAGCGCCGCAAGCGCTTACGAGCCAGATCAGGCGTATAGAAGGCGTGCGCGCCGCTGAAGGCAGAATAGTCACTGACGTGCGCGCAGAGATTCCGGGCAGGATTGTGCCCAACCTGCGACTTGTATCTTATGGTGAACCAACATACGTAAACGGACTGCATCTCGCATCTGGTAGGCTCGCTGCCAGAACACAGGCCATATCGGTAGCAGTGCTGAGCCAGTTCGCGATGGCAAACGATCTCTTGGAGGCCGACGGCATTACGCTCTACTTCCGCGGCGAACCGGTACGCGCCAGCATATCCGGCGTTGTGGACAGTCCCGAATTCGTCTACGCCATAAAAGACGCTCGAAACATGTTTCCGGATTATACCGAGTTCGGCGTTGCGTTCATACCTACCCGCATTTTGCAGGCGCTTACAGGCATGGAGGGGCGAGTCAACAGCATAGTGGTCACTCTTGACAAGCCCGAGCAAGCCGATTATTTCAAAGACCTGATCGAAGAGCGTTTCAAGCAGTACAACGTGCACGTATACACAAGGGATGTCCAGCCAAGTCACGCGCTCACCCAGGCCGAGCTCGACGGCCTCACACAGTTCTCCAAAGTGATCCCTGTGCTGTTCTTGGTGGTTGCCGCGATTATCGTGTACATGACGGTTTCGAGGATGGTCGAAGCCGAAAGAGTGTCAATCGGCATCATGCGCGCCTTGGGCTACTCCAAGAGCGCGATTGTCGGCCACTACACCAGATACGCACTTCTCATAGGATTGCTGGGGTCGGTTCCAGGTGTGATAGCAGGATACCTCTTCACACTTCTGATGCTGCCGTTTTTCTCGATGTTCTTCCGCGTGCCGGGGATCACGGCGTTACACGTGTGGCAGCTATATCCTTTCAGCATTGCGCTTGCTTGCGTTCCATGCGCGCTTGCCGGCTTTCTCGCAGGTTCTAAGGCAACCAAGATCATACCCTCTGAAGCGATGCGGCCAGCTGCGCCCGATGTCGGTAGGCGAGTTTTGTTCGAGAACCTGCACGCTCTGTGGTCTCGTATCGGAACCACGACCAAGATGGTGTTCCGCGGTGTGTCGCGCAACTTCAGGCGGTTTGTGTTTGCATCACTCGGTATAGCGTTCACGTTTGGTCTTATCTTGGTGCCCATCCACTCGGTGTTCCTATTCGATATGCTCATTGCAAAACAATACGGTGAGCTCGAACTCTACGACTACAGCGTGGCGCTGGCATCGCCCCAAGACCGCAGTGTTGTTAGAGAGGTAGCAAGGTTAAGCGGCGCCTCGCATGCCGAGCCCTATGCAGAAGAACCTCTTAGGCTCTCCCACGGCTGGAGAGAAGAGTCCGTGCTGGCCAGAGCCGTGCTTCCGGACTCATCGCTATTCCTGTTCGAAGCGGACGACGGAACCAAAGTCAGCGTGCCAGACCGCGGCATCCTGATTTCGGAGTTCATCGCACTGCAGCTGGGCGTCGAAAGAGGTTCTGTCATCGCAGTCGTATCGCCGCGAGACCCTGACACAAAACACTACATTGCAGTTGAAGACGTTGTCAGGCAGTACCTCGGAACAGGGGCATACGTGTCGCTTGGCCAAATGGAAAGAATCTTGGGCACAAAGAACGTTATTAACGGCGTAGCTCTTAAGACAGAAGGCCAGGTGAGCGCCGACCTCGACTCTGCGCCCGGAGTGCTTGCGGTGTATAACGCCACCGCGCTCATTAACGCATACAACGAACTCATGGAGATGGGTACTTATTCGCTAAGCATGATGGTGTTTTTCGGCTGCGCACTTGGATTCGCCGTATTGTTTACCACCTCGTCTATAAGCCTTTCCGAACGATTAAGAGAGTTCGCCACCATGAGAGTGCTAGGCTTCCACAGACGAGAGATTTTGGCCATGGTTGCCAAAGAGAACTTTGCCGCCCTGGTGTCAGGAGTGCTGCTCGGCATACCTCTGGGTTACGGATTGTGCATCGGCATTGCGCGCACTTTCAGCAGCGAGATGTACTTTCTTCCAGAAGACGTGCTGCCGTTACCCTATTTCGTGTGTGGTGGAATCACCGTCGTCTTCTTTGGCTTGGTTATGATGGCACTCTGGCGTAGAATCAGCCGTCTTCAGTTCATGGACGCGCTCAAGACTCGCATCACGTAGGGGGTTTTGCCGTGAAAAAGAAAGTACTTCTGCTGGTCGTCTTACTAATACTTGTTCTCGCTAGCGCTTTTGCGTGGAACAGGTCTTCGGGCGTAGAGGTGCATGTCGCACGCGTACGAAGCGGCGACATCTCTCGAACCGTATCTGAAACCGGTTATCTTGTTGCACAAAACGAGGTTCGTGTCTACGCGCAGAGCCAGTTTGCGGTAGAGCAGGTGTTCGTTCAAGAGGGCACAAGAGTGTCGGTTGGCGATGTGCTTGTGTTCGGGGACACAGAAGATCTAAGGCTTCGACTCGCGATAATCGAATCCAACTTGAGCGCAGCCAAAGCCCGCTATTTCGCTGCTTCTCAGCTTGAAGTCCCGGCTGCGCTGAAGCGAGCCGAGGCAGAGGCTGACGCGGCACGAATCGAGCATGAACGAGCGCTTGACCATGTTACCGAACTTCGCAAGAAGATCGGTTCTCTTGCGTGGCTCGAGTCAGATGAGCGCACTCTTGAGGACATACCAGAGTTACGCAACCTTTACCTGCTCGGATTCGTTCAGGAAAAGGAATGGGAAGCCGCAGTTGACCGTTATGAACTGGCCACTGCGCGCCTGAAGAGCGCCGAAGCAGCCGTGCGAGAAGCGATGGGGCTGCTATCTCCGGAGGGTATGGGGATGTACCTGGCACAGATAGATGCGCTCTCGCTCGAGGCCGAAACTCTGCGTCACGAAATGACGAAGCGATCCGTGACTTCACCTATTGACGGAACAGTGGTCGACCTTCAGGTGAAAAAGGGTGCTGTGGTTTTGCCTGGGTCTGTCATAGCTACCATCTACTCGCACGACCTGAAGGTGGTGTGTGAAGTGCTTGCACAGGATATGCCGCTCGTGTCAATTGGCCAAGAAGTGCTGGTGCATGGCGATTCATTAGGCGGCGAAGAGCTCTTAGGCAAGATATCAAAGATTTCGTCGCGAGCCACAGAATCACTATCTGACCTCGGGCTCAGGCAGCGCCGGGTGCGAGTGGAGATAGCGCTCACTGACCCCCGCCCCAAGAACGTGTTGGCAGGCTACCCTGTCGATGTAGACATAGTGGTGGGGCAGTCTCACGGAATGCTGATACCGGCAAAGGCGCTGTTTGAGATGCACGGTAAGCACCATGTGTTCATCGTAAGAGACGGCAGAGCCGTACTGAGCAGCGTTGTGCGTGGGATAGAGACAGATACGCAGGTAGAAATCGTCTTAGGTTTGTCTGAAGACGACTCAGTCGTGGTATCACCGCCGAGAGAGCTCAGCCCTGACGCCAAGGTTAGAATCAAGAACTAGCCACACTCAAAGAGCGGGCAGCTTCAGAGATAGCCGCCCGCTCTGTCGCAACAACCGCTAGGTCAGCGAGTGCGAACCTTCACTCCCGGGTTTATCACGTTTATGCTTGCATGAGACTCAAACGCAGTTCCATCCAGCATCTTGCCTGTGACTTTCACACTCACATCGCCCGTGAGCGTGCCGAGCGCGGAAATGACCTCCTGCCTGTTGAACTTAAGCATAAGATCGCCGATTCCGTTCCGATCATAGTCACCGAATTCCACAGGCCTTGTCTGAGCACAAACCTCGCGCTCTCCGACACGAAGTCGTACACTCGTCACGTCCACTTGGTCTGCTTCGTAACCGGAACCGAACTCGATATATGCGGTCACAGCGTTCTTGTCTGCCTGGCTCCCGACGTTAAGAGTCTTTGGGTCAAGCGCCAGAGTTGCACTTAACAACACATCGAAGTGCACCACGCTCGTAATCTGGTTGCCGGCCACATCCTGGGCGACAACGGTAAATACGTTGGCACCTGCGCTCTGGGCCAGGCTGAATGTGTCACCGGCAGATACTACTGTACCGTTGAGTTCGGCGGATACGCTGGCAAGCCCCGACATCGAGTCAGATGCGCTATACTCGAACACTATACTATCTGCGGTCGAATACGCTCCGGGAAGCGGTGATACAACAACAATCTCGGGCGCAGTGGCATCTCTCTTGATTACCACACTCAGCTCTGACGTGCCTCCTAGCGAAGTGGCTTGGCATGTATACACCGCGGCTTCGGTGTCTTCTGTCACGAAGATCGGCTCGCCGCCTATGATAGAAGTTATCTCCGATTGTTCGTCAGACACATTCCAGATGATAACCACATCAGACACATACCAACCGTCTTCACCCATAACTCCCGAGATCTCTGCGCTAATCAAAGGAGGTGTGTCGTCGGCAGGCGCCACATTCGCAAGTCGCATCTGGGCATAGCCAGCTGAACGTGCGCTGCCAACAGCGCGAGAGAATACCACCTCTACAACGCCCGGCTCCACCGCGCTCATCCACGGAGTCCAAGCGCTAACCGTCGGATCATCTGTCAACACTTCGGTGACAGGCCCCCAAGCCGCTCCTGCGGGCTTCGCCGATGAGAACATGCGGTTTCGCGCTCCGTCGTAGTTTGACCAGATCACGTAGGTATTGGCTTCGGCATCTATTGCGCTTGACAGGTGCGAAGGTCTGCGCGCGAGCCCGTCTGTGCCCACAATCTCGGGCTCACTCCAGGTACCTGAGACGTCTCTTCTGGTATGGTATATCGCTGAGGCTTCGTTCGGCCCTGTTTCTCTCACAAACGCCACATTCAGGCTTTTTCCGTCCTGCTCAAACCATGCGGTCACACCTGTTACACCAAATCTTGTGTACCCCAAATCTTGAACTACGGTCTCGCGCACCGATGTGGCGCTGTTGTACGCTTTGAGGTTCCACTTGTTCTGGGTATCGTTCGCGAGGTACAGCACGTACAGCACACCGTCTGCATCGATTATCAGGTCGACTGCATCTATGGCGTATCTGTCGTTCGAGTCAAGCAACATCGTATTCGAATTCGCTACTCCCGCCATCGACGTCCATGTGGTACCTAAGTCTGTGCTCTTGGATATGGCTGCTTTTCCATTGCCCCAGTGGTAGTAAGAACTCCACGTCACAGCATACACTGTGTTTTCGCCATCGTAGGCAGAGCCCAGAGGATAGAGGTACGAGGTCAGACCTCCGCTTGAACCGGGTATGAAGCGGTATGCTCCGGTGGTCCAAGTGAGTCCTCCGTCATATGTGTAGTTGAGATTATACCCGGACACGTTGAAAAAACCCATATAGAGGCCTTTTTTGGTAGTGTTGTTGACGTAGATAGTGCCGCCCTTGGAAGCAGTTGCCTCCCTGGTTATGTTGATACGAGGAGACCATGTCTGTCCCGAGTCGGTAGACCTGGTATACAGACCGTCATGCGGGCTTATGCCCGAAGGGCCTAAGTGCATGATCCCATCTGAGTCGCGGAACAACGGATCTGAAAGATACGAGTTGATAAACGCGCTGGCGGCCGGTGTGCTCTGCATTATGACTTCTAGATAGGGCGCTTCGGGAAGCGCCTCGGCCAATGCAGCCCCGGGCGGCAGCAGAGCAAACAGCATCGCCAGCGATACGACAACACAAACGAAAACACGCCTGACACCGGCCATGACACACGCCCCCTGCTAGGTAAGATATGGTGTCTGAATATTAACACGCACATATTCAGTTCCATATTACCCCTAGGGGTTATCTTTTGCGTCCTGGACAGAGTATCGCTCACCCGTACGTACATAATCACGTTCTTGTTGTTGACTCAAGCGCGAGCTGGAACAACTCTTTCTTATTCGACACCCCAAGTTTGGCGTAGATGTGCCTTGCGTGCACTTTCAACGTGTTCTCACTTATGCTAAGCCGCTTCGCGATATCCTTGTTGCTGTGGCCCTGGAACAACAGCATCGTGATTTCGAGTTCACGCGGAGTTAGGCTGTGGCCTTCGGGTAGCAACACCTTACGAGATACGGCATCAGTCTTCTTCATCCTATGAACAAGATCTCTCTCGATACGCGCGTTCATAAACGGCACCACGAAAAATGTGGCGAACACTATGGACACCGCTGTAAGTCCCACGACTGCAACGACATTGCCGTCGGAGGTATGCACAAGCCTCGCACCCAGGATAGCACCCAATGATACCGCGGCTAGGTTCACGCCTAGTCCTAGCGACGAAATCGTAAGCGGACGCCCGTACATCGATGCAATCTCACCCAGAAGACTCCACAAGAACACGTCAATAAGAGCCCAGCCTGCCTGCGCAAAAGTCTGGGTAAGGTAATATCCTGCCGCAGCATGGCCGAACATACTGAACGAAACGTATGCAAGACCTAGTAGTGATGTGGCAAAGTACACGGGGAACAGTCTGGGTACTCTGTGCGCACAGAGGTAGTACAACGCCAGAGTGAGAATGTACGGCATCATTCCGTAGTACGCCGAAAACAAACCCCTTGCTCTGAAGTACGGCTCTATGGCTTCGGCCATCAGCCCGCCGTTTAGGTTCAACACGAACAAGAACACGCATACCACTGCCATTAGGCTCAAAGGAAACTCAGGCGCACACGGGTACTGAATTCGGTGCTGAGGCACGTGAGCTATCTGGAAACTCACGTAGAATGCCGCAACCACGGGCATGGTCGCAAGCGCGACCAGTGGCCCAACCAGGAGCGACTCGCCAAGCACGGTCAGTACGTAGTGAATCACGTTGCCTGTCAATATGACGAGTGCCATCGCTTTCATCTTGTCTGCGATGGGTACATCCACAGTGTAGTAGTAGCTCCATCCCATGATGAATACGACAGATGCTATGCCCATCAGCGCCATGAGCACATGTAACACAACGGCGCTTGCCAGAAGGAGCAGTGCAGACCCGATGGCACACACCGCACATCCGGCAAGCATCATCTGTTTGGCTCGTTCTTCACGTCTGGGGGAAATGAGGAAAAGCGCAAGAAACAGGACGGGCGTGCCTATGTACGCAAGCCCCAGCGACATACTACTGATACCCTTAGAATCTGCAAGTCGATGTAGTATAGGCCCACTGAACGGAAACGCGAGCAGCCAGCCTAGAAACGATCCGTAAGAGAGTACGATCAAGGTTTGAGGGTTCCGCTTCACGGCCCATTCTCCTCTGTAAGGCCGCTGCTGTTATCGGAGTCTCCGCCCGCAGCCAGCGTGCGGCGCACTGCCCGGTACAGTTCAAAACACGGAATATGGTTCTCCACTGGGATAGATTCACTGCTCTACCAGAACCTCCTGCAACACACAGACCAGATTATCCACCCAAGACGCGATACCGGGAATAGACCCAAGCGATATGGCCTCTTTGAGCAGGCACTACTCAGTACAAGCACATCACAACGCCCATTCTGCCTATCTCCGTCTTCTGAGTCTACGACTGCGGATCTCTCCATCCCGTAGTTAAATGTCAAATCCTAAGGTGCAGTACTGAGTATCTAGTTGTTGGAGTCTCTGCAGTTGGAGTTCCGCCAAGGGTGAATCCCCACGGGCTTGCTCTCGACTACCTATCACGTCTCTCACGGTCTTTGCCCTTACAGTCCTTCGTTCTGCCTCTTGGGATCGGGTGGGATGCTGTATGCTTTACTGCATGGTCCAAGCCCTAATGGAGGATGACAGCATCCCCGCCCAAGAGGGTTTTGTTGTTGCCTGAGATGTGTCAGATTTCTTGACTCGGCATACACGCCTTCAGACAAAGAACACGACACAGGTGGCCCACTTAAGTGAGCAGTGAAAGTTACATGTGATAGAACACGAAGCCAACAGACCAAAGGGCAAATCAGGTGACGCTTGACCGGACCGAAGACCGGCACCAGGCCAACCTCGTGCCTAAACCGATGCAACCGGTCTGCTCGAATGACCGGCAAATGGAGTTCTTCGTTGACGAGACTATCGGGCTCGGTGATTTCCGGAAGCCATGCCATAAGAGCGGGATTGCGACGACTCTGGACACCTACTCACATGTGATTCCCAGCATGCAAGAGGCGGCTGCCGCGGCGTTCGACGCCATGGCTTCGGGCACATCGGAAACTTGTGAGCACAACAGGCCGCGTCGTGGCCCCACGGCACAGCAAAGAGAAGCAGGAGTCCGTCACCAAGACCCATGCTTCTGCTAGGCAAATGAATGGTGGTCAATGCTGGGTCCGAACCAGCGACACCCGCCAATAGACCGGGTGTAGTGTTCGCACTAACAGATGGTGCTCCTAGATTCTCTCCATCCGCTCAAGCGCGACGACAAAAAGCGTAGCTCCGCCGATCACTACCTTCACCGGCATATCTGCATCTTGTCCGGATACCGAAGCATCGACGTATTGCTCTCTCGACCTACATGTCTCGCGCACGATTTCTATGATGCTGTCCACGCGGCTATCCTCTGTTCCCACGAAAAGGGTAGTGTTGCCTTGCCTCAGAAACCCTCCCGTGCTTGAGAGTTTTGTTACGCGAAACCCTTGTCGGGTCAGCGCAGCCTGAAGCCGCGGCCAGTCTTTGTCCTGCACCACTGCCAGAACCAGTTTCACGCCTATATCCCCCTTGTACTATCTGAGAATCGCGGGATCCGGAGTGGTTCGGGCAATGCATCTATCTAAAGTGTATCCTTTAGGCCATTAACGTGTCTACAGCAATTACCATCTCAGGTCACACTAATTGTTGTTGTTTTTACTCTTGCAATATTCTATAATTATAGCAGGGAGCAGCTTCGCCAGGCAGAGCAGGGGATTGGATAGTTTGGTTTCACTAACGTGGTTCCCGAAGGTCTTGGTTTGAGCGTTCTCTACACTCTGGGTCTCAGTCGGATAGCATGTTTGCGGATAGAACCGCGAAGCTACTCCCTTCAATACATCAACCAGCCGCCTTCCTGCGGCTGGTTGATTGCGTTCATTGGCCCCTTCCGCTAGACATCAATCTGCACACCAACGAAACGCACCCCGTCGGAAGACTGCATAGCGAGAGTGGCAGGCTCTGTCATAAGACATGAGTGCTTTGAGATAGTCGTCTTCTCACCATCTACCCACACTTCTGCCGATCCGTCGAGCACCAAGAATAGCACGTGACAGTTCATCTCACATTTTTCGATCTCGCCACCTGCATCGAGTTCAACGAGAATCACTTTGTGTCTTGCCGCGCTCTGGAGCATTGCGCGGCGACCATCGACTCTGAGGTTGTCCAGATCAACTACTTTCACGTACTCTCACTCCTATCTCCATCTTTTGAGTTTAGGACTCTAGATCTCTCGTTCTCGTAGTTGATCTACGAGTCTTACGACCTTGCATATATGGTTGAATCTATGCGATACAATGGTCCCGTCAAGGGTGAATCCCCACCGATTTGCTCCCGACTACCCTATCACGTCTCTCAGGGTTGACCCGCGCCGCTGCCCGCCTTATCTGTTCCTTCTTGTCTTCTTGCTCGCGCATCAGCATCTCTCCTAGAATGAATGAACGTTCATTCATTTGTATGCGACTTTCGTCGCGCCGTCAACACATCGGCAGAGTCCGTGCGGGACAGGGTGCAACATGCACACAGGCCCCGCACACAACACGCGGGGCCTGCATAAAGGTCTGGTCGAGCTAGTTGGCCTGCAACCTTGTATGCTGGGCCGTTCTCCTAGCGCGCGCCAGGCTCTTGTCTAAGAACGCTTCTAGCGCATCCTCTCTTACGTATGGAGCCATGGCTTCGATCTTCTCTCTGTGTATGAGAACCCTCTCGTCATGGATCTGCTGAATTGCATCGGTGCTACCGGTTCCGCGCAGTTGGGCGATTCTGTCTCTTAGTTCTTGCATCCGCGCTTGAAACCCCTCGATAATCTCTGCCACCTGCGTTTTGTGCTCAGGCAGCACTACGCAATCACGACTCGCTTCTGAAGCGCTCTGGGCCATCGCCTGCCCTGCCACAAGCAACAGTGCCGCTGCGACCATAACCGCAATCATGCTCCTTTTCATTAAAGCCACCTCCTTCCGAATCTGACCTGAGTTAAGTCTACCTTCTAGCTGTGCGTATTCTGTGTACACGTGGTACGAGGTTTGTGAAGGTTTTGTGCTAGATATGTCAGGTCAGAATAGCCGCGAAGCAGATGGCCTATAGCACGTAGTCTTTCTCTCTGAACAGTCTCAGACACGCGGCAACCACTTCGGGACAGTACAATTCTCCGCTGTGTTCTTCGATCTCACAAAGAGCAGTCTCGATTCCGAGCGCAGGCCTGTACGGTCTGTGCGAAGCCATTGCTTCTACCACATCCGCCACCGCAATGATCCTTGACTCCGCAAGCATATCTACAGCGGTGAGGCCTCTCGGGTAACCCGAACCGTCAAACCGTTCATGGTGCTGGTACACAATTTCTGCAAGCGGCCAAGGGAAGTCGATGTTTGCGAGTATGCTATAGCCTTCTTGAGGATGGCGCCGCACGAACATTGTCTCGATATGATTGAGCCTAGACGGCTTGCTCAGTATCTCTGACGGCACGCTGATCTTACCAACGTCGTGAATGGCTGCAGCCGTGTACACCGCCTCAATCTGCTCGCCAGAGAGCGCGAGTTCAGATGCTATCGTTCCTGCAAGTTGGGCGACTCGCTTCTGGTGACCTGAAGTGTACGGGTCTCTCATCTCGACTATCGCCGACATCGCCGCGATACTGCCGTCAAGTGCCTTCTTGAATTTCTGTGCGACCGAACGAAGTTCGTCTTCGGCGTGCTTACGGTCGGTTATATCCCTGGCAACCCCCTGAACGCCGAGAATTCCTCCGCGTTCATCCGGATATAGCCGTGCATTCGTCGAAACCCATACCACTTTGCGCTGTTTTGTGAGCATCGGCGCCTCAAACTCGCGCACCTCGCTGAATTCTTCGAGCATCGTCTTGAAGCGTTGGCGATCTTCTTCTACGAGGAAGCAATCGAGCAAATTCTTGCCTACCAGTTCTTCGGGGGAGTACTCGAGAACACTCGCCGCAGAAGGTGATACTATGAGAACACGGCCTTCAGCGTCCGTACGGTAGAACAAGTCGATAATGCTGTCGAATATCTCCCTGAACTTGGCTTCGCTCTCACGCAAAGACTGCTCAGCCTTCATTCGCGTTCGTACCATCTCAGCTTCGTTCAGAGCGCGCGTAACCGCAGGCACCAACCGGGATAACCTGTGTTTCAGCACATAATCCGTTGCTCCGAGTCTCAAAGCGTCAATTGCAGGCTCTTCTCCCATGGTGCCTGAGACGAATATGAAGGGCACGTTAGGGCATAGTCGGCGCTTGGCCTCTAGCGCCGCCATGCCGTCGTACGATGGCAGCGCGTAATCGCATAGGATGATATCAAACTTGTTGTATCGGAGCGCATTGAGAAAATCCTCTTCTGTTTCAACACGCTCGAACTCTACCGAAATTCCGGCCATTGCTATCTTCGCCGCGATAAGTTCGGCATCGTTAATGTCATCTTCAAGATGTAGAATGCGCACTCTGTGCTTCATGACGCCGCCTCCTCGCCATACATCATCTTCTTTTCACACAACCGGGTGACGGTTCGTTAAGAACCGCCCAGAACGCGCCTATGTCTCTTACAGCGTCCACAAACTCGTGGAAATTCACCGGCTTGACTACATAAGCGCTGGTGCCAAGTTCATAGCATTTGGCAAGGTCCTTATCCTCACCTGAAGAAGTGAGGATAACCACTGGTATCATCTTGAGAAGCGGGTCTGACTTTATCTGACGCAAAACCTCAAACCCGCTTATCTTTGGAAGCTTCAGATCAAGCAGTACCACCGCAGGCTGCGCTGGCGGCACGCCCACAAAGCGACCTCTACGGTATAGGTAGTCCAGCGCCTCCTCCCCATCATATGCCACCACGATCTCGTTTCTCAGATTGTGCTGCTCAAGCGCAGTCAGCGTGAGCTCAACATCGTTGGGGTCATCCTCAACCAGAAGTATCCTTCCAAGTAACTCCACGCATCTCACACCTCTCTTACAGGCAATGCGATGTAGAACGTCGCTCCTTCATCGAGTTCTCCTTGTGCCCATACCGTGCCGCCGTGCCGTTCGACCACCCGCTTCACGTTGGCAAGCCCTATGCCTGTGCCCTCAAACTCGCTTCGCGAATGCAGCCGCTGAAACACGTCGAAAATGCGGTCGACATACGCCATGTCGAAACCGGCGCCATTATCTCTGACGTAGAACGTGGCTTCTTTGCCATCAGTTCTGCCGCCGATTTCGATCCTGGCTTTCTCGCGCGCCCTGGTGAATTTGACGGCATTGGAAATTAGGTTCTCAAACACAACGCGAAGCATCGAGGGGTCACCCGAAATACTCGGCAATTCTTGAACAACCCAATCAATCTTCCGCCCGGCTGTCTCTTCCTCAAATTCTGAGACTACCTCTTTTACCAGCTCATTCATGTTCACCTTCCTGCTGAGCATCTCTACCCGACCCATTCGTGAAAACGTAAGCAGGTCATCAATGAGTTGTCCCATTCTCTTGGCTGCTTCTAGGATTGTTCTTATGTAGTGCCTGGATTTTGGATCCAGGTCTTTGTTGGCAGCGTCGAGCAGCTCGGCAAAACCCGCTATGTGCCTGAGAGGCGCTTTGAGGTCATGCGATACTGAGTAGCTGAAAGCTTCGAGTTCGCGGTTCGCGGCCGCGAGTTCAGCGTTAACCCTATCGAGCCTTGCCGAATACTGGTTTAGCTCGTCAACCGTCTTCCTGAGTTGCTGCTCGCTTCGCCTCAGTTCTTCGGTGCGCTGTTCGACCCTGTCTTCTAGTTCTTGATTAAGCCTTTGTATCTCTGCCTCTGCAGCGTTCTTGTCTTCAAGCAAACTGAGCAGCACGCGACGAGATTCATTGGCCCCCTTGAGAAGCCTTTCGGATTCAGCCTGCGCTTTTCGAACGCGCTCCCACGCAAGCTTCTGTTCGGTGATGTCTCCAAGCACACTGAGCACCAAATACGGCGTGCTGCTTGCACCCTCAAACTGGGGTTTGGCCGAGATCTCGATCCAGCGCTCTTCGCCCGTGCTGCTTCGGGCGCGCATGACAGCATGCTGCGGCCTGCCGCTTTTGAGCGCGATCACGGCGGGGTGCTCGTCGCTTGAGAAACTGCTTACGTCAACCAACTGCTGATCGCACTCTGCTTGAGTCAGTTCTTGGCCAATCAGGGCTTCGGCCGAAGTCGCAAGAATGCGCTCTGCCGCCGGATTGACGGCCACGACCCTTGCGTCTGCATCTTGATACACAACGCCCTGACTCATCGAATCGAACAGCAGCTTAAAGCGCGCTTCGCTTCTTTCCAAGGCGTGCTCCGCTTTGCGACGCACCCTTATTTCGGCTGCAAGCCTGCGGTTCCACAAGAGCAATACCACCGTCACCGCTACAGCCCAAAGAGCAACGCGCCACACAAGACCGTAGTCAGGTTGCTGCTCATACCTAATGGGAAGCCATCGCCTGTAAATCTCTTCATGCTCTGCGGGTGTAATTGAGTCCAGAGCTTTTTGCAGTATGTGTGCGAGTTCTGGCCAGTCATTTCGTACGGCCATCGCCTGTGCGTTCACGTACGGCGTCTCACCCGCAATCTTTAGGTTTACCGAACGCATCTTTGCAAGGTAGTAGCTTATGACGAGCATATTGTCGACGTGAGCAAACACTTCTCCACGGCTTACCATCTCTAGCCCTGCGAGAGTGTTCTCTACGCGCACGAGTTCGATGCCAGGATAGTCTTGTGGCATAAGTTCGCACACCAAGTAGCCTTCGACCACAGATACCTTGCGCCCCACAAGCTCATCCATACTTCGAATGAACGTTACGTCCATTGCAGTGGCAATGACTATGGGGACTTCCATATAAGGACGAGTGAACGCCCAGAACTCTGTCCTTTCGGGCGTCACGCTTACGGACGTGGTCATGTCTATGTCGAATCGTCGAAGCCTATCGTATGCCTGCTGCCAGGTGAGTCCGGTTACCCGAGCGAATTTGATCCCAAGCCGCTGTTCTATCAGCTCCAGGTAGTCTTTTGACATACCGCAGAAGCTTCCGTCCTCGCACGCGAATTCAATGGGTGGCCAGTTCGGATCTTGTGCCACCCTGATTACAGGATGCTGTCTCAACCACTCGATCTCTTCGTCCGTAAGGCGTATTGCCGGCTGTATCTCTGTGGCGCGCGCAACACTCGAGAACACGCATGACACAATTATGCATGACAGCAAGAGCATGCTGGTAAACTCGACTCTCATCCTCAGGTGCTTGGATGAGTGCTGCACGCTCATTCCACCTCTCTTACTCGGCGCTTGAATACTTCGCAGGTCTGCCGAGCTGTTCAAGAAGCTGGTTCACTTCTCGCTTCAGTTCGAGGATACGCGCCTCACGCCCGAGCGTCACCCGGTGCCACCTGTTGAGCTCACCGATCTGCTCTCTCACCTTGTCTTCAGCCATCTTGCGCTGCGTCACGTCCCAAACCATCGAGATAACCCATGGCCCGTTGGGTATGGGGTAGTTCCTTGCGCTCACGTAAGTGGTTGGTTCTCCCTCGCGGCATATTTCGATGTCTTGCCACACCATACGCGATGGGTCGCCGCTCGCTATGTCCTCCCTAACCCGTTTTCGCAACTGTTCTCGCAGCGCAGCATCGTCGTATACCACGTCCCAGAACGCACCGGGTCTGGATAGCGCTTCTCTTGTAGTGCGGTATATCTTCACGAAATTGTCGTTCACATAGGAGAACCTTCCGTCCGCGCCCACGCTGTTGACCGCAACCCCGATAGGCAAGTGATCTAGCACGGTGCGTGTGAAAGTCTCGCTTTCGCGCAAAGCAGCTTCTATACGCTTACGCTCGGTTATGTCCTGAAAGCCGCCTTCAACACGTACTATCTTGCCGGTATCGTCTCGCACCGGAATGCCGATAGTACGAACCCATACACGTCTTCCGGTGCTCGTGATTATCTGCAGTTCTTCGTCATAGCGCTTTCCTTCGTTGGCGCACGCGCTGAACGCCTCTGTTATTCTGCTCCTGTGTTCAGGCGCGTAAAAAGATATGCCCTGTTCTACGCTGGGAGAATATCCGTGCGGCATTTCGTGGATTTCTGCTGTCTGGTCTGACCACACGACCCGGTTTTCGGCAAGGTCTACCACCCAGCCACCAAGCCGCGCAAGTTTGCTCGCGATTTCGAGGATCTGTTCTCTATAATGCAGACGTGCGACGCGCATGCCAGAGGCTTCGCATGACGGCAGCTCACAACATCGAGGTGTGCATTCCGGCAGGCCGTTTGCGCTGCATCGCTGTACCGGGTCTTTTGGTCCGGCCACCATGAGCCCACCCCCAAGGCTTGCTTGTTTCCCGGTCGTCCACGCTGCATTCTGGCTATGCTATGGGTTGCAGCAGTTATGGGGTGCTGCTTGTGCAGGCAATCGGCCGGCTGCTGCCATCACTTTGCACTCGGTTGACTTACGTAATTCGTCGAACACAAGCCATTTCCTTCCAAAACCCTGCATCATGTGTCGAAGAGCATCAATTCTTGTACCTGTGTGCTCGAAAAAAACAGGCTGGGAGTTTGACTCCAAGCCTGTCATGGACTTGCACCTTAGCGTGTGAGCACCTCAACAAGTCTGTCCACATCTTCTTGCGTTGAATAGAGATGCGGCGCAATCCTGATGCCGAGCCCCCTTAGGCATGTGAGCACATTGTGCTCTTCGAGTTCTGCAAGAAGACGCTCATCTTGTTCACGGCTGCCGCAGCTGAACGTCACAATTGGCGAGACCTCGTTCTGCCTCGTGCGCACTTGATAGCCCAGTTGTATGAGTTCAAGCCTGATACGCTGTGCAAGCGAGCTATTGTGCTCACTTATTCTCTGCACACCCAGCGATTCCAGGAACGCAACCGATGCGCCTAGCGCCCTCTGCCCCGGATGGTTTTCAGACCCAAGTTCGAACTTGCGAATATCCGGATGCAGGTTCAACCGAAAACCTGGATCAAGTGCATCTGTGTTGTTTCCTTTATAGTTGTACATCACCGGATTCAGTAACGGCTGCACGTCTCGGGAGACGTAGAGCGTCGCGAGCCCTGTACCCGCCATCAGCCACTTGAACGAACCCGCCGCCATGACATCTATCCCGCACGCCTTAACATCGATAGGTATCGCACCAAGACCTTGAATTGCGTCGACCACAAGTATAGTGCCTCTTTTCTTGCACACCTCGCTAATCAGCGCGAGGTCATGTGTGTAGCCGTTCAGGTACTGAATCCAACTGAGTGCGAGCACCCGAGTGCGCGGAGTAATAGCATTTTCTATCTGTTCCACAGAAGGTCCGTACTCCGACCAGTCCAACATTTTTACGCTGTAACCTCTTGTCTGTTGGCCGTGAAGAAACGGGTACACCACCGCAGGAAACTCGTTGGCCGGAATGAGCACCTCGTCTTTCGGGCCGAGTGGCAGGCACGCCGCCACCAGAGAGAGCGCGTGCGCCGTGCTCGTTACAAACGTAACTTCATCTTCTCCCGCCCCGATAAACCGCGCCATCTTCTGTCTTGTGGACTCACCGTTTCGAGAGCGCGTGCTGGCTACGAGGCTATACGGATACGCAGCGTCTTGCCAGAATTGCTGCATGCAACTGATGGTGCGCTGCGGCACCAGCCCTGATGCAGCCGTGTTGAAGTACACGTACTCTCTAGTGAGAGGAAACTCAAGTCCCAGCTCTTTCTTGGATAAAAGCATGCCGCACATACCTCCCGAACCGCGTTAGACTTGTGCCCCGTATTCTGTAGGATCAATACGCACCTCGATTAAGTTAACTCCGACGCTCTTGAGTGCCTGTTGTGCCGCCGTGCGAAGCTCGTGCTCGGTGCTTACGCTAGTGCCCGTACCACCCAGAGCCTCAGCGAGCTTCACAAAATCGGTGCGCCCGAGGCGCACTCCCGCCTCTTGTTTGGCTTCGCGTTGCTGCTTCAGCGCAATAAGGCTCAGCACATTATCCGAGAACACAACAACGGTTATTGCAAGCCCCAGTTCTACGGCGACTGAAAGATCACCCGGATACATCAAAAGACCCGCATCGCCCACGAACGCAACCACCGGCCTATTGGGAGAGGCAATCTTTGCGCCCACCGCGTAAGGCATTCCCACCCCCATGCTGCCTAGTCCTGTGGACTGCAGCAGCCCGGGCGCTTGGTAGCAGTCCCACGCATGGTTAAGCAGTATCCTGTGTGCACCGGTATCCGCTGTCGCAATGGTGTCTTTGGGGAACACCTCGCGCAGCACCCTTATAGCCGCATACGGACTCATACCTGCTTGGCCGCACCTGGCTGCTGCCGCAAGACACGAACTAACATCTTCTCTGTGTGCCCTGCAGATGGCCCGAGGCGAGGGCTCTCGCACATACTCTCTGTTCTTCGCGGCGTGTGTGAGCTGCGCAAGAACCGAGGGCAAGTGCGCAACGACTTCAACACCTGAGCCGTACACAAGGTGTACGTCTGCTGTCTCGTCCAACCTGACGACCTTTTCAGCAGGCCAGCAGTCAACCCACGCGCTCCTCATCTCTACTGCGTCGAAGCCGATAGTCAAGATGAGGTCGGAACGCTCAACTAGACCGAACACCTTCTTATCCACCACTCCGCTCAGGCCAGCAGCGCCGAGGCTCAGCGGGTGGTCTTCTGGGATTATTCCCTTCGCCTTATAAGTGGTTACGCACGGTACCTGCCACGCCTCTGCGAATTCTTTTAACTCATGCGCTGAGCCCGAAAGCAGCGCACCGACTCCAACAACTGCCAATGGTCTGCTGGCAGAGCGCAGTCTTTCGACAATGCACTGTTCTGAACCAGGAGCCATCTGTGTGTCTGACACAACTCTACCGGACAAGCCCGCATACACCGACGTTGCGGGCTTCTTGGCTACATCCATGGGCACGTTTAGGTGAACAGGCCCAGGCACACCCGAAAGCGCGATGTTGACTGCGTTGCGCACGGCACTTGCCGCGCTTTCCGCGCTCAGCGTGTGAGACCACTTGCACACAGGTGCAAACATGCGTTCCACGTCTATTACCTGGTGGGTGTACGGCGGCAGCTGCGACGTTGACACATTGCCCGTGAGGATTATGACGGCCGATCTCTCAAGATAGGCGTTTGCCATCCCAAGCATTGCGTTAGCTGCTCCGGGTCCGAGTGTGGTCAGCACCACCCCAGGTATCCCGGTAAGGCAGAACAGCGCATCAGCCATAAACGCGGCGGCGCTCTCGTGCCGCACAAGCACAAACCTTATCCCGATCTCTTGCATCGCCTCGATGAGGTCTAACACTTCTCCACCAGGCACTCCGAAAACATATTGCACACCTTGCTCTTTGAGTGCGGCAGCGATTAGTTGTGCATTAGTAAGCATGTGACCCTCCTGCATGGACGTCAGTCGACACATTGCATAGGGGGATATTCTGAAGCCAATCTGCCAATCCTGCTCCAAACGATCAAGTGCTTCTATGCACCGCAGCGTGACAGAATCATCGCCCAGAGTCTATTGGCGCTACGCGCGGCCCAAACAGCAGTACTTGTGTGTCTAGGTGACTCAGAAAAAGGTCAACACACTATTGCTCAGATCATGAGCTGACTGCTTGACGCAAGACCGTTCCCGCCTGTTTCCTTAAGTGTCAAGCAGAACACGCAAGAGCTCGAGGCCAAACGAGCAGGAAGCCAGACTTTGCGAATGCTGGAACCGCACGCCTAGCAGAGTCCGCCGGAATACTCGCAACGCTCTGATTGCGCACTCTACTGTGACAATACCCACGCGTTCATTGATACTGCATATGCTCTGGAGACTATTAATTCTATCTTGCCTGTAGAAGCACTAATTGAAAACTTCATAACATTTTGCCTCGCCAGCGAAGGAAAAGGGAGGCCTCAAATCCAATTACATGATACACATAGAGTGAATTGTATTCGGTCAGTCTTCACTACTAGCTGCAATCCATCTCCGATACACGCCAAGCACAGGCCATCCACAAAACGAGTTCGTTGTAGTCTGGTCGTTCTTCTGGCTCCGGGAGTGTTGATTCCTGATAGCAGGAGGCAAACAGCAATGACTATGCCTGCAACTAATGCTTCATATGAGTATGAGATTGTGCGTGAGCGGCTGTTAGCTGGCATCGATGACATGGTCAGAAATGGCCGGAAGCTTGTACTCGGGGAAGAACTCGAAAGGACAGAGAAGGCGCTCGCCGAGTACACCGGGCGGAAATACGCGATCGGGGTCGGTAGCGGGACAGATGCGATCTACATTGCGCTGAAGGCGCTTGGCGTTAGGCCTAATGATGAAGTGCTATTGCCAGCCAACATCTGCGTGGCTGTACTAGAGACAGTCTTGCGAAACAACGCTATTCCGCGTTTTGTTGATGTGAGGCCCGACACCTGGACTCTTGATCCCTCGAAAGCACTCAACTCAGTCAACAAGCGAACGCGTGCAATTCTCGCGGTGCATGCCTACGGTCTTCCCTCAGACCTTGATGATCTCTTGGCAGTGGCAGGGGATAAACTGCATGTGATTGAGTGTTGCGGGCAGGCGTTCGGCGCTCGCTACAAGAGCTATCCGGTTGGGAGCTTCGGTATCGCTGGTTGTTTCAGCTTTAACCCTAGTAAGGTAAACGGCGCGATGGGTGACGGTGGTGCGATAGTCACAGATGACGAGGAGGTGGCCAGGATTGCCCACCGCATGAGAGACCATGGAAGAGATAGGGAGGGTGAACCCGCCCATTTCGTCGGTGTGAGTAGTCGCCTTGACGAGATCAATGCGCTGGCAGTGCGTCTCAAACTTGACCACGTGGACGAGTGGATTGCGCTTAGACACCAAAAAGCGCTGTTGTACAGGCAAATGCTGTCGCCTGCAAGAGGCGTAACATTGCAGTCACTTCCGCGTGACCGTGTGTCTTCTTATCAGATGTTCACAGTCCGTGTTCCATCGAGAGATAAGGTCAGGAAACGGATGATCGAGCAAGGCGTGCGTGCCGGTACTAGTTACAAACTCCCATTCCGCATGCCCGGTTACTTGAAGTACGCCGGCGGCGGTATCGATTCCATTCCAGAGACATACCGGCTTGAGGCAACAACACTCTCTCTGCCCTTCTTCACCGGAATCACCGATGAATACATGCATACAGTCACTGACGCATTGATCAGTGCCTGTCAAGAGTAGTCTTTAAGAGTGTTGTCATTGCGGTAAGCAGATGGGCGAAGATAGTGCTCAGATCGTTTGTATGAGCCTGATTTCGGTCGCTTGAACACCAAGCAGGAGGAAGGCACATGTCCGGACTGTCAAAATTCATGATCCGCAGGCTGCTGATGGTAGTGCCCATGCTTATAGGGATATCCTTGCTTCTGTTCATCCTGATGAACATGGCGCCCGGAGGCCCTGAATACGTGGTCATCGGTGACCTCCAACGCTACGCACCTGAGTTAGTCGAGCATATACGCAGGGAGTTCGGCCTTGACAAACCGATTCTGGTCAGGTACTGGACATGGCTTTCTAATGCCGCTAGGGGGAACTTCGGTGTTTCCACAACAAGCGTCGGAGGCGTACGGGTTATGACTCTTGTACTCGAAAGGCTACCCAACACCGCGGTGCTCAGCGGAACTAGCCTTCTAGTGTCTGTGTTGGTGGGACTCCCTCTGGGCATTTACAGTGCTGTTAGGCGTTACTCAACCGCGGACAAGATTCTCACCTTCCTGGCTTTCACAGGGATATGCTTTCCTTCGTTTTGGCTCGGAGTTATGCTCATAGTTGTGTTCTCCCTATGGCTGGGCTTGCTTCCCATGTCCGGCATGGGGCCGGTCGCGCTAGAAGTCACTTGGGTGGACCGTCTGCCATACCTGGTCTTGCCTGTCTTGACGAGCGCAACAATGTCTATAGGCCGATACATGCGGTTCACACGGTCTGCCATCCTCGAGGTAATGCGTGAAGACTACATTCGGACAGCTCGCTCTAAGGGTCTTACAGAACGCGTCGTGCTTTATAAGCACGCGTTACGGAACGCGATGATCCCGCTTGTAACTTGGATCGGCATGTTTCTGCGTGTGCTTGTCGGTGGCTCAGTGCTGATTGAGACAGTCTTCGCGTGGCCGGGGCTCGGTCGGTTGGCCGTAACTGCGATTTCGCGAAGAGACTACGCCACAGTAATGGCCGTCCAAATGGTGATAGCAGTGGCTACACTACTCGCCACAATCGTTGTTGACTTTCTCTACGCAGTCGTTGACCCACGAATCACATACAACTGAGAGGGTGACCTACAGTGACTACGATTATCCCACGCCTGCGAGATTTCTGGAAAAGATTCAGAAAGCACGGCGCCGCGGTGGTGGGACTTGCGATTACAATCATGTTCCTCGTCATCGCGCTTTTCGCGCCATGGCTCGCACCTCATGATTACAGGGTGCAACGTCTTGAGCATCGCCTGCAGCCTCCGTGCAGTGAGCACCGACTCGGAACTGACGAGTTCGGCCGTGACGTTCTCTCAAGAATCATAATGGGTACTCGCGTCTCGTGCCTGGTCGGGTTTAGTGCGACTTTCTTGGCAGTAAGCATCGGTACGGTGGTCGGACTGACCGCTGGCATCTTCGGAGGTGCGCCTGATTCTATCCTGATGAGAATTACAGACATATTCATGGCAGTCCCATCGCTCTTCTTGATGATCGTAGTTGTTGCACTGTTTGGCCCTAGTCTAACCAACACAGTACTGGTGATCGGATTTGTCAACTGGACGGGCACCGCAAGGCTAGCTCGGGCCGGAGCGCTTCAAGCGCGGTCGCTCGGCTACGTGGAGGCAGCCAAAGCCATCGGCTGTTCGCATCTTAGGATGGTGTATAAGCACATTTTGCCCAACATAGCCGCTCCGATAATAGTCCAGGCAAGCCTCTTTCTTGGTCAAGCGATAGGATATGAGGCCGGGTTGAGCTACTTGCAGCTAGGCGCCCAGCCTCCCACTCCAAGCTGGGGCAACATGGTTGCCGATGCTCAACGATTCCTCACTACCAATATGTGGGCACCGGCATACCCTGGGTTAGCAATCTTGATAACCGTGCTTGGATTCAATCTTGTCGGCGACGGCGTCAGAGACGCGCTCGATCCCAAACTTATCGGTTCATGAGAGGAGGCGATAAACCAGAGGTTTACTCCAAGCTGGAATGCCCGGTCTTGCGTCCGCAAAAGCATGCTTGATAATCATGAGTATAGGAGGAGGATATCGTGAGAGCACCGCTCAAGAAGCACGCATTCATGATAGCAATGCTGCTTCTGGCAACAATGCTCGCTGGCTGTGCACAGCCCACACCCACGCCCGCGCCCTCTCCCGCACCAAAGGAAGCGGAACCGACCAAGGACACGCGCGCAACACTCATATTTGCCGAGCGAGATGACCCAGTGTGGCTAAACCCGATCCTTGAGAAAGCAGGTCAAGACACCAGAAACAACAGACTGATGTTTGACTCCCTCTTCAACCTGGATGAGAACAACCAGATCGTACCCAAACTAGCTACTAGCTACACTATAAGCGAAGACGGAATGGAGTACACAGTGAAGCTCCATGAGAACGCAAAGTGGCACGACGGTACGCCAGTAACAGCCGATGACGTGGTCTTCACTTTCATGGCACACATGCACCCCAAAGTACCATCGCGCTACAAGACCGAGTTGTGGGCGCTTATGGGTTATGCGGAGATCACCGACACCAAGAATCCCCGCCCGTTTAGCGACTTCAACCCGGTTGTGGCAGTGGACAAACACACCGTGAAATTCAGGCTTTCTCAACCTTATGCACCATTCCTGATGATCTCGCTGGTCCAGCGTCTGATTGTTCCCAAACACCTATTGGAGAAGGACCTCGAGAACATGGAGCAGTCAGAGTTTAACCAGAAGCCCGTCGGGTCGGGACCCTTCAAGCTGGTGCAGTGGAAGCGGGACGAAGCACTATTCTACGAGGCGTTCGACGATTATCACCTTGGGAAACCTGGTCTCAAAGGGGTGGTGTACCGCATCATACCGGACGTCACCGTCCAGGGGCTCGAACTCGAGAAAGGCACGGTTCACGGTATGGGTGTTACCACTCTCGAAATGTTCACCAAGTTTGATGAGCATCCGGACATTAACGCCATCACCACTCCCGCCACCGGCTACAGCACGATACAGTTCATCTGTGACCACCCGCTGTGGGCAGACAAGCGGGTGAGACAGGCGATCGCCTATGGCATTGACAAAGAGAGAGCCGTGCGCGAGTACCTCGGCCCCTTGGGGACCGTGGCATGGTCACCTATACCGCCCGTTCGGGGATGGGCACATAACCCAAACATCAAGCCATACCCCTACAACCCAAGCAAGGCTATGCAGCTATTAAACGAAGCGGGATGGAGACTGGACGACAAAGGAGTGTTACGTAACCAGAAGGGCGAGCCCTTCGAATTTGAGCTCGGTACGTTTGTGGGTGTGGAGCGAGCCTTCATGAACGTAATCTTCCAGGAAAACCTAAGACATCTCGGCATCAATGCCAAAGTTGCGACTCGTGCCTCTGCTGAGCAGATGTATATTATGTACGACGCCAAAGGTCCGGACGTCACATTCATCAACTGGGGCATGCCTCTTGACCCAGACCCCGAAATGTGGCGCCGACACCATTCTTCAGAAATGGCATACAACAACTACTACAACTGGAGCCATCCCAGAATGGATGAGCTTCTTGAACTCGGCAGAGCCGAGACAGACCAGGACAAGCGGCAGCAGTATTACTGGGAGATGCAGGAGATCCTTCACGAAGAACTTCCCGGGTTGGTAGTGTTCTGGCGGGCGGGTATGATGGCCTTCCGAAAGAATGTCAAAGGCTACCGGCTTGCATCAGGCAGTGGATGGCTCGCTTTCATCAATGAGGTATCGATGGATCCATAGCCCTCCCAAACCAAACACAGCCGAACGGCGGGATAGGGCGGCGTTCGCCCTGTCCTGCTGTTCAGAAAAGGGTGATATGTTGATACTCACAATCGATGTAGGCGCTATATGGACGGGACGCGAAGCCGAACTGATTCGTGAGGCAAGGATCGTCATACGAGGTGACACCATACATGAACTCGGCAGGCGCGCCGATTTTGGTGAAGTAGAAGGAGAGTATCTGGACTTTTCCACCGGCTGGATGGCACCCGGCCTGATAGACGTGCATGCACACCTCGTTTTCGGAGACGCAGGCAGAAAGTACGAAGATTACATGAGCCAGGATGACGATGAGATCATGCTGTTGCGTGCTGCTCGAAACGCGCAGACACATATGGCGGCTGGCGTCACCACCTTGAGAGACTGTGGCGGACGAAACAATGTGGTAGTCTCGCTCAAGAGAGGCATCACATCTGGACTCTTAGAAGGTCCTACAATTCTCGCTTCTGCACGGCCGCTGACGATCACCGGAGGCCATTTCTGGTGGTGTAATCAAGAAGCCGACGGTGTCGAGGGAGTGCGTAAAGCTTGTCGCCAGCTCATAAAAGATGGCGCGGACTTTTTCAAGCTGATGGCAAGCGGCGGAGGTACAAGGGGCACCGATCCCAAGATACCTTCGTATACGGTAGAGGAGATAAGGGCAGCGACCGACATCGCAAGAGACTTCGGAATGCTCACCACAGCCCACTGCGAAGCCACCGGGTCAATCGAGCGCGCCATTGAAGGTGGCATACACTGTATTGAGCACGCAGGCTTCCAAGAACCTGACGGAACGCGAACTTACAGGCCAGACCTTGTTGAGAAGATGATTTCGCAAGGCATATACTATTCACCGACAATACAGACTGCTTATGGTGCGGTAAAACGTTTTGCTGGCAAACGCACGTTGTCTGAGGCAGAGCAACGGGTCGCACACGCTTCGCGATACAAGCTCGAGCGAAAACTGGAGAATCTGCAGAGGATGTGGGATGCCGGTGTTACAGTAGTTGCCGGAACGGACGCGATTAGCAGATTTGGTGACTACGTTACCGGGCTTGAGCTCTTCTGCCACGCGTGCATGACTCCTGAGCAGGCTTTGATGAGCGCCACCTCCGTCGCCGCAGAAGCGATCGGTGTCATCGACCGTACAGGCACGATACACAAAGCAAAAGCCGCTGATCTGGTTGTGGTAGAAAGTGATCCGCTTCAGAATATCAGTGCCTTGAGAAAGATTTCAGCAGTCATAAAGAGCGGCAGAGTCTTCCGCGGGGCCAGAACAGGAGCAGCATATGATCCCTTACCGTTCACTAACTGTGAAGCCGAAGACGTCGCATCAGTGCTCTCGAAGAACTGACAGAGGAGTGAACCAAACGTGACCAATGTGAGGGACTTCGTTAGTCAGAGCTTCTGCGAATTCAAGAATGACCTTGCGGCAGTGTTGGCTCAGCGCTCTATCAGTGAGGGCGCCCGAGGAGTGCACGAGTGCGCCGCTTTGCTTGCAGACTTGCTGAGCAAACGCGGCTTTGATGAGGCAGAAGTGGTGCCCACTGCCGGACTTCCCGGAGTATGGGGGTATTTGGACGCCCGCAAGCGCCATACCCTCGCAGTGTACGCCATGTTTGACCATGCTCCGATCACAAGCGTGTGGAAGCGTGAACCGTTCGAACCAGTTGCAGAGGCTTTTCCGCCGTATGAGCGCGTGATGTTTGGAAAAGGCGTCTTCACAAAAGGTCCGCTGGTGACGTTTCTGTGGGCGCTGTGGGCCATGAAACAGCTTGGCCACGATATACCAGTCAACATAGCACTTATCCTTGACGGCGAAGAGTTCGTAGGAAGCACGAATTACCATCATCTGGTGCACGAGCGCAGTAACAGGCTAGAGGACTGTATTGGAGCCATATCTCCCGCAGCAGTCCAGTCTAGCCATGGTTCTGTCAGCATTTCACTGGGCTCCAAGGGTTGCGCGTATTTCGAGCTCATTTCGGATGGTGCTCATTCGGGCAAAGGCCCCGTAACCAAGAGCGTTCACAGCTCCGCCCAGGGAGTAGTTCATAGCCCGGTGTGGAGGCTGGTAGAAGCGCTGTCAACACTGACAAAACCCGGTTCAGCTGGCTTGGAAGTGGTAATCCCGGGCTTCTATGACGACATCACACGGCCACAAGGCAGACAACTCGAGCTGCTAAGGCAAATTGCGGAATCGAACAGAGGCAAGGACTGGAGACAGGTGGTGCCAGGCGTAGCGGGCAGAGGACGAGTGGAAGTCCTAGCGGACGACCTCGAAGGCGAGGAGTTATTCGTGCGCGCACTCTACTACCCAACTCTCAACATCAACGGGATCCGCGCTGGCTACATCCACGAAGACTCTCCTCTGTTCACTCTGCCTGGAAGAGCAGTCGCCCGCTTAGATATGCGATTTTCCCCAAACCAACGTGGCGCGAATCTGATGGCTGGTCTAAGGGAGCATTTGGACAAAGCAGGGTACTCGGACATCCAGATCCGCGATATGGGTACTCATGACTGGGCGCTCGCATCGCTTGAGGATGCGATTGTCGATGCAGCCAGGGCCACATATGAGAGGTACGGGTACTCGGTCACCGTATGGCCTATGCGAGGCTCAGGTGCCCCACTCGGTGTATTCTGTTCGGAGCTCGGGGTGCCCGCACTCGGCGGAGTCGGTATCGGCGCCACAGGAAGCGACGGTTCTGATGAGTTCATGGTACTCCACGGCAATGACAAGGTCGCAGGCGTACCACTGGCTGCGCAGTTCTTCGCCGATTACCTTGCAGAGGTCGCTACAAAGTGCTCTGAGTAGACGCATATGTCAACAGTTCAAGCCCCTCGTGGCAGGTTTGCGAGGGGCTCTTTGCCGTCCACGCTGGTTTTTCCCATGAGCAGAGCAAGCCCTGCACCTGCCATTGGGGAGTAGATCCGATGCTTTGTCTGTTGGTGCCTAACGGATTATGGACAATATGTTCTCAAGTTGGAGGAGAGATGACAGAGGGGCAGAGTGCCGAAGGTGACACGCCGATAGTCCACGACAGAGCAGAAGACGCTAATCGCAACCGAGACTGTTGAAGCCTACGATGCATCAGTCGGTGCAGGCAGAAACGGTGTCCCACTATTATGGCCTTTATTGGTCCGTCTTCCCCTGGCTCACGCGTCTCACAGCATACTACCATACGCTGCTTAATCGGTCTAACAGACACCCACACCCGGTATGGGCAAATCTAGTGTGGCTTAAGTGGGTGGAAAAAGCAGGGTGAGAAGCCATGAATCCCATAGAGGTTCTGTCGAAAGGAAGAAAAAACGCGAGACTTCCCTCAATGAACCAGATTCTGGATTTCAGCCAAATATCCTTCGAACAGGTTGGAGGCAAGTGTTTTCAAGCAATTGCAGCAGTCATTCCGTGAAGTAATGCAGGATGTGTTGGAGCAGATAGATGGGCGTATTGGTAGGCTGAACGTCAATAAGTGTGTTGAGGGATCAAGGAAACGGCAGGCAGGAGTGCCAAAATGATGCGTCTCACATACACTTCCAGATTGCTCAAATCCATACACCACAAAGTCTTGCAAACCAAGAGCCGCCGAGATAAGCTTATTTATGGTAGCAGGTTTTCCCCCTTAATCAGGTCATGGTTTGAGTCAACCATGGAATTCCTGCTAGCGCTTCTCCATTCCTACTAGCACACTTGTCAGCGTACGCCCGTATTGGTATTGACAGTGTCTAATCAATCGGCTAGTCTAAAATTAATATAGCATTAATCACAAATTATCTGACTACAACACGAAAGTGTGCACAGTACGCATGATACACTCTGTCCAGCTGACGCGGATGGTTCTATTTGACACTTTGCCGGAGGGATAAAAGCCCAGACGGGCGGGTTTCTGTTACCTGCTCGACAGGGCTTTTTGGGTTTCACCCGGTCTTTGGGAGGTGATCAGACCAAAAGGCAGTCTGGTTCCGCGTTGCAGTCAATGCATACAAGGGGAGGTAACAGGTCTTGCTAAACCGCTTCAGACTCAAAGAACACAACACCGACGTCAGAACTGAAATCGTGGCCGGTGTTACCACCTTCATGACAATGGCTTACATCATCTTCGTTAACCCAGATATCCTCAGCGCCACGGGTATGGACAAGCCTGCGTTGGTTACGGCAACCATTCTTGCGGCCGGTCTCACGACCATATTGATGGGGTTCGTCACGAACTATCCTTTCGCACTCGCTTCAGGTATGGGTCTTAACGCTTTCTTCGCCTTCGTAGTCGCTCCACAACACGGTTGGGAAGCCGCGCTGGGCGCAGTGCTCATATCCGGTGTGGTGTTTTTCTTGCTCGCCGTGTTTGGGATTATCGAGGAGATAGACAAAGCTGTGCCTACCAGCCTGAAACGTGCAGTGGCAGCAGGTATAGGTCTTTTCATTGCGCTAATCGGTCTTAAGAACGCAGGTATAGTGGTGGGCAGCGATGCCACGCTCGTGGCCCTAGGAGATCTGACCTCGCCTGAGCCAGCACTTGCTGCAATAGGCCTCGGAATCATAGCGGTGCTCATGGCTCTGAAGGTCAGGGGCGCAATGCTCATCGGTATTATTCTTACGACACTGATAGGCATGTTCACCGGAGTCACCCGGGTACCTGCAGGTCTTGGTGACCTTATGGGGTCACCTGCAAGCCTGGCTCCGATCGCCTTCAAGCTCGACTTGAGCGCTGCTTTCAGCCTCGGCTTCATGGTCATATTCGCGCTTGTGTTCGTCGACCTGTTTGACACGATGGGAACTCTGATGGGCACCGGCGCACGCGCAGGCTTTTTGGACAAACAAGGCAGGCTGCCGAAGGTGAAGAATGCCATGATAGTAGACGCTTTCGGTACCATGTTTGGCGCGCTGCTTGGTACAAGCACCGTTACCACGTACGTCGAGTCCACCGCGGGCATCTCTGAGGGTGGCCGCACGGGCCTTACTTCTATCACCACCGGTGTGCTATTCTTGCTGGCACTGTTCTTCACGCCACTTGCGCTTCTGGTGCCCGGTGCGGCTACCGCGCCCGCTTTGGTAATAGTAGGTGTGCTGATGATGGGCGCTGTATCGGGTATCAACTTTGAAGACTTCACAGAGGCTTTGCCTGCGTTCTTGGCGATCGCGGTCATGCCGTTTGCATTTTCAATAGCCGACGGAATTGCGGCAGGCTTCCTTGCCTACCCCATAGTGAAACTCGCTGCAGGCAGGTCACGCGAAGTGCACTGGTTCGTGTACGTGCTTGCGCTGATCTCACTTATCCACTTCGTGATGTAATACCACTGACCAAGAAGGGCCTCACCGGCCCTTCTTGTGCTTCTGACTTTGATCGAATAATTCCAGGTATTCTCCGTAACCTTCCGCCTCAATCTGTTCAACCGGGATAAACCTAAGAGCGGCCGAGTTGATGCAGTACCTCAGCCTTAGAGGAAGTGGTCCATCACAAAACACGTGCCCTAAGTGAGAGTCGGCACTCGTGCTCCGTACTTCGGTGCGTATCATGCCGCAGCTTGTGTCTTCTCTCTCAGTGACGCAAGATTGGCTCAGAGGTTTTCGGAAACTCGGCCACCCGCAGCCACTGTCGAACTTGTCAAGCGAACTGAACAGCGGATCTCCTGATACCACATCCACGTATATACCCTGTCTGTCATTGTCCCAGTATTCATTGGCAAACGCAGGTTCAGTGTCGTTCTGCTGAGTGACAGTGTATTGCAAAGGAGTAAGTCTTTTGCGCAGGTCATCTGTGGACGGCTTCTGCGATGTGCGTCTGCGTCTTATGTCCGCCAGATGCGAAGACCTGTGCGCGCTGTACATTCTGTAGTGAACCGGGTTCTTAAGGTGGTAATTCTGGTGGTACTCTTCTGCCGGATAAAACTGTGCCGCAGGCAGAATCTGTGTGGCTACCCGTCCGAACCCGCCCGAGCGCTCAATCTCAGTCTTGGAGCGCTCCGCAATCTTTTTCTGCTGTTCATCGTGGTAGAATATGACGCTCTTATACTGCGCGCCTCTGTCCTGGAACTGCCCTGCTTCGTCTTCGGGGTCTATTTGCTCCCAGAACACGTCGAGCAGCTCCGAATAAGACACCTGTGACGGGTCGTACGTCAGCCTTACCACTTCGTAGTGACCTGTACGCTGAGAGCATACCTCTTCATACGTTGGGTTTTCGGTGTGTCCGCCAGAATAGCCACACACCACTTCTTTGACTCCCTTCAATCTGCTGAATGGCTGCACCATGCACCAAAAGCATCCACCGCCAAAAGTAGCATGAGATTCCACCTCGGCCATCACTCCTCCCATCGAGCAGCATGCTCCAGCGAACAGTCTGTTATGCCTGACTACCGGAGCACAGCAGGTGCGTTAACCGGGTTCTCCGGATTCAGTCCGTCTAGCACTCTTATGACGTCGGCCACGACCATCCCCATCGAAAACAGCGCTTCGTCCGTATGAGCGGCCATGTGCGGGTGCACTATGACGTTGTCCATGTTGAGCAACTCGTTGTCTTCGGTCAACGGCTCTACCTCAAAAACATCAAGTCCGGCGCCTGCAATTTCGGCGTTCTTGAGAGCGTTGATCATGGCTGCCTCATCAACGCACTGCCCACGCGCGAGATTCAGAAAGTAAGCGTCTTTGCGCATAAGGCTGAACTCGCGCTGTGCTATCATGTGCGTGGTCGCAGGCGTGTGCGGCACGTGAAGGCTCACATAATCGCATTTGGAAAGCAGTTCGTCGAGGTCGAGCCTCTTGGCTCCCAGTCTGTTCGCGGCTTCTGTCTGATCGACAACGTCGTAGTAGTAAACCTGCATCTCAAACGCTTTGCACAGTTCAGCTACTCTCTTGGCTATCTTGCCAAATCCGACAAGCCCGATGGACCTGCCCTTTAGTTCTTGGCCTATGTTCCGGTAACGCACGTGCCAGTCGCCGGCGCGCGTTTTCTTGTCTGAATCGAGCATCTTCTTCGAAAGCATCAGCATCATTCCAAGTGTGTGCTCTGCAACAGCCTCTACATTTGCGTAAGGAGTGTTAACGACGTAGATGCCCAGTTCCTCAGCAGCCTTAACATCTATACAGTCAACGCCAACTCCATGCCTTCCGACAACCTTGAGCCTTGGTGAAGCGGCCATTAGCTCGCGTGTTATGAGCCCTCTGTCTCGCTTGACGATCGCGTCAACATCCTTGGCCACACACTTTAGGTATTCATCATCATGTCGTTCTGCAAACACCACTTCGGCCCGTTGTTCAAGCACTGCTAGAGCACGTTTGTGTATCGGTTCTAAGACAAACACCTTGTACTTTGGGTTCTGCAACTGTTCCCGCCTCCCGAGATCCGAAATCTAGATGTTTTGGTGTTGCGCCATCTCAGAAGACTTTTCTATCTGCTGCTATGCATTGCCTTCTTATTCATTGAACAGGGCTCTATCCTTTCATTTCAAGTAGTTCACCAATACTGGTTTGGTGCCATATTCGTTTCTCAAACCCAAAGACTGTGCAACCTCTACTCGCCGTGAACTGGGCAAACACAAAGACGAACGCTCGAACGAGCTGCCACAACATGTACTCACAAGTCTCAAACACCACTAAGAGTTGTAAGCAGACAACATGTGTCCTCTACAACGAAGTAGAGGGCACTGCGGCCCTCCAAGAAAGAGTATTTCTCAACGAAATGGCGCCCGAATTACCGGCACTGAAGACGCCGTCTTCTTCATCCAAAACCTCTTCGGAGTCCAAGTCTTCGCCAGCACCGTGCCCAATCGATGAACGTCTCGCTCCCCAAGCGGCATGAGAAGCATGTCCTCCGATTCGTCTCGGAGTCGCAGTAACGTCGAGAAGCGTAATGCAATGACCGCTGCCGCCTGCAGCCATCTGTCCTGAGATGTCCGGGCGTGTTCCGCTAGACCTAGGCATGCTTCCCATCTGCTTCGTCCAAGCAATGGGCAAATGCCCACCACTTGAGTCGTATCTTTGTTTTCTTCTCACGTCAACCTATTCCAGAGCAGATGTACCAAAACATCTCCCGGATTTCGCTTCTTGAGACTTCTCAGATAGTCGGCCTGTGCATCCTGCGTCCATCAGTCTTGCATCTTCTAACAGCGCCACCACGCACCCCCACGCCGCACCACTGCTTTCGAGGAACCGCTCAACCGCAGACCTCGTTGGCAATAACCGCAGTGCCTACACCCGTGTCGTTGAACCGTCTGATCATGCGCCCAAGGTTTGCGTCAGAAGTGGGCTCTCCGTCAGTCACGAATGTAGGATAGTCAATTTGCTCGCCCGACCGCAGTGCTCGTTCCAAACATGCTTCGACCTCACGCACGATCTCATCTGGCGAGCCAAACTCTTGCCTCGCACAGGATGTCTTGTATCCTCCACCGAGTTGACAGTATATGCACGAATACGAACAGTGCTTTGCCGGCACATTGCTCATACCAAGACTTCGTCCAAGCCTTCTCGATGGCACGGGACCAAAAGCATACATATCCTGCCCCCCTGCACAATTTGCATATATACCCGTTACCTGATTTCATAATACACCTTCCATTGGCATGATGCAGCCCGATCTTCGTATAACACAACTGCTAAGTTGCAAAAACAGAACCATTTGCAAGGTTGCAGCGGTATTCTGGTCGAATCATGCATTGATGTCGTTTGCTCCCACGCAAGGAGGGACTTTCTAGTGAAACGCAAGGCTGAATCGTACTACTCTCAAGTGTCGAGCCACATTGATTCGTTAGAACCGCTCATCAGCGATATAGCGGTCAGCCTGTACAATAACCCAGAAATAGGACTCAAAGAGTTCTATGCGATGGGAAAGATCACATCTCTGCTCGAGACAGACGGCTGGGATATTGAGCGCGCAGTTGCAGGCCTTGATACCGCGTTCATCGCGAGAACCGGCCGGTCTAGACCTGCGTTCGCGTTCATGGCTGAGTACGACGCGCTTGCAGGCATAGGCCACGGCTGTGGCCACAACCTGATAGCGGCAGCTTCTCTCGCCGCTGGTATTGCGCTTAAGCGAGCTCTTCCTTCAGAATCTCACGAAGTCTCTTGGTTGGTTATCGGGACGCCAGCTGAAGAGTCATACGGTGGCAAGGTAGCTATGGCTGACCGAGGAGTATTCGATCACATAGACGCTGCGTTTCTGGCGCACCCGGGTGTGCGAAATGGCGTCGGAGGCACTTCCTGGGCTTCTCACCCTGTGGAGCTCACTTTCATCGGAAAGCCCTCGCATGCTGGCGGCAATCCGCAAGAGGGAATCAACGCGCTCGACGCATGCGTACACGCCTATACGATGATACGAAACCTTCGCAACCAGTTGCGTGACGATGTAAGGCTTGCCGGGATTATAACGCACGGGGGCGAAGCTCAAAACGTAATACCTGAGTTCGCACAGATGCGTTTTACGGTTAGATCTCGTAGCTGGCAGTTCGTAGAGAATACGCTCATACCCAGGATCGTTCGTTGCGCACAGTCTGCCGCTGATGCAAACCTTACAGAGCTCAAATGGTGCCATCACGAGCTGCTTTTCAAAGAGTGCCTCAGCTATCCTGTGCTTCAAGACTTGGCGCATAAGCATTTTGCCGGACTCGGTGAAAAGGTGCTTGAGCCACCAGATTTGTCCGGCGGCGGCACTAGCGACGTAGGTGCAGTCTCCTGGGTATGCCCCACAATCCAGATAGGCTACAAGATAACAGAGGCAAGAGGCCACTCCCGAGAAATGGCTGACTCGACAGTGACAGAGTATGCGCTTGAACAGACCATAAAAGCGGCAAAAATTCTGGCGTTCATGGCGTTAGACCTTTTAGCCAGGCCCGAGTTGCTCAAAGCGGCGCACGAACATCTCAGAGCTCAAAACGGTTGAACAGTAGTTCCAGAAGTATCTCATAGGACGTATGCGTGTATGGACATAAAGTTTGTGTACGATGCATTACTCTTTCTTTCCATCGCAGTGACGCTGCTACTTGCGTTATATGCTCTGCGACATACCGGCGTGAGAGGCGCTCGCTGCTTTGGCGTGCTCATGGGCTTTGCGCTTCTGTGGTCTCTCAGCTACACGATCGAGATATCCAGCGAGCAACTCGCATCGAGAATCTTCTGGCTTAACGTGCAGCAAATAGGAATACTGCTTTCCCCACCCGTATGGCTCTGGCTTGCAATCGAATTCGATGAGACAGGCATAAGGCTACAACAGAGCCACCTACCGTTCCTGGCGTTACCTTCGGTGTTCGCGCTATTGCTCATATGGACAAACGATTTCCATTATCTCGCACGCAGGGATGTCAGCCTGGTTGTGGTCGAAGGATTTGCACTCACACAGGTAACGCGAAACCCCTTGTTTTTGGTATTCATTGTCTATTCGTACCTGCTGCTTGGTGCCGCAGGCTTTCTACTGGCTCGCTCGGTAAGACGCGCAAACAAGCTTCACAGAAGCCAGGCAGTATTGTTCTTGCTCGCGTTCTTGCTGCCTTTTATCGCAAACGTCGCGCTGTTCCTGGGTGTTCACCCTTTTAGGCCCTACGGATCTACGGTCATAACGTTCATCCCATCCGGCCTGCTGATAGCATGGGGAATATTCCGCTACCGTCTGCTTGAAGTGTGGCCGATAGCGCGAGAGCAAGTGATTGAAAACGCCAAAGACGTGGTGCTCGTGTGCGATATGCAAGGCAGACTCGTCGATGCAAACCCCGCCGCAGTGGCGTTGCTAGCCACAGGCCACGAAAGTCTCACTCCTAAGGTGCTCGGTAGACCAGTTGAACAAGCGCTCAGCGCATGGCCGCAGTGGGTCAGGGCAGTTCAAGACGGCGGTGTGACCAGTTTTGACCTCGCGGTGAACACCGGTAGCCATACGAAGCACTTCTTCGTAACGGTATCCGATGTTATGGGCAAGAACCGCGCGCCCATCGGCAGATTATCTCTCGGGCACGACATCACCGCACGCAAAAACTCAGAGCAAGAGCTTCAAGCCTCGCGCCAGATGCTGCTCAGCGTGCTGGACAGCATGGATGCACACGTTTATGTGATCGACCTAGCAACAAACGAAGTGCTGTTTCAAAACAGGCGCGCACGTGACTCGGTTGGAGAAGTGGTGGGCGAAAAATGCTGGGAATCGGTGCACGCTCAGGCTTCATCTGAGTGTAGCACATGCATCAGTTCGGAGCTGCTTGATGCCAACAACGAACCAGTAGGTGTGCATCACTGGGAGTTTCACAACACATCGCTTGGGCGTTGGTTCGACTGCCACGCGAGGGCAATTCGATGGGTCGACGGCCGCATGGTAAGGCTTGAGATCGCCACTGAGGTCACCCAACGAAAGCAACACGAAGCCAAACTATGGCAGCTCAGTTTTGAAGACAGGCTGACCGGGCTGCACAACCGCGCATACTTAGAAGACCAGATGCGTTCGATGAGACGCCCCGACGAATTCCCGGTAAGCGTCATCTCAGTAGACCTTGATGCTCTCAAGTTCATAAACGACTCACTGGGTCACCAAAAAGGCGATGAGATGTTGATCGCATGTGCGAATGTGCTGCGCCAAGCAGTCAGGCCGCAAGATAGCCTCGCGCGGTTTGGTGGAGACGAGTTTGTTGTGTTGATGCCTCGCACAGATCAAGAACAAGGCAAGCTAATGTCAAAACACCTTAGAGATAGGGTGGAAGAATACAATCTGCAGAATCCCGAGATTCCGCTCGTGATGTCTATCGGGCTTTCGATGGCACAAAGCCCATCCGAAATCGCCCGCGCTGTGCAGACCGCAGATGACCTGATGTACAGAGACAAGATTGCGCGCAGGAACGAGGCGCACAAACGAATCGCCGATGCACTGTTATTGAACATGGCGAAGAAGGACTACGACTCATCTGAAAATACGCACAGACTCTCCGCGCTTGCATGCTTTGTGGGTCGTAGACTAGGGCTGACTGAGTCACAGGTACACAGACTATCCTTATTGGCACATGTGCATGATATCGGCACCATATCTATACCCGACCATGTGCTTTTCAAAGAAGGTCCGCTCACAAACGCAGAGCGAGCGCTTGTGCACACCCACCCCGAGAAGGGGCATCGCATTGCGTCTCACTGCACCGACCTGGCTGAAGTTGCGGATCTGATCCTCAAGCATCATGAACGATGGGACGGCACCGGTTATCCGCTGGGTCTTGCAGGTGACGAGATACCTACTGAGTGCCGTGTGTTTTCTCTGGTGGATGCGTTCTGCAGCATGACTGGCCCCCGCCCGTTCCGCGGCGCGAGGACGCACGACGGTGCTCTGGATGAAATCGAGCGATGCACAGGCACTCAGTTCGACCCACGGCTTGTGCCCGGTTTCGTCTCTTCAATGCGAGAGTACGCACACGAATAGGAGCCTCTTTCCGTATATCAGGAAAGAGGCTCAGTATCTTCTGCTCACACAATACTACAGCCTGAACGTATCTCCCGTGTAGAACGCAGTATACCGCTCGCCGAACCGGCTACTTAGCATTCTCTCTGCATTTTGGCCTGTGCAGTGGCCAGAGTATATGCTCTCAGGGTTAATCTGCTCTAGAATATCCACGGTCTTGTCGCGAACGTGCTGCTCGAGATCTACTAGATGGAATCCTCCCGCAAGCGTTCTTACACGCTGTCTGCCTGAGATCTGCTGCGCATGAAGCAGCGTGTTTATGACGCCGGCGTGGCTGCAACCTGTCACTACCGCGATTTCTTCCTCACTAAGCGTAATGACTAGCGCTACATCGTCAAGCTCTGGATCTTCAACGAATCTGCCATGCTGCTTGGTGTATACACCCACCTCTGGTTGTTCGAAATCTGTCTGGCGCCTTATGGTACCGCTGAATGCGACTTTGGGGATGATCTCAAACGAGTTTTCAGCGAGCAGAAGCCTTGACTCAGGCAACATGCACAACACTTCCGGCTCGAGCCCGATGAATTTGAGACCGCGTCTCACGCTGTATACAGGCCTTAAAATCTCGGGGTGCGCTATAAGCACAAACCTCGAGCCTTCGGCTTCGATTAGGTCAGCCAGCCCACCTGTATGGTCGTAGTGCGCGTGCGACAACACCACGTAATCTATGCTCTCAACAGGTGTGTTGAGTGCTTTCAAGTTCCGTAGCAGCAGTTCTCCGCTTGTTGAGGTGTCAAACAGTATAGTTCGAGTCTCTCCGGATTCGTAACCGCATTCTAGAAGCATCGAGAGACCGAATTCTGACCACATTGCGTTAAGGTAACGCGAACGTTCTGCTACCACTATGCTGGCCTGTACGACACTCGGGTACCCTTTCACGTACCAACCCCCCCTTGGCGCAGCCTAGCATTGCTCAGGTCTTCGGTATACAGCAACGCCGTTTATGTATGTTGCTAGTATTACGCTCTTGTAACTAAACGGCCTTCCACTAAGTACCACAAAGTCGGCGTCTTTTCCGGGTTCGAGCGAACCCACTCTACGCTCTATCCCCAACGACTCGGCCGGAGATAATGTTATCGAGCGAAGCGTGCCCGCAAAACTCATGCCGTACTTGTGCACCATCGCGGCCGACGTCATAAGATACCTGCTATCTAAGAACGGATGGTCTGTTATGAGGCATACCTTGACACCTGTGTGCTCAAGTATGGCCGCGTTGCGCTCATCGGCATTTGCCCACTCCTGAGCCGTCCTGCAGAACAGGCCCGGCCCCACGTGTGCGGTTACACGGTGGCGCGCCAGAAAATCCGCAACAAGATGGCCTTCGGTACAGTGTTCGATGCGATACGCAATGCCGAACTCTTCGGCAATCCTGACGGCAGTCACTATGTCGTCTTGACGATGGGCATGAATCCTAAGTGGGATCTCACCGCGGAACAGCATGGCACCGTTTTCGAGAGACTCATTGAATCCGGACTTGGCTTTGCTTCGGTTGTACTCTTCTGCCTGTGCAAGGAAGTTCCTGACCATGCACGCAATGCCCATCCTGGTAAACGGTGGCTGCCCTCTTTTCTGGCCGTACGAACGCTTCGGAGCTTCGCCGAGCGCAGACTTGAGTCCGGCAGGGTTTTTGAGCACCATATCGTCTAACACGTCGCCCGCCGTCTTAAGCACGCACGTCAACCCTGCTATGGGGTTTCCGAGCGGGATTATGCAACTGGTGGTAATTCCACCTTCACGCGCCATCGCAAAACTGCGCTGTCGCGGGTTTACCGAGTCTATGACACGGATCTTCGCATTGACGGGCTCTGCGCTCTCGCTCGAATCGTTTGCAGCTTGGCCCTCGCCGTCTCCCATGATGCCGACATGCGAATGCGCATCAACGAGTCCGGGCATCACAGACAGCCCGCTCATATCGCAGAGTTCAGCGCCATCCGGTATGCCCAAATCGGCTCCTCCAACCGCCAGTATCTTACCGTCTCTCACAAGCATGATGCCGTCATATATAGGTGGTGCTGCTACAGGGTAGATCGTTGCGTGCACATACGCTGTAAGAGTGCTCATTCGCACACCTCCCGTGCGTACGCGACTCTGCCGTCTATGATGGTGTAGTCGGCAAATGTGCTGAATTCTAGTGGGTCTCCCGACCAGAGTACCAGGTCGGCATGCTTTCCGCGTTCGATCGAACCCACCCAATCCGAAATACCCACGTGTTCTGCAGCGCCGAGTGTTATGGCGCGTATCGCTTGTTCATATTGCATACCCCAACCTACTGCAAGCGCTGCCAAAACGCTCAGGTACTTGCCATTGGACTGAGGATGATCGGTTGCAAGGCAGAACGGTATGCCGTGTTCGGCACATCGAACAGGCGCCTCAAAACCTCGCCTTTGAGCTTCTGGGGCCATCAGCTGCCGCGCGACCGGTGTAAACGCAACGCTCGCGCCGCAACACTTGAGCATGTCCAGCACAAGGTCGGCTTCTGTGGCGTGCTCTATTGTCAGTCGGATGTCGAACTGGCGAGCGAGTCGAATGGCCGTGGCTATATCGTCCGCACGATGCGCATGCACCGCGAGCGGAATCTGTTTTCTTATGACAAGAGCCAACACACTTGTGTCACGGTCGTATCTTCGTTTGGCTTCGTTCTTCTCGGCGTATTCTTTCGCCCGGTAGAGCGCGTCACGCAACACGGCTGCTATTCCCATACGGGTCATAGGCGGTCTTCCCTTTGCCCCAAACCTCGCCTTGGGCACTTCACCGAGTGCTGCCTTGACGCAAGTCGGCTCAAGCAGAAGCATCTCATCAGCTACGCTACCGGTGCACTTCACCGCCGCGCCCACGCCGCATAATACGCTGGCGCTTCCGGGCAGCACGTTGGCACACGTGACGCCGCCCTTTACCAGATCACTGAACCCGTTATCTCGAGGGTTTATTCCATCGAGCACCCTGTTGGTTGCAGACACCGGTGCACCGCTCTCGTGAGCGTCCGCGCCTTCCCATCCTACGCCGATCTCGGTTAACCCAACATGCGAATGTGCATCTATAAGTCCAGGAGTCAGAGTGCGACCTCCGGCATCTATGAGCTGTGCCGATGCCGGTACGCTCACCTGTTTGCCCACATCCACGATACGCCCTTCGGAAATCAGTACTGTGCCGCCGGAGATCGGAGGTGCTGACACCGGCAGCACATGCGCGTTGACTATCGCAAGCATATTATGTCACCTCCACTCTACTCAGCATTAGCCAGAAAGCCGAACATTTATCTCCAGCAGATTGCCCTCGGGGTCACGAAACCTTGCTCCCCTCACGTGCAACGCGGGCATGTCCTCTGGCTCTGTCACGAATTCAACTCCTCTTTGCTTCAGTCGAGCATATTCTTCGTCCAAGTCGTCGACACGAAGCACGATTGTGACGCGGTCATCAGATCCGCGCCTTGCGCCAGATTCGCTCGGTGCAACCCGGCATATGGCGAGCATGGTCGAGCCAAGCATGAAGTCTGCGATGAGCGTCGAGTCATCTCCCCAATGTAACTTGAACCCAAGCACGTCGCGGTAAAACTCCAAACACTCGGCGTACTTGTTAACATTCAACCTGATAGCTCTTAACGTGGCATCCAAAACGTGTATCTCCCCTTTTCCGGCTTGTCTAGACTGAGGCCGGGCAAAAACCCGGCCTCAGTATCAGGGATACTCTGCCTAGGGCAAGCGCAGCTCTTCCCATTCCTCGTCAAGCAAGATCTCGAACTTCTCTGTAACAGGAATCCTGTTCATGTCCATCCTTGGCTTCTTGGTCTCGTGCTCGCCATTCTTGTACACAGGTATGCGATCGTTGTAGAACGACTGAAGCCTCTTCAACACTTCGACCGCCTCTTTAGGCGAGAAGCTACCTGAGTAATGCCCACCCGCAATAGGCGAAGAGAACTTGCCCTTGTAGTGGAATCTGGCAATCACCTTGTTTCCCCGAGGTCCGTTCCAGTGGATCGTGTTCTGCGATGACTGCAGCTTGCCGTTATCGAAGGTGAACTCGAAATCCGGCACAAACACGTAGTGGTGCGAGCCTGGAACCTCTCCCTCAAGCAGGTAATGATCTATGTCTGCGAGTTCAAGCACAGCGCTTATGATACACGCCTGCGCCATGCAGTGCGCCGCGTTCATCCTAGCCGACTCGTCTACGGTATACTCGACCAGACACTCGTCCCACAAGTGCCCCCACACGTAGTTGCGGTTAGGCAACGCCGCAAGATCAATCCATTCCCTGTCTATGCTGAGAATCTTGTTGTAGCCCTCAACATTTGTTGCGCAAGAAGCCATGTATGCCACTATGGGGCTCAGGCTATTCGCGCGTATCATGAACTGCTCCATGAAACCGTAGTACTGCCACGCTCGTTCCTTGCTCGCTGGCATTATCTCATCCCACAGCGTGTGGAACTCGAACCAGCGTGTGTATCTGCCCGTGCTTCTGACCGCGGCTATCGTCGCCGCCGCTTCCTGTTTTGAGCTGCTGAGAGCGGTTGCTTTCGCGACCTTGGGCAGCAACGCCTGTTCTTCTTGGGTGAGCTTTGGCACACACTCTTCGGCACGAAGTCCGAGTGCTTGCAGCACTGCCGTGAGCCGTGCATCTGCCTCGGTTCGCTTCATGAGCGGGTACCAAGCGGTACGGTCGTTCATCACGAGGATTATCTTGCCTTTGGTACCCTCGACTTGCTTTCCTGTAGCCGCACAGTACAATGCGCTATCGTGCCACACCCATGCAAGACCGTCTTCAGAGTACAACACAAACACGTCGTCGGATGAGCCGCTCTGCTCGCACGCCTTAAGAAAGCGTATTGCGGCCATTTCCAATTCGGTGACCGTCTTGTTGGTCGTCTTCAGTGTGGTTGCACAAGGCAGCATCCGAGTGTCGAGCACAGGCAAGAACGGATATCTATCGGGCAGCAACCGCGAGTATGAAGTAACCGTCTTGGTCTTATCCCAGGGGAACAGGTCTAGGCTGAACGGGGCAGACCGGTAATACTGCGAATGTGGCAAGAACTCTCTGCTCTCGCGATCGTCCTCGAGGTACGCGTTGTGGTAACCCGGCACGCTCGACACGTGCTTGTGGAAGCGCCTGTCAGCGCGGAGGTAAATCTCAGGGTGTCTTACGAATATGCTCCGCGATGTGTAGAACGCATACCTGTCGAACGGGTCTTTCGGCGCATTCTCGGCGCGCTCGCGCCACACTCTGGTGTGCACATCCATTGGTGTTACCGGTTCAGTCACGAACAGTGGGCGATTCAACTTGCTGTTGCGGTCAAGCACTGGATCCACTCCTTTTCAGTCAATGCTCACTAGCGTCTTGTGCTTACAGCCCTATCCCCAGCCACTGCCCGACCAAGAACTGCATGCGGCCGACAAGCAGTGTCATCGTACCGGCAATACCTGCTCCGAATATGTAGCCGAAGCTTACCATCATCGCGTATTTGCCGACCTCACTGATGGGGTTTATCACCTTGCTGTACTTGCCTTGGTGCAAGAACAGGAAGTAAACAAGAGTACACACGGTGGCAACCAGTATGATGATATTATTCAAGTTGTCCAACCTGAGGTTCATGGTCGCCACGACCTGCCTGAGAAGGTTTGTCTCAAGTGCGCCCTGCATCGATACCACGCCTGATACAGCGCCCATGAACCCAAGACTCACTCTGCCGAGCACGGACACTCGCTTGTCCGGCAGTAGCCTCGTGAGCAGCAGCACTCCGCCTATGATGGGTATCAGCTGCAGAAGCTGCGCGTCTCGTACGAGCGGAAACCAGGCCGCATTCCTCAGGTGCAGGAAACCAACCACTATTGAGTGGCCGCCGGCCACACCGACGAACAGGTTTGAGATGATTCTGTATACTGGGTTATCCCCGAACGCGAAACTGTAGACACCTAATGTCATGAGCGCCGCGATCCATACTGTTAACTCAGTACTTATGTTCAAGTACTAAACCTCCCTACACTTGGAAATGGCCTCTTCAGGCTTTCTTGGACTTGGCCTGCGCACCCATCACCGTTGCTACGTTTCCTATAAGCACACTCAAGATTACAAGTATGAGGCCCATGGACTGAGCATCCAGACCCTTTGTGGCCTGGTCAGGCCTCTGGAGTAGACGTTCGTATGCCGCACCACCCTGAATGCCGGGTAGCACTCCTTTAAAGTCACCTGATGCGTAATACGGCATCATATTGGGCGCGCTTGAGGCGCGGCTTCCGGCGATTACCGGAACTTTGTGGGGCCCGCCGACGTGTCTGGCGAACCAAATCGCGGACGCCTTGTACTGGTAGTCGATGATGAGTTTGAAATCTGCCGCAGAACTCACGCCTTTTAGCATGGGCAATTCTTTTACGGGCGCGCCCTTATAATCAGCGTTGTAGAGTGTTAGGAAGTCACCCGCAAAGCCTGCGACTGCGGTCTCTTCACCTGCCCTGAATCCGAGCACGCATATATCCTGTCCGTACTCGAGCCCGAACTCTTCTTGCAGTATACTTGCGAGCCGTTCTGCGTAAGGCTGCCCCACTGAGTTGACCGACATCAGTACAAGATTGCATTTCTTGGACAACAAGTGTCTACCCATCGCAATTGCCTGAGCCCAAGTCTCGGCTTCTGTCTGCGGGTCAGTCCCAACAGACAACAACACAAGCGAGCCGTCAGGCAGTGCATCGATGAAATCGTAAGCCGCACGAGTTTCCGCAGGTATCGACATCGGCAATCCTAGCGGCTTTATGAGCGGAACGATGATGAACACTGCCAATAGTGCGTATAACAGTTTTGCGTCGATCCGGCTCAGAGTCGACCATATATCTCGCTTTTCCAAAGGTACATCCCCCTTCGTGCTAGCCAGTTACTATTCCCCGCCAAAGTAGCCACGCTCGATACCAAGCAGAGTCCTCGCGCCCATGCTCACTATGCCGAGTGCAAGCCCGATCTCAAACCCTCGAGTGGCTCCCATCGAAGGCACTTTGAGCACCCAGTCGGCAATAACAGGCAGCTGACCCCAGAGGTATGCGCCTATCGAAGCTGGCCCAAGCACTGCTATGAGCCCTGCTACCATAAACAGAGCGGCGTGGGCATTGCGTATTCTAAAAGCGCGGTAAGCAGCGGACACAACGAAGAACGCGTTGAGAGAAAACACAGTCGCTGCGCCAGAACGGTATACGTTATCGTACATGTAAGCGTACACTTTGGCAGTGGTGCCGGAAGTAAGACCGATCACTACCATTATTACGAGCGGCACCAGAAGCGCCAGGCCAGCAAGCCTATCGATTGGCTTTCCCGCCGAAGCCCGATTCCAGTTCACCTTCACCAAGTTCATCGCGCCGAGTACAAGTGCAAAAGCGGCGAGCGTAGTGCGCCATGATACTACCGTTGAAGCGGCCTTACGCAAACTGGGGTCGGTCAAGAAGAAGCCTCCGAGCACGATGATCCCGCCGACAAAGCCCACTAGAACGGGTAGCTGCTTTCTAATGAACAATCATTCCACCTCCTACTAACGGCTGTGTTACCTTCTGATAAGGTTGACCAGAGCTTGGTTACCCAGAGTAGTCATCACACTGCCAAGAACGATCAACCCCAGCAGCAAGTACTTGCCAGCTTCTTCTGCTGTGAGAAACGCCATCTGGTTGGCGTCACCTGAGATGTCTGCCGCGGCCGCATACAGTTCGTCCCCCAGCAGCACGTAGTCGCATGTCGCCAAGAACATCGCGTCTGCAGCGCCGCCGCCGAGCTGTATCGCCCCGAGTCTGTTGCCTGTTTCGGCAAACGTGATGGACTCGGCAAGCATGTTGCCTACCATGAAGTTGCCCGCCACCTTCTGCGTCTCCATCAGCTCGAGTACACCTGCCGTGTAGCCCTGCTGTGCCTCGGAGAAGAAACGCACGTTGTCGGGCTTGTACTCTTCAAGTTTGGATTCTTGAGCGTACGCTATCCTCATGATCTCTTGCGCCATCGGATACGTCTCTGACCTACACACCGAAACGTAGAGATTCGTGCCGAGCCTCGCGCACGCTCCTGCCACTGCACTCAAGACCTGCAGTCCTGCAAGCACGGGCGCGCTCAGTTCACCACTCCCAAACGTCATATGTATGGGCCGACCCATTTCCGTGGCACGTCCGGCCGCCTCCTCGATAGCCTCGAGCGCGGCGATCCGCCTGACCTTGGGCCGCTTGCCCTTCTTTGCCGAGTCCATCCATATGAACGCGACAGCAAGAAAAGCGAGTAAAAACACAAAGATGCCCACTCGACCCTGCGCCAATACAATCCACCTCCCAAGTGTTCTTTAGCACTGTGCTAATGCTTGTGAGGGTTTGTGGCAACAGCCGTGGGTACCTTTGTACTATTAACTAATATTACTTATAATCAGCTGTATAAATATCTATTGTGTTATATACCACAAATGAAGTATACTGTGTCTTATATCAATCAAAATGGCACTAGTGTTTTGGCGTATTCCGCATCATCAGTCGTCTTTTTGTGTATATTCAGAGCGCAATGGGCAGGCAAAAGCCGGATACCATCAGAGGGTTGTGTTGCATCTCTGTGATGGCACCCGGCATATTGGTTCTTGGACTCGAATCTAGAAGAACCTTCGCGGAGCTTTACGCGGACACCTGGACGAAACAGCGGTGCTGCCGCACTTGGGGCACTGTGCTTGCTCGTTCAAGCGTTCTCTTGACTTAGCTCGCCAGTTGGCGCCGCAGTCGGTGCACACACGCATAGGCGGAACCAGGTCGAAACTGCCGCCTTCTATACGAATTGAGTGCCCTAACACAAGCGCCCTGGCGACTTTGTGTCTTCCTGCGGTCAAGACTCGCTGAAAACCGCTTTGCGAAAGATTCATTCGAGCCGCACATTCATCCTGGTTGAGCCCTTCACAGTCTTTCAGCCTGATCGCCTCGAGTTCATCAACTCCAAGCGTGACTTCATCCGATGAGTAAAGCGGCATACCTGCAGGCTTGAAATATGTCGCCAATGGCATGAACTCGACAAGTCGGGGTTTGGGTCGGCGCGGTATCATAATCACTCCCAACACACTCATTTTGTAAGCATCCTGCTGCGGTACGTAGCGCAAAGACACTCTTCATCTTCATTGTCTCCTGTGGTTATCAAGTTTCTCACGTTATGTACATACATGCAAGAGGTACGAACACAATACTTCGCTCCACGAAACACATATCTACCAGAGACGCTGTGTCAGCCAGCAAGAAACTGCTGATTCCAAGAGCGCTGCACAACCTGGTACAATGCGTATATGGCAAACAAGACACGCTCTCTCAAATCGACTACGCTGGTTGCGCTGTTTGCGGCGCTCACCGCAGTTCTGGCATATGTGGTTGTTCCTCTTCCTTTTAGCCCCGTCCCGATTTCGGGCCAATCGCTCGCAGTGATGCTTGTTGGCCCTGTGCTGGGACGCTCAAAAGCACTTGCATCGATGAGCGTGTACATATTGCTGGGGGTAGCCGGGCTACCGGTGTTCTCAGGCGGCCGGGCTGGCATTGGCACCCTGCTCGGCCCAACCGGAGGATATATAGTCGGTTTTGCCGCGGGCGCTTGGGTAACTGGCAGTCTCTGGACTAGAGATCACAAGCGCTGGAGGCTGTGGCTAGCGCTGGTAGTAGGAGGCGTGTTGGTGGTCGCAACGTTCGGAGCGGTACACCTTTCTGTCGTCACTGACATCGGCATCAGACAAGCCATCGTGATGGGAGTACTCCCGTTTATCCCAGGAGACCTTCTCAAAGTGAGCGTCGCCTATTGGCTGCTTGCAACACGCTCTGTTCAGAGGCTGATGCGCGAATCGTAGGCTGTTACTATTGTGCGCTCGTAGTGTTCGGCGCTATCCATCTTTCCTGCTAATTATGCGGTGCCTACCAGTACTTCTGGGCTATTCGCTTCGCTTTCGGAGAAAGCCGTACTTCTCAGATACCAGAACCCGCCTCCGGATGATCAGGAGACGGGTTCTATTCTGGTCAGTCTGCAGAAATCAGTGTCTTATCCCTTTTCGTCTACTTCGCGTATATCGTGTACGTACGGCTTAGTACAGGTTGTTCAGCCAGAGCACGAATCAACACCCATGTACCAGAAGTCACGGTGATGCTGTAAGTGCCGTCTCCGACAGGTTCAGGCAAAACTTCAGTGCCTCCGGTACTGACAAGCGCCGGAAGGTCTGTCGAGGTTTCCACCGACAGTGTTGTGCTGGGCACACAGTGTACGCTTATGACTATCTCTCCTTGGGTTCCCGAATAAGACGCCTGAAGCACTCCGAATTCGGGAGGACTCGCACCAGCGAACGCGCTGAACTCTATGCCGGTTATAGCACCTGACGCCATTCCGCCTGCGCTCGCACTGATATCCGACATACTAACGTGGATTGAACCAATCTGTGCATCGGCAAACGTAGAGGTGGTACCGCTACCATCACCGATACCGAGTTCTTCTGAACCGGGTCTGAGGTTTGTTCCTAGCAGCCAGTGGCAGTCCGTAACCGTGCCGGTCGTGCTGTTTGTGCCGATCACTCCTCCGGCGTATGAAGTAGCCTTGACCGTACCGGCGTTGTAGCTCTCGCCGACCTGGCCGCTGTTATAGCCCACTATTCCGCCTGCGCTGATTGAGGTTGCCAACACAGCACCGGTGTTGTACACTCCGCTTACACTACCGCCCTTTCGGTAGCTGCTGTCGTAACTGTTGTTGCCAACTACGCCGCCCACACTCCCGGTTCCGGTGACAACGCCCATGTTATGGCTCAAACTGACGACGCCGCCATCGGTATTCCACCCACCTCCGGCGTTCCAACCTACGACTCCTCCCACGTGATATCTACCCTGAACCGAACCAACGTTATACACCTCGTCGACGATTGCATCATCGTTGTTCCAGCCAACCACGCCTCCGGTGTAGTAGTTTGTGCCCGTTACGCTACCAGTGTTGTAGCTGTTGGCCAGGGTGCCTTTGACGTGGTTACCCACTACACCGCCAACGCTGTCGTAGCCACTTACGCATCCCGAGTTGCTGAGCACACTTGCCACACCAAAGTGTGAACCTATAACACCGCCAACGTCCGCTCTTGCGCTCACATCGGCGCTGTTATGACTGTTATCTACTGTGCCCCAGGCGTTCTGCCCAACAATACCGCCTGCGCTGTTTCGGGTGGCCGTTATCCGGCCGCTGTTTGAACTCAGGCTCAACGCAGGCCTCGCGTAGTCATAGCCGAAGAGATATCCCACAATACCGCCGACACGTTCGTATCCGGTGACTTCACCCGCATTATGGCAATCAATCACATTGCAAGCGTTGAAGCTGTTTCCCACTATGCCTCCGATGTAGTCGCGTGTACCGGACACCGCACCGCTATTGTAACTTGCACTGATCGTCCCGGCGTCGTTTTCGCCGACAAGTCCACCCACCCGGAAGTAGCCGCTCACCGATGCGGCGTTGCTCACCGCGTGCAGCGTTCCGCCCTTACTCAACCCAACAAAACTGCCGACGCAGTTACCGATAGGCTGGAGCGTGCCCGGAATGGCAGACACCTGCCCGCTTGTTATGTGCGCATCCTTTATGACGCCACCGGTCACGTGGCCGAAGAGCCCAACGTTGGCGGCGTTTTCCGCGGCTATTATGAGACCCGAGATACTCTTGCCGTTACCGTAGAGAGTGCCGGTGTAGCTGTTCGTGGAAGATGAGCCAATAGGCACGAAATTGCCACCCACGAAGTTCGCGACAGAGTGGCCGGAATACGATATTCCGGCCGAGACCGCAGATGCAAGCGCGTGCATGGGAGTACCTTCAACATTACCAAGCGGAAAGATCGAAAAATCTAGATCGTTCATTAGTATAGCGTCACTGTTTCGGTGCATCGCAAGATGCTGCAACTGAGCGGGCGTAAAAATGGCGAGAGCGCTCACCGTTCGGCCGTCTTCTTCGAATTCGACTGTATGTGTAAACGCGCCTTCGTGAGTAATGGGAAGACCGCAATAGCACAGACTTCCCGAGAACGGAATAAGCGTATACCTTGAGGGCACTACCGGCTCGGATAGAGCGGATTGCGCGCTGTCTCCAATAGCGTTGGTCGCAGCAACGCTGAACACGTACGATGCGTCGTTCGTAAGACCTGTTATGAGCACAGGTGACTCAGATGCTGTCACCAACACGTGCGGCTCATGCGCACCTGTCTGGTAGACGTATACGGTATAGTACAAGATTGCACTGCCACCATCTTGTTCTGGAGGCACAAACGTCACAAGCGCTTGAGCGTCGCCCGCGCTTGCGCTAACGCCGGTGGGCACATCGGGTACGCTTGCAGGTGTGACCTCGGAGGTATAAGACTCAAGGCTGCGGCCTGCGCTGTTGTGCGCGGTCACTCCGAAAGAATACGCCAGCCCATTCGTGAGGCCGGTTACGCTGACCGGGCCCGATGCCTCCGTGGTTCCAAGATGCGCTTCGAGCACGGCCTCACGGTACACCCGCACAGTGTACCCCGTGATAGTGTGCCCACCGTCACTTTGAGGTGGTACGAAACTCACCACCACGTGACGATCCCCCGGCTGTGCGCTGACCTGCTGAGGAGCCCCCGGACAACCCATCCACTTGGATATGACGACGAAATCGTACAGGTCTATGATGAGGTCACCGTTGAGGTCAAACTCTGACTGCCATTCAGTGTGCACGCTTGTCTTCAGATATTCTGATGAGAGCAGTGCAAGATCCAAGATACCTACCTGCCCATCGACGTCGAGATCGCCTATCATTGAAAAGGTGAGTGGCGAAGCCAAGACGACAAAGGGATTGACGCACAGTGCCAACACAAGTGCAATAGTGCAAGCCGACAGCACACGCGCCAGCTTACCAGAAGCGGCTGACACAGGCTACACCTCCAGTTATTGGGCACATCTTATTCACGGGCTAAGCGATTCCCGTTTGTTTCCACGCGATGATGAACATACCCTGTGTAAGAAAGGGAAAGTAAGCATATCAAGTTTTTCAGGAGAATACTTGGGGAATTAAGGAACTACACACGAACAATTGTGAACTCGAGAGCGTCAGATTCTTTGGAGTATCAATTGCCATCCTTATGAGGGGGGACTTGCTTGTCCGGCAAAACGTATCGCGAGACGGTTTTCTCCAAGTTCAACGCCGGTATCTTTGTCGTCGTGGTCGGCTGGCTCGGCTACACCATGTACCGCCAGATCACGGTCGGCCCGGTAGGCACGAGGCCCGCGTCAAACGAGTTCCTCGCCGGAATGGTCTTGCTGTTTGCGGCGATCGGAGTCCTGTTCAGCCGCTTGCGCATCGACATATCCGCTGACGGCATCAAAGTGGGCTACGGGTTCATCAAGCACTCAATCAAGTGGAAAGATGTCATTCAATGCGAGCTCGACACGACTCCGGCACTGCACTATGGTGGCTGGGGTATCAGGCTTGCCAGAACAGGTGGCAAGTGGCGGATCGTTTACAGCACCGTTGGCGAACCAAGGGTAATGCTGTCTCTAGCTGAAGGCCGCTTTCGGGAGATAGCCTTTTCCAGCAGGAAGCCTGAACAAGTGATCAGAATCGTCAATGACTACATAGCAGCAAGAGAATAGCAGGCTGGCGCCGGAACATGGGGTTGAGACCATATGCAGAAGTACGAGTACAAATGTGTGTTCATCTGGGGACTTGGCGGGGCGACCACTCGTGCACTCAACGATTACGGTAGACGCGGCTGGGAACTGGTTGCCGTCTGCTGGGTATGGCACTACTTCAAGAGGCCTATTGGCGAGTAGGTAAGCGTCCCGGCTCGGAAGATTGCGCAGATGCCGATAGGTGTGTAAATTGTCACACCTATCGGCCGAGCAGAACACCTATGTTGTCAGCAAAAATCTCGCCGATCGGAGAACCGTCGAACACGAATGCTATTTGCGTTATGCTGCCGAGGTCGATTTCTTGATTCTCGGCCATGAACTGGCTTGCCTTGAACAAGTAGGTAGCAAACACAGGCTCAGATTCAAAGGACACTCTCAGCGGTGGCTTGTACATGCGATAAGGCAGTTGCGGTGTCAGTGGCGTCATATGGCTGAGCGGAAGCGAAGCCTCTCTCCCGTTTCGATCTACTATCTTGACGCTGAAGTCAAGCGCGATGTCTCGCCTGCTAAGACTCGCAAGGTCGAACACAAGCGCATCGTCACGGCCAATTCGGATGCCATCTGCAATCTCAAGCGTGTAAGAGGCCGTTGAGCCGCCCTCACCGTTCCATCCGAGCCTAACAGCTACGCTGTCACGCCTTCCACCCCAGCCCAGCATCGGCGGCTCTTCACGCCAAGTTGTAAGGTTTGCGCCTGTTATTCGCGCGCCAGGGTAGGTTGCGGTCTCAAGGTTCATATCCTCTTCAAACGACGCAAGCATTATCATATCCGATGCTTGGTACTGCACAAAATATGCAGTTTGCGGCACCCACTGTTGTGCGACCATCGGGTCGCTGAACACTGCTGTATACTCTCGCCTGCCGCCAAGTGTGAGTTCCAAGAAGCTGCTTATGAACAGTTTGGCGAGAGCGCGTTGCTCCTCTTCGGGCATAATCTGTTTTCTGTTTATGAACCAGAGCGCAGCGCCCAAGTCTATCAAGCCCCACTCGGTGTTGAACTGCCCGTGATTGGCACCATAGATGTAGACGGCCGCCTTATGATAGTCTTTGCTGCCCAAAAAGGTGACCCTATCGTACTGCCTCGAACCTGAGAATGAGCGTGTGTCACCGTCGGCAGAACCCTGGAGCACCAGGTAGTTGACGTCCACCAGTTCTGTCCTCTGCTGCCTGGGCAGGTAGCGTCCGTCTGACGGAGCCATGGCTATGACTGTGGAGATGTCGAAACCATGGTTCATGCGTATCGCGGCGTTATCCGGATGCGAAGGCAAGCGGTTGAACGCAGCTGCGGTTGCGGCTGCCTCTCCCCCACGCGAGTGCCCGATTAGCGCTATTCTGCTTGTGTCTACCTTTGAATCAAACAGGTGTCCCGGCGTATCGTTCCATTCGTGCCATAACCGTAAGTGCTCAAGCAGCAAATACGCACGCGCATCATCTTCGTGCTTTAGGCCGCCGAGCACAGCTTCAACCACGCCCGCGCCGTTGAGAAAGTTCTGATCTACCGAAGCCGCTATGTAACCGCGGGTTGCGAGCAATTGCCCGAGATATTCGTAACCCGGATCTGAGAACTCGTCCATGGAGTGATTGCCGTGCACAATTAGCACAAGAGCAAACGGACCGGTGCCCTCAGGGTACCAGACTCGCGCATTGAGCGGGGCTTGTGTGAGCCCAAACCCCCAATACGTTCGGCGAAGCCAGCCCGTTACGCCCCCTCCCCCACTTACCATCTGCGATACATCGACATGCTCAGTGCGGATAGTAACATCTTGCGCGTACTCTGAGCGCCGCTTGTCAGTACCACTGCCGTAAGTCAGGTATGAAACCGAATACATGCCGCTTTCTATCGGGTTACCGATACCAAGCGTCTCGGCAGAAGGGGTTGGAATACTGAATGCCAGTTGCTGCGAGGGGCCCGGCCATACGCACCAGATGATCCCGCAGATAATACCTACTACGCCCACGGCCAGCATTGCAGTTGCCACCGTGCGCTTTCGGCCAGCATAAGCGTTCAACCCGCCGATACCTGCTCCAAACAGTGAGGCGACAACCACAACGTAGGCTGTAACTACGACCACGTTAAATGCTTGCCGAAACATCGGCATGAGCATATTGAACAGCAAGAACACACTACCGAACAACACCCAGCGATAAAGTTCAGGTACTCTGCGGTGAAATAGGCTTAGCAAAGTGCTTATCAGGTTACCCAGAAGAAGCGAGGCCACAGCAGCCAAAGACGCAAACCCCAGCTGCACCAGCCAGCCGTGAAGACTTGCCGGAGGCACGCTGAATAAGGTGCCGAACCAGACAGCCAACGTTAATCCCAAGAGGGCATGGGCAGCGCGGCGCCAAACCACGCTTCCTGTGCGCGCCTCAGTCATTGTGTTGCGTTGTTCTGGTTTCGGCCGGCGTTGTTTCATCAATTATGACCTCTTCCGGAGTTCACTAGGTCACGGCTGGCATAACCGAAACGCATGCAAGCCACGTGTGTGCTACCTTGCCTCGAATGTATTTGGGGCTTTCAAGCAATATCCTCCAAATTATTATCTACGGCGACAGAAGGAATCTCAACACATGCAGAGAAAAGGCTATACAAGAATCCTTTCATGCTCTGCAAAGACTCTTGTAATTGTCTGAACAGGAGGTGGCTTCTTTGATACCAGATGCACTGCTTGCTCGGGTGAACAAGCACGCTTCAGACCTCTCGCCTGCGCAAAAACGCATCGTGCAGCACTTATTGGCCAACCCTTTGAAGGCTTCTTACGAAAGCATCGCGCAAATCGCCAGGGCGGCAAAATGCAGCGAATCAACGGTTACACGGCTGGCGAATGCGCTTGGGTTCTCTGGGTTGCCCGAGATGCGCCAGGTGCTCCAGGATAACGTACAGTCCCAGCTGGCCCCAGGCGATAGACTTGCCGAGGCTACTCAGAAACTGGCACGCGACGCACAGAGCTACCTTGACTATCATCACGACGTCGACATGACAAACCTACACTACACCCGCGAAGGGCTCGATGCCAGGCGCGTCGATCACCTAGCCGATCTGCTCATGCAAGCACGCAAGGTTTACGTACTCGGCCACGGACTGAACATAGCGTCGGCGGTGTTTATGGCTCATCGTCTCAGACGTTGCCTTATCAATGTGGAGGAGCTACACGGTGATACTTTCGCCAACATGGCCCGTCTTATGGCGATAAGCCCAGATGACGTGCTTGTCGTGTTCGACCTTCCTCGTTATTCGAAAGAATCGTTACTCATAGCAAGACATGCCAAGGCAATGGGTGTTCCGGTCGTGTTGGTCACAGACCGCGAAGAAACACCGCTAACGCCGTTTTCGACGATGGTGTTCTGTGCTGGAAGCCAAGGCGTGGCATTCAGTTCTTTGGTTGGCATCATGTTCTTCATCAACGTCATAGGCGCAAGGATCCTGATAAACCGTGGTAGCGCCACTCTCCCGGCATTCAGGCAAATTGAGTCACTGGAAAAGCAGATTGACCACTACATCGAGTTCTGGGACAAAGACAGCACACAAAGTTAGGGATGAGATCTAAGAGCAAACCAGTGAGTACCAATTGAGAGGAGTCATTCTAGTGCATGATGTCGTGATTCGCGGCGGCCTGGTGGTAGACGGCTCGGGAAAACCGGGGCGGCGAACGGACGTAGCAATTGACGGAGAAAAAATCTCCCGTATCGGTAACGTGGAATCGCGAGGACACGTTGATATCGACGCGAGCAAGAGCGTGGTGTCACCGGGGTTCATAGACATTCATTCTCATTCAGACCGTGTTCTCTGGATGGATCCAGAAGCACACAGCAAAGTGCGCCAGGGTGTAACGCTGGAGGTCGTAGGCAACTGTGGCAGTTCTGCGACATACGCCACATCTGATAGAGACGGCTTCGAAAAGGGCAGTTGGCCTTCGATAGCCGACTACTTTGGCGCGCTGGAAGAACAGGGCGTTGCGGTTAACGTTATGGCACTTGTTGGACATGGTTCCGTTCGGGCAAATGTGATGGGCTATGATCGACGTCCTCCCACCGCAAGAGAACTCCAAATCATGAAGCGCCTTGTCATACAGGCGATGGAGCAAGGGGCCGTCGGGTTATCAACAGGTCTTGTTTACACCCCTGGCTGCTTCGCTGAGACAGACGAGATAATCGAACTGTGCAGGCCAGTTCATGCGGCAGGCGGATTCCACGCAACCCATCTGCGAGGGGAAGGCGACACTTTAGTAGATGCGGTTGAGGAGGCAATCTACATTTCCCGCGAAACCGGAATCCCTCTTCAGATAAGCCACCACAAGTGTATGGGCAAACACAACTGGGGAAGAGTCTCAGACACACTTGCGATGATCGAGACTGCGAACGATACGGGTTCCGACGTCACTGTTGACGCGTACGCCTACACCGCGGGAAGCACAGGCATGATTTCGCTCTTGCCGCCGTGGATTCACGATGGAGGCAGAAAGCATCTGCTGAAACGATTAGAAGACGCGTCCATCCGAGACAGACTGCGCACGCAGATGGTTGAGGGATTGCCCGGGTGGTCGGGTCGGCTTAACGGCACCGGCTGGGAAAACATCATGGTAGTAAGCTACACACCAGACCAGTCGTTTGAGGGCATGATGGTTTCGGAGATAGCACACAAACTGCATGCCGATCCGTTTGACACCGCATTTGACATGCTGATATCCGCCGACGGAAATGTGCAAATGTGTATCTTTGCGACATGCGAACAGGACGTAGAGATGGTAATGAAGAGCCCGTTCAGCATGATCGGATCCGATGGCCGCGCCTTACGAGCTGACGGCGCGCTTAGCAGAGGAAAACCGCATCCGCGTAGCTACGGAAACTTTCCCCGAGTCCTGGCCGAGTACTGGCGAAGACGGCGCATATTCGGCCTCGAGACAGCGGTGCACAAAATGACCGGTATGCCTGCCGAGAGACTGGGACTCAGCGACCGAGGCTTGTTGCGAGAAGGCGCGTACGCCGACATAGTGGTGTTTTCACCCGAATTGGTGCGCGATACAGCAACGTTCAGCAACCCTCATCAATATCCCGAAGGCATACTGCACGTTGTTGTGAACGGCACGATCACAGTTGTTGACGGTAATCACACTGGGCATCTCGGCGGTAAGGTGCTTAGAAAGACGTAGCACCAGATTTGGACGTATGTTTGATTGAGATTTCCAAAATGAACAGGAGGCAAGAGAATGAGTAGATCTCAGAAAAGGGCGAGTCTGCCGTTTATCTGCATGCTGGTAATAGTGATGGCGCTCTTGTCAGCATGCGGCAGTCCTCAGGATCCTCAGCCGGCCGCGCCGGCTCCACCTACCACGGATACAGCAGAACCGGTGATGGGCGGTGTGCTTAGAGTAGCACATAATGAGGTGCCGCCATCTGTGGACATGCACTGGAGCACCTCAGTCAGCACGATGATTATTGGTACACACGTCGTAGAGACTCTGTTTGGCCATGACGAAAACTATGAAATGTTTCCCATGCTTGCAGACCGTTACACGGTGAGCGATGACGGCCTAACATACGTCATCCACTTAAGAGAAGGCGTCAAGTTCCACAACGGCGAGGAGATGACATCCGAAGACGTCGTGGCTTCGCTAGAAAGATGGATGACCCGAGGTTCGGTGGCCAGGGGACTCGCAAATTCGCTTGAGAGTATTGAAGCCACCGGCAAGTACGTCGTGACATTCAGACTCAAACACGAACTCGGTACATTGATCCCCATACTTGGCATGCCGAATCAGGGAGGCGGGATATACCCGAAAAGCCTCTTAGACAGCGTTGGTGAAGGAAATGAGATAACTCATCCTATCGGCACTGGACCGTACAGGTTCGTGGAGAACCTTCCTGACCGCTGGATCAAACTCTCAAGGTTCGAGGACTGCGTGGGTCGCGATGACGACGTTCCTCGCGGCTATGCAGGTAAAAAGGTCGCGTATTTTGACGAAATTGTGTTCGTTCCAGTGCTCGACTCTAATGTGAGAATCGCGGGCGTGCAGTCGGGAGACTACCATTTTGGGCGCAGCGTTCCGGGAGATCAATACGATCTCATAGACAATGCACCCGGTATTGAGCCTGTTGTAACCCCGTTTAAGGGGTTTGTGCTGAACGTCTTCAACAAGAAGCAGGGTGTGATGAGCAACAAGCTGGTACGCCAGGCCTTTGTCGCAGCGCTCGACCTAGACGAGCTCATCTTGGTTGCTGGCCCCGGCCCATTGGGCCAGTTGCAGCCGTCATTGATGCCCAAAGAATCGGTGTGGTTCAGTGAATCCGGAAGCGAGAAGTACAATGAGCACAATCTTGAGCGTGCCAAAGAGCTGCTTTCCCAGTCTGGGTATGCTGGCGAACCGATTAGGTGGCTTGTGACAGAGGGCAGCCGACATGACGTTGCTCTTGCAGTCCAGCAGCAGCTGGAGCCTCTCGGATTCAAATTTGACATACAGATAGTAGACTGGCCTACGCTTACCGAAAGACGCGCAAAACCTGAGTTAATGGACATCTTCTCGTCTGAGAACACGTACCGAACCGATCCGACACAGATGATCATCTTCACACCGACGTGGCCTGGCTGGTGGGAGAACGAAGACATCTCCCGGTTGATGACCGAACTCAACAGAGAGAGCGATTTTGACAAACGCTACGCAATCTGGGAAGAGATGCAGGCAATATTCTGGGAAGACGTACCGGCTGCACGATTGTGGGATTACGCGCATCTAAACGTGTTGAGCAACAAGTTAAAAGGCTACACCAACATGCCCGACCCGATATTCTGGAACGTATGGTTATCTGACTGAGCCAGTTCTGCACCGGTAGGCGAAACTGCGCCTGCCGGTGCAGCCAATCGAGGTGAGCTCGTTGACCGCATACGCGCTACGCAGACTCTTATACGTGCTGCCCGTAATGCTTATAGTAGCAACCATAGTGTTTTTCATCATACACATGACTCCGGGTGATCCGACCATTATGATCCTAGGCGAAGATGCAACCCAGGAGCAGCTGCTGCAACTACGCTCTGAACTCGGTCTCGATAGGCCGTTACCCGTCCAGTATTTGAGCTGGCTGGGTCGGTTGGTCAAGGGCGACATGGGTTCATCGCTATTTCATAAGGTGCCTGTCAGACAGGCAATTGCTGACCGACTCGAGCCAACAGTACTTCTCTCTGCAATGGCTTTGTGCTTTTCGATCGGATGTGGAGTGCCCTTGGGTACCATGGCAGCTGTATATCACAACAAGCTGCTGGATCACGTGGCAATGGGTGTTGCACTGCTCGGAGTGGCAATGCCGAACTTCTGGCTTGGCTTAAACCTCATATTGCTCTTTGCGCTTGTTTTGGGAGTATTTCCGATATCCGGATACGTGGCCGTCTTAGAGGCTCCCGGGTTCTGGCCAACGTTAAGGACTCTCATTCTACCCGGATTCACGCTTGGATTCAGTTCTGCGGCCTCGATCGCGCGTATGTCGCGCGCAAATTTGCTTGAAGTGCTACGACAGGACTACGTGCGAACCGCTAGGGCAAAAGGGCTTTCTGAGCGCAGGGTGATATACAAACATGCCTTGAGAAACGCGTTCATCCCCACGATAACAGTCATCGGATTTTCGGTTGCTGGCTTGATGGGCGGTGCTGTAGTAACTGAACAGGTGTTCAACATCCCTGGCATCGGAATGCTTCTAATATACTCGGTTGCGCGAAGGGATTACCCTGCCCTTCAAGGTGTGGTGCTGTTCATAGCATTTGTGTACGTTATCATCAACCTGATTGTTGATTTGACATATGCAGTTATTGATCCTCGGATAAGGTACAGTTGAGGAGGACACGATGCAGCCTAACACTCTTGAGCAAGCTAGAACCTTTATCCGCATAATACGGCGCAACAAGATGGCGACAACGGGCGGCATACTGCTCACCATCTTGGTAGTTGTGGGGATTCTGGCTCCACTGATTGCGCCTCACGACCCTTATCTTATAAGTGGATCCAAGAGACTACTTCCGCCATCGCGTGAGCACCTTTTCGGCACCGATCGTCTCGGGCGCGATGTGTTCTCTCGCGTGCTATATGGAACGCGCCTATCGCTGTTCATAGGAGTTTCTGTTGTGAGCGTAAGCGCTGCGGTCGGAATCGCAGCGGGGTTAGCAGCCGGATATCTTCCACGATTCGATAAGATTCTCATGAGAGTTGCCGACGGCCTTATGGCGTTTCCAGGTATTGTGCTCGCAATAGGCATCATGGCTGCGCTTGGGGCCAGAGTCTCAAACGTAATTATAGCACTCTCGGTAAGCCAAGCTCCGAGATTCGCCAGGGTCGTGCGCTCCGCTGTGTTGAGTGTGCGAGAAAGAGACTTTGTGCAGGCAGCCGTTGCGCAAGGAGCCTCTGTCCCGAGAATAATGTGGCGACACATCTTGCCCAATTGCGTCGCGCCCATCATAGTCCAGGCTACCCTTTACGTGGCTTCGTCAATTCTGGCCGAAGCAAGCCTCAGTTTTCTTGGTGCAGGGGTACCACCCGAGATTCCGAGTTGGGGCACGACACTCGCAAGCGGAAGACCCCACATGCGTGTTGCATGGTGGGTTACCACCTTTCCTGGTCTTGCAATAATGCTCACAGTACTCTCTCTGAATCTTTTCGGCGACGGGTTGCGCGACGCACTCGACCCCACAATGTACAGAGACAGGTAACAGATTCGTCGAGCCCGCCGTGTTCCCGTCGGGTTGCTCAGACGTTCTGATGTCTCCGCCTACTTCCACCTACAGTGTGGTAGACCTACTCTTCTCATCATAGCGTTATCTTCTGTTAGCGTTCATTCTAACACCATCTCGATGCTGCGTTCAGCCTGTCTTCACACCATTTCGAAACCTATATCCATACCTAGCAACCTGCAACTAAGCCCCCGGTTACGCTGTTCCGTGACGCGTATATTTCGTGCGGCTATTATTGTTATTTTGTATAGAGGAAATTCTCAGATTTTCGCGGAACTAGAGCAATAGTCCCATGGTACCAAAATCCTAATGATCAGGAGGATGAACGAAGTGGGAGGTAAGATTGCGTCCAAGTGGATAGAAGACAACAAAGCATACCTTGCCGAGATCAACGATAAGATATGGGAATTCGCTGAAGTAGGTCTACAGGAGTTCAAGTCTGCTGAGTTGCTTGCTCAAGAACTCGAGAAATCCGGCTTCAAGGTTGAACGTGCTGTGGCGGGGATGCCGAGCGCGTTTGTGGCAACCTGGGGAGAAGGAAGGCCCAAGATCGGGTTTCTCGCCGAGTACGACGCTCTACCGCATCTGAGCCAGAAAGTGTCTACGAAGAAAGAACCTGTGAAAGAAGACGCACCGGGTCATGGCTGTGGTCACAACACGTATGGCGCAGCAGTGCTAGGCACGGTAATCGGCCTCAAGCAGGAGATGGAGGAAAAGAAGCTTAAGGGCACCATAGTCTTCTACGGCTGTCCTGCCGAAGAGACTCTGGTGGGCAAGGTGTTTATGGCAAGAGACGGTCTGTTCGACGATCTTGACTGTGCGCTCACGTGGCATCCGATGATGTTCAACACGGGTTGGTATTCCACCTCGAACGCAATGAACTCGGTGAAGTTCACGTTCTACGGACGTTCGGCACACGCGGCCGGCAACCCTGAGCAAGGCCGTAGCGCGCTTGACGCGGTAGAGTTGATGAACGTAGGAGTGAACTTCCTCCGCGAACACGTCATTTCTGACGCACGCATCCATTACGTCATAACCAAGGGCGGCGGCGAGCCCAACGTTGTGCCAGCCGAAGCTCAATCGTGGTATTACGTCAGAGCTCCAAGACGTGAAGACGTCGACCACATCTTCGAGCGCGTAGTCAAGATAGCACAAGGCGCAGCACTTATGACCGAAACCGAAATGAAGATGGAAATCCTCGTGGCCTGTTACAACATGCTGCCGAATACGGTGTTGACAGACTTGATGTATGAGGCGATGCAAGAAGTGGGCCCGCCAGTGTGGACGGAAGAAGAGATCCAGTTTGCTAAAGAGCTGACCGATACTTTCGCTCCCGGCCAGAAAGAAACTGTATTCCGCACATGGGGCATACCCATGAACCTTTTCGACAAGTACCTTGACGACCAGATCACTCCGCCCTACGACAGGGGCAGGTTGCTTGCCGGCTCGACTGACGTCTCTGATGTGAGCTGGATAACCCCCACAGCACAGATTACCACTTGCTGCGCTCCGCTTGGCGCGGCTTTCCACGCATGGCAGGTGGTTGCCACAAGCGGTCATAGCATAGCGCACAAGGGTCTGGTTCTCGCAGCAAAGAGCATGGCGATTGCGGGAAGCAGACTGCTGCAGAGCCCAGATGTGCTTGAGAAGGCGCGCGAAGAGTTCAACACTGCAACTGCAGGCAAACCCTACGTCTGCAAGATGCCGAAAGAGGCCAAACCGCCACTAGATCAGCTGCCAAAACACTAGACAGCGCGCTACTGGCTCAGAGTTACCCTCTTTCCGATCCGAATTCCGAGAGGCTGCGGCAAACATGCTGCGGCCTCTTCTTGAAAGTATCGTCTCTGCTCGTGCATCCCACGCATGAGCGTCGCAGCCAGAGATGCGCCGCTTCGCCTCATGCTGTTCCGCAGCAGTGTTTGTACTTCTTGCCGCTTCCGCATGGACAAGGCTCATTGCGTCCCACGCGTGTTTTCGATGCTTGACCGCTCTTTGCTACCGCCGACTGCGTTCGCCGGAATTCTTGGTCTGCTGCCATGAAGTTCAGCGTGTTTTCGACCACTTGGTCCATCTTCCGAAATTCATCTTCAAGCACACTCAAGCCCGTTACGCGACCTTTGGATGATTGCAGGTGTTCGAGCAGCCTGAGTACCGAGTCAAGCACAGTTTGCAGCCTAGGAATCAATACCTTGGCAACGTTCGTGAGGCCAGACTCCGCAGAACCCATCTCAAATGTGTGCAAGAAACCAGATATCTCATCTTTTCGAGCGGCAGCATAGCGAATCAGATGGTCGCTCGATCTGATCTTTCCGAAAGGCCACAGGCTCACCTTGCATGACTGAACAGATGAGGAAATCTTATTCCACTCTGCTGCCAGCACTCTGAGGAGCCTCATAACGTGTTCTTGTGACTCGAACACAAATTCTTCGCCTTCCCACGCGATGCGCATGATCTCACTCAGCGGCACCATTCGATCAGCCATGCAACTTCCGAGAATGAGCCCTCTATAGGTATGGGGCGAAGTCGTACAGCCTATCTCCCGGAGCACAGCGGAGAGCTCGTCATACGGGTCGCCAAAGACTGCCCAATCACGTGGTTCCCCCGCCAGTGCATCGAGATCTCGCGAACTGCTCTTCGGCTTCGCGCTGCGCTTATTGCGCGATTCCTTTGCGCCACGGCTCAACGTGAGCTTGGCAAGTTGCTTGTCTATCGCCGCATTGCTGAAGTGGTCGGGATCCCAGCCCTGTGACCAAAGGCTATACTCTTCGTGCTGCGGATGATCTGGATCGTCCAAGATGCGCATAAGCCTTGCGTAGCCCGGAAGACCTCCAGCGTCCTCGGGCGGAAATGCGCGCTCTCCCGCAAGACAACTTGCACAACTCATAGGCTCTTCTAGGACGTGGATACGCTCCACTTGCAGCAGGTGCACCCAGTTATCTCCAAAGTCGTACACATACTCGAAACTCATACCCTCTGTGAGCACGCTCGAAAGCACCGTCTTCTTGGAGTTGATACACTCTATCCCGAGCCACTTGTCTTCAGCATTCGGCAGGCTGTAACATAATCCGGAGATCTCGAAGCGGTACAGGTGATAGTCAGACCAATCGGCTGCAATCTGAATGACTTTGTGCAGGTCGTGAAGCGTGATGTCACCGGGCACCTCAAGTAGTCTCCACACTGTAGGCTTAACGTCCTTCAGTTCAAGTCGCAACCTCACACAGGCTGGCTCGTTGATCTCTTGTGAGCGCTCTTTCACGTGCGCAGGCTCGGCGATTTGCCTTTTGGTTCTACCAAGAAGCGCAAGCGCCGAGGCCAGATGGGCACGTACATCAACCGGTATTACGGCGAGTGCTACATCATCTTTGGATGCAAAGAGCCGGCCGCTGAATAGTAGCCCCAGTCTTTCCAAACGACCCAGCGTGGTTTGCTCGTTCGGCGACCACCTGTATATCTCGTCCTTTTCGCGCGGTCCGTACAACCGTTCTAGATCGTCTAATCTCATCCATCCGCCTGCATCCAACACGCTTTCGGCCGCTCTCAGCACTGCCTCGGTCTCAGCCCTGAGTTTGGTCGCAATCTGCTCTGCTGAAGAGAGTATCTTCATGAGCGCCTGCTCTTTGGCCGGTCTCTTACCGGCTTCAGTCAATGCGTGCGCTGCACACAACTCGTTTATGTACCTGAATCCCTGTCGCTTGAGCGCTTGCGCCAGCGCAATGTGTTGCTCTAACGCCGGTCCCTCCTGCCCCCTCAGATGATCTCTACCGAAACGACTGATACCATACGGCAGCGGTGTCGCGTCTTCCAGGTCAGACGCAAGTTGCTTGACGGTTGGCTCATTCGGTAGCGCATCCTCAAGATGCTTGAGCACCGAGTTCGCCATGTCTCGGTAGCCCATGGTCGCAAGCAGACGCGCGCGATTGATCATAGCTGGCAGGTACGCTTCACCGGGCGGCGCCACGTCCTCCAAAGCCACAAGCGCTTCGTGCGGCCTGTCTTCCAACAATAGGCCTAATGCCGCCAGCATTCTCGACTCGTAAATAGGGTCACGCTCTACGAGTGCAATTCGGTCAAGACTCACGCTGAGTGTTTCGCCTCGATAGTTCATGCAGATGACTTCATCCTGTTCGATCTTGCCGGCCAGCAGTAGAGCTTGCGCAGCTGCCGTCTTCAGCGAAGACCCCACGTCAGGCGCGTTGAGCAAATTGGATGCGAGCGACTCTCCCCAGTTATCGCTGAACAGAACCATCTCCCATATCAGGCGCTCACGCTCTACGCTCGGTCTGCAGAGAGCAAGATACAAACGGCGTACCAACTCCATGGAATGCAGAGTCGCAGACTCTGGAGCCGTGTCTTCGTCCTGTTCTCCTTCATCCGTCTCAAAAAGGTCTTCATCTTTCGGCAGGCAGTAATCCAGTTCAAAGTTCGGAACGAGTCCGCTATCCAACAGGCCTGCAACAGCCGCCAACCGGTCTACTGGGAGATCTGTTCTTAGCGCACTCGCTTCTCTCCATATCTGAGAAGCACGCTTGAAATCACCAAGATTCCACGCAGCAATACCTGCTATGAACATTTGCTCAGGGCCAGCACTCTCACGTACAAGACCAAAGACTTGCATGACCTTTTCGTGATCCCCGGATGCACCGAGCGCTCGCATTACAGAAGACGCTTCTGCGAGCCAAGATGACAGATTGGCGCCAGCAGTCACATCGGACGACTTAGCCTTGGACTCAAAACCTGATGCTGCACGGGCAGCGTATTTGAACGCTTGTTCTCTCTGCGAGAGCGCCGAATGTGCCAGGCTCATGTGCGCACTCACCTCGGGCGTACGCTCATCTGCTTCGGCACAACTCTTCAGGCACTCGATAACGCCCAGGTGCTCTCCCAAGAGACCCTTTACGACCGCGAGCTAACACGCTATCTCTTGTGTGGGCTCTAGTCTTAGCGCTTGCTCAAGAAGCCGTGTGGCCGTGCGATACCTTCCTTGCTCTATGCATCCTTGGGCTGTTGCAAGCAGATCTTTGGCGTAGGTAGATGTGTTCACTGGGTTAGAGCCCTCCTGTCTGAACTGCTTGAGCAAGCGCTCTTGCGTGCAAACACTTTGATCTGAACAGTTCCGTGAGCCTCAGGTTCCCGCTCTGGAATTCCGCGCGCACGCGCTTGCTTCCTCCAGATCTAGTGCACTGCGCAGAGTCTCTTGGACAAACTCAGTGTGCCTGACCCACAATGAGGCTGTCAGGGTTGCTCGGCATGCGCTCTCTTCTTGGTTACGGTCATCATGCACTGCCCGCCTTCAGCGCATGTGTTACCCGGAAACTCGATCTCAAGATCCTCAAACGGCGCAATGGTACCAACGTCTGCAGCCATCAGGATCTCACGGCAAAACAGCGCGAGCTCTTCGGGCGTAGCGCCTGCGCTCCGCGCCGCCTCTACGTGCGGACAGTACCGAAACATCTTAACAGCTCTCTCGTCGTTCATCTCAAGAAACTGTTGATCAAAAGCCAGCACACCCGCTTTTGACGAGAGATTCTTCAGCCATTCGGCAGGTGTGGCCACGTCTCCAAAACGTTCTCCCTTGATGTAACCGAACTGCCAACACGCCTCGCGTAACACTGCCTCCGCGTCTATCTCTGGGTGATGCTTCTTCAGCGCTTTCCAGGCGAGGTAGACCATCAAACCCCTGTCTCCAATGGTCGCACGAGCAAAAGTTCTAAAGTCTTCGCTGGTCACAGGCTCTTCAAGCCGTAGTCCGTCGACGTATTCCTTGATCGCTTGGTTCTGGTCAGCATTGCTCCTATCCACCGCTCACGCCTCCTTGACTGGGTTCTTGGCAATCTTTCCGTGCTTAAGTACCATTCTGACTCTCGCTAGCGAGGTCAAATCCTTGAGCGGATTCCCCTCGACAAGCACAAGATCCGCTTCTTTTCCGGGCATCAGGCATCCGACGCTGGTCTCTACGCCGAACAGTTCAGCACACCGAACGGTAAGTGCAGCAACTATATCCACAGACGACATACCGGCGTCTTGCATCTGCTTTGCCTCGGTCAAAACGTCTGTGTGCGGATTGAGAGGTGAGCCTGCGTCTGTGCCGTACGCAATCTTTACTCCTGCACTTAGCGCATACGCAAACCGAGACATCTTGGCGTCCAGCACTTGTCTTGCAGGCTCCACAAGATAAGGTGCAAGACCCGCGTCTGTTCCTCTATCGGATATGATGCTGTAAGCGGCGAATGTCGGTACCAAGAACACGCCTCTTTCTGCCATCATTTCTGCAGCAGTTTGGCTGAGGAATGTTCCGTGCTCGATAGAGTCTATGCCGGCTCTCAGCGAGTCGGCTATCCCCTCTGCTCCATGGCAGTGCGCAGCTACTCTCCTATTCTGGGCATGCGCCACTCGCGCAGATTCGGTGAGTTCATCAAGAAACATTTCTTGTGCTCCCGGCATCTCCCCGGGTCTGCCCAGCCCACCGGTAGCCATGACCTTTATGAAGTCGGCTCCCATGTGCACCATCTCGCGTGCTGCCTTGCGCACGTCGCATGGCCCATCGGCCACGCGGCCAGTGAAGTGGCCTCCCGTCGCCAGAATCGCTTGGCCACAGCCGATGATTCTCGGGCCTTCCATCTGGCCAGCTGAGATGAAATCGCGAAGGCAGAGCACTTCATTGCTCTTTCCCCCGCAGTCCCTTACGGTGGTGAAGCCAGCTGAAAGCATTTCTCGGGCGTTTCTCGCCGCGCAAAGCAGGGCAGCGTGCGAATCCTGGGATGCCAGCCGGTTCATGGGATGTACAGAAGAATCCATAGACAGATGCACATGCCCATTGATAAACCCCGGAAGCAGAGTCAAGCCGCCGCAGTCAATAACACGGGCAACATCTGAGCCCGGAGCCGTATCGCCCGTCTCAATATGTGAGATCTTGCCGTCTCTCACTAGCACATGGCCGTTTTCAGCCAGAACTCCGCGCCAATCAATCAGTCTGGCATTCTTGAGTAGCAGGCTCATTCTACTTACCTCCTTCCACAACAGAGCGCAGCAATCATCCAACAGTAGAAAACTGCGTTTTCACACCCTCTTCAAGACACATTCAGTAGACCAGGGCCGAGATTGAATGGTCGCACAATATAGACCTTTTTGGCAAGACGTTTGGTTTTTCCTTCGTGCAGAGTCTGGTCAATTTGCAAGAAGGATAATGGAATTATTGCGTGAATTTTGACAGTGCAGAACCCGTCGTAGCATCGCTCGAACGAAATCTCCCAGGCCCCACATCTGCCGTAGACGTCTTCAGAATCGTGTGCTGCGTCTATGAAGAGAGACACCCTGCGCCGCTCAACAGTCTGATTCATATGGATGGAGGTATGCAGTGTGGATGAACACCGTCAGCTGACTGATCTGACTGCTCGAGAAGCAGTCGCAAGACTTCGGAAGCGAGATGTGTCCCCGATTGAAATGGTCAATGCCGTGCTTCGTCGTATCGAGGAAACCAACCCGAAGGTCAACGCGATTCCTACCGTGTGTGCTGAGATCGCCCGAAAGAGAGCACAGCACCTTACGGACAATCCCCCTGACAATAACGACCCTTTCTGGCAGCTTGCCGGTCTGCCGATTGCCGTTAAAGATTTGACAGAGGTCAAGGGCGTTCGCACAACATACGGCTCTCCGCTTTTCGCAAACTTCGTCCCTGACTACTCCAACTACCTTGTCGAGACACTAGAAAGACACGGCGCAATAGTTATCGGGAAGTCTAACACGCCGGAGTTTGGAGCCGGAGGAAACACGTTCAACGAAGTGTTTGGTGCCACGCGTAATCCGTGGAACTTGAACAAGACTGCAGGAGGTTCGTCGGGCGGCTCAGGTGCCGCTCTTGCAGCCGGTCAGGTGCATCTTGCAACAGGTAGCGACCTCGGAGGCAGCCTTCGCATGCCTGCGAGTTTCTGCTCTGTCGTTGGATTGCGTCCAAGCCCAGGCAGAGTTGCTCAGGGTCCAACAGATTTTCCCTTTAACGATCTACCTGTTGAGGGGCCAATGGCAAGAAATGTTGCGGATGCGGCTCTGATGCTCGATTCAATGACCGGAATGCATCCGGCAGATCCTCTGTCTCTTCCCAAGGTGGAGTGTTTCGTGAAAGCAATTGAGCAGGCACCGATGCCCCGTCGGGTTGCTTTCAGCCGCGACTTGGGAATAACACCGGTGGAACCAGAGGTGGCCGAGATATGCGAGAAAGCTGCACTCAGATTTGAGCAAATGGGCGTTGTGGTTGAAAAGGCCTGTCCTGACTTCAGCAACGCAAAACAGATATTCCACCTAATGAGGGCATTGTTCTTTGTTGGCAAGTTCGCGCCAATGGTTGAAGAACGTCCCGATGACTTCAAGCCCGAAATCATATGGAACATTGAACAAGGGTTTAAGATCACCGCTAAGGAGATAACTTGGGCTGAAAGAGAACGCGCAAAGCTGTACGCCCGTGTAGTGAAGTTCTTTGACAAGTACGACCTTCTGCTGTGCCCTGCGACAGTGGTGGAGCCATTCGACGTGGAGACCAGGTATGTCACCGAAATATGCGGCCACAAATTCGACAACTACGTCGACTGGTTCAGCATCACCTATGTCTTGACCTTGACTGCCTTACCGATTCTATCTCTACCGTGTGGATTCACGAAATCCAATTTGCCCTTAGGCCTGCAAATGGTCGGAAAGCCAAGAGGCGAAGCTGAACTGCTGGCTGCTGCCTCTAGATTGGAGCAGCTTCTGGGTATAAGCAATCTTGTGCCTGTCAATGTCTGAGAGACTGGCGTAGCAGCGCGACCAGCAGCAGTGGTACCTCTGTGTGGCAATCCAGAGTGATAGTTCTTGGACCCGAGACATTCCGGCATGGAGTGTATATGCGACACACCGTTGGCATTGGGCATGAGTTCTATTCCTGATAGAAGCGCTTGGAAATCTGAACGTCTAGCGGCAGGAGTCATCAACGATATGTCATTGACTCCTGCCGTCGATCGGTGTCCTGTCCCCAAAGAAACCATATCGGCTATTGTGGCTGAGAAGTCAGCATACAGGCACAGAGAGACTCAACCCCTTGACCCTCGCGGAGTTCCTGGCAAGTTCTACGCATCTTGCGGATGGTGCTGATCGGCCCTGACCATGTCCTTTGACGACTGCATTCCTAAGGAACGCCTACAGAATGTAGCCTTTGGTGTCATAAGTCGTGAGTTGGTAGTAGTTTTGAAGAACGAGGCATGCAGGTTCTCCGCATTCTGGATAGAAGAAAGTTCAGGTACTGATCTAAATAATATGCCTCAAATTGTGTAATAGGCAAAGGAAGCCATTGAGTACCCTCGCACCAAGTTCGCTTGGAATCGCTTGACTCATCTCGTGTGAGCAAATCTATGAGGCAATCACAAGCAGAATGGCCGAATGCAGAAGCAATATCGAAGTTCGAGTCGGCTGCTGTATGTCATAGGACCGCATGCCATTACCGAGGGGGCACAGACACTTATGGCTGATAAAGTCGAGCGGAGTTGGTCAAAACCTCCCAAAGTCGACGGACTTATAGGCCGCAAGAAGGTCGACTGGTCCATCTTCGAATCCTCCGGGACTCACATCCCCTCCAAGTTCCACGAGGACTTCGCATATGCCAACGACGGTGACCTGCCAGCAAGAGGCGAAACAAGAGAAGTCACGCTGATCATCAATGACGAGCCGTACAAGGCTGAGTTCAAGGCTATTAGCATTGAAGATCGGGACAGAGCATTACGGCTCTTCTGGAACCAAGATGAGAGACTCAAGTCACTTCTCAAAGACACTTTCCAAACAAGTTACGCTACCCTTGACAGAATACGTCGAGAGTATAGCCAAGATGATTCAAGACAGAAGATATACGCTCAGATGCCAGATGATGAGGCTGAGCATATCGAGTTCTATCAGACTGCTACACCCTACACCTATAGGGTCAACTTAGTGTCCCGTGATGCCGAACACCGACATAGTCGCCGCTGGTGGTGGGTCAACCAAGGATTCTCCCGCGAATTTGCTCTATCTAAGCCATATCTATGGGCACCCAAACAGACGAAGTCCGGGCGGGTACTGACCCATCACAAGAGCGTCTCCGAGCTGCGGACAGGCGATATTGTCTTCAACTACGCAAAAGGATTCTTGCGAGGCTACAGTGTCGTACAGGACCTTCCCATAGAATCAACCTATCCCGATGATGAAAAAAGTTATTCAGGTACTATAGGGTATCTGGTCAACACAGAATTTCACCCTTTTGAGGATCCCCTCCCTTTGAACGTCATACCGGAAGGCCTCAGGATTCCGAGGCACGGTCCCTTCGATCGTACAGGCGGCGTCCGACAGGGCTACTTGTACAGGCTCTCAGAAGCAGTCGTTCTCTGGCTCGCAAACAGATTGGCTGAAGAGTTTCCCCAGCTCAAGTCCATGCTTTCGTCCGATAGTGTCGAAGAATGTCCACCTTATACGGTAGAAGACATGGCCGCCGAAACAGGCTTCAGCGTTGCAACAATACGTACGTGGCTTCGGGCCCTTGACCGTAAGTCACAGATCATCCTCTATGGTCCACCCGGAACTGGAAAGACCTTCGTTGCTCAAAGACTGGCACGAGTGGTCTCATCACCAACTGGAGGAAGAGTAGACACCGTCCAGTTCCATCCAGCGTATGCCTACGAGGATTTCGTACGGGGAACACGCCCTGTACCAGATGCAGATACGCTCAAACTTGAAGTCCGTGACGGTCGATTCGTGGAGTTCTGTAAGAACGCTGAGAATTTTCCCAGCCGCAGGCACGTCCTGATCATTGATGAGATAAACCGAGCAAGTCTATCGCGAGTTTTTGGCGAACTGATGTACCTGCTCGAATACCGTGGGAAATCTGTATCGTTAGCACAAGGTGACGACTTTGGAATCCCTAACAATGTCTTTGTCATCGGTACTATGAACACCGCGGATCGCTCGATAGCTCTAGTAGACTATGCTCTCCGTCGACGTTTTGCATTCATCAGGCTTGATCCTGACCTTTCCATTCTCAGCAGATACTACGCCGAAGATGAGTCGGTGAAGAGTCTTCTCGCTGTTGTTCGAGACATGAATCTCACGATAGAGGATCCCAACTACTATGTGGGAATATCGTTCTTCATTCACTCCGAAGGTCTTTCGGGTCTCAAGCGAGACCTTCCTATTATCTGGACAACCGAAATTGAACCATATCTTGAGGAATACTTCTATGATCAAGTAGCAAAGGTAGGGCCCTTCAGATGGGAGAACCTTAAGGCTACTAAGCTGCGGGAATGGACAGAATGACAACGAAGTACATTGACATCGTTGAAGAAGAAGAATACCTTGTACCTTTCGATGATCTTGACCACGATGCAGCCGAAAGACTCTTCCGCGCTCACAAAGGCCAAGTGTCTATCGCAACCCCATTTGGAGGCGGTTCACACTACCGGCTTCGGAGTCTGGGGTTTGTTGGTCAGTTCCGGCTCACAGATAGTCTTGTGCTGCGCATCATGCCCAAGATCTCCATTCCTAATCTGTTCGGCATGTGGGATTACGTTGGAGGATCCCGCGCGTTGAGACTCCTGCCTCGAGACTGGTTAGGGGTCTCCTCGTTCGATGCTTTGTTCGAGACACTTGCTTCAATACTCCTAAAGGGAATCACCAACCGGATTAGAGTTGGTCTCTATAAGGAGTACGTGCCACGAACTGCCGCCCTGCCTTACGTTACAGGACGCATAATCATACCCGACGCTCTCTATCGACTGTATCGTGGTCATCCGAGACTTGACAGTTCGTATTGCGACCACTCTTATGACATTATGGACAACAGAATTCTTGCTTGGTCAGTGCATGTGCTTCTTAGATTGGGGCTCGGCAGCGAGGTGTTGAGTCAGGGTCTTCGTCGTGTGTCCAGGCAACTTGACGGCGCCGTGCGATGCACACCAGTCAAATCAGCTGACTGTGTGGGCCGAGCATACAACAGGCTCAACGCGGATTACGAGTCTCTACATGTGCTGAGTAAGTTCTTCATCGATCATTGTGGTCCGTCAATGGATTCTGGAACGCATAGGTTCGTACCATTCCTTATCGACATGCCCTCTCTATTTGAATCATTCGTCGCAAAGTGGCTGTCCGAGCATCTCCCGGAAGATGTGACCCTCACACCACAGCACACCGTTACGCCGAGCGAATCTGTCCGCTTCCGCATGGATCTTGTCATTCGCGACAAAGCGAGTGGCGCGGTGTTAGCAGTCGCCGATACAAAGTACAAGTCTACCGATACACCTTCAAGTGACGACATATCGCAGGTTACGGCTTACGCAGCACTGATGAAAACTAGCCGGGCCTTTCTCATCTATCCATCCCCCACCAGGTACAATGCTCCCATTCAGATGGGCAACATTACGGTTCAATGCGTGAGTTTCGATTTTTCGTCCTGCTTGAGCGAATCCGGAAAGAGTGCTCTGGATCAAATCTTTGCACGCCTTGGCGCGGTGCCATACAAGGTGAGTATCTGATCTTGCCGTGTCTCCTGCAGTTGCCAAATGTGGCCACTGGGATTCGACAGTCTGCTCTTTCACCACTCAGAGTCTGTCCTTTAGTAGGATTACCGAGATCGGGCACACCCCCCCCCATTGCCAGCGTTACGACGCGTAGCAGAGCAATAGGACTCAAGATGTTCTGTTTGTGGTTGAGGGAACTTCATGACTCTGGAGAAGTCTTTCTAGATCAGCGCCGTCAAAAGGGATGATACCGTGAGAGTTAAGATGATTCTACCCGCCCTAACTGAGGCCAAGAGCCCGTTCTTCAGACCAGTGAAATATGCGCTCTTCCCGCCATTGGGACTGGCCACTCTCGCGGGATACTTGGATGCTGGTAGCCAAGTCGACCTGCAGGATGAGCACGTCGAAACACTGAACCTAGATGATGAACCGGACGTTGTTGTGCTACAGGTCTACATCACTTCAGCGTACAGAGCCTACCGAATTGCCGATCACTACCGGGCAAAAGGTGCGTTCGTCTGCCTTGGTGGACCTCACGTGACATCGCTGCCAGATGAAGCAGCTGCACACGCCGATGCGGTGTTTCTTGGCCCGGGCGAGGATACGTGGCCAAGATTCCTTGAGGACTTCCGAAACGGCAGGCCCCTATCTCGCTACAGATCAATAAACCGAACATTGGATGGAGTCCCCGCGGTCAGACGAGACCTGATCAAACGACACCTATATCTAGTGCCCAACTCGGTTGTGGTTTCCCGAGGATGCCCCCATGCATGTGATTTCTGCTACAAAGACACCTTCTTCAGCGGTGGAAGCTCATTCTACACCAAGCACGTTGACAGTGCCTTGGAAGAAATTGAGCGACTACCCGGAAAACATTTGTATTTCCTAGACGACCACCTGTTCGGAAGCCCTAGTTTTGCGTCGGATCTCTTTGAAGGTATGAAGGGTTTGGGGCGCGTATGGCAGGCAGCAGCCACCGTTGATTCCGTTTTGAAGCCCGGAGTGTTGGAGAAGGCTTCAGCCGCCGGGTTGCGCAGTCTCTTTGTCGGTTTCGAGACGCTTAATCCGGCCAACTTGCGTGAACATAACAAGTACCACAACCTTGAGAGCGACTATGATACTGCAATAAAGAGGATGCATCAGCTTGGGGTCATGGTTAACGCGAGTTTCGTCTTCGGGATGGATAGCGATGATGCAGACGTGTTCACTCGCACCGTGGAGTGGGCGGTTTCGCGAGGTGTGGAGACAGCAACATTTCACGTGTTGACTCCGTATCCCGGTACCGCATTATACGCCCAGATGGCATCAGAGAAACGATTGCTACACAGCGACTGGAGCAAATACGATACGCGTCACGCCGTATACGAACCGATTAGCATGTCGCCCGAAGTGCTGGAGCGCGGATACTGGCAAGCCTATGTAGACTTCTACAGATGGAGTTCAATAATGAGGGCTTGCTCCACAAAGAGCACTGCGTTGGGCAGATTACAGCACCTGGCGTACGCCGGAGCGTGGAAGAAATTCGAACCCCTATGGGATCTGATAATCCGGGCAAAACGACTTGGCAATGCACTTCCGCTACTGGAGGCCGTTCTATCTAGGTTTGGTTCCTCTGCAGTTGCCCGTCTCGATGGGAACAACCAGCATCATGATTGCAGTCCGGCCCCAGAGCCTGTGATTTCAACCGATGAGACATGATTCTTATCCCCTCAAGACTGCATGAGTCCCACATTTGACGCTTCTCATACTGGCCTTTCAAGTTCAATACTAGAATAGCCCCAGTATTGCGTGACACGACTGACAACGGTATGCTGCGCATGGCTGGCTCCTCAATCACTCATATCCTTGGAGGCCCGCTCCATCAACTCGGCTCCTGCCAGCCGAATTGCTACTGCTTCTGTTTGCGAAGATGCCCAACATCTTGTTGCACCACCTGACCTCTTGTTCAAGCACTCAAGCGGGTTCGCGGAGCATATCCCTCTTTGATACCCCTACGGGATCATGAAGGCAAGCATGTCTTCATCTTCTCCAGATCACCCCCTGGTTGCCACGAGGAACCGTCTTCCCGCCCTGCGGGCAGCATGACCCAGTAAGTCTATGGCACTACTCTGGTCAGGATAATTGTGTAACTGCTGAGCCTCCTTCGGCACGCATGTCCGCGCGTTACGCATAGCTTGGACTGGTTACATCTGTTATGCCGCACCCTTAGTTGCGGACTAAATCGCCGTGTCGAGTCTGTACATGGGTGGTGGCGGATTAGGCACGGTGTATTCGTCTCCGTCTCATCCCATGTTTTCGATGTCCATTGTGTTACGGCAACGCCCTTTCTACGACTATCTGCTCCCTGCTGCCTCGCGCGAAACCCTTCATGCCTATCCCAAGAAGTATCTTGAGAGACTATACACCTGACTGCGCCCTTAGTTGTCTGTTACTGGGCGCTAGACTGTCATGGAACGGTTGGTCGGTCTGCATAGGACAGACCGTATAGACTACGACTCGGCTGCTGAATGGGTAGCTCGTGAAGCTTTCGCCGATGCGATTCGACGGTTCCACATAGTAAACGGAGTTACCGTGCCTGTGTATTGCTTGCTCCGTTCGGCGCTATTTGCTTAGACTCTTTGGGGTAACTGATCCCTTCCCAAAGTGCAGAAGGATTACAGCAGTCCTTTCATGAAAGAATTAGCATTGCCAGTTGACTTTGTCAGACTAGTTGCTTATTTGCAGTGGTGGCAACTCCCCCAAAGGAACGAGTTGGCATCGCGTTGCATAAGTGTCACCTGGAGAGTGCCAAGTGACAGATCGCAGACAGCACTCCCATCAGACTCCACAACTTCTTTCGGCAACGAAAACTTGATTCTCTCAGGCCCCAGCCAGAACTGCTGAAGTACCGTTACCCAGACGCCTTTATTGTCAGATGAGAAATCGAATTCGGTCATGAGTGTGGGTGGGTTTGGAAACAGAGCAGCCCGGGTAATCAACGCGGACTCTCGACAGTAGAGCACCAAGTTGAGCCTGAACCAGGAGGGAATCACCTATGTTGCGACTGTATAGACGGCTTGCGTTGCGAATCGGCTTACTGCTCACGGTCATATACGTTATTGGGCTTGTACCTGCTGGCTTGCCTAGCGCACAAGCCTCTGGCTCGGGTGTCAGTCAACTTTGGAGCTGGGGAGATAATAGCGGTGGCCAGCTCGGAGACGGCACAGACGCACAGAGGGACGTGCCAACTCAGGTTGGAACTAATGCCGACGGTCGGTGGGCACGAGTATCCGCCGGTTATCGTCACACTCTTGCGCTCATGAGCGACGGTAGCCTGTGGGCCTGGGGTAGCAATGCTGGGGGCTGCCTCGGCGATGGGACGACTGTGCCGAAGAATGTGCCCACTCGTGTCGGCAGTGACGCAGATTGGATACACATATCTGCAAGTAGATATGACCATTCGCTCGCGATCAAGGCCGATGGCAGCCTGTGGGCTTGGGGCCGCAACAGCAGTTTTCAGCTAGGAGACGGAACAAGTTCGGCAAGGCACGTGCCCACACGGGTAGGCAGTGACAACGACTGGGTATTAGTTGCCTCAGGCAGTGAGTGTTCCTTTGCTCTAAAGTCAGATGGGAGTTTGTGGGCTTGGGGGGCGAACTGGGCCGGACAGCTCGGCACGGGCAATACCAGTACAGCGCAAACGCCCACCAAAATTGGGCCGGAGGACGACTGGGCTTTTGTAACGGCCGGAGACTACCATACCGTGGCAATAAAGGCCGACGGGACTCTGTGGTCGTGGGGCATGAACAACTACGGGCAATTGGGACATGGAACACACCAGAGCACCAATGTGCCCACCAAAGTCGGCAGCGACAGCGACTGGGTAACGGCAGCAGCTGGTCTGTATCATACGTTGGCGCTCAAAGAAGACGGCACGGTGTGGTCATGGGGTCGCAGCGCAGACGGCCAGTTGGGCATCGGCGTCAGTGAAGACAATCTCATACCTACGCAGGTAGGTGGCGACGCTGACTGGAGTCTGGCGGCTACGGGGTATAGCCACGTTGCTGCCTTAAAGACAGACGGCAGTCTGTGGGGATGGGGAGCAAACTGGTCAGGCCAGATTGGAGACGGCACAAACACCAACAGGTCAGTGCCAACTCAAATCGGCAGTGACATGTACTGGCAAGATGTGTCCGCAGGCTCCTCTCATACCGTTGCATTGCGGATTGTACCCGACCACGTAGTGGTCGAACTCGACCATACATGGCTTGAGATTGTCTACGCAGAAGGCGATAGCGCTTCGTCTGTCACGCAAGACTTGGTACTGGCATCCAAAGGCATTAACGGCAGTTCGATATCCTGGTCTTCTGGCAATGTCGGTGTTCTTGCGAGCGATGGTACAGTCACACGCCCAACGTTTACGCAAGGAAACACTTCTGTGACGCTAACAGCCACCCTTTACAGTGGTCAGTCTTCTGCTATCCGTACGTTCGACGTAGTAGTTCGATCTCTTCCAGAGACAGACGCTGAGGCACTTGCGGCTGATGCTGAGTGGCTTAGTATCGGATACAACTTTGGAGACACCCCGGACAGTGTGACCCAAGACGTGGACCTGCCCACCGTAGGGCCTAGGGGAAGCAGCATAGCCTGGACGTCTGACACACCCGAAGTAGTCACAAACGCTGGCCAAGTAACAAGGCCTGGTTTTGATGCGTCCAACGTGACAGTCAGCCTGAGCGCGCATCTTGTGAAGGGCGAAGTATCCAGCACGCGTACGTTTAGCATCGTGGTGAATGCTGTTGGGCTTGCTTTGAGGGAAAACGCAGTCTACGGCGTGATTATGAACAAGGAGACAAAACTGCCCATCGAATCAGCACTCGTCACGTTCACCGATGCTGACAACTCAAACGTCTACAGCACCCGAACTGATGGCTTCGGGATGTTCAGGATTACCGGCATAGAGCCAGGCATTTACGCTGCTTTGGCAAGTCATCCAGGTTACCACACCGCTTCTGAAAGCGGTCTTGTCATAGAGGCGAGAACTAGCAACAGATGGTATCAAGAACTGATACCCAAAGAACATTACTTTGATGTGTTCGTTCAAGTGAGTTGTGTCAGCACGGGTATGGAACTAGAGGGAGTTCCTGTGACTGTGACAGATGTGTCTGAGGGTCAGTACCCCACTTGGACGACGAGCCTCACAAATGACATGGGAATTGCAGAGTTTCCAGGACTCAAAGAAGGCTTCTACCAATTTAGCGTAAATGACGGGCCTATCAAGAAGCCCGGCTGGGAGTCGTACTCCACTTCCGAAGCGCGACAACTACTCACGTCTCACTGGGTAGACGTGCTGCTGAAACCAGAAGGCAAGAATCTTGCAGTCACGGTCTACGGCTTCGACCCTGTTACAGAGCAAGACAATGTGCCTTTATCTGCAATAATCGTTGAAGCAGAGGGAGTGCATCCCAAGGATCACTCGCTCGAACTCGTGCCAGCGATAATCGGAGTAAGCGGCGTCAGAAAAGAGGGAGACCTCTACTGGAACAATACCATGGCAGCAAAGGTAGTCTTTACGGGCCTGCCTGCTGTGCACTGGATTGTGTCTGGCAAACGCCTTGGCTACGAGCTGAGTGAGGCTGTTGTCGTGACAGACGACAACGCGCATCTTGTGCCTGATAACCTCACATTGAACATGCAACTCCAAGCCACGCAGATAACCGCTGTGATAAACACGCCGTACAACGACCCTGAGATGCTCTCAGGTCTTAGGGTACGGTTGCAAGGGCTCAAAGACAGCAACACCGAGGGTATCGACAGGATACGAACGGTAGAATACCAACCAGCACAGAACAACGCGGTGGTCGTATTTGACAAAATCCTGCCCGGCAACTACCTGCTCACGGTGGACGATAGCGTAACGAAAACCGTTCCAATAGTGGTGGGTGGTACCGACATTCAGTATGGAAAACCCAACCCTTCTAACGTGTTTTCAGTAGACTTCAAGTTCCTAGATTATATCGACGCTGTTGCAGATACCAACAAAGAAGTCGAGATCTACCTCTATCCAGAGCCAATGACGCTCACCGGACAGTTGTACACATCTAGTATCAACCCTGACCACATGCGAGGCCCAGCCGATGTGTACTCTGACGCTTTTAATGTTGAACCAAAGCCTAATCAAAAGATAGAGATCCGTGCATCCGATTACTATTCCAACCACATGCCCGAAGAATACCACGCAGTAGAAGTGACTACTGACGACAGCGGCTCTTTTAGCGTGTCTCTAGTCCCTGGCCTTTACGGCTTCGTGATACCAGACCTCGATGACTACTGGGGAAGCCATATTATGCTTTCAGATATGCATGAGCGCGCCGATTCCAACGCATCAGCAGGTGGCATCGTGTACAACTGGCCTCACTACCAGCAGTGGCCATACAGCAGAGCATCTCTAGACAGTTACTTCTCGACGGACGCCTCTCGTTCCGGAGGAATTGGCGGGATTGCGGTCTCGTCTGGCCGAGACATGCATGCTCGACTAGAGGCGGTGAAAAAGCAGTTCGTGTTCAACATGCGCTTTAGGATGATAGATCCAGACATCAGCGACTATGAGGTTGTGTTCGCGGGCATGGTCGGTGACCAGCTTCGAACCGACTTACACTGGCATTTTGAGATCCTTAACGGCGGAATGGTGACGCTATCCGGGCCTGAGCAATTGTCTTCAGGCTTGCATAAGACGATTCATGAGCATACGCTTCATCCTATGGGTGAAGCTCCTCGTGAACTACTGCGTGAGACATGGAGATGGTCATGGGCTGAGAGCATAGTCTTGGGGAGCAAGCCGGGTCTATACACATACGAGTTCAGCCATCCCTACTACCAGCTCAAGCCTGAGTATCTGGGAGAGAACACGTTCGAGTGGATGGAGTTTCCCAACCCTGGTGTTCTCCCGTCGACCGAGTTTCCCGCTGACGATGAAGTTGCATTTCCGCAATCAATGCACGAAATCTTTGTGCACGCCGAGAGCAAGAACCGGAGTAATGTTGTGGTTGAGTTCATGAGAGCCGACGGAACACGCGCCTCGACATCACCGCTGTTCATAAGGTTCAGCCACACAGGCGACAAGATATTCAGGTACAGGGTAGGAGCAGGAGCACATTCGGAGCCGTACACGGTGTGGGTCAGAGATTATGTTACCGGCAACTGGTATGAGCAGCAGAGTCCCGGAGGAGATATGGAGTGGTTCATAAATACCGGCTGGCCGGAGTATCCCGTAACCCCACCGATGGCGGAGGATATGAGAATTTCGTATGATCTCGCAATTGAAGCCCGGAACATAGACAACAGAGATGAAACAATAGGCGGCGTGCAGGTGACATTATCCGATGGGTCGTCTGCAACAACATCTGCCGACGAACGAGTCGTACTGAGTGAGAAGGCACACCTCATGTTCGATCTTCCATTTCCGACGTACACTCATCCCAGTTGGATCGGGGTGAAGTATGAAACCGAAGTGGTCGATCGGCATGACGGGCAGCGAGAAATGCTGTTGACTCTCTATATGAGCAGAGGCATTTTGCTGCAAGGTGAGGTAAGAAACGAGCAGAGTGGTTCCATCGTGGTAGGAGCAGAAGTGAACGTGCTGTCTTCTTCAGGCAAGATTGTGCAGACATTATCATCGAATGAACAGGGCGCTTTCGAGACCACAACAGCGTTGGCACAAGCAATACACTTTGTCGAAGTGAGAGCACCCGGTTTCGAGCCCTACAGGAAACTGCTTGATCCCGCGGATGCAGTCACCAACCCTTCCGACCCAAGGACTGGTGCGTTTATCTTAGAGGCTGAAGATGCGGTAAACCTTACACCCATCAAGAAGCCTCTCATTGACACCGGCAGCCTCACAATGGATAGGATAGGTGCGTTCTTGCCTGGAGTCAAGAAGTCGGGCAACCAGTCAGTGTTCAACGCGTTCGACGCTGACAGCACGCTCACCATGACATGGAAGATTGATGTGAGCCTGGCTCAAGCAGAGTATGGCATTGCGCTACCCGGGCTTTACCGAGGCGGAGAGCCTGGGCCGTCTGAGACATATGTGTTAAAGGATGAGATAAGCGAAGTCTGGTTGATAGACAGAAAGGCATTTCCAAGCCACAGGTACGACGAGCAATTTGAACTACTCGAGATGAGACAGCACTTCGAGCCTCATGAGGCGCACGAGTTCTTGAGGAACATCCGCAGTGGCGAAGAAGGCTTCAGGAACGTGTTCTACCAGCGGATAACAGATTTTTCGGTTGACCAGACCGACCCAAGCAAGATAAGAGTCACGGGCAGTTTGAAACTGTGGCAG
>CAYQIY010000004.1:0-152024 GCA_964417635.1 uncultured Pseudomonadota bacterium | reverse complement strand
ATTTGACATGTTCGATCCGACGCGCACGGCCATTGCGAGCCGTAGCATGCCGCTTGGTGTAAGGCAGGAAGTAACTCGCGCCGAGATATCTGCGCTACTGGCCAAGACGTTTGACGTTGTACCCTACCTGCCGGTTGAGCCCACGTACACTGATGTTCCGCTTGACTACTGGGCTGCTGGCGACATATATGCACTTACTCAGGCAGAGATCGCATCAGGCTACCCGGACGGCAGTTTCGCGCCGGAAGATACTGTCTCGAGGGCGGGTTTTGCGGTCTTGGTGTTCCGCATGCTTGATCTTGAGTCGTACTTCCCCGAGGAGCCTTCGTTCCTGGATGTCGGCACAGAACACTTCGCATTCGGCGCTATCGAGCGGTTGCGGAAAGAGAGGATAGTTGGTGGGTTTGAGGACGGTACCTTTGGGCCCGACCTGCCGCTCTTGCACTCAGAGGCGTACCAGGTGTTAAGTGGTGTAAGGAGTGCAGACCGCGCTGGCGTTGCACGCATGGTTGCAGACAGGATTGGGCTTGGGCCGTACTATCCCAATGAGCCGCTATTTTTGGATGTACCGCTGGATCATTGGGCAGCAGGCCACATCTATGCCATGCAAGAGGCAGGTCTCATGGAGGGCTATCCAGACGGCACGTTCAGGCCCGAAGAAGAGGTGTTGCGTGCACAGTTTGCACTCTTGCTTTCGCGCTCGCTTGAGCTTGAACCATACGTCCCAACTGTGTCCTCGTATACCGACGTGCCTCTCGATCACTGGGCTTCGGGTTGTGTCGAACGTCTCACGCAACTTGGCATGATGAGAGGTTATGATGATGGCAGTTTCAGGCCTGATGAACCTATCATGACGCGAGACGTGTGGCACGCTCTGAGCATAGAGATCGACCAAGATGTACCTCATGAGCTGAATTCCAACTCGCCGACGGTTGTGGGCCAGAGCATACTGTTTAGCCTGACCAACCATACAGATGTGGTTATCTGGCTGGATGCAGATGGACACACACTAAGTGTTGGTGACTGCCCAACGCCTCGACCTCTGGAATCCGACCAGTTGCATAACCTCATGCTCCCTGCCGGTGACACAATACAGCTGCTAACACTTGTGCCTGCTCCGGTAGGTTGCCTGGGTAACCTTTTCAACGAGGATGTCCACAGGATAGACTTGAGACTTCTCGCGGGCGGAGAACCGCTTGTAACCAACTCGGTGTTCCACTGGGTTTCTCGACTCGTAAGCGCATCTGCTTCTGAGGTAGTATCCGCCCAGGATAATGCTGACGGTACTGCCACCATATCCGTGCGTGCCAGAGATGCAGACGGAGCACCAATACCTGGCCTTACGGCACATGACTTCAGCTTAATTGAGCCCGACTGGGATCCGAACACCGGACCTCCTGTCGCGCTCGGCACCATAGAAGACGTCTCTGAGACTGCACCGGGCAATTACACGCTCATCTGGAGACACGCGCCGGGTACCCACACGCTAGGCATGATGGTGGCAACTGCGGTGATACAGTGTGACGTAAGCATAGGAGTCGGAGCGAGTATCAGTGGCCAGGTGGCCCTTCAGGGTAGAGGAGCACTTGCCAGGGCAGGTATCTCTGTAAAACTTGTCGGTCACGACATCAGCACTGTTACAGCAGATGATGGTACGTTCGTGCTCCATGGAGTGCCCGAGGGTGCAGATCACAGGCTGCTAATTCGCTTCCCTCTGTATCTCGCGCACATCATCGAGGAAGTCGCCGTGGCATCAGGGGAGAACGTTTCTTGTGATCCGGTCACGCTGAGGGCCGGGGATGCCTCAGGCAACAACAGAGTAGGTCTCATTGACCTAGCGATACTCGCGCAGACGTATGGTCTGACTCATCTTGATCCCGGATTTGACCAGCGTGCCGACTTCAGTGGAAGTAACAGCGTTGGGTTGCTGGATCTTGCGCTGCTGGCCTCAAACTATGGCACGTCGGGTGCAGGCATCCCCCCTGGGGAGTAGAGGTGTGAATCGGTTGTGCGTTAAGCGCATTACCCAATAGGGTAGGCCAACAAAAAACATTGAGTCACCCTTAGGGGGGATATGCCCCTAGAAGCATGTTTGCTATACTGAGGTTTAAGAATTGGGTTATTGCACCCATTCCAGGTATTTAATGCCTTAGGAACGAATACTTAACTGCACCATCAAACAGCAAGCGCGGTGAAGGTGGGCACCAAGATGAGACCTTCACCGCGCACAAGAAGGCGGACTGCTCATGATACCTAATTTCACTCGCTCTCGGCGTTTGCGGACGCTGTTCATCCTGACCTCATTCTTCATGTTGTCTTGTGTGCTGACTCCTGCCTATGCTGCCCAGGGAAGTGTCGCAGCTGACCCGAGTGCGGTCCCGCCAGGCGCACGAATAGTGGAGGTCTTGCTCGGCGAAGAAAAGGTGGACTTTGACGTGCCTCCGTTCATTGAAGGCGACCGTACCTTGGTACCCGTGCGAAGGATTATGGAGTGTCTCGGTGGAGAGGTGGATTGGGACCCGGATAGCCGTGTCGTAACTATGATGCGCGCTGGGAGTGTTATCATACTCACAGTGGACAGCAGACTTGCGTTTGTTGACGGGCAAGAAGTCGAACTCGATGTGCCAGCACGCATTGTGGGCAACCGAACGGTTGTGCCGCTTCGCTTCGTTAGCGAGAACTTTGGTGCGCAACTAGACTGGGATCCTGTTTTGTACAGGGTCACAGTCCACACTGAAGCACAGCCCGTCATACCTGATACACCGAGCGGTGATGCGCCCAGCTCAGGTGCACCTTCTCCGACACCTCCTCCTACTGGACAACAGCCTCCACCGGTTGCTTCGCGGCCTACATTCAGCGTGACGCTGCCTTCCGAGCCGGTGAGGCTTGGTGAGCAGTTCGAGGTACCGGTGATGCTGCATGGCGCCACAGATGTATACGCGCTTCAGGTGTACTTGACTTTTGACGTGTCAAAGTTGGAAGCGGTTTCGGTCAGGGCAGGGGATTTTGTCAGTGGGTTTGTTGCGAAGAGGGAGTACAGCAACACCGAAGGTACCGTATGGTTTGCCGTAACGAAACTTGGTCAGGTTCCGGGTAGCAGCGGAGACGGTAAGACACTGACTGTTACTTTCAGGCCCAAGTCAACGGGATCAACAGTAATAGTAATAGATCCGGTAAACACGCAATTGCTCAATACGCAGATCCAGTACATCCAATTTGATTCCGCCGATGCCCATCTGAGCATTGCACCTTGATGACCGCAGGTGAGCGTACCGGCTGTTCTTTATTCATTAAGGGGAGGCGTGAATATGCGTCACAAGCGGAAGATTAGTATCTTGGTTGCTTGCCTCATGCTTTTTTCGTTAGGAAGCAACCTGCTCGCGACTCCTGCTGGCGCTCAGCCTGCCGGTACAGTCTCGCTTAGCGGGCTACCGGTCGGCGATTTAGAGCCAGGCAGTCCCGTGAGCGTGGTTGTCGAAATCGCGGGCGGCGTCGATGTTTTCGGTGCCAGCATTGATCTGACTCTCGACCCTGCCTACTTCGACATCACCGCACCGGTGATATCCGGCGCAGGGTTTTTCGAAGAAGTGGGGATCGTGGGCCCGGAAGACGTCTTCATCATGCCGGACTTTATAACAGATGCGTACGAACCAGGGTTCTACGGTATGAAGACGGTGAGTTATCTCGAGATGCGAACGGGCCAGACCGTTCCCGGCAAGGGCACCACGGCAAGCCCGGCCAGCGGTACGCTTTTCGTCTTTAACCTGCGTCCGTTAGCCGCAACAGCTCAGGCTACTCCTATCAAGGTAGTAGTAAAACTATCCGACTCAGACGCTCAGCCTATCGGTGCCGAGTTTGTGTTCACGGGCTCGTACAACATCTCTGATGGTCAGGTCACAATACCTATGCCGATTATTGCCACTCCGGCGGAACACGACGTGTTGCAGGAGGCTGACGTCACGTTCTCAGGTAGTGGAAACGATCTGTACTTGGTAGAACTGGAAATAATGGGCCCGGCCGGGTCGCAAACAGTATCCTCGATAGCCGTCTCAAGTGGGACTTGGTCGACTGCGGTTTCGGGGCTGGGTGACGGACCGTATGCGGTTAGGGCGCGGCATTACCAGGGTACAGATTACGGCCCCTGGACTCCTCCGCTTCCCTTTATGGTTGACACTCTGCCACCAATCGTCGCCATAGACCCAACAGTGCCGACACAGGTGGATACGGCAATGTTGCTTGTAACAGGTACGTTTGTGGAGGCGAACCTCCAAGCGATTTACGTTGTCGCCAACCCGCCTGTCGGTTACGTCGGCATGCCGTCCGACCTTGCAATCATCGGCCCCGGTGTGTTCCATCACATGGTCACTCTTAACGAGGGCTCGAACGACGTGTTGGTACTTGCTGTAGACATGGCAGGTCGCACCGCCATTGCCACGCTTGACGTGAACTACACCACAGGTGTTGCCATTCCGGTGCCTATGATAACGTCGCCGGGACCTATGCAGTCTACGAACTCGCCCACACCTGCGTTTGCAGGATTCGGTGACAGCGATTATATGATACAGCTCGAAGTCGGGCCAATCATCCAATCCGACATAGCAGTTGTGGGAACTAACTGGTTCTGGCAGCCCGCTGCCCCTGGTCTGGTGGACGGAGTCTACACCGTGCGCGCAAGGCATTACCAGGGGAGTGACTACGGCAACTGGTCAACAGCCATTACTTTCACAGTCGATACGCAGCCACCAGTTGTAAATATCGACGCTGTGCCCGGGATTGTTGCAACGCCTTCACTCACAGTGACAGGTACGATTGTGGAACCAAACCTCAACGCCGCATTTGTAAGGGTTAACCCACCGATACCATACATGGGCGATCCCGCCGATGTGGTCTACGTGGTTGACGGTGTGTTCTCCAAGAACGTTACGCTGGCTTCCGGACAGAACACGATCCTTGTGATGGCGATCGATACAGCAGGCAACAGTGCTGTAGCACAGGTTGAGGTTACGTACCAAGTAGAGACACCTGTGCTCAGCTACATAACTGTGCTACCTGCGACAGCACAGCTTGCGCCGGGACAGCACCAAGCGTTCACGGCCACAGGTTACACGAGCGCACACGTGGCGATACCCGGCCTCGTGTTCGATTGGTCTGTGAGTGATCCGAGTATCGGCTCTGTGACCCCCGCAGGTGTGTTCACCGCTAGCAGCACAAACGCTGGAACGGCAAACGTCATAGCCGAATCCGGCGGTATTCAAGGGCAAGCTACCGTCACAGTGTCTGAGATGCCGATGCTTAAACTTGTACCGTCTTCAACCAACGTCGGTGTAGCGAGCACGTTTACTGTCGATGTGGTGCTTGAGAATGCGCAGGACGTAATCGGGGCTGACTTCCAGTTGTCGTTCCCGACGGACAAGTTGCAAGTCGTCGATGCTGACGCGTATCAGGGCGGAATTCAGATCACTCCGGGCAGTTTCATTGCGGGTCAGATCGGCGCCAACACCGCAGACAACACCGAAGGCACTGTAAGGTTTGCCGTGGCAAAAGCTGCGCCTGGTGTTAACGGTACCGGTACGCTTGCCACCGTGACGTTTACCACGTTGGCCGAGGGCGAAGCGGTCATAGAGTTCCTCAAGATCTCACAGGTACCCCAGACTGAACTACTCGATAGCAATTTCGATGAGGTCGACCATGGTGTCTTGGACACTTCTGTGACGGTGATTTCGGGAGGCACAATAACGGGTCAGATCCTACCTCAAGGCCGTGGTTCTTCGGCAAGAGCAGGGGCTACGGTGAAGATTGTCGGTCAGCCTATTGAGACCACCACTGCTCCGAACGGCACGTACACTCTGACCGGAGTACCTGCCACGGGCGCGACGGAGACGTATCGTCTGTTGGTTAGGTTCCCGACATACCTTGCATACGTGATTGAGAATGTGACCGTGGAAGCTGGCCAGACGACGACCGTGCCGTCAGTCACGCTTCTCGCTGGTGATGCGAACGGCGATAACCGGGTAAGTCTCGTAGACCTGGCCATACTTGCGCAGACGTACGGCCTCTATTCAACTGATGTTGGTTACGATGCGCGCGCAGACTTTAACGGAGATAACAGAATAAGCCTCGTTGACCTGGCGCTACTTGCGGGCAATTATGGCGTACGCGGTGCAGACATTCCGGCGGGCGAATAGCCCCCGGAATGCGCTGCTTTGGCGAGCGGAACTCATAGCGAAGCGAGTAGCATCACCAGACGCGGCAGAACGAATAAGTTTTTCGAACTCGGGAGGAGGAAAGATAACGTATGCAGATGCTTAGGCGCGTACTGGCTCTGGCTCTGTGTCTGGCTCTGGCCTGGCCTGCAAGCCTGCCAGTGGTCTTTGCACAGAGCCCTGTTGAGGTGTCCCTGGTACCCAGCAGCTCTGAGGTTACCCTAGGGAATACCTTTACTGTGGCCATCAATCTCGCCAACTGCACTGACGTGATTGGTGCAGACGTGCAGGTGGTGTTTGATCCCACAAAACTGCAAGTCGTGGACTCTGACGCGTTGCAGGCTGGCGTTCAGATCGCTCCTGGAAGCTTCATAGTGGGGCAGATAGGAGCGAACACGGCCAACAATACTGCGGGAACAGTGCGTTTCGCAGTGGCAAAAGCGGCGCCTGGAGTAGATGGCGCGGGAACGCTGGCGACGATAACGTTCGCAGCGGTTGGAGAGGGCACAGCCACCATAGGCTTCCCCGCAACATATCCGGTGGACTTGTTGGATAGTGCGTTCGATGAGTTGGCGTACACGCTGACCCCTGCTGCCGTTACCTTGAGCGCACCTGTGGTGCCGCCTGTAGAGGTAACGCTTGTGCCTGACTCGACTGCAGTAACCCTGGGTCAGACATTTGATGTGGCAGTTAACTTGGCGGAGTGCGTAGACGTCATCGGTGCCGATGTGCAGATAACGTTCGACCCGACCAAACTGCAAGTGGTCGACGCGGACGCGCTGCAGGCAGGTATTCAGATGACGCCTGGCAGCCTGATTGTAGGGCAAATAGGCGCCAACACTGCCAACAATGAAGCAGGCACCGCACGATTTGCGGTGGCCAAGGGCGCACCGGGCATAGACGGTGCGGGCACCTTGTTTACCGTAACCTTCACGGCAATAGCCGAAGGTACTGCGGTAATCGGGTTCCCTGCTGTAGACCCGGTGGAAATACTGGATAGTAACTGGGACTATCCGAACTACACGGCTACACCTGTTTCGGTTGTCATAACTAGTTCGATACGATTCGACGATACGATTCCTACGCTTGTTAATAACCCATCACTAACGGTTACGGGTACATATACCGATCCAACCGCAACCGCGGCATTTGTGATGGTCAATCCTGATCCTGCCGATATACCTGGTGCAGGGGATGCGGCAACGCTCAACCCCACGGCGGGCACGTTCTCAAAGAGCGTCACTCTCGTAGAGGGTAGCAACGTTCTGGTGGCCGTGCTTGTTGCGGGAGACCAGGTCGTGGGTCAAGCGACGTACCAGGTTACACTTCAGACGGCAGGCCCGGTCATCACGATAGGCGGTGTGACAGACGGCGAGTACTACAACTTGCCTGTAACTCCGACCATCAGTATAACTGGAGACAACGTAGATCCTGCCTCGATTCAAGAGACGATCAGGCTACCGGACGACAGCATCATTCCGTTCATACACGGCACTGAGTACACAGCGGAGGGCTCGTACACGGTCATGGTCGCTGCGGAAGACTTCGCAGGCAATGAGACCGTCACGACATGCTCCTTTGTAATTGACACCACACCACCGGTGGTGGTTATAACCGGCGTGCAGCACGGCGATGTGTACGGGGCTGCAGTGACACCTGTGTTCAGCATCACCGACGCCAATCTGGACGCTGCAAAGTCGGGTGCGACGTTGCAGGTCGGTGCTGCAGAACCGGTTGCGTTCCAGTCAGGTACAACCATCAGCACGAGCGGAGGTTATACGCTGCGTGTGTTCGGCGAAGACCTGGCGGGTGGCACAACTGTGGAAACTGTCACGTTCAGCATTGTGCTGGAAGGCCCGGTAATAAGCATCACAGGCGTCGTTGACGGAAACCACTACAAGCAAGACGTAGCGCTTTCGGCTTCGGCCACCCATCCTAACATGGCACCTGGGTTCCCAACATATGCGCTCACGCGCAACTCCGAGCCCGTGGCATATCCCGGTGGTCCGATTACGCTTAGCGATGAAGGTACGTATGCGCTCAGTGTGATTGCCGAGGATACGTTCGGGCGTCGTAGTGAAGAGCACATCACGTTCGTTATTGACAAGACTGCGCCGGTCGTCACGGTTGACGGACTTCCCGCGACCGCGTTCACCGCCACTCCTTTCACCCCTGTGTTTGGCGTCACCGATGCCAATCTCGACACCTGGGCGGTGACCGTGACTCGTGACGGACAGCCGTTTGCTTGGGTTGCAGACCAGCAGATAACGGGCGACGGTACTTACGTGTTTGTGGTATCGGGCAGCGACCTTGCTGGCAACACGGTAGACAGCGTGCTGCATACGTATACCTTCACGCTGGACCGTACCCCACCTGAGCTTCTGGTAACAGGCATGGTGGGCGCGTGGTCAAATGCTGCGTTTACTCCGGTGTTCAACGTCACAGACGCAAACCTCGTTAGTGCGAGCGTTATGGCAACAGTCACAAAAGATGGCGTTGCTTTCCCGTGGGTTGCAGCACAGGTAATAGATGAAGAAGGCAGATACGTGTTCACGGTCACCGCAGAAGACGAGGCCGGAAACACGCTCAATGAAGTCATAAGCCACGGACTGGACACAACTCTACCGACCGTCAGCATAGTAAGACCTGCTAACGGCTCGAGAGTTGGACCCACAGGTCTCGTGGTTGAAGCCACAGTGGTAGATGTACTTAGCGGTATTGATCCTGACTCAATTGAACTGAGGATAAACGGTACTCTGCGCCAGCATACATTTAACCCGACAACGGGAAGCGTGTCGTTTGCGTACACCGCGGCTGATGGTGATCACAGCGTCACGCTGAGTGTGCGGGACAATGCAGGTAACCAGGCAGCTGCAGGTACGTGGCAGTTCACCGTGGATTCCAACGCACCTGTCACTACGCTGGTGATCGATCCTCAGCAGCCTGACGGACTGAACGGTTGGTATAGGACTGTACCTGAGATCTCGTTCACCGTCGAACCGACCGATAGCATCATTAAGTATGCGTTCCACGATGCTGGCACCGACCCGGTTTGGAGTCTGTACGTCCCAGCCACGCAGCTCACCGTTCCACCTACAGTGATTCGGCTGAGCTACTACGCAGAGGACGCGCACACAGGCCTAACTGAGGCAGTGCAGAGCATCGACCTGCTGATAGACACCATACCGCCCACGATAGACACTGTGGGTCACGACCGAGTGGGCCAGCATCTGAAGGCCGGGCAGAGTGTAACCTTGACCATGACAGGTGAAGCCGGCTGCACCGCGTCCTTCAGCATTCCGGGCGTCACTGCGGCGCAAAACGTGGCCATGGTAGAAGGCCCGGGCGGCACCTACACCGGTGTCTACACCGTGCTCGATGGTGACAACGTAGCAGACGCGATGGCAGCGTTCAAACTGGTTGACCAGGCAGGCAACGAGACGACACAGACTGCAACACAGGGTCTCACGTTCGATACAGTGCCACCTGTCATAACCGTGTTCAACGCTACTGGGCTACGCGAAGGCGTGACTCGCACAGCGCCGCTCAAAGCAGGCGACGCTATAAGAGTTGAAGTGACTACAGAAGCTGGTGCGTTGGTCGCATTCGGCATCGGCACCGAGGTAACTGGTGTCGCGGTGCCCGCTACCGCACCAGGAGCAAACACTTACATGGTTGAATGGGTTGTGCCCGATGGGGTGAACGTAGTAGCGCCTGTGAGCGTAACCGTCACCGACCTTGCGGGTAACGCAACAACTCAGGCCACACAGGAGTCGTTCACCTTAGATACCACTCCGCCGCTTCTAAGTAGCGTGTCGCATTCGGCGCTGCTGCCTGTAAAGGGCGGAGCTCAGGTGAAGATCACTGTGTATGGCGAAGCCAACAGAGTAGTAGAGTACAAGATCGGCATTCCGGGAGCCGGAACACAGAGCGAATTTGCTCGGATTACGGACGCTGTGCTCCAGGGAGTGCTTCCCCAGACCACAACAAGCGGCAAGTACGAAGCCACGATCACCATTCCTAGTGATGTGGACGTACCCAATGCGACGCTTGCCGCGCGCATAACAGATCCGGCTGACAACGTGACAGACGGCAAGGCGTGGAACCCGATAACAATAGATAACACGCCGCCAGAGTTCACGTCGTTCACCGTTGCGCCTGCCAGGATCCTCAAGGCGGGGGACACCCTCACTGTAACACTCGTGGGTACCCCCAATGTACGAGTGAGACTGGATATAAACGGATGGCGCACAGCACTTACCATGACAGAGACGCCAGCGGGTAGTGGTACGTACGTATACACAGCCGCAAACTTGCAGGGTGTCAACTTCAGCGCTTCGAGCCTGGTTGCCACCATGCGAGACCTCGCCGGCAATGAGACAGTTGCAACTGACGACCAGGGTCTAGTGGTTGACACAGAGCCGCCAGGCACCACTGTTACGATCAGCCATAATCCAGCAGGGCGTAACGGCTGGTACGTTGTGGCGCCGACCGTAACTATGACTCCTGAGCCAGGAGCCACCGTGCACTATTCGGTGAACGGTGCACCTGAGGCTCAGTCGGCGACAACGGTCGAATGGACGGCCCCGACTGCTGCACCCACGACATACACCATAACCTGGTACAGCGTGGATGCTGCAGGCAACAGCGAAGCGAGCGTGCTGTCGCTGGCGGAGCGAACGCTGACACTAAAGGTTGACACGCAGGATCCTGCACCGCCTGTTATCACTGCGTTTGCGCCTGCGCTGACCAACCAGACGACTGCCACGGTCACCGGTACTACCGAACCCGGAGCGAGTGTGGACATATTCCGGAACGGAGCGTATCGCGCGAGCGTGACTGCTGACGGTGCCGGTGCGTTTACCTACCAGGCGACGCTGCTTGAGGGCAATAACGCTTTTACGGCAAGGGCAGCGCGCACACTTGGTTCTGGCCGAATGAGTGCCATTGGAGCAGCACAGAACATCACTCGCGACACCCGCGGCCCGGTGTTCACGTTTGGCGAGCCAACGATTGCGGCAGGAAACGCAACAGTCAGGATAACCGCATCTGAACCTGTTGACGGCCTTCCGACCGTAAGTGTAAAGGTGGAAGACGGTGCAGACACCCCTGTTGTGCCGACTCCGACAGGCACAGCGAACCAGTGGGATGTCACGTTTGCGTTCCCGCTTGATGCCAGCACTTACACGTTGACGGTCACCGGAGACGATGTGCTGGGTAACGCCGGTCGCGGCGACCAGACCAGGACTATCGTGCAGGAGAATCCTGCCGATTGGATCAGGGTCAACATCAGCGGGCTGAACGTGCTTGAGATCGACCCACGCAACGTGGACCGTACTTTGACTCTCTTGACAGGCACCACAGCCGAGAACAGCGACGATACCGGAGCGCTTCTCGCGTCGGGTATTGGTCATGCGTTTAATGTAAGCGATGAGCAAGGCAATCCTGTGACGCAGTTCCCGTTCCCGCTTCTGATGAGGCTGCCTCTGGATCCCGAACTGCGTCATGAGTCAAGAGTGTACTACTGGTACGAAGGACAGTGGAAACTGTTCGAGGGCTCGGTGGAGATAGTGCAGATGCCTGACGGCAGCTGGGCTGCCGAGTTCTGGACGGACCACCTGTCTATGTGGATGCCGCTTGCAGACGTGACTCCTCCGACGCTAACGCTTACGGCGCCTGCGGACGCCTCGCTTGTTGCGAGCCATACACTGGACGTGGCGTTCACGATAGCCGACGGAGGTGCCAAGTACGAGATATGGGTTAACGGTGTCAAGCAGGTGGATACCGCGATTGTAGCGGACGGCGCATTTGCAGAGCAGGTAACTCTGCAAGAAGGTCCCAACACAGTTAAGGTAGTCGCGCTTGATGCAGTGGGTAACGCTGCGGAGGCTCAGGTCCTGGTCACGGCGGATACGATTCCTCCGGTCATAACAGTAACGACTCCCGCGCTCGGCACTGACGGCGGCAGCATAAGCGTCGGTAGTGCAAACGTAGCGGTTGCGGGTTCGACCGAGCCAAACTCAACTGTGACGCTCTCGCTCAACAGTGGGGCAGCGGTAAGCCTGGGTAGTACCGGAACGTTCAACACGAACGTGACGCTCAACCCGGGTGCGAACACGCTGAGATTCGTGGCCACTGACCTTGCCGGTAATGTTGGAACCGCCACGTACACCGTGGTGTTCGACAACGTACCTCCCCCGATAACAGGCGTCAGTCCTTCGGATGGAACGGTGACTGCTCAGAGCAGCATTACCGTATCTGGTACTTCTGAAGCAGGCGCTACCATCGTGATAAAGAAGAACGGTGCGGTCGACGCGACGCTCACCAACATACCGACGGCGTCCTTCAGCCAGGCAGTCAGCCTGCCGGCAGACGGAATCTATGTCATCGATATTGAGGCGAGTGATCAGTTCGGCAACACCTCAAGCCATTCGTTTGCGGTAACACGCGACCAGACGGTACCGGTAATCACGATCACATCACCGACCACCGTCAAGACGAACCAGAACAGTGCTACAGTGACAGGTAACGTGGCCGGAAGCACGGTAATCTTGGTGCGTGTTGGTACAGACGAGCAAGTGGTAGGCGTTGACGGAGACTTCAGCGCTTCAATCAACCTGCCAGCTGACGGAGCCTACACGGTAGAGGTCGAGGCCCTGAACGCAGCAGGTACCAAGGCGCTCACCACGGTTTCCATAACAAGAGATACCGTACCTCCGGTGCTCAACGTAACAGCTCCGGATAGCGTAGTGAACGCTGCAACGGTGACCATATCAGGTACAACCGAGGCAGGTGCTGTGATCAACGTTACGGCTACCGCCGGTAATGTCACTACCACAGCCGACCCGAGCGGCGCTTTCAGCGTGGTTGTGAACCTCGATTACGGAACCAACTCGATAAGCATTACTGCGGCGGACGACCTCGGCAACACATCGGCTGCGCAGACGTTTAGCGTAATAAGACCGACTGCGGCAGCGCCATCGGTGGGTGTGCCAGCACCAAGCCCGGCGAACACCGCGAGCCCGACTCAGGGAGTCACCGTAACTGTTCCAACGGGTGAATTCAGGCTCGTGGTACCGACAGGTGCTGTGGGCACGAGTGTGTCCTTCCAGGTCACGACGCTCACGTCGCCGACTGTACCTGTAACACAGTTCAGGCAAGTGGGACGCGTGTTCCGGGTTGTCGCCACAGACACAACGGGCAAGTCAATCACGCAGTTCGCAGCGCCGCTGACGTTTAGCGTGGACTACAGCTCGCAGGATCTGGCTGGCGTAGATCCGGCCGACTTGCGCCTGATGTACTGGAACGTTTCAGCAGGCGCGTGGGTTGCCGTACCGGCAGCGCACGATCCTATCACAAAGACGTTTACTGCAAGCATAGACCACCTCACCATGTTTGCACTCATGGCAGACGTGGCCGATGTGCGCACAACTCTCGCCGCGCCTCCTGACAGTGTGGGCGGTCAGCGGTTGGTGGTATCCGGAACTGCTCCGGCAGGATCGTCTGTCGAAGTGTTCGTCAACAACCAAAGGGCTGCAACAGTCACTGCAGATACCTCCGGTTCGTGGGCAAAGGCAGTTCAGCTCGCCGAAGGAAAGAACAGAGTGTTCGCTGTGTCGGCAGTTGGATCGCTCAAGCGAGCCAGCACGGAGTACGTGGTGAGTTACGCGAAGGTGACGCTAACAGACGTCGCGCAGCACTGGGCAAGGACGAACGTCGAAGAGCTCGTGGGTCTCGGTATAGTCACGGGTTACCCAGACAAGTCGTTCCAGCCTGACAGGACAGTCAACAGGGCTGAATTCGTGGCGATGCTTGCCAAGGCGCTTGAACTTGCACCGAAGCCGGATGCACAGCTCGGTTTCAGCGATGCAGTGCCTGAGTGGGCAAAGGGCTATGTGGCTGCGGCCGTCGAGAAGGGTATCGTGACGGGCTTTGAAGACAACACCTTCAGAGCATCGCAAGAGATCACCCGCGCTCAGATGGCGACCATGATATCCCGTGCGCTAGCGCTCAAGGGAGACCTCACGACCGCGAAGAGCGACGTGGGTGAGTTCGCAGACAGTGCCGCGATTCCCGAGTGGGCGAAGGCACACATCACCGCTGCCGCTGAATACAAGATAATCACGGGTTACCCGGATAGCACGTTCGGCGGTTCGCGACAGGCGTCGCGTGCAGAAGCGGCGACCATGATACTCAGGTTGTTCAACCTGAAGTAGTACTAGCAAAAGCAACATAGCTGAGAGTAATTCCGTTGGGGCCGGAGCCGAAGCTCCGGCCCCAGGAGTACCTCTGCGGAAAGACCATGGAGGGTGTGCAGTAGATGTTAGGACGCAGCAAGATGCTAGCAATCATGTTGGTAGTGTTCATGCTAATGGCTGTGTTACCGGTTGCGGCTTCTCCACTGCCGCCTGGAGGCGCCATGATAGAGATTGCGCCTTACCACCTGTGCTTGTACGTGGGCGAGACTTACAGGCTGATGGTTGTAGAAAACGGCCACATTGTCTCGGCAGAGATGTGGCACGTACAACCTATGCCTGATACGCCCTCAGGTGTTGACGTGGTGAGTGTAGGCTCGGACGGCACAGTACAGGCGTTACTGCCAGGTAGTGTATCTGTCAGCGTTACATACAATGGCTCAATGTGGCCGGCTTCCACCATGATAGAAGTGATGCCGCTTCCGGCCAAAGTGGTCGTACAGGGGCCGCCGGCAGAAGTTGTGCCTGCGTCAGGCGTGCTAAGCCTCAGCTTTGTTGTTCAACATCCTGTGACAGGTGAAGCTGTACCGGGCGCGAGTGTAATGGTTGACGGAATGCCGGGAATAACCGATTCGCTCGGCATGTACACGCGCCAGATAGAGGCGTACGCGCCACGCGTTGTGGATATCCGGGTTGAGCCGACGACTGAGTATGCGGCATCAAACAGTGTGTTTTGGGTAATCGCAGAAGACGAGTTCTTGCTAGAAGTTAGCGCCACTGATGCATCTGGCTCAAGTTTGAGAGATTTTCAGGTGTTGTTCGATGTGCCTGCTGCTTACGGCGGAGCCAATGCAGGTGTGCATCCTGCGAATTCGGATCAGGGGTCTTACGCGCGCTTTCCCGTAAAGGCGTTTGGCTCATCGGTTGACGCAGTGGATGTCAAGGTAGCGGTCGCATCTCAGGGCTACGGCCAGAACCCCGGATACTACTTGCGGGGGCAAATTGCATCGGTACGACCAGGCGAGGTGGCAACACTTCACTTAGATGGTGCGACCTCGATTCCGGTAGAAATCAGTGCTGAGATAGCCGGTTCGGCATTTAAGATGGGAACAGTCAGCATACGCGATGTGCAGATTCTTGAGTTCCACGACTGGCCTGTTCATCACTCACACGCTAGACCCGGGCCTTTTATGCTGTTTATGGATACGCCTGTTGTGTATATGAGCGCCGGTGAGTATGTCGCCGGAATCGTTAGCCTTCCCGCGCAGCCGGGTGAAATGATCGCCGCGGTGTGGAGCGACCTTGCGGGTACCCAAGTGTCCGTGGGTGCTGGAGAGGCTTGGCACCTGCAGTTTGTGCCTGAGCAACTCGCCACGGTGGATATCAGTCTCATGGTTGAAGCAAGCAGATGGGAAGGGTCAGTCGCACTGGAAAAACACATGCTCGGGCAGTGGATACCTATCAAAGACAAGATGGATGCAGGATGGCAGCAGGTGCTTGTGTCTTCTGGCACTTATAATCTGAGAAAATCTGGACTCGACCGACCGGGCATGCCGTATTCGTGGCACGTTGCGTTTGCATATCCATCAGAGCCTGTGTGGACGTTCAGCGCTGGTGGGACGCATTCTGAGACGCTAGACTGCAGCTACTCGCACATGCCGTTGTCACCTGAGTCAGGTGATGTGCATCCCGGATCAGTTCTGCACTATGATATGGCTGTTTTGACGGGCGCAGGTGCAAGAGTCATACAAGTGGCTACGGGTATGGGCGGACAGGGATATGTTATGCCCCAGGCAGTCTTGCTCGACCACGAACGCACCGCTGTTACACAGCCAACACCCGCCTTCTGGATGGGTGGTTACATGCATGTGCCCGAGCACCTTGCACCTGGTTCCTATACTCTTGCGGTCACAGCAGATTCTGGGCCCTGGGCCTCGCTGCTTGTGGCAGAGGCGCCAGTTGAGATAAGCGGCGACTCAGGCGCCGCGCGCACGGTTGAGATGCGACTTCCAGAGACGGTCGGGCTTGGCCATGACTTCTTGTTCGAATTGTTTTTGCACGCTGCTTTGGGCCTAAACCGCGCGCGAATCGAAATACCTTTCGATGCCGCTTTGCTTGAGGCAGTGGATGTCAAGCCTGGCCCGTTGCTAAACGTGTCCGGCCTTACGGTTACGCAGATGGTAGTGGATAACGTAGCGGGCGTCATCTACGCTGACTTTGAACTGCCAGCTGGCGTTAGCGCACCGGCAACTCACGGAGCGCTTCTGGATGTTGTGTTCAGAGCTCGCGTGGACACCTCAAGGGAGTTGCCTGCGATGCAAACGTTCAACTTCTCAGGCGATCTTCCAACTATCGGTCTTGAACTATGGAATAGTGCAGGTGAGCAGATACCCGCGAATGTTTCGCCAGATTCGGCCTCGGTTGTCGTTGATCCTGCGTGGATTGGCGGACAGGTGCTGTACGACAGGCCGATGCCGGGTTACACAGCCAGCGTTGAACTCTCAGATGGGCAGATTGTGCTGAATACTGAAACCGACTCAAGAGGTTACTGGACAATGCCGGGACCTCCGCTGGGCGCTTCGGGTGAACCTGTGCCACTGCCGGATGGAGAATACGTTTTGAGTGTGAACCAGGTCGGGTATCTGGCAAAGAGCCGGTTGCTCAACATCACAGGTGGCGTAATGCCGGTCGAATCCGACATAAAGCTGCTGTATGGCGATCTCAACCCTTGTGCTTTGGGTGTGGTGGGAATTGGCGACAACTCAATTGACCTCATGGATCTTGCGTTTATGGCGCAGCGTTACAACTTGCGTACCGTGGATGTTGGTTACCATGAACTGCTTGACGTTGTTAGAGATGGCGTAATTGACATTTTCGATCTTGTTGTGCTTGCAAGGAACATCCAGTGGTAGATGCGGCCGGTAGCGCAAGACACCATATGCGCCCGGCACAAAGTTAACCGGAGGTGGGTTTATGAGAACAAGAGGTTTTGGCAGTACACGCAGCGGCAGAAAGCGCACGTCGATGTTGCTTGCTGTTCTATTGATCGTGGCCAGCCTGGGAATAGCGGCGCCCGTGGGTGCTACCGGTGAGTTGGGACTCTCCATCTCCGGTCCTGGCACGGTGCAGGTGGGTACGCCCGTTGCGTACGTGATCAGCGTGGCCGACCCCGGTTTTGAGGGGCCCATCAGGCTTACGCTGTCGAATCTGAATGCGCGGTACGTTGTCGGGACGGATAAGACGATGTCTTGTGAAGTCTGGCTAGTGGATGGAAGCGCCGAAGTATGGCTGGATTTCGAGCGTCCCGGACAAGTGGACATCATTGCCACTGATCCAGTATCGCTGCAGAGTTCTAGTTTTGATGTGCAGATTGACGTTGGCGCTCCGGAATGGATACAGCTGTTTCCTTACGACGCGATGGCGGTACAAGGTATCGAGCAACGTTTCTGTGCTCGCGTCGTCGACCGTATGGATAATGTCATAACGGGGATTCCGCTGACATGGAATCTATACCCGGAGCCAGGCAGCGCATACGCCACAATAGACAACGGCGTGTTTTTGGCGCACGGGCCAGGCAACTGGACTATCGAAGTGCAGGCAGACATCGGGGAGGAAGACCCCCTGGTAGTTACAGGTTACGTCTACGGGTTGGAACGAGTTGACTTGCTTGTAACCCCGCAATTCGTAGATCCAGCAGCTCCTGTGCCGGTGACGATCACCGCTCTTGACTACAGCACCGGGATTGCGGCTCCAGTGCCTGAGGGCACGCTCATCAATGTTGGGCAGTGGCCTGTGGTGCACAGTTTTTATGCAGATGCGACGGGCAGTGTTACGTTTGTACCTCCTCCCGGAGAGCCGGGCGTAATGCCGGTGTCAGTCTACCTGCCGGGTTCCAAACCGGTGGTCGACTATATAGTGATGGCGCCGCCGGGTTTCGGTGCTGTGCGTGTCAACCTGCACCTCGACTTTATGGTAACTACCGAGATGTACGGCACTCTCAACATCTGGACGGATCCGGCATACCATGTTTCGCGTGACGTAGATCATGAGTGGCATAATCTGGTCTTTGTGGCACCCGCCGGAAGTGGTCAGGTTGTGTTGCGCACACCGCCGTTTGCGTGGCATCCTATGGGATTCTACGGAAGGCCTGTGCAGGTTATACCTGGGGTTATCACACCGGTTGACGTATATCAGTGTGAAACGACTGCGTACGTAGCCGTACCCACAAAAGACCAGATGCCGATGTCAAAGACACTTGTCACATTCGAGGATCCCGCCTTCATGTCTCCGTTCAAGAGACCGCATCATCCTTCATGGGATTACGGAATTGGCCCATGGGAAGAGCCGGTGTTCTTGAGCGTTGACGCAGGTCTGCCTAGACCGTTCAGGTTTGGCGTGAGCGGCTACGACCAGCAGGCCACGCAGTACGCGTTCATTCGTGAACTGGTAACAGGTGGAGGCATTCCGGGAGCAATCGGATCCCTGGATCTGAACCCAAATGGCCTGCCTCTTGTGCCGCTCGGAGTGCAAGTAATGCACAACGATGTGGGCCGAAAGGGAGAGGCATATTTCGGAAACGGTGGACTCGGGCTTCGGGTTCAGTCTGAGGAATGGGGTGGCACTGCGCTTGTGTCGCCCGATCATTACTGGCTGCTTGAGGCAAGCCTGACGTTGACGGATGAAGGTCAAAACGAATGGATGTATCAGTTTGGCTACATGCCTGGAACAGTTGACTTCTACGCTGGCGAGCTGCAGCAACTCGTGTTGGATGTGTCGTACGATTCTATCGAGCTGCACACAAACGGCAGCACTTTCCCGGCAGGCTCGATGATGCCGTACAAGCTTGTGATCTGGGGTGCTGAAGGACAGGTGCTAAAAGGCGGTGGACTTCATGGCTGGCCGGGCCAGATGCCGCTTACCGTGAGCTTGTACGAGGGCACCGAGCCTTCAGGTACTCCGGTACTATGGACACAGCCGGCTCTAGAGTGGCTCGACCCGTTGATGCTCCCCGGCATGCCGGGAGAGTACCTGTTGGTTGCGACGATAGACACAGGGCCGTATGCAGGTGTGCTCAGCGCCTCACTCCCGATTACCGTAACCGGGCAGCACATACCGGGCCCACTAGCTGTTGTGCGCGCCGTGCCGTCGACTCCCAGTGTCGCGGTGGGCAATGAGTTCAGCGTGGACATCATGCTTGACAACGTCGAAGGGCTGTACGGCTTCCAGGTAGACATGCCGTTTCCGGTGGGAATCGTATCTGGAATCGAGATTATCCCTGGTGACGTGCTCGCCGATGGCGAGACGGTGATAAGTCAGATAGACGATGTCGCAGGTGTGGTGTCTTTCGCGCGAACGCTCATAGGAGCTGCGAACACGTATACAGGTTCCGGGCGGCTTCTCACCGTGAGATTTGCGGCGTTGGCTCCCGGTGTCGCGCATTTTGATCTGATGGCTCCTCCACAGGTCGAGCCATTTGTGAAACTCGCCCAGGATCCTGAGGTAAGCCAAGACCCCATTCTGTATGCCACAGTACCCGCTTACGTGAACATCACGAGCGGTGTGACCGGACACATTCAGGTGAGAAGGCAGGGCAAGCAGACTCCTGATTACATTCCTATGGTAACCGCGATAGACGCCGGTGGTGGGCGATTCCCTCTGAGCGTGGATGCTTATACAGGGATGCGTGATGCATCGTACCTGGTTGACGGTCCGTACGTGATTGAAGCAGAATCGCAGGGCTACCTGCGCCAGCTCGCAGCCGTCGAAGTGATAAGCGGAGTGCCGCAAGCATCACTTGACATGGTGTTGCCGTTTGGGGACATAAACCAGAATGATGTCATAGACCTTGCAGACCTGATGATGCTCGCCATGAACTACGGCTCGTATTACTATCCGCAAGGTGACTACAACGAAGATATGATCATAGATATCTACGATCTGGTGGCGCTTGCAAGGAATATGGGGTTGGTGACGCCGAATCTAGGACCGGGCAGCGCGCTGGTTGTGGTTCAGGATACAACCGGGGCGTATGTGGAGGGTGCTACGGTTACGCTCACGCCTGTCGCTACAGGCGCTATCGTAACTGAGAGTACGGATTACTACGGGATGGCAACTTTTGATGCCATACCCCCGGGGTACTACGATTTGGTGGTCACAGCCGGCGGATATGTCACGAGTTCACGGCCGATCTTCGTGCGGAGCCTGCGTCACGTGTACGACACCGTCGTAGTTGCTCCGATACCGCCAGAAGGCACAATGCGCATCATCCTCACTTGGGGAGAGAGCCCGAGGGATCTGGATTCGCACCTTATCGTACCGGGTGGATTCCAAGTGTACTATGCGAATAGGGGTACTCTTACGGCATACCCACACGCCCAACTCGACTACGATCACACAAACGGGTTTGGGCCTGAGACTGTCACCATAGTGCCGGCAGACTCAGAGGGGCCATCGCTGCTTGAAGGCACCTACAGCTACTATGTGTTCAACTACACCAAGTACGCGCAGGGCCAGGCGACAGAAATCCCGGCCTCAGGTGCAGCCGTGCAGGTGTATATGCCGGATGGAAGCACGCACTCGTTTACCCCGCCAGCTGCGGGTACGAGTCTTTGGTGGCACGTGTTTGACCTTGAACTGGATGCCGCAGATAACGTCGTGATAACCGAGATAAACAGCATGGGAGTTGGCCCGGGAACCGGATATTGGCCACACTCTGTGTCTATGCCGCCGAAACCCTAGATAAGAGATATAACGTTCATCTGGGAAGCCGGAACGGCACTGTTATAGCCGTTCCGGCTTCTTAGTCAGGAGGACTATGCAAATGAGATTCCGGGTAGCCATTGCGTTTGCTCTAGTAGTGTTGCTCTTGGTGTGCAATGCGCCAGGTGCGTACTCCGAGCCTACACACACTCCGCTAGAAATACTCGTCAAGTTCAAGACTGAACCACACAGGATGCAGCCGTTGTCCTTGCCCGAAGGCTGGCAGCAGGCGCGACCGGATGAGCAACTCTCCAAGATAGGCGTTGGAAAGATTGTGTTCGAAGCGCCTCGCTCGATGGCTCCGGCTTCCATTGCGCTCAGCTTCGACGAAGCTCTAGAGCAGCTCAGATCCAGACCAGACGTGCTGTATGCCGTGCCGAACTACACACGCCAACTGCTTGCGACTTATCCTGATGACCCGTTCTATGACGAGCAATGGTACCTAAACCACACCGGACTACCTGCTTACTGGTATAATCTTACATTGCCTGCTGTTGTTGTTGCCGTGGTGGATTCTGGGGTAAACCATCTGCATGCTGACTTGGCGGCAGATTCCCAACGTGCGCTTGAGTCAAGGATGGTTCAGGGCAGAGGGTTTGTAAGGGTGGACGGTGTTGTAGACCCAGCCGACACATGGGACAACCAGGGGCACGGCACAATGGTCGCAGGGATACTGGCGGCGCACGCCAACAATGAATTCGGGATTACGGGTATGACGCCGAACGCCCTCATAATGCCTCTCAAAGTGTTTGACTACCGAAACGGCGCCTGGCAAGGAGGAGACGATGCGAGCATAGCAGCCGCGATAGTGTGGGCGGCAGACAACGGCGCACGCATAATAAACCTTTCGCTCGGAGGACCGCAATATTCAGAAGCGCTGAGAGACGCTGTTCAGTACGCGCGCGCAAACGGAGCGATTACGGTGGCGGCCACAGGAAACGACGGTTACTCACAGGTGCTCTATCCAGCAGCTTTTCCCGAGGTTATCGCGGTGGGCGCGCTGGCAGAGGCAACGCTACAGAGAGCAAGTTTTTCGAACTACGGACCCGAGATAGACGTTCTCGCGCCAGGTCAAAGGCTTGTATCGCTCTCGGCTTCCGGAGGCGTGGCACAAGGTGGAGGTACGTCTTATGCAACCGCTGTGGTGAGCGCTGCAGCGGCGCTTATGGCGGGGATGCGGCCTGAAGTGCTTGCAGACATCACGCTGGTGCAGTACTTGCTTGAAGCCGGTGCCATCACCTTGGGAGAGCCGGGCTGGGATGCGCACAACGGATGGGGAAGAATAGACGTAAGCGGTGCTCTCGAATTATGGGATGAGTTCGGTGCGCCTGTTGGTGACGCTTACGAGCCCAATGACACGCCGGAGGCGATTTCTGCAGGCCATCCGGCGCGGCTGGTGCTGAGTCCTGCCTCGCATGCTGACGATTTGCTCTTGCTTGACACTTGTTTGCACCTGCCTATGGATGTGGACTTTTTCAAACTGGAGGTCGGCCAGAAGGGCTGGCTCAGGCTTAATGCCGGAGCACCGCAGCCGCTGCAGCCTGAACTCGTGCTTACAGATTTTGAGGGAGAGATTCTAGAATACGTACAGGTCGTTGAACCCGAACAAGGATTGTCGTTTTTCCGGCTGATGCAACCCGGGGCTTATTTTGTCGAGTACTCCGATGTGTACGGCAGGTGGAGCGCTTCGCCTTACGGCATGGACATTGCGTTCTACCCTGTTGGCACGTTGCTCACAAGTGCGGTACCCGAGCGACCACACGTGGTTGAAGAGGGCTGTGTGAGATTCGAACATCTCGAGACTCGCTGGGATTGTGATACAGGTGCCGGCGCCTGGCTTTTGTGGCGTGACCAGCCCGCGGTGATGGTCTCGCGCATGTCTGCGCAAGCGCCTGGCCATGCTCGCGTGGTACTGGAGTTTAGCCTCGAACCCGGCGAGGAACTCGAACTCGTTTTCGATCTGCCTTACGGAGACCTTAACGCTGACGGTGTCATAGACCTGCAAGACCTGGCGATTGCAGCCGCATCCTATGGTAGCGTTGATGGAGATGCGCGCTATGCACTACTGCATGATGCCAGAGCTGACGGCATGATAGACCTGTATGACCTTGTTGCAATCGGGCGCAATCTAAACCTTGGGACTCCGTCGCCTTAGATGGTCTGAGTCCTGCTCCAGCATGGGGGAGATGTTGAATGAGGAGCGCAAGAGCAGGCAGCCTAGAGTCAGGAGACTGCCTTGTAACCATCGAACCTTCAGCACCCGGCACCGGTGTCGAACTCGTGCTCGAGAGCAGTGTTATGTACTGCTACGGTATCAAGATTCGAGAAGTGGTAGAAGACGCTCTGAAAAGCGCTGCTTGTGATGTGCATGTCTCGGTGATAGATCGCGGAGCCATGGATTTCGTGATACGAGCAAGGATTGAAACGGCGCTGAGCAGGGCTCGGTCAGGCGGTGATCCACGTTGATGTCTTCTAAGTGGCTCAGGAGAAGCATGCTGTTTGTTCCCGCCAATAACCCCTCGATGGTACAGGGCGCTCCGCACTACGGTGCCGATTCGGTTATCCTTGACCTCGAAGATAGTGTTCTGGCCTCAGAAAAAGATGCTGCAAGGACGCTGCTCATGCATGCGTTAGGAAGTATAGACTTTTTGGGCAAGGAGAAAGTGGTGAGGGTGAACCCTGTCAATAGCGAGTTCTTCGAGCAGGATGTTAGAGCCGTTTTGGACGTCAACCTCGACACAATACTCCTGCCCAAAGCAGAGCCCAAGGCGCTCAAGAGACTCTCGGAGATAGTTTATCAGAAGCGTGATGATGTGGGCATAATCGCGCTCATCGAGACGGCAGTAGGGCTTGCTGAGGCTTACGCGTGTGCACGCGCAAGAGGTGTAGAAGCGCTGTTTCTGGGGGCAGAAGACCTCACTTTGGACATGGGGCTCACACGCACACAAGACGACCAGCAGATCTACTTTGCGCGCTGGAGTGTTGTGCTGGCTGCGCGCGCGGCCGGTATAGATGCCATAGACACGCCGTTTGTGGCAATTGATGAAGAAGAAGCGTTTCGAAGAGACCTTGATGTCACACGTTCGCTTGGTTTTACAGGTAGAGCGTGCATACACCCGCTACAGGTAGGGATAGTGCACGAGGCGCTGCTGCCTACAAAAGAGCAACTTGAATGGGCAAAGAAGGTAATAGCTCAAGACGAAAGCGCGCGCGAGAAGGGAATGGGTGCGGTGGCTGTCGACGGAAAGATGGTGGACGCGCCTATAGTCGCCAGAGCAAGGGCGCTGATCGAAAAGGCTATGCTCTTTGAGGGGGGCGCGAAGCATGAGGACTAACTCCTTGGGAAGGCAGATTCCATATGCCGGAGAACGCCCTTTATACAACGGAGAGTTTGCGCTGGTTCCGGACGCACGCAAAGCAGCGCCTAGGATCAGAAGCGCTGTGCCCGGCCAGCACAAAGTGGTGCACGGTATAGAAGAGGCGGTGAAGGCAGCCGGCGTAAGAAGTGGTATGACGCTCTCTTTTCACCATCATCTTCGCGAAGGAGACCTCGTGCTGAACCAGGTGGTAGACGCGTGTGCGCGGCTTGGGATTACAGACCTTACGATTGCAGCCACCTCGATATTCGGGGTACATGCTCCGCTGTGTGAACACATAAGACAGGGCGTTGTGACCGGTATTGAGGCGAACTACATCACTGGACCTGTCGGCGATGCAATATCTGGGGCGCTTCTGGCAAGACCTGCTGTGCTCAGGACGCACGGTGGTAGGGTACGCGCGATCGAAGCCGGAGACTTGCACATAGACGTGGCGTTTATGGCAGCGCCTTCGGCAGATGCCGCCGGAAACATGAACGGCATCCACGGACCGTCGGCGTGCGGTTCTTTAGGCTATGCGGTTGCAGACGCGAACTACGCAGACTGCGTCGTGGCCGTAACGGATAACCTTGTGCCGTACCCGCTTTGTGCTGTGACGATACCGCAGAGCCTTGTGGACATTGTGGCAGTTGTGGACAAGATAGGAGACCCTCAAGGTATTGTTGCGGGTTCCATAAGGGTTACACGACATCCGATGGGGTTGCTGCTCGCGCAGAACGTGGCGCGTGTTGTGGAAGCGCTCGATATGCTGAAGCCTGGTCTGTCTTTGCAGACGGGAGCTGGAGGAGCTTCGCTTGCGTCTGCGTCCTTTTTGGCGCGGCGGATGAAGCAAGAGAACATACAGGGCAGTTTTGGACTCGGTGGCATCAGCAGTTTTTTTGTGTCGATGCTTGAAGAAGGGCTGTTCACTACCTTGTTTGATACACAAGACTTCGATGCCGAAGCAATAAGGTCGCTCGGTCAAAACCCGTTGCACCAGGAGACAGACTGCGGCACATACGCGAATCCACACAACAGTGGTGCCATAGTCAACTACCTGGACGTTGTGGTTTTAGGTGCTACTGAAATAGACACAGCGATGAATGTAAACGTCACAACCGCAAGCGATGGAAGGATTATAGGGGGTTCCGGCGGCCACAGCGACGCTGCTGCTGGTGCAAAACTAACTATAGTCGTGACCACTTCGACGAGGGCGAGGTTACCCGTAGTGAGGCCTGAGGTGACGACCGTGAGCACTCCGGGTGAAAGCATAGACGTTGTGGTGACCGAAAGAGGCATCGCACCGAACCCGCGCCGTCCGGGCTTGATGCACAAACTAGAGGCAGCAGGGCTCCCGGCAAAACACATTGAGCAGATTTGCCGCGAAGTGCTCGATGCATGCGGCAGACCTGAGAGCTTGCGGAAGACGGACAAAGTCGTCGCGCTAAACGAGTACAGAGACGGTAGCGTCATAGACGTGGTCAGGCAGGTGAACTGATATAAGCTGGGAAGAAGTGTACGATGAGGTGCTGTATCCTGCGAAGGGGGACGACACCAGCGAGGTTCGTAGATTCGTGCTGGGTCTAGGACTGGGGTACGATGAAGACGTCGAACTCGTAGTCGTGATACGCAACACAAGCGGCGAAATAGTGGCCACCGGTTCGCTTGCAGGCAAAGTGGCAAAGCACTTGGGCGTGAAGCCAGAGCTTGAAGGTACAGGTCTGCTGGTTCGCGTGTTTGACAGGCTGTATCAGCACGCTCGTTCAGCAGGCCAGAGCAAATTGCTTGCAATTACCGCTCCTCGGTCGGCACATGTTTTGAGATCGCTCGGGTTCTCGCAGATTGAGGCCACCGCACGCGCGGTGTTGCTCGAGTTCTGCCCCGGTAGTTCGGGCTTGCGCGCTTATCTAGCGGGTCTGCCGGGTGTGGCTACCACACACAATGCCGGGGTTGTACTCAATGCAAATCCTTTTAGCCTGGGACACCTGTATCTTGTTACACAAGCGGCGAAGATGTGTGAACACGTGTTTGTATTTGTGGTCACTGAAGACAGATCTTTGTTCCCCACAGAAGTACGCGAACGGCTGGTCAGAAGTGGGACTGAACACCTCAAGAATGTGACCGTGCTTTCGGGAGGCGACTACATAATAAGCCAGGCCACGTTTCCGATGTACTTCATCCGTTCTACGGAAACTGCCGCAGAGATCCAGGCCGAACTCGACGCGCAGGTGTTTGCACGACATATTGCGCCGGCGCTCAAGATAACAAGCAGGTACGTGGGAGAAGAGCCCTACTGCGCTACCACCAGAATGTATAATGACGCGATGCGCGTCGTATTCGGCAGGCATGGCCTAGAGCTTGAGGTGGTGCCAAGGCTCGAGGTAGATGGGGAGGCCGTGAGCGCATCAAGGATTAGGGCGGCAATTAGAGCGGCTGACTGGCAGAAGGTGGCTAGACTTGTACCTGATACTACTCGGCGTTTCTTGCAGAGTGCTGAATCTCTTGACATAATCCGCAGAATCCGCGAATCTGACTTGCCCCACTAGACAACGTGGTCGGGCGCGACCTCGGGACGTACTTCAAAGCCAGGAGGTGGGCGGGTGACACAAGAACAAGCGCTGGCTGCCAAAGAAGCGCGCTATGACGAGCAGCGCCGATTGCTTGGCGAAGGCGGAGTGCTCACAAGCCTTAATCTGAACCTTCCAGGGGGTTACCAGAACTACGCCTTCTGCGAGGAGTTGCTTGATGCAGGCGTACAGGCATACTGCTACCGGCTGCAGAAGCGAGGACTACGGCTGTCTCTTTCGTACGCAAGACACGACCATGCAGGGCCGTACTGGCTAGGTATGGTGCACGGCGCACCGCATCTGGAAGTAAAGAGGGTTGCGGCGTCCGTCGAAGAGGGGCATGTTGTGGGCAGGCTCTGGGACATCGATGTACTGGACGCACACGCTGTCCCCATTTCTCGCGACGCAATAGCGCTCGCCCCTAGGAAATGCTACTTGTGCACCCGCCCGGCGCACGAATGCAGGCTTAACACACGCCATTCTGTTGAATCTTTGCAGCGTGCAGTAGAGAGAATCTGGCTCAGGCAGATAGAAGCAGAAGTTTGCCGTGGCGCCTTAAGCGGTATGTTGTGTGAGGCGGCCACATGGCCTTCTCCTGGACTGGTGAGCCCGTTCGACGCAGGTGCACATCGCGATATGAGATACAGCACATTCTTGCTGTCAACCGCAAGCATCGCCCCCGGGTTCGCACAGATTGCGTCGCTCGGAGTCGAGTCAGCGCTTTGCAGGCAGCAAACGCAGCGGCTTGACACACTGCTATGGCACATAAGAGCGCGCGGGATAGAGATGGAACGCCAAATGGAGGCTGCGACCTCTGGTGTGAACACACAGCGCGGCCTCATCTTCGTGATGGGCCTTGGTGTAGCTGCTGCGAGTTTTTGCTGGGCAAGAAACTCGCTGATGGGAGTGCCGGGGCGAGTGCGTGCGCGCGAAGTTGCTGACGCCGTTTCACGGATTACAAGCGGCATAGTGCAGAGTGAACTGGTAGATGCTGACCAGAATGCGGCGAATCTTAGCCCCGGACAGAGGCTCTTTCTGAACACCGGACTCACAGGGGTGAGAGGGGAGGTCAGCCAAGGGTTTCCATCTGTCATGCACAAGGCACTCCCGGCGCTTGAAGATGCGCTTTCGCGTGTGCCGCTCGAAGACGCGTTTGTGCACTGTCTTATAACTCTTATGAGCTGTGTTGAAGATAGTGCGCTCTGTTCAAGGCACTCGGCTCAAGTACTGAAAGAGGTAGTGTGGCAGATGGCGCGTGACGCGCTTGATGAAGGCAGCGTGTTCAGCGCGGACGGCAGGAAGAAAATCGTCGAGATGGACGAGTATTTCAGCCAACACATGCTAAATCCCGGCGGCTGTGCAGACCTTCTTGCATTGGCCATTGCGATGTATATTTGGCAAAACGGTGAGATCCAGACGGTAGGTTACAGAGACAAAGCCAAGTGGCAGTTTTGAAAAGGGGGATGGCCTTGGCAACCACACATCCGTACATTCCGAACGCGAGTCCAAGAGTGAGGAAACAGATGCTCAGACAGATTGGTGTGGAGAGTATCGATGAGTTGTTCAGTGACATACCCGACGAGATGAGACTCAAGAATGCTCTTGATTTGCCAGAACCTCTGTTGTCTGAGTATGCGCTGAGTAGACATGTGAATCGTATCATGTCGAAGAACACCACCTGTTCTGAGTACACTAGATTCTTGGGTGCCGGTTGTTACAACCATTACGTGCCAGCTGTGTGTGACGAGATAGCCGGTAGGGGTGAGTTCCTGACGGCGTATACGGGCGACACGTACGAAGACCATGGCAGATGGCAGGCGCTGTTTGAGTACGCAAGCCTTGTAGGAGAGCTTGTGTCTATGGATGTGGTGAGCGTTCCCACATACGATTTCGCGCAGGCTGCTGCGACTTCGTTGTGCATGGCTGCTCGCATAACAGGTCGCAAACACGCGGTAATAGCAGGGGCAGTTTCAAGAGAGCGGCGGGGGATCATAGAGGGCTACTCCAGACCCACTATGAATCTGGATGTGTCGGCCTACAACCCACTTTCCGGTGAGGCAGACAGGCGCTCGCTTGAGTCGCTACTGACCGCTGACACAGCTGCAGTATACGTTGAGACCCCGAACTATTTTGGCGTAATTGACAAGGCGTTGAATGAGATAAGAGAGATCTGCGACAGTTGCGGAGCACTGCTTGTTGTGGGTCAAGATCCCATATGTCTTGGGTTGTTTCGGCCCGCTGCGTCGTTCGGTGCAGATATCGTGTGCGGCGACCTGCAGGTGCTCGGAAACCACATGAACTACGGTGGAGGGCTTTCTGGGTTTATAGCGACACGGGACGAGCCTCGGTATGTGATGCAGTATCCGTCAAGGCTCGTGGGGATTACGCCAACTCTTGAAGAGGGCGAGTTCGGATTTGGCGAGGTCGCTTTTTCGCGTACGTCGTTCATAGAGAGAGAACACGGCAGAGAGTATGTCGGCACAGGCACATCGCTTCTCGCCATAATCTCAGGGGTATACTTAGCGCTCATGGGGCCGCAGGGCATGCGGCAGCTGGCGCTTGGCATAATGCAGCGCACGGCATACGCCGCGCGAAGGCTGAACTCAATCCCCGGAGTCAGATCACCAGCGCTATCCGGTGCGTCATTCAGGGAGATAGTGGTCAACTTTGATGGCACAAGCAAGAGCGTCAAACAGGTTAATGAAGCACTACTCGAGCGGAGGATTATTGGGGGGAAAGACATCTCAGAAGAGTTCTGCGAGCTAGGGCAGAGTGCGCTTTACTGTATAACCGAGATGCACACAAAGCAAGACATAGACGCTCTTGTCGATGCGCTCACGGAGGTGCTGTCATGACAAGACCGAGGCGACAGGCTCGGTGGAATGAGCCTATCATAATGCAGATGAGCGCTCCGGGTGTTCGTGGTATCATACCCCCCGAGGTTGCGGCTGAGATAAGCGAAGGCGCAGGCGATGTGCTCGCCGGCCTGGAGAGTGCGCTTCGCTGCTCGGCTCCTGCACTTCCGGAGATAGACCAAGCGCAAATCGTAAGACACTACACAAGGTTGTCTCAGGAAGTGCTCGGAAACGATGTAAGCATAGACATAGGCAAAGGCACGACCACGCTCAAGTACAGCCCGAAGATAAACGAACAGTTTGCTCGGATGCCACAGATGCTTGACATTCACCCTCTGCAGCCTGAAAGCACCGTGCAGGGCATCTTGCAGGTGATGTATGAGTTTATGCAGATCATGAAAGAGATCTCGGGCATGGTTAACTTCAGTTTCCAGCCTGGAGGCGGCTCGCAGGCAATCTACACAAACGCGCGCATGGTGAAGGCATACCATGAGCATCGAGAAGACGCCGGAAGAGACGAGATAATAACCACTCTGTTCTCGCACCCTGTAAATGCGGCGTGTCCGCAGACCGCGGGTTTCAAAGTCATAACGCTCGAACCTGGAGCAAACGGCTATCCCGAAGTCGACAGCTTCAAGAGAGCGGTTTCAGAGCGAACTGCAGGCTTGTTCATAACCAACCCTGAAGACACGGGCATCTACAACCCGTACATCGAGCAAATAGTGAAGGTTGTCGACGATGCGGGAGGCATATGCGTGTACGACCAGGCGAACGCAAACGGTCTGCTTGGGATAACAAGGGCTCGTGACGCAGGTTTTGACTTGTGCCATTTCAACCTGCACAAGACGTTCTCATCGCCTCACGGCTCAGGAGGGCCTGGGGCAGGCGCGATCGGCGCATCGGAGAAGATGGAGCCGTTCCTGCCTGTTCCGATAGTCGAGGGAGACGGCACGCGCTTCTGGCTTGACGAAAACAGGCCTCTTAGTATAGGCAAGGTGCGAGCGTTTTTCGGAGTGCCTCAGGTGGTGCTGCGCGCGTACGCGTGGGTGATGAGCCTTGGCGCCGAAGGTCTGAAGCATGTCGCAGAGACAGCTGTGCTGAACAACAACTACTTGCTAAAAAAGATGCTCGAGATACCGGGCGTGTCGATTCCATATCCGGATAGAAGACGCATCGAACAGGTGAGATACACTTTAAAGCGGCTGACAGAAGACACCGGAGTTACCACAGACGATATGCGCAGGCGTGTTGCAGAACACGTCACGCATTACTGGACTGCTCACCATCCTGTGGTGATACCAGAACCGACAACTATGGAGCCAACTGAGTCGTACTCCAAAGCAGAGATAGATGATTTCGTCGGCATTATACGCAAAGTGGCAGAAGAGGCTTACAGAGACCCTAATCTTGTAAAGAACTCACCACATGATGCGATAATCTCTAGAATAGATGAGTCGTATCTCGATGACCCGCAGAGGTGGGCAATGACTTGGAGGGCTTATCTGAAGAAGACAAGCACTAGCAATAAGTAGGCGCAGTCCGGGGCCGGTTTGCGCCCCGGACTAGCAATGCTCTTAAGTGTGGTTGCCGAACGGGTCAACAGGCTTCTGTACGTTCTCTGGGATTGGGCTTTCGTACTGTTGGCCGCGCAGCTCCTTGTCCAGCGCTTGCTTTGCAGAAGACACAAGACTTGGGTCGAGCACACAGTCCAGCGCTGTGAGCGCCAAAACTTTGGCCGCTTGCAGCATGCCTTTGTGGCCTATGCTCATGCCTGACGTGGCTGTGACCTGCCATGAGTGGCCTGAAGAACCGAGCACCTGGCATGCAGTTCCGAATTGAGCGGTGGGAGTAACCCAGCTGACATCACCGACATCGGTTGAACCGGGCATCGCGGTCTTCTCGCGCACAAGCGGCAGCACCATTCGGCACAGATATTCTTGCGAGAGGTCAAGTCCCCTTTCTTCCAAGCGCGCCAGTGCGGACTTCTTCTGTCCCGGTGGAAACTGCTCGGTCATCTTGCGCGCGAATGCGAGGTCTTGCTCGTCGAAATCCGGTGCACCTACGGCGAGCATGTTCTTATGCAGTGCCTCTGCGAGCGGCTCGTTGGGTACCACGTTCGAACAGCCGCCGTAGAACTGAACCTCCACTTCAGTCTCTGTCATCATGGCCGCTGCTCTGGCGATATTCACCACTCGCTCGTAGATGTGCTTTGTCTGGTCTGCCTGAGGAGCACGGATGTAGTACCACGATTCTGCTTTGCCGGGCACGACGTTTGGTTCGCCGCCGCCGTTTGTTATGACGTAATGCACCCTTGCTTGAGGGATGATATGCTCTCTTAGGTAGTTAACACCGATATTCATGAGTTCGACCGCATCAAGCGCGCTTCTGCCAGCCTCTGGGTTTGCTGCTGCGTGAGCGGTAACGCCGGTGAAACGAAAACGCACCGACCTGTTTGCAAGTGAGCTGAACAATGTGACCATGTTGAGAAACGACGGGTGCCAGGTGAGAGCGACATCGACTCCGGAAAAGCAGCCGTGTTTTACCATGTATGTCTTACCGCTTGCCGTCTCTTCGGCAGGGCAACCCATGTACTGTATCGTGCCCCGGAGGTCTGCGCGTTCCATTGCTTGTTTGGCTGCTATGGCGGCACCAACTGCCGCAACGCCGAGCAGATTGTGTCCGCATGCGTGGCCGGGTGCTTCTGCTTCCAGAGGCTCGTGATGCGGCACCGTACGGTTTGACGTCGCGGGTAACGCATCGTACTCACCGAGCAGTGCGATTCGCGGCGAGCCTTCTCCCCATGTTGCCACAAACGCCGTTGGCATGCCGGCCACACCCATCTGTATACTGAACCCTGCGTCTTTGAGCACTTCGGCCTGAAGTGTTGAAGACTTGTACTCACGCAGCCCGATCTCGGCGAACTGCCAGATCTGGTCGCTCATCGCACGAAGAGTGTTCTTCTCTGTCTCAATCCACGAAAGCGCGTAATCCTTCGGCATATAACACACCCCCAACAGATGATACAGGGCGTTCTCCGCCGGGTTGTGCATATCCTTTCGATCTAGTCTGGCGTTAGCGGCTTGAGTCCGCGTACTATTTGCTCACACTCCGACCGAAGCGTATTGCCCCCGATTTCTTCAAGCCTGTGCAAAAACACATCGGTGCTGAACGGGAGGCGGTGTGCGTAGAGTCTTGCCCATATCCTATCGAGTGAAGTGGATTGCTGCTCCAATCTCTGGTCGAGGTAGGCTGCCAGCAGTGCTCCGATGTAATAGACGGCGTCATAGTCATCTTGGGTGTGATGGCCTGATGCAAGTCGTAGAGAAGCGTGTGTTAGGTCTACGGCGTATGCGTCTTCTTCTGAAAACACGGCGCGTTCGAGCTCTTCTAGATGCAACTCGAACTGCTCTTTTGACCACGCGTCGGTGAGGTACAGCAGTTTGGCTGCATAGTAGGTCGCAAAACCGTGCTCAATCCAGAGCGCGTCGGCCGTGCTCTTTAGCGCCTCACCGTTCCACCAGTTGAATATGTATTGCGCCACTGTCGGAAGTGCCGCACCGCACACGACGCTATTTATGCCCGTCGCGCCTCCGTGTATCGGTCTTTCGCGAAACACACTTACCGCCCAGTAAGCGGCCTTGCTCTGCGGCATAAAGCCCGTCAGACTCGCGGCTTCAGCGAACAGAAGTGGTATCTGCCTGCGGATCAGAGCCTGTTGTTCTTCAGGGAGTGAGCTCAAGACGCCCACCCACAGAGAGGTATCAAGCACGTCCACCTGCTCTGGTGCAAGTTGACCGAGTCCGAAATACACGTCTCGCAGATCCGAAAAGTTGATCGCTTTAGGAGTATCACCGTACGGAGAGTTCACTGACCAGCCTTCGGGTAGAGCAAAGTACAAGTCGGCGTAGCCAGAAGGCGCTACAGGATTCGTTCGACGCAGCGCTGCGAGCAGCGTGTTAGAGCCAACAGGTGTGTAAAGAAACACCATTCCACGCAGGTATGCGAAGTCCGTACCGAGGAAACTCCGGGGCACAGTGCCGAGAAACCAGTTTGGGTCTATGGTATAGGTTATCTCGAAAGGAGCTCTTGAGAAGCCCGTCCATACGCGTCTTACATCCGCAAAGCCAGGTATGGCCTGCCATGAGGCAAGTGGGAAGCGTCCTCTGCGAGCAGAGAACTCATAGGTACGCGGTATATCGTTTAGCACGCTGTCTTTTAGATATAGGTCTGAAAACATGAAGCCGCTGGGACGCACGTTCATGCTTACAGTGAGAGTGCCGTCTGTCGGGTCGTCTATACGAATCTTGTATGTAACTGAAACTGCATCACTGCTAGACCCAAACAGTACGTACGCGATGGTTGCTGCCAAGAGCAGCAACATTATGTACAACAGAACGCGAACCTTCCGCAAGCGCATGTCCCCCTGCATATCTGGTAACCATCCGTACTTAAACACCGGCACAGGTATTTCCTCTGGTAACAGACAGAAGAAGCCGCTTCCATGCAGGAAACGGCTTCTTCACGAGTGTGCTACTTTATGAGGTATATCCAGTCACCGAACATGAACTGCAGCACGCCGATGAACAGTGAAATACGACCCATAACCGCGTTGCCAAATGCTGCTCCGAACGTAAGCATGATCATCCAGCGGCCGCACACAGCGCTCGTCTGCACCAACCTGCTCTTTGAAAACGTGAAGAAGAAGTAGGACAGTACGGTTATCACACCAAACACGAGTATGAAGTTGTTGACCGAGTTCAGCGGAACCATTGTCGCGCTTACCTGTCTTATGAACTGAGCCACAACCGCGCCTCTCAGCGCTATCGCGGCACCCATACCCACAACCAGCGACATCGGTATACGTGACACCCACTTCGCTTGGTGTGTGAATCTCGCGAACAGCAGCACACCTAACAGAAGAGGAATCAGCATGACAAGGTTGCCTTGCTGGGTAAGTGGCTCCCACGCTTTGGAGAGCACATTTGTGTATCCCATAACCAGAGCGTAGCCCGCGCCTGCACCTACATAGATGTGTTCAGCAGTGCGGTAGAACCGGTTTTCTTTGTATAAGAACGAGTATGCCGCAACTGTGAGGATGGCAGCAAGCCATATTCCAGGGTTTTGACTCATTTATCAGCCCTCCTAGCGCCTTGTCTGGGAACTTCGTTCGGCGAAGTATGCCAGGTTACCCATTATGATGAACCCGATGATCAGAAGGTGGGCGATGCTTTGTGCGTCCATCGCCGCCACTGCGGGACCTGGGTTCTCAGAGAGAACTTCGTACTCAGCACCATGCCGCATGCCAACCATCAGCCCCGCAAGCTGGCCAGAGTGTAAGAACGGTTCTGCCTGCGGGCCCATCACCGTGATCACACCAGCGACAATCGGGATGCCGAACGGCTCCGCCTGTCTCACCCAGATTTCGGGAGTGAGTGTTGAGGTGAAGTAGAGCAGCATCTGCACGTCGCTTAGGTCTTTTACTCCCTGCATGATCGGAAGGTCTTCGATCCTGTTTCCGCGATAGTCACGGGGTACCGCCCGGGGTATGTCGTTGACAAATGCAGACATCGCGGTCTCAATACCGGCCATGAAGCCGAGGTGAACGAAGTCCTCGCCGTATACCCTGCCCTTTGCTTCATGCTCTCTGATGAGATTATCCGCAAGGCCGACGCCCTGTTCGTAGAACGCAACGCATATAACCTTGACGCCTTTTTGCATCAGGTGTTCGAATACTGCCACCGTCTGAGGGTGTATGTCTGCCATACCTGCAGGCGTGTAGTAGAAGTCGATTACCACTTTGTCTCCCGGCTTTAGCGCATCTACCGAATCAAACGCTTGTTGCGTCCACGAGCTCACGGATACCGGCAGTCCAAGCGGTCGTACCAGCGGGTAAAGCAGGAGTACAGCCATTACCAGGTACAGAATCCGCCTATCGATCCTTCCAAGTTTGATGAGTATGTCCACAAGGGTATCCTCCTTTCTAGGCTTCGCCGCCGAGGTAGCTTCTGTCTATTCCCAGCAGCACGCGGATACCCACGCCTATCACGCCTACTGCAACGCCGATTTGCACTCCACGCATTCCAGCGAGGTTCGGGTACTTCATAATCCATTCGGTGATCACAGGAAACTGGCTCCAGATCACTTCGCCTATAGGTGCTCTACCCAGCATCACAATGGCGCCCGCCACCAAGAACAGCAATGCTTCTGCAGATCTTGCGCGAAATGCGCGGTAGGCAGATGAAGCCACAAAGAACGCAACCATTGCGTAGAACGCTGCACCAAGCGGGGTGATGATGTAGTCGAAGACGAATAGGAATGTCGGGTTAGTCCTGCTGATAATCCCGGCACCAGCGGTGACAACAAGCGAGATAATAAGCAGCACGCTGTTGTACGAGTCAGGCCTTCTATCCATAACTCTGCGTGCGTGGTTGCGTACCAGGCCGACCGCACCTAGTCCCATGGCAAATGCGGCTATGACGATAACCCAGTTTTGAATCTCGTTGCTTATCCTGACAAGCGCGGGCACATTGAAGAAGTATTCAAGTATAAGCAGAACGCCGACTGCTCCGGCGATGAACACAGGTAATTCGCGTCTCATGCGTTATGCTCCCTTCGGGTTAGTTCTTAAGAATGTCGAGCAGAATCGAGTTGTTGAACGTGGCCAGCACGGCGCCGAGCAGCACTAGGCCTACTGCAAGCAGTTTGGCCAAGTCCTGACCTCTGATTGAGCCGAGCTTTATGGGGTCGCGCGCCAGATACGCGCCTGCAGCCAGCAACTCTTCGCCCATGAGTGTGTAGTCGCAGGCTGCGATGAAAAATGGCAACTGGTATTCACTTCCCGTGCCGGCTATCGAGATGGCGCCGACTTGCGCCGAGACTTCTGCAAGCAGCATTGATTCTGCAAGAAAGCGGCCGGCCATGATGACAGATGCTGCCTTCTCCCTTTCGATGATGCCCATGCAGCCCGATGCATACGCGAATTGCGTGGGAGAGAGGAACCTTACCATCTCGGGGGTGTAGCTTTCTGACTTGCCTTGCTGCAGATAAGCTTGCTCGACTACCTGCTCTGCTAGCGGGTACACATTTGCTATGGCGACCCCTACTATGAGGTCAGTGTCGTTGCGTGCGGTCACCTGCGAAGTGTAAGAGAGCATCTCAAGTGATGCGAATGTCTCAGAAGCAGTTGACGTGGTGACATCGCCCATTCCCGTGGTGAAGAATACGGGTTTTCCCATCTCGGTTGCACGTCCGATCGCCTCTTCGATTGCGTCAAGACCCGCGATTCTCCTCATCTCAGGAAGCCTCGCCCGTGCTTTGGACATCGAGTATACGATCGCGCAGAAGATGAAAACGAGCACTGCAAAACCGCTGACTCTACCGGTTATCAAGTTGCGACACCTTCCTTTCGGTTAAATAAACAAGGCACGCTACCCGCGCGTGACGAGTCACCTCCTTCAAGGTATCCTCCGTCAGTAGGGGAGTGCGTGCGCTTAAGTTCTCGGCTGAAAAAGCAAAAGCGACCGGTGGGTCGCTTGAGGGTATAGCTCAAAAACGCCCATCTCCCCTGATCTGAGATAGCTCTTCATCAGAAGCCAGGTAACTCCTGATGACAGTCTTGCACCTTTTCGGTGCAACCCCAGCGTATCGTGCCCGGCAAGGCAGCGACCGCTTCGGCGGTGTCCCTTTCCTCCCCGTCATAGGTAGCCACCCTCGGTGGGAGTACTCATGTTCCCGCGCCTCTACCCCAACTCAGAGACTGAGATGAGGCAAGCCGTATTCGTTTTGCTACATGCTACCATAGGCTCTGCAGAAAAACAACCCGAAATTCACTGTTTGTGCTGCTATTTATATTAGAATACGCGTACGGCAATATGCATGCAGATGTATTGTGATGTAGCTGGGTGTATGTTAGCCGCCGCGCGGCACGCTTTGACCATTACTTTGCTAGGTGGTATTATATGAGCGAACGGGGAGCTCTTTTTGGGGCTGAGATAAGGCGGTAAGCCTTGACCCGATGAACCTGTTGGGGTAATGCCCGCGTAGGGAGAAGAAGGCCGTGCTAAGGCGTGCTCCCATGCGCGCCTTTGTCGTTGGTTTGGGCGGGTACCTCGAGAGGCATATTACTGACCTGGAGGTATCAAGGTGAACGGCAACCAACGTACTCGAATTCTTGTAGAGGCCGGAGTGTTAATCGCGCTTGCAACCGTGCTGAGTTTCCTTAAGGTGTACAGGGCACCACAGGGGGGTTCCGTGACTGCGGCTAGCATGGTCCCGATAATCATGCTTGCTCTCAGATGGGGGCCCAGAGCAGGGATACTCACAGGTGTGGCGTATGGTCTTGTGCAGCAGATGATAGACCCGTTTGTGGTGCATCCTGTGCAGATGCTGCTCGACTACTCGGTCGCGTTCGGATTACTCGGCCTGGCCGGGCTCTTCCGACGGATGCCAGCTCTCGGTGCATCTGTGGGTGTGCTCGGGCGGATGGTTTCGCACGTAGTGTCCGGAGTCGTGTTTTTCGGTGCATATGCACCCGAAGGTTCGTCGGTGTTGGCCTATTCGCTTGTATACAACGCGTCCTACCTGGTTCCGGAGGTAATCATAAGTGCAGTGGTTATACAAATGCTCGCAACGAGCAAAGTTCTCACCTGGGGAATACAAAGAGCACAGTACTAAGCGGTGCCTTGTTGTTGCGTCAAGGTCCAAGCCGCTCCTGCCAGAAGAAGTGCCCGCCATACGCGAGCGCTTGGAGGTAGGCCATTACTTTGTGGTTGCCGCGGATGGCGGCGCGCTGGTTGCAGAGCAACTTGGGTTAGTTCCGGACGTGGTTATTGGGGACATAGATTCTCTCGGTGAAACAGAGCAACTTTTTGCAGAGATGGGTTGCCGGTTTGTGCGCTTCAAGGCTGAAAAGGACGAGACAGATACGCATCTTGCATTGCAGTGGGCGTATGAACAGGGCTACCGTGACTTGAGCGTCTTGCTGCAGCGCTCAGGCCGACTCGACCATGTGCTGAGTGCAATATGGGTCGGAACCGGATTTCTCAGCAAGAGCGCTTTTGTGCGTTACGTAGATTCAGGATTTGAAGCAGTTCTGCTTAAAGGGCCTGCCGAACTGGTTGTGCGGTCGGCTAAGCCTCTTACCGTAAGCCTATTACCCATCGCGTCGCAGGTGCACGGTGTAACAATTGAAGGAATGAAGTACCCTCTTATGCAGGCCACGCTGTCGCTAGGTGAGTCGCGCGGCATAAGCAATGAGACTGTATCTGAGACAGCACATGTTCGAGTGAGAGAGGGTATACTGCTTGTTACGGCAACTGATACTGATGTATAACTGCTACCAGAATATCAATGGCAGGTGCCAAACCTTCAGACAAGTTAGGTTTGGCACCTGATGTACGAGGTACGAAGCCACAGTCTGCGTCTTCTTCTTTCTCATTCTTTGCCTGATTACGGCGCTTCGTTCACAGAAATGGAGCCGAGCCTTTTGGCCGACAGCACCCGGCTCAGCTGATATGTGAGCATGAGAACGCCACAGTAGATGGAACTTCTTGAGGGGTAAGTCGTGGCTCACTCCTCGGCTTAAGTTGCTGGACGCGCAACTGTGCATGGATTTAGGTGTTAACGGCGACCGTCAAAAACCAGTGCTCCGCCGACAAACGTCATATCTGCGCGTATGTCTCTGAGTTCGTCGATATCCGCATCCAAAGGATTCTTGGATAGGACTACTAGATCTGCTAGTTTGCCGGGTTTAAGGCTACCTTTGATGTGTTCTTCGAAACTCGCTATAGCGCCGCCCATCGTATATGCGTACAGCGCGTCAGGTACCGCTATCGCTTGTTCGTGTCCGACTACTTGCCCGCTCATGGTGCGCCTTGTTACTGCCGTGTATACGTTGAGCATCGGGTCACAGAAAGTGACAGGGCAGTCAGTGCTCATCGCGAAGGTCACTCCCATGTTCAGCACCGACGAGGCTGCAAACATCTGTCTGGCTCGCTCTTCTCCGTAGTTCAGCACATAACCGTCTCCGAACTCATGTAAGAATACCGGTTGCATTACGGGCACTATTCCGAGGTCTCGGATTCTTTCGCGACTCTTTGGGTCTGTCATGCCGCAGTGTTCAATGCGGTGGCGTGGGTCTTCTCTATGTTTTGCGCGCATGCAATGCTCAATGCCGTTTATGATCATATCCACGGCTCTGTCTCCAACCGCGTGTGCTGTCACCTGAAAACCAAGCGCGTGTGCTTTTTCAAAACGTGAGTTGATCTCGTCTTGGGTAAGGTACAAGATACCGTGGTCTTCAGGGTCAATGGCATAAGGTTGACGCGTGGCGGCTGTGGGGCCACTCGAACTGCCGTCCGCCATGAGTTTAATCGGGCCGATTCTCAGGTTCGTGTCTCCGAAACCTGTACTTATTCCAGATGCAAAAAATGTCTCGTGAAAGCACATGTCCTTGTACCCTAGCATCGCATAGACACGCACTCTGAGCCTTCCTGACAGAAAAGCCTTGCGGAATGCGCGCAGTTCGGCGCTCAGAACTCCTGCTTCGTGCGCCGATGTGATCCCGTGGCTTAAGAACTCATCGTCTGCCGCTGCTACGGCATCCTCGAGTTCTTTGTCTTCTGCTCGTGACAGCGCTAGTACTGGGTCACATGCTGTTTCTCTCAGAACTCCGTTCGGTGTTCCATCCTCGTCGCGGTCGTACTTGCCGCCTTTGGGGTCAGGTGTGTCTTTTGTGATCTTAGCCATTTCAAGCGCGAGTGAATTGACGCACGAAATGTGACCACATGTTCTGGTCAGTATAACCGGCTTGTCTTTGCACACCTCGTCAAGGTCGTGGCGGTTCGGGTGACGGCGTTCGCGCAATTTCAGATGGTCGTATCCCCAGCCACGTATCCACCACTTATCCGTGAGCCTTTCTTGGCGCACTTTGCTCTGGATGTCGGCAATTGAGTGGACGTTTGGGTATTTGAGGTTAATCCGGAGTTTGTTTAGGCCGTGCGATATCATATGTACGTGCGCATCGATGAATCCGGGCATGAGCATGCGTCCATCAAGATCGATGACAGTTGTATCGGCGCCCACTAGCGCCGAAATCTGTTGCTTCGTGCCGACTGCTATTATGCGGTCGTCTTTTGTGGCAACCGCTTCGGTTACGAGCCGAGCGGGGTCACTCGTAAAGCATGGCCCACCCCAGAACACGATATCTGCCGCATACAACCTGATCAACCCCTTGTATCTTGCTTGTATTGTCTATTACTGCTATTTCTTGGCCCGGTGTCGTATACCTACCGACCCAGAGGACAACTCATCGTTTGGGCGAATACGTAAGCATGCCAGTCTAGAGGAGGAATGCTTGTGTCAGCCGATGTTGAAGCGCTTTTTGAGCAGATCATCCGAGAGGTACCCGACTACAAGACGTTCTTGAGTGTGGATGAACTAAACGCGTCAAGTAAACAATTAGAACAAGAATTTCCAGATATTGTTAGCATATCTAACGCAGGGGTATCTAGGCGCGGCGAACAGATTCCTTGTATGAAGATAGGCTCATACGACAAAGCCGTCTTCTTGTTTGGCTGTCCCCATCCTAACGAACCCATCGGAACTATGATGCTTGAGTACCTGACTCGCAGACTAGCTGAGGACAAAAGCCTAAGAGACCTGTTCGGATACACCTGGTACGTTATCAAGTGTATTGATCCGGATGGCACCAGACTGAACGAGGGCTGGTTTAAGGGGCCTTTTACGCTTCAGAACTACGCACGTAACTTCTATCGTCCGGCAAGCTTCGATCAGGCAGAGTGGACCTTCCCGATCTCGTACAAGACGCTCAACTGGCAGACACCTATTCCTGAGACCAAGGCGCTTATGAAGATCATAGACGAAACCGAGCCCGAGTTTATGTTTTCGCTGCATAATGCGGGTTTTGGTGGAGTGTACTACTATGTGTCGGCCGAATGTGAGCCGATGTATCCCAAAATGCTCTCGCTCGCAACAGATCAGCAGCTTCCACTGTCGCTTGGTGAGCCAGAGATGCCTTATGCCCGGACGCTTTATGATGCAATATACGCGATGCCGTCCACAAAAGACTCGTACGAGTACTTCGCCAAGTACACCTCAAAAGACCCCGCCACCATAATATCTGCGGGCACGTCCAGCTTTGATTACGCCAAAGACAGAGGCACCAAGCTCACTCTGGTATGCGAGATGCCGTACTTCTATGACCCGCGCATTAACGATCTTAGCCAGACCGACGTAACAAGGCGCGAAGCGGTTCTTGAGAGTGTCAGATCTGCCGAAGAGCAGATGCAGTTTATGTCAGTGATGCTGCAGCGTGTAAAGCCTTTGATCACACAACACAATCCGTTTATGGTGCCGATAGAAGAAGGTGTGAAGCGAGGTCGTGACGCCATCATTGCCAAGAAGGCGTGGGCCGAGTCTGATGAATCGATGTCTAAGCCTGCAACCCAGGCACAACTCTTTGATAACCTTCACGTCGACCAGTTCTACAAGTGTCTCAGTCTCGGGATGCTGGTGCGCGCGATTGAACTCGAACTGCAGCACACACAGAGTGACGAGTTAGAAGACGCGCTGGCTGCTGCCATGCACGAGTTCGATACCAAGGTCAGCAACCTTGAAGAGGGCCTCAATTACCATGTTATCCCCATCAAGAAACTGGTCTCGGTACAGCTGGGCGCAGCGCTTTACATGGCGCACTATGTAAGCACGTCGTTGTAGTTCGTTCGGAGCATCTTGCTCCTAAGGGTTTCCATGGCACAATGCTTTCGGCGCAGCTGGCTTTCTGTTTGCCACTGTGCGTTGTCGCAGATGTTTCGGCGAAAGAGATTGTGATCACCCGGAAGGTGTGTTAAACGTGTGGCAGATCGATGAAGGTAAGACAAGGCAACTGCTTGAGGCGCTCGTACAGATAGACTCCGTCAACCCCTCGCTTGTGAGAGACGGTGCAGGCGAAGAGCAGATAGCGGCGTATATTGCGGAGTATCTTCTGGATGAGGGTCTTCCCGCGCGCGTTGATAAGGTGGCTCCTGGGCGGGCCAATGTCATCGGGTTGCTGCCCAGCTGCGGTGGGGAGCCCGCATTTCAGGTGCGCCACGGTCTGATGCTGAACGGCCATCTGGATACGGTCGGAGTTGAAGGCATGCAAGAGCCTTTCAGCGCGAAGTTTGAAGGTGACAGAGTATACGGAAGAGGCTCAAACGACTGCAAGGCCGGGATAGTGGCAGCGCTCATGGCAATGCTTGCCGTAAGACAAAGCGGCGTCAAACTGAAGAAGTCTGTTCTGTTTACCGGGGTGTGCGATGAAGAGTACGCAAGCATTGGTACAGAGCATGTGGCTCAACACTACTCGGCAGACGCTGCCATAGTGAACGAGCCGACAGCCGAATCGCTTGTTGTTGCTCACAAAGGGTTTGCGTGGGTCACGGTTGATACGTTCGGGGTGGCCGCCCATGGCAGCCGTTATGAAGAGGGCGTAGACGCCATATCCCACATGGGCAGGTTTCTTGTTGAAGCAGAGGCGCTGTCTAAGAAGTATCTCGAAGAAGAGCCTCATCCGCTTGTCGGTCAGCGTTCGCTGCACGCGTCGCTCATTGAGGGAGGAAAAGAACTAAGCACGTATCCCGATTGGTGCAGAGCACGGTTTGAGCGCAGGACTCTCCCAGCAGAAGAGCCCGGCTGCATAGGCGGCGAGATGGAAGACATTTTGCTGCGACTTAAGCAGCATGATCCCCGGTTTTCGGCACAAGTTTCTTTGGATTTCACACGCAAAGGGTATGAACTCAATACGAAAGAACCCGTGGTACGTGCTGTGTACTCAGCGCATCGCAAAGTCGGTAGAGAGGTGCCATCATACGCCGGTTCATCAGGTTGGATGGACTCGGCGGTTCTGGGTGAAGCCGGAATTCCCACTCTTGTTTACGGGCCTCGCGGACATGGTTCGCATGCGCTCTCTGAGTATACCGAACTGAGCAGTGTCATGAGATGCGCAAAGGTGCTGGCAGAGAGTATCGTGTTGTTGTGTTCGTAATAAGGTCTATGCCTTTGCACCCCACGCAAGCCAGATGACCTCGAGTGGCTCGGGCCCATCTGTTTCAAGAATGTGAATGTGGTCAGGGGGTATGTACAGAACATCTCCTTTGCTGACCGGAAACGTGTTCTGCCCTATGGTGGCTCTGCCTTCGCCGCCTATGACTATGAAAGCCTGGAAGAACGGGTCGGTCGCCATGTCTGCGTTTGCCCTATCTTCCGGGAAGACCGCATAATACGCGCTTCTTAGGCCAGGTGCATAGAACAGCACTGCTGCACCTGCTCCGTGCACTTTGCGTACATGCTCGGGACCGAACTTAAAGCGTGTGGGGTTATGCCTGTTAAAAAAGTGCGTAAGGAAGAAGATAGCCGTGGGCATCACTTGGCTTGCGTCTACACCTTCGGGAAGCACAAAATCTAGGGGGGCGCTGTCTCTTGCGCGCGCTCTACCCGCCGCTGTGAGCCCAGACCACTTGCCGCTGGCGAGGTTTGCCAATGTGTGCGTATCCAAAGTGAGCGTAAGCAGTGCATTGTGCGCCTTTCCGTCACCCAACTCGGCGTTTTGTGAGCCGCACACTACGTGGTAGCAGTACGCAGCGCCGTCGTGTTCCGACGTGCTCACCTCCAAATTCACGCAGAAAGCAAAGTCGGGTGGAATCTTCTGCTTGAACATTTCTGCCATCTCTTCCAGCATCTTGCGTACTTGCTCGCGACTTCCAGCCAATACCAACACCCCCACTCCTCTGGTACCTGTTGGAATTCTATCCAGAGGCGTGTGTGTACCTGCATTAACACAACCTAAACAAACGGTTAACCCGAACTTGCAGATTACCCGAGTCAAACGGTATACGCTCTAAGCGTAAGACTGAACCTTAGGTGTCTCAGGGAGTGAGCACGGTGCAGGTAGAAGAGACGCGCGAAGTCGCGATCCTCACACAAGAACTCAGCCTGAGTTTTGGTGGCCGCGACATATTAGAAGAGATAAGTGTTGGTTTTCCCAAAAACAGCGTGACTGCGCTTATTGGGCCGTCTGGTTCGGGCAAGTCGACGCTTCTGAGATCGCTAAACCGGATGAACGACCATATACCTGACGTGGCGATCAGTGGTAAGGTGCTCTTCGACGGAACTGACGTATATGACGAGAGTGTCGACCTGGTGACGATAAGGACGCGCATAGGGATGGTGTTTCAGAGGCCAAACCCGTTTTCCAAGAGCATCTTTGATAACGTTGCTTACGGCCCCAGAATCCACGGCGAGCGTTCAAAGAAGGCGCTCAGCACCATCGTCGAAATCAGTCTACAGCGCGCAGGGCTCTGGGAAGAAGTAAGAGACAGGCTAGAGCATTCAGCGCTTTCGCTCTCGGGAGGGCAGCAGCAGAGGCTTTGCATAGCACGCTCTTTGGCAGTCAACCCTGATGTTCTTCTTATGGACGAACCGTGTAGCGCGCTTGACCCGGCCGCGACACAGAGGGTGGAAGACCTGATAGCAGAACTCAAGAAGGAAGTTACGGTAGTAATAGCCACTCACAACCTGCAGCAGGCTGCGCGGATATCCGACTACACGACGTTCTTGCTGAGTGGCAAGTTGATCGAGCATGACCTAACTAGCGTAATGTTTACAGCTCCTAGCGACAACCGCACAAACGACTATATCACCGGGCGATTTGGTTAAGTCTCTTGGCGAAAGGCGGAGTCCACATGATAAAATCCAGCATGCACGAGGCGCTTGCCCGGTTATTTGGCAGGTTGCTCGAGCTTGAAGGACTGGTCGAGCAAGTACTAGGTCGTGCCGTAGATGCACTTAAGGCACGCGACGAAAGACTGGCAGAAGAGGTAATCAGGTCAGATGAGACCATCGACGACCTGGCCGAGCAAATAGAGCAGCATGCAGTGCAGATGATAGCGCTACACCAGCCTGTTGGCTCAGATCTCAGGCGAATTATAGGTACGATTCATATAGTCATAGACCTCGAAAGAATAGCAGACCTTGCTGTTAACATAGCTGAAGTTGTGCCCGAACTGGCGCGCAGACCCTTGCTTAAACCGCTCATAGACATACCTCACATGGCCAAGATCTCACAGCAGATGTTGCACGACGGACTGGATGCGCTGCGCGACGATGACCTCGAGCTAGCCCGCGAGGTGTGTTTGAGAGATAATGATATTGATGCATTATACCTTCAGATATTTAGGGAGCTCGTCGTCTTTATTACGGAAGACCCAAGCACCACTAGCAGGGCAGTGCCGCTTCTGTTTGTGGCACGGCATCTGGAACGAGTAGGAGATCACGCTACCAACATAGCAGAGGTTGTTTTCTACCACAAGACTGGAAAGAGACTGAAGGAGAAGCAGCTAAGAGAACAGGAGGGAGCGCCGGGTGACCTTGAGCGCAAGGATTGAGCCCAGCATCCTTGTAGTAGATGATGAAGAAAGCTTCGTGGCATCGCTCGTGCACGCGTTGTCGCGCGAAGGATACAAGGTGTATTCTGCATCTGATGGGCCTACCGCGCTCTCTCTCGCGACAACAGAGAGGCCGGACGTCATACTGCTAGATCTTATGTTACCAGGCATGTCCGGGCTCAGCGTGTGCCGTGCCATAAGAGAGCAACCTGACTACCAACCGGGCATCATAATGGTCACCGCCAAAGACACCGACGTCGACGAAGTGGTAGGGCTTGAAAGTGGAGCCGATGACTATGTCACCAAGCCGTTTAACCTCTCACTGCTGCTCGCTCGGATACGTGCACTATTGCGTAGACAGAAACGCGAGCAATCTCCACAGCCTAAGCCAGAGCACATCGTGCTCGGCGACCTCGAAATTCTACCAGGTGCTTACGAGGCGTACTGCAATCACACCGCAATAGACCTCAGCCCGCGGCTGTTCGCGATTTTGCTCCATCTTGCGCAGAGGCTTGGTCAGGTGTGTACCCGAGATGAGCTGCTGAACCAGGTGTGGGGATACGACTATGCAGGCGAGACAAGGACAGTGGATGTGCATGTGCACTGGCTGCGGGAGCACTTAGAGCGCGCTGGTTGCACACGCGTGGAGATACAGACTGTTCGAGGCGTGGGTTATAAACTAGTCATGCAGGGAGACAAACCCGGTGAGACTCACATCACTTAGCAAGAAACTGGTGTTCTTCTACGTTGCACTGATGATCGCCGTGCTGAGCGCGTCAGGTTTGCTGCTTCTTCGGTACATCTATCACGTTATGATTGACTCCTTAGCAGAAGATCTCAGAGTAAGAGCGATACTTGTGGCAGAGAGAGTTTTGCCTGAGTGGCCGCGTGCGCCCGGGATAGGAGACTCGGTGAGCCGGTACTTGGCAGAGATCGCCGAAGCACGGGTAACACTGGTGGCACTTGATGGTACGGTGCTCGGCGACTCAAGCGCCGACTCATCCTTGATGGAGAATCATTCACAACGCCCCGAGATCCGAGCGGCGCTTGCCGGGAGTTCGGGAGAAAGCATGCGGATGTCGCCTACGACGGGAGAACGGATGCTATACCTAGCGGTACCCCTCATTCGCGATGGCACCATACACGGAGTCGTGAGGCTTTCGCTGAGCGCTGAGTTCGTATACGACCGAGTGCGCACTTTGAGGTACGGGCTTATTTCTTCTTTGGGGCTTGGATTACTGCTTGCAGCAGTATCCGGGATGTGGCTTGGAACCAAGTTCGTCAGTACTCCGCTGGCCAAAGTGGTCACAGGCGCGCGAGAGTTCGTCAAAGGAAGGCTTTCACACAGAATCCAGGTTGACACAGGCGATGAATGGGCAGAACTTGCAGCCTCTCTGAACAATATGGCATCGTCATTGGATGCTCAGGTGACAGGACTTGCACGCGAACGAGACAGAGTGCGTGCAATGCTAGAAAGCTTGCCTGACGGCGTGCTGCTGTTCAGTGCAAGAGGCTCTTTGCTCTTTGCGAATGAGAGAGCACGAAACTGGCTGAGCCTGCCCGACTCGGCTGGTGAGTATATACAAGATATCAGCCAAAGTCACTTGCTGACGTCGCGGCATAGAGAGCAGGTCTTGGGTCGCACTCCTGAACTCAACAAGGTGGTTGAGTTCTCGCTAGGCCGAGAGCAAGATACAAGGCAGGAGATAGTGCAGATCGGGCCTGAGGAAATTCGACTTGAAGTGCGGTCTCATTGGCTCGAGACACCGCGAGTAAGCGACATGCTGGTTGTCATCCGAGATATGACCCCGATAAGACGACTTGAACAGGCGCGCAGGGACATGGTGGCGAACGTGTCGCACGAACTCAAGACGCCTGTAGGAGCCATAAGGGCGCTGGCGGAGAGTCTAATCGCGTCGCCGTCTGAAGATGAAGCGGTGCTCATCGACTTTCTCAAACGCATAGTGCGCGAGACCGAGCGATTGCAGAACCTGATTGATGAGGTGATGTATCTCTCGCGAGTAGAGGAGACCAAGACGAGTCTCAGCTCAAGGCATGCCGATGTAGCCTTGATAGCTCAGCGCGCAGCAAAGTCTATCACTCCAATAGCTCAAGCAAAACAGGTGTCTGTCAATGTCAGTTCTGACGCCAACACCGAGGCTTATGTAGACCCCGAGATGATCGAGCGTGCGATGCGCTGCCTGCTCGAGAATGCCGTCAAGTTCTCGCCAGCAGCAAGCAGTGTGCACTGTACCATACTAGATGCCGGTGACGAAGTGAAATATAGTGTCACAGATGAAGGACCAGGAATTCCAGAAGAAGCGCAGTCGCGAGTGTTTGAACGCTTCTTCAAAGTGGAACCGTCGAGGAACACACCGGGGTGGGGGCTAGGACTTGCAGTTGTGAAACACATTGTCGAGGCGCACGGCGGTACGACATTTGTCGAGAGCAAGGTTGGATGCGGTAGTACGTTTGGCTTCACGCTTCCCCGTCAAGCCAAAGGCAGGGCCGGGAGGCCTGACCCTGCCCGCATCTCGGATGCAGATTATCTGAGGTAGTGATCAAACCACGCAAGCGTGCGCTCGAACCTGTCAATAATGTTCCGGGGTTTGCCCAATCCATGGGGTTCGCCCGGATAGCGCACCATCACGCAATCCTTAGCCTGTGTCTTGAGCGCGGTGAACACCTCTTCGGCTTGGCCGACAGGACAGCGCAAGTCGTTTTCGCCGTGTATGAGCAGAAGCGGTGTGGTGACGTTCGCCATACGAGAGATTGCCGATTGCTTTACGAGTTCGACAGGAGCTTCCCATGATTTGTGTCCGGCAGAGAAACTAACAAACCCCGCCCCGACATCGCTTGTGCCGTAAGTGCTCAGATAGTCAGCGATGAGCGCGCCTGCAACTCCGGCTTTGAAACGGTGTGTCTGCGCCACGGCAAGGCACGTCATTATGCCACCGTAACTCCATCCTGTGATACCGAGCCTATCAGGGTCAGCGATTCCCATGTCCACTACGTGATCCAACCCTGCCATGAGATCAAGGAAATCCTTTCCTCCCCAGTCTCCAACACAACCTAGGGAGAACTCACGGCTGTATCCAGAACTGCCGCGTGGGTTTATGTACACCACCGCATATCCGTTGCTTGCGTACAGCTGAAACTGGTACGTGAATCCGTATCCGTACATGCCGCTTGGCCCACCGTGTACGGATAAGATCGTGGGGTATTGTTTGCCGGGTTCATATCCGTAAGGCTTCATCACCCAGCCTTCAATATCCCAGCCGTCAGGCGCCTTAAACAAGATCCTCTCGGGTTCTGAAAACGAGATGCCGGCTGCGGCTTCAACGTTGACTCGGGTCATCATCGTCTCTTCACCCTCCGGAGTCCTCAAGAACACCTCGTTTGGGTGTGTGGCGTCTCCAGCCATAAAAGCAACGAGCGCCTTGTCAGAGACAGAGAAACTGCCCACCGAGCGTCTCTCGCCGGTTGTGAGGCGAGAGATGTTGCCTGACTCTGCCTTGTATATGTGGCTTTCGCCCTCCGACGCCATCAAGAACAGGATGGCGTCTTGGTCTTTTAGCCATACCGGGCCTGTCTGACTCGAATGGCTGACATCTGAGCCCGCTTGCGAACCCACCCATCTGTCAAGATGTTTTGTGAGGCATGTTGCATCTGCAAAAGTTAGCGGAAAGCGCTCAGGTGCGAAGTCCACACAGAACAGATTGTACGGAGAAGAGACCCAATCAAACGGATGATCCGCCCCGATAAACGCCAATTTCTTGCCGTCGGGCGACCACGAGGGAGAGACTACTGGATACTCTTCTACGAGCACCCTAGACATACTCTTGGTGGATACCTCTATCACCCAGAGATGTCTTATCCATACGGGGTCATCGTCTTCAAGTTCCCTGTTTGCGACACACGCGATGTGCTCATCTGAAGGAGACCACGCGGGTGAGTCATGGTTGTACCTGCCTGACGTAAGCTGTATCGTCTTGGCTTCAGTTGAAGAATCGATGGCGCTCACCACGAAGATGTGTCTGAACTTGTTTCCAAAGAAGCCCATCCTGTCTTGTTTGTGATGCAGCGTCTTTATGACCCTCGGCACACTTTCTTTGAGCTTCTCGTCATCAAGTTCAGGAAGATCGGTGCGCTCAGGGGCACCAGGGTAGAACGGGCATCCCGGTTCCATGTGGATTGACGCCACAAACGCTATGTTCTTCCCATCGTTAGACCACACCGGTGCTGAAGACGGTTCTTCCCGAGTTGCTATTCGCTCTGCTTCACCCCCGTCCGGGCTGATGAGGTGCAATTGGTTCTTACCGGTGCGATTCGACACGAACGCAATCTGCGTGCCGTCTGGAGACCAGCGTGGCATCGTATCGCGTTTGTCGCCGGCTGTAAGCTTGCGCGTCTTCTGCGTGTTGACGTCGACACACCAGATTTCGCTTCGCACGCTGTCTGTCTTCGCATCGCTCGAGTCTCTCACAAACAGTATTCGGCTTCCATCCGGCGATATCTGAGGATCGCCGATTGGCGCGAGACGGAACAGGTCAATGGGCTTCAACAGGTCTGAATTCAAGGCGCCACCTCCCGCATATGCTGTTTTGGGGTTCGTGCGCGGCAGGCTGCGTTCCTTCTTGAATATTTGCAGGATAATCTTTAAATCTGCCAACTACCTAGGAGATTTTGCACCAAGAAAGAGGTTTGTATGGGCTTGCTGTCGTACTCTATGAAAACCCTATTAGTAATTAGATTTTGACTCTTGGTGTAATCCCTTTTCGCTGTGTCCGCCGTAGTTGCTAGGAAGGTTGGAAAGGAGGTATGAGGCGACCAACCAGACCTAGAATAAGTGGAGACAATGTCAGGCTGGTTTTTTCATTACCCCAGAAGAGAAAGGAGACGCTATGAGAAGGATAAGCGTTTTGGTAGCGATGATTGTGGTGATGTCGCTCGTGTTGAGTGCGTGTGCACCTGCTGCGCCCAAGACTGAGCCTGCTCCTGCGCCGTCGCCTTCGGAACCGGACAAAGACGCGCCGAAGTACGGTGGCACATTGATCATTGCAAACTATTCAGATATCACGCATCTCGCTCCTATGCTTTCGACGGATGGAGCGTCCAACAGTGTAAACAGCGTGATACACAGGCCTTTGGTGCAGTACAGATATAACAATGAACCCACCCCGGTGTTAGCTGAGTCCTGGGAATTCTCTGAAGACGGACTTACGTGGACATTCAAACTCCGTCAGGGCGTGAAATGGCACGACGGCACAGAATTCACTGCAGAAGACGTCAAGTTTACGTACGACCTGATTATGGACCCTGAGACGAAGTCTGTCAGGCGAGGCGACTTCGGTCTTGTGGAAGAAGTCAGGGTTGTTGACAAGTACACCATAGAGATTGAGACTAAGACGCCTTACGCGGCGCTTATTGACAAGGTGGCCACGCAGAGCATCGTGTCCAAAGCCCACGTCGAGAAGATAGGGCTCGCAAACTACAACCAGAACCCATTGGGCTGTGGACCTTTCATGTTCAAAGAGCGTATCCCGGAAGAGCGAGTAGTGCTGGTGCGGTTTGACGATTACTTTGAGGGCAAGCCTTATCTCGATGAGATCGTCTACGTGTCAATTCCGGAGCCTTCAGTGAGGTTGATGGCGCTTGAGACAGGTGCCGCTCACTACAACTGGTGGGCTACGCCAGAAGAGGATATCCCACGCTTGGTCGATGACCCCAAGTTCACCGTGCTTCGCATGCTGAGAACAGACTTCCACTTCTTCGCTCTGAACCACTGGCATGAGTTCTTCAAGGACGTGCGTGTGCGGCAGGCGTTTGCGCATGCAACGGACAAGGAAAACATAGTGAAGAACCTTGTCACCTACAGTGGTGTGGTAGCTCACGGACCGTATTCTGAAGCATACGGCGAGTACCAGAACAAGAACGTGAAGAAGTTTGACTACGACCTCGAGAAGGCAAAGCAATTGCTTGCCGAAGCAGGCTGGACTGAGAAGAACAAAGACGGCGTCTTGGTCAAAGACGGAAAGCCGTTTGTCATCGACATGATGATTCAGCAAGGCGACGAACTCAGGAGGAACGTGGCGGTTATCCTTCAGCGCTCCCTGAAAGAACTCGGTATCGAGATGCAGATCCGAGAGAGAGAGTGGAGCGCGATGCTGGATGCAATTACCGTTGTGCGCGACAACTGGGATACTTTCCTGGTGCAGTTCGGTGCAAGTCCAGATCCCGACCATCACACCATCTTCCATTCGCAGGGCGGCTTCAGGATTGGAAACTACGGCAACCCGAGAGTGGATGAGCTGCTCGATAAGGGCAGAAGCGTGCTCGACCCCGCCGAGCGTAAGAAGTACTACGACGAGTACCAGGCCATAGCGGCAGAAGACGTTGCCGTGGTATTCCTGTGGCATTCTGTATCGGCCCTAGTGCTGAATTCCAGATTCCAAGGCATGACGTCTGATCCAGCAGGGCAGTTACAGCTAATCCACAAAGTCTGGGATACTCAGGCTACAGGCACCAAGTAGCTTTGCTTAAGGGTGCCCGGCTTGCGACTGGGCACCCTTGCTACGGCAGGGGGTAACGACTTGTCCATTGCACAGTATTCAGTCAGGAGACTGTTCGTATCGATCTTTTTGCTCATCGGGGTGTCAGTTCTTGTGTTCTCGATCATGCATATGACACCCGGGGACCCCGTGCTAATGGTCGCGGGACTTGAAGCCACACCCGAGATCGTGGAGTCGATTCGCAGAGAATGGGGTTTTGATCAACCCATATATATTCAGTACTTCAGGTGGTTTTCGCGAGCTGTCAGATTTGACTTCGGGATTTCGCTTACAACGCGAGAAGAAGTCTCCTACATGATATCTTCTAGGCTACCTAACACACTAAAACTGAACCTTGTGTCTTACGGCCTGGCGCTTGCGGTGGCTTTGCCTCTTGGCATATACGCGGCGCTCAGGAAGTACTCATTTTTTGATAATCTCGGAACCGTCATAGCTCTGCTGGGTGTCTCGATGCCGGGGTTCTGGCTTGCGCTGCTACTCATAATAACTTTCGGACTGAAACTCGGCTGGCTGCCGGTGTTCGGTATGGGCACTTGGAAGCACTACGTACTGCCGTCTGTGGCGCTCGGCGCTTCGCAGGCTGCGGGGCTCATGCGCATGACCCGTTCTTCGATGCTCGAGGCGATGAACCAGGACTACGTGCGCACGGCAAGAGCCAAAGGGCTCGCCGAGAAAGTCGTCGTCTACAAGCACATGCTCAAGAATGCTTCGCTACCGGTGGTAACGATGATGGGTATGCGGCTTGCGCACATCTTGAGTGGAGCGTTCATTATTGAGACCATATTCGCATGGCCAGGGATAGGCAGGCTCACGATAAACTCGCTCTTTAGCAGGGACTACTTCGTCGTTCAAGGCGTGGTTCTGTTAACGGCTACCATGATCGTGCTTGCCAACCTGCTTGTGGACATCGCTTACTGCTTCCTAGACCCGAGAATTCGCTACAGCTGATTAGGATACTGGGGGTGCGAGATTTGTCATCAACAGATAAACCTGATAAGAAAAAACAGCAGCCCGAGTACCCGGAGACCAGCTGGCTCACGATTGTGTGGCGTAGATTTCGAAGGCACAAGCTGGCCATGGTGGGTGGTGCGATCATAATCCTACTGTACCTAGTAGCGATTTTCGCACCGGTGATTGCGCCCTATGACCCAACAGATGTGGATCCGGCCAGACGGCTCGAGTCACCTTCGTGGGCGCACCCGATGGGAAGAGATGAAGTAGGACGAGACGTGATGAGCAGGGTGATATACGGTACCCGAATCTCTATGACCATCGGTTTCGTTGCGGCGGGTATTTCGCTTGTCGTCGGAGTGTTCCTGGGTGCCGTAGGAGGCTACTTTGGTGGGGTGGTGGATGACATAATAATGCGCATTGTCGATGTGCTCATGTCAATACCTACCTTCCTGCTTATCATAGCCATCGTCGCAATGGTCGGGCCTGACATAGTCCATGTCATGGTTGTAATAGGATTGACCATGTGGTCGGGGTACGCGCGAATCACAAGGAGCACGGTGTTGTCTCTTCGTGAGACCGAGTTTATCGAAGCTGCACGCGCAATAGGCGGTAGCAGCATGAGAGTCATCTTCCGTCATGTGTTACCTAACTGCCTAGCTCCGGTGTTGGTTCTCGCGACTCTGAATGTGGCGGGAGCCATCTTGATTGAGACCAGTCTGTCGTTTCTGGGTTTTGGCGTACAGCCGCCGACTGCAAGCTGGGGTTCTATCATCACTCCAGGCAGGCAGTACATGAGGCACGCGCCGCACATTGCGCTGTTTCCAGGGCTGGCTATCACTTTGACCGTGTTGGCTTTCAACCTGTTGGGTGACGGCCTGCGTGATGCGCTCGACCCGAGGCTTAAGATATAATCTCCTGCCGGGAGGCATATGGTTGAAAAAGTATCTTGTCGCATTCTTGCTGTGTGCCAGCATACTTGGCCTTGTGCTGACCGGATTGACTGTGCGGGGATTCTATGAATCATATAGTGTGTTACGCACGTTTTCTGCAGACGTTGTGCGTGTCACGCCTCAGGAGGAACTCGGGTCTTACGAGGTTGAAGTGAGTTTCTCTAACGCGGGCAACGTTTCCACACAGGTGGAGGCGGTACACGCGCTATTGTACTGGGAAAAGAAACTTATTGCCACCACAAGTGTGAGCCGTGATCTGCCTGCTGTGCCTGCTGGCAGGGACGCGAGCCTTGTTATGCGCATGTCGTCAAATCTGGACGAGCAAAACCTGCCCGATGCGCAAGAGTCGGCCGGAGATGGATGGATGCTGCGATTACACTTGCGGATCGGACTGCCTGAAGGCCACACCTTCAGGCTGGATTTCGACCGTAAGATAGCACACTAGGCGGTGCAATGAGGTGTCACGACAAAGAACGGTTTTCGGATGGGCAATAGCGTTTACATCCCTAATCTTGTATCTGTTGCTCAGCTCGTCTCGAGAGTTTGGGGCGTTCGCGCCGTTTGCTACCCCATCAGGTGTACTGTACGCTACCGTCGGAATTGCCGGGTTCGTAATGGGCCGCACATGCTACAGCCCTGCACAAGCAGCGCTCGTACTTTTTGCAGTGTTGGGCTGTTCGTTATTTTGTTACGGCGCTATTCTGGTGGGGCTACCGCTTTCTTTGAGCGGTATGGTCTTCTTCGACGTCCTGGTGTTCTGGGCGTTGCAGCGTATCCTTGTCTACGTGGTTTTCCTCTCTTTATCCGGTGCTGCTGGTACCATCTTGGGCATTGTCGCGCGCGAATTCAGTCCAGGCGAGCCTAGATAACACTCACACTCCCACTCCCACCTTGACTTCTCACGAGAGAATGTGTCTGGCAATAGACGCATAACGCAATAAAGGCAATTACCTGCCACACTCAGGGAATTAAGAAACATCCGCATTGTGAAAATAAATAGAGGATTATGCATCAATTGTGTCGTATTAGCCCTCAGAACTGCCTTTTGCGGTCTAGGCCATCGGCGCTTTTTGTGTACGGCAGAGGAGGATTCGGACTTGCTGGTGTATAATGCGCGGCTGGTTACTTGCGGGTCTGGCGCCACTTTTGAGGGATGGATTCAGGTTGAGTCAGCAAAGATATCCGGCCTGGGCAGCGGTCAGCCGCCTGCGCCGTCTGAAGGCGGTTTCGATGCACAGTTAAGGTGGGTGATTCCCGGCCTGGTAGACTGCCAGACGGCGCTCGGACTAAAGAGCCTTGAGTCCAGCCCAGACTGGGATGCGGATGAACACACCGAGCCGGTCACACCCGAACTCAGAGCCGTCGACGCCATAAACCCGCTCGACGTTGGTTTTGACGAAGCGGTACTCGGTGGAGTTACTACCGTCTACACAGGTCCAGGAGACGGTAGCGTACTCGCCGGTCAGGGTGCTATCCTCAAGACTGCTCGAGATAGGCTCAGAGAGCGAATGATCGAGTCGTGTTCTGATTTGAAAATCACCTTGGGGGCGCGCCCCAAGAGTGTGTTCAGTGAGAAAAAGCGCCTGCCGACAACCCGCATGGCAATTGCTCATCTTGTAAGAGAAGCGTTCATCGGAGCTAAGAATAGGGCGAAAGATAATACAAGTGTCGGTCCACGTGACGCTGTTCTGCTCGAAGCGCTTTCCCGCAAAAGACGCGTGAGGTTTCACGCGCACCGACAAGACGACATCCTGACCGCAATCAGGATTTCGCAGGAGTTTGGCCTTGACGCGATTATAGAGCACGGAACAGAGGCTCATCTTGTAGCGGACGCACTGAGAAAAGCAGGCATCCCGGTAGTCGCGGGGCCGCTGCTGCGAGTGGGTGTGGAACCTGAGACCAGACTGCTGGATTTCTCAAGCGTCAAGCAACTCATCGAGGCCGGGGTTGGCGTTGCGCTCAGCACCGACCATCCGTCTGTGCCTGTACACTATCTACTCTTGTGCGCGGCCCTTCTTGCGGCAGAAGGGTTGTCTCTCGAAAGGGCGCTACAGACCGTCACACTTGATGCTGCGCGAATCCTCGGTCTTGACTCGCGGCTGGGGTCTTTGGAAGTGGGCAAAGATGCAGACTTCGTTGTGCTCTCAGGCCATCCGTTTGATATCACTACGCGTGCTGATGCAGTGTTCATAGATGGGCGAATGGTAGAGTTCAGGCCGCCCGGCCTGCTGCAGTGAGGAGGAATGCGTTGTGAGCAGGCTGGCTCTTGCGAGTAAGCGGTTGTTTTGTGGTGATGCACTATCTTCGCACAAAGTTGTGCTCATTGAAGATGGCAAGGTCAAAGCATTGTGCGATTACGTACCATCAGGATGGGAGGTGATAAACGCTCCTGGTGACCTTGTGACACCGGGGCTTGTGGATGCGCACACGCATGCCGGAATCTTGAGTGAAGGCTCTGGTTGGGCAGGAAGCGACGTGAACGAGATGACCGGTCCTGTGACGGCAGGGCTGCGCGCTGTTGATGCCGTCGATTACACCGACTCCGCTTTTGCGAAGGCGCTTCAGGCCGGTGTAACCACGGTGCTTATCGTACCTGGAAGTTCGAACGTTATTGGTGGCACAGGCTTCACGATGAAGACACACGGCACAGGGTACTCAGACATGATTCTCGAGGAACCCGCCGTTCTCAAATCTGCCATTGCACGCTTCTATGGCAAGCAAGGTAAGTTTCCTGCGACGCGGATGGGGGTATTTTCCATACTCAGATCGGCGTTCTGGGCGGCGTCTTTGGAAGACGCCAAGCAAGTGCCGGGTCTTGGCGAACTCGGCCCTACCGCTAGAGAACACCTTCGAATGGTGCTTGCCAAGAAGATTCCTCTGAGAGTACACCTTATGAATGTGACCGAGATACTCGCGCTGCTAGCGCTCGCTCGTGAATGCGACATAAGCGTGGTACTTGACCATGCGTCGGACGCCGATCTCGTTGTGGACGAAATTCGAGATGCCGGAGTGCCAGTTGTGTACGGACCGCTATTTGTGCCGCGAGATGGCCCTGGGCGCCGCCGCCGCTCTGCAGTGGTGGCTGCAAGGCTGATCCGCGCAGGAGTGAAGACTGCGATCATGACAGACCATCCTATAGTACCGCTCAAATACCTTCGGCTTGAGGCCGGTCTGCTAATAAGAGAAGGCATCGGATGGCAAGAGGCGATGAAGAGCATAACCTCAAACCCTGCGGATATTCTGGGTCTTGGCGGCAGGGTGGGCAGGCTTGTGCCTGGTTCAGACGCAGACCTGGTATGTTGGGCGAACGAGCCATGGCAGCCGAACGGCCGTGCGCTGATGGTGCTGGTAAACGGCCGCGTGGTACACCAAATCTAGCACCGGGAGAACTGGAAAGGGGCACCTGCCGCATGAAGAACTACACGATAAGGAGAGTGTTCGGTCTAATACCAATCCTCATACTGCTCTCCTTCCTCATTTTCGTAATGCTGGATTCAGCACCAGGCGACCCGGTACTCCAACTTTTTGGGTACAACCCCGATGTACGCCCCGAAGAAATCGCCAGACTTCGTGAGTACTATGGACTCGATCAGCCGATGCCCGTGAGGTACTGGAAGTGGATGAGCAAGATTCTTTCGGGTAGCTTCGGCACGTCGAACGCTTTTCACATGCCTGTGACCGAACTGATGAAGCAACGCATCCCAAGGACGCTGCAGCTGACTGTGGCAGCGCTTGTCCTAAGCCTACTCATAGCACTGCCTATAGGGGTGTATTCGGCGCTCAAGCCTTATTCGCCGCTCGACTACATTGCCACGTTTTTTGTGTTCTTAGGACGATCTATGCCTAGTTTCTGGTTTGCGCTGATGACGATCATTGTGTTTGCAATATGGCTTAAGTGGTTGCCAGCTGCAGGCGTGCAGACGCACCAGCTCACAGGTTGGGAAGGCTTAATGGATAGGCTGAAACACACGATCCTACCTCTTTCCGTGCTTACGTTCCTTCAGGTGACGGCATGGGTAAGGTATATAAGAGCAAGTCTTCTTGAGGTGGTGAAGTCGGATTTCGTGCGTACCGCGCGCGCCAAGGGTCTGAGTGAGCGCAGGGTCATTCTGAAACATGCGCTGCGCAACGCAATGATCCCAATAATAACGATAATAGCGCTCGACCTACCTCACCTGTTTGGTGGCACTGTAATCATTGAGCAAGTGTTCGCATACCCCGGGATGGGCCGACTTATCTTTGAAGCAATAGTGAGCAAGGACATGAACCTTGCGATGGGTTGCCTGATATTGTTGGCGTTTCTTACCGTGGTTGCCAGCCTTCTTGCAGACATCGCCTACGCTCTCGTAGACCCGAGAGTACGGTTTGACTAGGGGGAGACGGCCATGAGCAAAACCAGCATTCCCGTGAACGCAGGGCTGGAGGGTACTAGTCTATCGCTTTGGGCATCTGGATGGCGGCGGTTCAGGAGGCACAGGCTTGCCGTGGTCGGTATGATCATGTTCTCCCTAGTACTGGTGCTCGTGATCTTTGGCCCAATGCTTTCTCCTTACCAGATGGACCAGAACAACTACACAAAACTGTTCAACGCGCCGTCCTCGGAGCACTTGTTTGGTACAGACGAGCTCGGCAGAGACGTGTTTGTGCGCGTACTAATGGGCGGTAGAATCTCGCTCACTGTTGGGCTGGTAGGTGCATTGTCGTCAGCGCTCTTGGGTGTGATCATAGGCGGGACTGCGGCGCTTTCGGGAGGGGCAGTTGACAGTTTCTTGATGAGGCTCACCGACGTCATGCTCAGCATACCCACGTTGCCACTTTTGATGGTGGCCGCACTGTTCTTCGGTGGAGGGCTCGTAAACATCATCGTGATTCTGGCGGTCTTCGGATGGATGGGCACTGCGAGAATGGTCAGAGGCAATATACTCAGTCTGCGCTCACAAGACTTCGTGGAAGCCGCAGTAGCAGCGGGTGCCAACAGATGGCGCATCATGTGGAGACACCTAATTCCAAATACGCTTTCTGTCATAGTGGTGTCCACGACCTTGCGAATCGCTGGGGCAATTTTGTACGAATCGTCGCTGAGTTACCTGGGTCTTGGGATTCAGCCGCCCACGCCGAGCTGGGGCAACATTCTTCAGCGTTCCATGTCTTGGCTTCTCGGCACCAGATTTGGAGGAGTGCCATGGTGGATAATCACGTTTTGTGGTTTGTTCATCCTGATAACCGTTCTTGCGATCAACTTCATTGGTGACGGACTGCGCGACGCGTTCGACCCCAAAACTGTGCTGTAGCGCATACCAAAGGAGGTGTTCAGACGTACTTCGTCTGGTCTTCTTGTGACTCCGAGTTCCACAAAATCCTGTGAGGGAGGTACATGACTGGTGAGAAAAGTGTTCAGGCGCATTGCCGCATTGCTTGTCATCGCTTTAGTTATGGTACCGTCAGTTGCGATGGCATCAAAGTTTCCCGATGTAGCGGACACGCACTGGGCGAACGCGCGTATAGCGCGCATGGCCGAAGCGGGTGTGATCACCGGATTTCCGGATGGCACGTTCAGGCCTGAAGCAACCGTAACGCGCGAAGAACTCGTTACGATGCTTGTGCGGGTCACGGGTTCGACCCCGCTTACACGCTCTACGTCATCGTTCAGCGATGTGGCCACCAGCAGGTGGTCGGCTGGTAACATCGAACGCGCTGTCGAAAGAGGTTGGGTACTGGGCTATCCAGATGGTACTTTCAAGCCAGCCAACCCTGTCACCCGTGCCGAACTTGCTGTCATGGTCACGAGAGCGCTCGGTCTAACGTCGGAAGCAGCCAAGATCCTCGAGCCGTGTCTGATGGCCAACGATGAAGAAGATGTGCCTTCATGGGCCATAGGCGCGATGACGCTTGGTTACCGTGCGGGACTGCAGTTCCTCACGTACAGACAAGGCAGACTTGCGGCGCCGAAGTCGAATGCCACCAGAGCAGAAGCTGCGTTCGCCCTGCACCAGATAAAATTCCCGGTTACAACCGGCCAGCAGATGGTCACCAGACGAGATATGGATCCCACCGGGTTCTCCGCTTTGTTCACTCAGCTCGGGGCGACTGCCACGGCGTATGCCTACATGAATGAGCCGTTTGCAGGCATCGCGTTCAACAACGACGGTACCCCTGCGTTCTATCCAAGAGTGCTGAAGAAGCTGCCGACTGTTGAGAACGGGTTGTGGAAAATGCTTCCGAACAACAAGATGGAAATCACGTATCCGTTGCGTTCGAACATCTACTGGCATGACGGTGTAAGGCTTACCGCTCATGACGTGAAGTTTGCGTACGAAGTGTTCATGAATAAGAACGTTCCCATAATCTCAAGAGCGGCATACGAGAAGATCGAAAAGGTAGAGGTCGTCGACGATTTCACCTTCAAGATCACGTGGAAAGAACTCTACCCGCACGCCTGGCTCATAAACCATTCGGTGGGCGGCTACGCAGGAATCATAAGCCTGCCGAAGCATAAGTTCGAGGCCAAGTACAAAGACGCACTGGCCAAGGACACCACAGAAGGATGGAAGGAGTTCCAGGAGTACGTCGCCAACAATCCCGTGCTCGCAGGCGCTTTCCGGTTGAAATCTTACATGCCGGGCCAGGAAGTGGTGTTTGAGGCTAACCCGTACTACTATATGGGTAAGCCAAACATCGAGACGCTTGTAATGAAGATAATACCGGACACTGCGACGTTTACCGCAATGATCATGAATGGCCAGATAGACTTCGTGGGCGTATACATGGACGTTGCTCTCACGCTTGAAGCACAGAATATACCGGGTCTTTCTGTAGCGTACTCTCCGTCGCAGAACTCGGTTCTGTACATCGGAGGTAACTATAACGACCCGAACGATCTGTCGAAACCTCATCCGGTGCTCGGTTCGAAGGAAGTAAGAAAGGCAATCATGCACGCGATTGACCGAGATGCCCTAAACTACGTAGTCTTTGGTGGAAAGCATCAGCTCGCCCATACATGGATAGCATCTCCGCGTCATCCGCTTTACAGCATGGAAGGTGTCATCACGTATGACTACAATCCGACGAAGGCAAAGCAGATCCTCGCAGATGCTGGCTGGAAGGCGGGCTCAGACGGGATTCTGGTAAAAGACGGAGTCAGGGCTGTAATAGAGAACGTGTCACCTGCCAACTCTGCTCCACACGAGCAGGCTCAGATGATGATAAGAGACTACCTGAGGGCCGTGGGAATCGAGTACAAGCCAAACAACATGCCGTGGTCAACGTTCTCGGCAAACTTCCGACGGTACAGGAAGTTTGACACGATGATGGGTGACTGGGGCTGGAACGTGTTCTCTGAGGCAGACGGTTTCTTCACCTCAGAGCTCATACCCTCTGACGGAAACGCGTGGGCCGGTCTTAACTACTATGGATGGAGCAACGCAGAGAGTGACAGGCTTGTGCGACTTGCTGCGACGGAGACCGATCCGGCGAAGAGAAAAGAGTACTACAAGCGGCATCTGCAGATATTCTCAGATGAGCTCCCCATAATGCCTTTGCTCGTGTACATGAACGCCACCGTATACAAGTCAAAGATGATGGAGTTCAACGTACCGGGACTTGACCCGGGTTCATTCGAAAACTCGTTCAGGTGGTATTTCGAAAGATAGAAAGTGCAAGAGACGAACCGGGAGAGCGGAGTTGTCTCCCGGTTCGTATGTGAGCTTCAAGTAAGCTGTATTGACTCGTCTTCGCTTAGAACCCGAAAACCGCGCCTGGTGGCGCTTTTGTACTGCGCAGAATCCGGGTCTAGAAGCGGGTTTGTGTGGTTAAGGTGAGTGAAATACACAAGTTTGCCACTATCCACATACTGCTGCAACATATCCATGCTCTCTGCCACGGGCGGGTGTGGCACTTCAGTAAAACTCCTGCTTCGTGCGGAGATCTCTTCGGGCGAATAGAAAGTTGCATCAATGAGAGCTATGTGTGCATGGCTCATCTCGTGCGCGATCTGTTTCTCAAAGTGCTTCCACGAATCTATATCCGGAAGGTACACAAGCGTTCTTGACATGCCTTCTATCCGAAAGCCCACAGTGTCGGCGAATTCGTTACGGTGCGGCACGCAAAACGGCGTTATGCTCAGACGGCCAAAACTGACTGGTTTGCGATCGACAAACTCGGGCATAAGCATGATGTTCGAGTTCTTCACGAGCTCGCTCCACGGCGCGTTTTGACGGATGAACCATGCCATTGCAGGCGTGCACCACACAGCCAGCGAGCGAGTATTCATCACTTCTTTTCCGAAGTGCATAAGTCCTGAATAGTGGCCTATGTGAGCGTGGGTCAGGAGCACTGCGTCTACCAAAGCGGCATTAGACGGCCTGGGGTCGAGTCGCTCAAGCTGTGTCTTCATGTCGCACGTGGCATCTATAAGGTAGCGCTCACCCTGTCCCGAATCCAGAAGCAGACATGCTGCAGTCCTAGTATGTCTTGGCTCAAGCCTGGCACGATTGCAGTTGTCGCAATAACAGCCCAGATGAGGCACCCCGCCGTCTTGCGCCGTCCCTAGAGCTCTTACGAACACCGTGGCACCTCCAGCATGTTTGGCTCACCTTGTTAGATAGTGCCTAAAGTATGCTAGCACACGCTCGTTTCTATCCAGAACATGCGACGGTTTCCTGAAGAGGTGGTACTCTCCAGGGTATCGCACCATAACTGCTTCTTTCTTGAGCCGCCTCAGGCCGGTGAAGAACTCCTCTGCCTGGCCTACAGGACAGCGTAAGTCTGCTTCGCCGTGCAGAATCATCACAGGAGTGGTGACTCTATCCACGTACTGTACCGCGGAGCGTTCGAGCAGCTTTTGCGGACAAGACCATGGAGTGGCGCCAAAGTAGTGTTCTGCTGTAAACACAATGTCTCCCATACCGTAGAGGCTGTGTCTGCTCGAGATGCACGCGCCAGTTATGGCAGCTTTGAAACGAGAGGTCTGTGTGATAGTCCAGCAAGTCATGTATCCACCGTAGCTCCAGCCCGTTACACCCAGCCGGTCGGCGTCGGCAATGCCTATCTCACACGCTTTGTCCACTGCTGCCATGAGGTCAGCGAAGTCTTTGCCTCCCCAATCTTCTACGACGGCGTTTGCGAACTGCTGGCCATACGCCTGGCTGCCGCGGGGGTTAGAATATATGACTGCTATACCGTTTGACGCAAGCATCTGAGCTTGGAAATAGAACGCAGAACCGTATACACCTGCAGGCCCTCCATGAATCATAAGCACTGCCGGGTGTTTCTGTCCAGGTTCATGACCGTAGGGCTGTAGCACCCAGGTGTCAACTGGCAGGTCGTCAGGTCCGTGAACCTCGAGTTTTTGCCAGTCACACACTCTAAGCTCGCGTAAGGCTTCATCACCGAATGATGTGAGTTTCACAGTTGTTCTGGCAGTCCGGGCATACAGATCATCCGGCATGGTATGCGAACCTGACTGGTACACAATGGTCCCGGCTGCGACGCTCACACCTGCTATGGAGCGGTCTTTGTCGCCAGCGACTTTGACAGCCGAAGCATCAGGCGAAAACCGGTATACATACGAATCACCCTTATCCCCGATAATCGCGTATATGTATCCATCGTCTGCCCATCTAATGGGAGCGCCCCACACATAGTTCCTCACGTCAGAACTCGGCACGCCGCCGACAGGTCTGTCCAGGTATGCGGACAGTGACTTCACCGATGACTCGGATAGAGTAACACTTGGGTCGAAGTTAAAAACGCGCACTTCCGGCGAGGTAGTGCCCCCATGAGAAGCGTTATGACCAGTGTACGCGATGTGCTTTCCATCAGGCGAGAACACGGGCCCAGTACTAGGACCTGATGCATCGAGCAGTCTTGACATGTGGCCGCTATCTACTTCGACACACCATATGTCTGATTTCTGCAACCAGTCAGCATCTTGCTGGCGGGTGGCGCTTACTGCGATGTATTTACCGCACGGAGACCACGAAGCCGATTCGTGGTCGAAATCACCTGTTGTCAGGCATCGTGTATCCAAAGGTTTGGTCACGGGCTCAGAAGGCACGTCCAGTATAAACACTTGGCTCCTCTTGTCGCCGAAAAAGCCCTGGCCGTCCATCTTGTGCTTGAACCTGGTTATGACTTTGACGCCTGATACCTTGGTGTCTTTGTCGTTAGGCTGTGATTGCTTCTCGGCTCTTTCGCGATCGTTATCTGGAGCCCCGGCATACGGTACCCACGACTCATCTTGCGAGAACACCCGGGATGTAAACGCTATGCGTTTTCCATCAGGTGACCATGAAGGTGCCGACATCACAGGTATGTCGGTCGGTAAGCACCATGCTTCGCCTCCCGTAGTATCTATTAACCAGATTTGCGGTTTGCCGCTTCTGTCAGATACAAACGCCAGAATGCGCCCGTCAGGGCACCACCTAGGAGACCTGTCTTTTCCCGATGTTGTGAGTCGGCGCACCGGGCCGCCGCTTGAAGTTACCAGGCAGATGTTGGAAGCGGGTGTGTCCTGCTCGTTGTCTTCACTCTGGAGCACGAACGCTACTTGTCTGCCATCAGGCGAAAGTTCGAGATCGCCAGGCGCCTTGAACAATCTGCGGTCTTCTGGCTTGATCGGGCGGCGGGTCATACCCAATGCACCTCCGTATAACTAGATTCTGTACGCAGACGCATCTATGTCTGCGTGTATGAATACAGGCTTCTGGCTGGTCATTGCTTCTGCCAGTGCTTGCTGCATCTCGCTCTGACTTTGCACACGGAATCCAGATGCGCCGAAGCAGCGTGCGATTTCGGCGTAATCCGGGTTGCCAAACTCTACACCGGTGTACGGAATACCCTTTCTTTCCTGGTTCATCTTTATCAGGCTCAGCGACTCATCGCATAGCACGACGGTTATCAGTGGAACACCTAGACGAACTGCGGTTTCGATTTCTCCGAGATACATGCTCATGCCACCATCTCCCAAGAACCCGATTACAGGCGTTTCAGGGAACAGCAGTTTTGCGGTCAACGCAGTCGGGAAACCGTAGCCCATCGAAGACAGCCCGTTTGACATAAAGAAAGTGCGCGGCGTGTATGTCGTCCACAACTGTCCCACCATGAACTTGTGTGCTCCCACATCGCATGTGGCTATTGCATCGGCAGGAAGCATCTGCCTCGCAGTGCGTACAACATCGTGGCCTGCTAGGCCGGAGACCTTTCGTGTGACGAGTCCTAGCAGTTCGTGTCGAGACGCCCTGATATCTTCAAGCGCCCACTGCCACGAGCCGCGTGGGAGCAGTGAGCCGACAAGCGCACGCAATGCAGACCTGACGTCGCCCACGACTTCGCACGAAGCCGCGTAGTAACCATCTGTGTTGGGCACTTGGTCTATATGGACAACTGGCGCGTCAAAGAGCCACGGCTTGTCCAGCTCGACAGGGTCAAATCCAATTGCAAGCAACAGGTCCGCTTTTCTGATTAGCGAGACGGGGACATCGTGGCCGAGCATCTCTATGACTCCTGAGAACAGCTGGTGGTCTTCGGGCATAATGCCTTTGGCTTTGGGTGCCACCAGCACAGGGCAGCCCAAGTGTTCGGCAAGCCGAATCACGTCGTGTTGCGCACCTGCAAGCACCGCACCGAGCCCGACCAGCAGTGCAGGCTGCTTGCTTGCGTTCACAAGTTTGGCGGCACGTGTCACCTGAGCCGGTGTGAACTCGGGATATATCACTGGCTCGGTGGGATCCCAAGAGGCTACCGGTTCGGGTTTATTGTCCATGTTCGCGACATCGCTCGCGATTTCAAGGTGCACCGGACCTGGTCTCGGCGCAAGCGCAATCTTGATCGCTTTTCTTAGAGTCGAGCTAACGGAGCCGGGGTTTAGCGTGGCCTGCCACTTAGTGAGCGGTGTCATCATGCGCGAGGTCTCAAGCCGCTGATGAGTTGCTATGTTTTGCATTCGCTCCGGCATCTGGCCGGTTAGCGCCAGAAGCGGAGCGCGATCGAGATAGGCATCCAAAATGCCGCATACCATGTTGGCAGCGCCAGGGCCGAGAGTTGACATACATACGCCGGGTCTGCCGGTAATCTCGCCGTATGCTCCAGCCATAAAAGCTGCCGGCGTTTCGTGTTTGGTGAGAATGAACTCGATTCCGGCCTTACGCGCTTGGTCGATGAAAGAGGTAACCTCTCCGCCCGGATAGCCAAAGATGTGGCCTATCCCGGCGTCTTTTAGCACCTGACTGGCTACTTCGCTTACGGTTGGCATATGTGACCTCCGTGTTGTGTCAGCTATTGCTTTGTGGTTTTTCTGCGAGCGGACGCACCTCAAACAGCACGGTGCCACCCGCGGTATGCGGAGGCCCGGGGTCGACGCACTGCCATAGCCTGCCGAACAGGCCCATCTCGTCGAGGTTAGCCCCGAGCCTTACCGCAAACACCGTTGGATATATATTGGAAAATGCATAACCGCATATAGGCCCCGATTCCTCAGTCGAGATATTGGGCCCCCGGATCACTATCCTGTCTCCAGGCTTTATGCCTGCGGAGCAAACACCGCGCACTTCTTTGGCAACTATCTCAACATCTCGAGAGACTTCGGCGACCCTCTTGGTCATCGGTATTGCCTCCTGTCTATCCCAGGTTCTTCTGCTTGACAACCTCTTCCATCTTGACCAGTGCTTCGGCTATATCGTCATAAGATGCCGAGTAAGCAAGCCTCAGGTAGCCTTCGCCGTAGTTGCCGAACGCGGTGCCCGGAACCATTGCAACGCCTGCTTCCTGCAAAAACATGCTATTTGCCTCGTCAGATTTCACACCAAGGCCTCGGCAGTCTATAAACGCGTAAAATGCGCCCTTGGGTACCTGCGGCAACCTGAGCCCGGGTATCTGGGGTATCTTTTCCGCGAGCAGTCGGCGCCGGCGGTCGAACTCTTGGCGCATCATCTCAACGCAATCCTGTGGGCCTGTTACAGCCGCGACTGCGCCTTTTTGTGCAAAAGAGGTTGCACACGTCGTGGTGTACTGGTGCACCCTGAGCATTGCGTCGGTCATGTTTTGTGGAGCGGCAACATACCCGAGTCGCCAGCCTGTCATCGAGTACGCTTTGGAAAAACCGTTGATCGTAATTGTGCGTTCTTTCATGCCCGGAAGTGAGGCGATGCTGTAGTGTTTGGCGTCGTCGTACACGAGTTTTTCGTATATCTCGTCTGCGACCACGACTAGGTTATGGCGTACTGCGAGTTCGGCGATACGCTCCAGTGCAGAGATGTCTGTTACTGACCCCGACGGATTGTGCGGAGTGTTTATTATGAGCATGCGCGTGCGCGGAGTTATGAGTGACTCAATCTGATCGGGGTCGTATCCGAATTGGTTCGCCTCGATAATTGGGAGGTCAACCGGTTTTGCCCCCACCATCGCAGCGCACCATTTGTAGTGTGGCCATGACGGATCTGGCGCGAGCACTTCGTCGCCCTCGTCCAGCATCGCGGTGATGGCCATCGAGACTGCCTCGTTGGCACCAACCGTTACGATGATCTCTGAAACGGAGTAGTCGACGTTGTTCTCGGCTCGGAACTTATCTGAAAGCGCTTCTCTGAGTTCATCAATACCACGGTTGTTGGTGTAGTGCACAAACCCATCAGAAAGCGCCTTCTGAGCTGCCGCTTTGATGTGTTCAGGCGTATCGAAATCTGGACGTCCTATGGTCAGGTTTATGATGCGACGCCCTGTCTTCTCCAGCCGGGAGACTTCATCGGTAACGCGACGAATTCCTGATGGCGGAATGGCACTCATTCTGCGCGTGATCTCAACAGATGTCAAGGTATCGCGACCTCCTGTTTCGGTATTTGGTATGGTATGTGCAGTTGACTAAACGGCGCCCACACGTGAGAGTATCTCTCGGATCTTTGCTCGTCCGGCTTCTGCCAGCGGCTGCAGAGGAGGCCTGGGGTCTCCACCGTAGTATCCTATGATGTCCAGCGCTGCCTTAAGACCCGGAATTCCGAACCCTGTTGTGACCGCTTTGTTGGCCTCGAGTATCTTGAACTGCAGGTCTCTAGCGGCTTCGAGGTTGCCGGACTCGTAAAGCGACTGTATGGCAGCACATTCGTTTGGAAGCACGTTGGCTACCGCGAGAGTGCCGCCGGCTCCGCCCATTGCGAGCGTTGTGAGCAGAAAACTGCCTGAACCGGCAAACACAGAAAAGCCACTGGGTGCGCCAGCAAGTATCTCGCTAATCTGCACAATCTGGCCGCCGCTGTCTTTTATGCCGTGGATGTTTGGATGCTCTGCCAGCGAAAGCACCAATTCGGCGCCCATGTTCACACCGGTGTTACGAGGCATGTTATACAAGAACACAGGCACAGGCGATGCATCCGCGCACTCAAAGAAGAACTTCTTGAGAGTCGGGTCTGTCATCGCGCCTTTGTAATAGCTGGGGGTTACTATGAGAGCGGCTTCTATGCCGAACTCCGCAACTTTTTTTGTGAGCCGTATGGTGGCTCTTGTGGACTCACAGCCCGTACCGACTATGATCTTCTTCTTGCCTTCCAGTCGCTTGGCACAGAATTCGACCAGTTCAACCTTTTCTTCTTCGTCAAGCAGCACAAACTCGCCGTTTGAGCCCAGGACGACAACCCCGGTCAGGTCTGTCTGCGCCCACTTGTCCAGATTTTCGCCGAGATTGTCGTATGCGATCCGGTCGTCGACAAATGGTGTGGCGATTGGTGCGTAAATTCCTCTGATCATCTCGTCACTTTCCTTTCCTTATATATGGGGACATCCTCGCTGTATATAACACCAGATTCGTGCGCCCTATGGGTGTATTCGGTGTACTGCAACACGAGTCCTGCGGTAATAGCAGGTCAAAAGGGGCTTAGTCGTACAGCGCGAAAATGCGTATCTATATAGGAGGTGTCTCTAGATGCGACGAGTGCTTCTTACAGGATTTGAGCCGTTCGGTGGAGAGAGAACAAACCCGTCGGCTCGGGCTGTCGCGATGCTTAGTGGCCAAGAAGTCACGGGGATTAGCGTCAAGACTGCGATTTTGCCTGTAGTGTTTGGCAAATCAGGCAAGATGGTAGCCGAGTTGATACAGAGCGTACAGCCAGATGCGGTAATTGGGGTTGGCCAATCAGGTGGTACTGCCGCTATCCGGGTCGAACGGTTCGCACTAAACCTTGATGACGCGCGACGACCGGACAATGAAGCCAATGCTCCGCATGACACACCGATATGTGCTACCGGGCCGATAGGCTACATGAGCACCCTGCCGGTAAAGCGCATCGTGGATGAGCTCTGTGCCGCTGGGATACCTGCAGTGTTGTCTAACTCGGCAGGCACTTACGTTGTAACCACGTGTTCTACTCAGCTATGCATTGCGTTGCTGAAACAGGGCTCAACACAATCGTAGGATTCATACATGTGCCATATCTGCCGGAACAGGTTGTGGCAAAGAGCGCAACGCCGAGCATGAGCGAACACCTCATAGCCGGAGCGCTTCGTGTGGCTATAGAGTCAGTTGCAGAGCACATCTCGTCATAGTTCGATTGAACCGTAAAGTACATGTCGAAAAATCGGCGATTATGTCAGCCGATTAGTAACACTTGCTGCACAAAGAGACAAACGATTGCCACCGACTGCTTGTACAATACTATCAAGGCACAAATGTCCTATTTGCTGTTCGGGTGTGACCGAATGAACAAGAAGCCCCGCGAAGCGCCACACACTAGAAAGTCTGACGGATCGCGCACAAGACGGAATGCGTTTGGTGCCAGAATCTCGGGCCGAAAGCAAGCGGGGTTTCCTAAGCAGGAGAGCCGCACTGCGTTATGCGTAACGGTGCTGTTTGCGTTGCTTCTCGGCCGCGCGTCTTTGGTAGGCGTTGCCAGACCGTTCGGTACAGCGTTTTATGCGGCGCTACTGGCAACTGGGTCTGCTTCCGGGGTCATACCGGGTGCAGCACTCGTGCTAGGAGCTCTGAGCACGCGAGATCTGGTTCATGCTTGGTTTACGCTGCTCATGATAATCCTGCTTCGTGCGTGTATCGGAGCAAGCAGGTCGAATCAGACGAGTGCCGCGCGAGAGGCGCTCATAGCAGGAGGAGTGCGGCTTGCGGCGGGTCTACTGTGGGCCAGGCTAACTTCCCAGCCGCAGTATTCGTATCTCTCTGCTGCGCTGGACGCCACCTTGGTGGTAGGTTTGACCACCGCTTATGCATCAGGTTTGCGTCTGGTGTTGGAAAAGAAGAGTCGCTACGGCCAAGAGCAGCTTGCTGCAGTATGCATTTTACTGGCGTCACTGGTTGCGGGAGTCTCTGATTTGCGCATAGGTCCCCTTGAACTAAGGAACATTGTTGGCTGTTTTGTGACACTGCTTGCGGCGCATACGGGCGGAGCCGAGCTTGGCGCCGCGGCCGGAGCTTCGGTGGGTTTTGTGATCGCGCTGTCGTGGCCTCTGGTGCCGCTGCAAGTGGGTATACAGGCGATCGGTGGGCTTGTCGGAGGACTGTTTTGCAGAGCGGGGAAACTGGCAACCGCAGTAGGGTTTGCCGTAGGAGCGCTCTGCTTGAGTTTACCGATCCAGTCTTCTGAGGCGCTGACTAAGATGATACTCGAGATCGGAAGCGCGTCGGCACTGTTTTTGCTCTACCGCGTGCCTGTCCGTGTAACCAGAGTTCTTGTTGCACAGCCCGAGCCTGTAGAATCCGCGGCGTTTAAGGAGAACGTGGTCACCAGGCTTGGCGAACTGGCGAGAGTACTGCGGGAACTGGCAAAATCGTACCAGAACGTGGCTGTAGCTCAGAACGGCGACAGATACTTGGCTCAGCAGATAGACAGGATCGTAAGAAGAGTGTGCGCATCGTGTGTTCTAGAGCAGTGCTGTCTGGGTGCAAACCACACCGAACGGCATGCAGTGCTGACCGACTTGCTGGTTGAAGCCGACTTGACGCCTGCTCTCAGTCAAGGGCAGATGCCGGCCGAGATGCGTGACGGTTGCCCTAGAGCCCAAGAGATAATTGCCGGGATAGAGTACCTTGCGGACTTGTCTAAGAGCAACAGGGTGTACTCGGCAAGGCTCAACGATATGAAGAACGTGCTTGCCGCTCAGATAAAGGCTATCTCAAGCGCAATTGACGACACTGCAAGAGCGGTGCTCTTGCTGCCAGAGTCGAAGCAGCGAGATAGAGCGCTGGATTACGAGATATCTATTGCAAGACGCGCAAAAGAAGGCAGCATAATGTGCGGTGATAGCGCGCTGTACAAGCAGCTTAAAGACTTAAGACTCGCGCTGATACTGTCTGACGGGATGGGTACCGGCCCATCGGCCGCGCTTGAGTCAAAAGCAACGGTGGCGCTGCTCGGACAGCTAGTAGACAACGGATTTGAGCCTGAGATTGCTGTTGACACTGTGAATAGCTTCATGAGGCTGAAGTTTCCGGATGAGACGTTTGCCACCGTCGATATGGCGATTATTGATCTAACCTCTGGCGACGCAGAATTCTTGAAGCGTTCTGCAGCGCCGAGCTTCATAAAGAGAGACGGCCAAGTATCGGTAATGAGAGCGTCATCGTTGCCGATAGGCATACTAGGTCAGTCCGATGCGGATAGGTCGCGACGGATCATAAAAGAAGGTGACACGCTTGTGATGGTTACGGACGGCGCAATGCAATGGGTGAAGTCGGCCAAGAAAGAAGAGCCATTCGCCAACTACCTGGCTAGGCAGAAGACCTCTCACGCTGGGGAACTGGCCTCCAGGCTGCTTGACCGAGTGCTCGAGGCCGATCAGCATAGTCTGAAAGATGATGTCACCATCATGGTGATACGTTTCATGCCGGTGAGCGCAGACGCTGCATCACCGACCTAAAACAGCCTCTCCCAACCCCTGCTCTGGGTGTGGCAGCGATGCCCACCCCTTTTTAATTGCCGTTTCTTGCTTTAGAGGACTCCCACGCGAGTAAAACGAATGCTGAATACACAAACTGCCAATGACAGGAATGAGAGGTAAGAACAGGTGCTCGAGCATTCGGCTGAGAGCTTCATAGAGCGCTATTGCCTGCTCTCTCAAGGCGATACTGTGCTTGTCGCGCTGTCAGGAGGTCCTGATTCGGTGGCAATGCTGCATTATCTCGTGGCTTGTGCGCAGGCGCGTCAGATAGACGTTGTTGCGTGCCACGTAAATCACATGCTTCGAGGCAGTGAATCTGACTTAGATGAGCAGTTTTGCGAGCAACTGTGCCGTTCTCTAGGCGTCGCGTTCGAGACGCATAAGCTTGACGTCAGAAGTGAGATGAAAGAGACAGCGCTTGGTATGCAGCAGGCGAGCCGGAAGGGCAGGTACCGGATACTCGCCGAGTCGGCGGAGCGGCTCGGTGCAACCAAGATCGCAGTTGCTCAGAATCTGGACGACCAGGCAGAGACTGTGCTGATGCGCATAATAAGGGGAACTGGGCCCGAGGGGCTTGGCGGTATACGCGCGTACCGAAGCATGAATGTGGCGGGCAGGGAGGTTGCACTCATACGGCCGCTTCTTTCGACCACAAGGGATGAGATTATTGATTACCTTAGCCGCAATAGGCTGGATCACAGGATCGACAAGAGCAACGAGAAGCCTGTCTACACGAGGAACCGTGTGAGACTCAAACTCATGCCTGAACTGAAGACGTATAACCCAGAAATAGAGGCGGCGCTTGCTCGTCTCGCGGAGCTGTGTCATGAACAGTACGAGCTGTTCTGTGAACTTGCTGCTCCACTCAGCAAGATGATCGAGAACACAGCGTACGGCGCGCGCGTGCGCACGCACGAGCTACTGGCGCTTGCTCTGCCTGCGCAGCGTCATGTGGTTAGAGAGGCAGTCAAGCGCTCTGGGGGTGATCTGACCACGCTCTCTTATGCTCATGTGGAACGCGTGCTCAAAGTGGCGAGAGCAGAACTGCGCGCAGCCGATCTGCCTGGCGCAGCTCGAGTCGTACGTGCGAAGTCGTGGCTCGCTTTCAGGTCTAGATTCCAAAGACCGGCTAGATGGCGGCCGTTGCAGATGCAGGTACCGGGCGAAACTCGCATAGAGCAACTCGGCAAACGCATAACCACAGATGTGCTTGACATTTCGCAGGTTGAGATAGATCCAGATCCTAGCAAGGCGTTTGCGGATTTGGACAAGGTGAGACTGCCGCTTAGTCTTCGCATGCGACTTCCGGGCGATGTGTTCAGCCCTTTTGGCATGAAAGGTAGCAAGAAGATCAAAGACTTTTTGATCTCCGAGGCGGTATTGCGTGAAGACAGAGACAGCATTCCACTGGTTGTGGATTCGCTCGGACGCATCGTGTGGGTCGCAGGGTTTCGCATAGATGAGCGCTTCAGACTGGACGCATCGAGCAAGAGAGTGTTGTTCATGCAGTTAGAGACGTTGTTTTCGCAATCATAGACCCAGTTAGACGCATTCTTCGGCAATTGTAATCAGGGGGTCATTGTGTTACAATTTATGAGCATTAAACGGCATTGGAAGGAGGGTTGAGGGTGAACAAGGTGCTTCGTAGCATAATGCTCTATGTGTTGCTGCTTTTTGTGTCGATAATGCTCGTGAATCTTTTTCAGACACCGGCAGCCGCGCCGAGAGATATGACATATACACAGTTCTTGCAGTCGCTGAAGGACGGTAACGTCGACAGCGTTCTGATTGTTGAGAAGAATTTGAGCGGCACCTTAAAGGACGGGACCGAATTCAGGACTGTCATACCCGAAGATCCTTCCATCTGGGCGCTTCTTGACCAGCAGGGAGTAGCGACGACTTTTGATCTGCCGCCGCAGCCACCTTGGTGGACCAGCCTGTTGAGCACCATGCTTCCGGTACTACTTGTTGTCGGAGCGTTTATGTTCATCATGCAGCAGACGCAGGGCAGCGGTAACAGAGTGATGCAGTTTGGACGCTCGAGAGCCAAACTGCTGACAGGCGATCGGAAGAAAGTCACGTTTGCAGATGTGGCGGGCTATGAGGAAGTCAAAGAAGAATTGCAGGAGATAGTGGACTTCCTAAAGCACCCGAAGAGATATCTCGAAATCGGTGCAAGGATACCCAAAGGCGTGCTACTCTTTGGCGCACCAGGCACGGGTAAGACGCATGTGGCAAGAGCGGTGGCAGGAGAAGCCGGTGTACCGTTCTTCACCATAAGCGGGTCGGATTTCGTGGAGATGTTTGTGGGTGTTGGTGCGTCTAGGGTGAGAGACCTGTTCGATCAGGCGAAGAAGAATGCCCCTTGCATTGTGTTCATCGATGAGATCGACGCGGTCGGTCGCCAGAGAGGTGCCGGTTATGGCGGTGGACATGACGAGCGTGAGCAGACGTTGAACCAACTGCTCGTGGAGATGGATGGATTCAGTGTTAACGAGGGTATTATCGTGGTGGCCGCCACCAACAGGCCAGACATACTCGATCCGGCGTTGTTGAGACCCGGACGTTTCGATCGACAGGTGGTCATAGATAAGCCTGACCTCAAGGAAAGGGCGGCCATTTTGAAGGTACACGTTAGAGGGAAGCCGCTCGAAAAAGACGTAGACCTCGAAGTCATTGCACGCAGGACGCCTGGGTTTACAGGTGCAGACCTCGAGAACTTGGTCAATGAGGCGGCGCTGTTATCCGCTCGCAAGAGACAGCGCAAGCTGACGATGGTTGAACTCGAAGAAGCGATCGACAGGGTTCTGGCCGGGCCACAGAAGAAGACCAGAATAATCAGCGATCGCGAGAAGCGAATAATTGCCTGGCATGAGGCTGCGCATGCGTTGGTGGCTAGTATGCTACCCAATACAGACCCGGTGCACAAGATATCCATTGTGCCCCGAGGCGGTGCCCTAGGATACGTGCTTCAGCTGCCGATTGAAGACAGGTATCTTGTAACCAAGTCGGAGATACTCGACCGTGTTACTGCGGCGCTGGGAGGCAGGGCTGCCGAGTCTCTGGTGTTCGGTGAGATTTCGAGCGGAGCTTCGGACGATCTTGAGAAATCCACCAAGATAGTGCGCAAGATGGTGATGGAGTTCGGGATGAGCGATAACCTTGGTCCGCTCACATTCGGCACCAAACAGGATATGGTGTTCCTCGGTCGAGATATTGCGCGCGACAGGAACTACTCTGAAGAAGTGGCAGCTGCAATAGACAAAGAAGTGCACGAGATAATCACGCGCTGTTTCAATCGAGCCGAGAGCATTCTCGTAAACAACAGAGACAAACTGGATAAGATCGCAGAGACGCTACTAGAGAAAGAGACGCTCGAAGGCGATGAGCTCGAAGAATTGCTGAAGAGCATGGAGAAAGCGAGCTAAACGTGTGTTGCTGACACGGCCGGCATAAGCCGGCCTTTTGTCTTGGGCGAGGTGATTCAACGTGACTGCTCCGTACCGTGATTTCGCGTACATATACGACTGGGTAATGCACGGCGTAGACTACGAGATGTGGGCAGATTATGTGGTAAGCTGTGCAAAGCGGTTGGGCGTTGTTGGCACACGGCTTCTCGACGTAGCATGCGGCACAGGAAACACGGCGTTCACAATGGCACGGCGCGGTTACAGAGTAACAGGGATTGACCTCTCACAGCAGATGTTGGATGTGGCTCGTGGCAAGGTAGAGCAGTTGGCATCTGGAGAGAGCGTGCGGTTTGTGCAAGCAGACATGCGCGATTTCAGTCTGGGAGAACGCTTTTCGGTTATTACGTGCCTTTACGACAGCATAAACTACTTGTTATGCATAGAAGACGTGCGCAGAGCGTTCGGATGCGCTCGCAGCCATCTGGATTCGCACGGGTTGTATGTGTTCGATGTCAACACTGAGTGGCAGCTCTCGAAAACAGGGCGCGGTTCGCCGACACTGTTTGAGAGAGAGGACGGGCTTGCGCTGTTCTGGCAGGACGAATGGTGCCAAGCACAGAAAATATGGCGGGTCACGCTAAACGGTTTTGTGAGAAATGAGAATGGTTTTACTCGGTTTAGAGAGGTGCATGAGGAAAGAGCGTATTCCATAGAAGAACTCGAGGACACGCTATTTGACGTGGGCTTTTCAAACGTGCAGGTCTACGACGCATACACGTTTTTGCCCCCAAGACACCATAGTTCAAGACTGCACTTCGTGTGCAGAGCATAACTGTTGCTCTCAGGAGACGCTCCCAATGGCCATTCGTGTCGATGTAACGCATGAGACGCCTTCAGCGATTAGACGTACCGTGGTCGGGCTTGCGATCCCGGCCGTGTCAGAGATGCTGCTTCAGACGTCTGGCTGGGTGATTGACACTGCGTTTGTCGGGCGGCTTGGAGCCGAGTATTTGGCGGCGGTTGCGCTTGCGGGACAAGTATACTTCACCTTGGTATTTGCTTTTGGAGCAGTTGGAATCGGGGCCACTGCACTGCTTGCGCGGTACACAGGTGCAGGCGACCAAAAGAGCGCTATTCGTGCTTCCGGCCAGATAATAAGGCTTTCCCTGCTCTTGGGTGCACTTGCTATGTTGAGCGTAAGACTTCTGGCTCCTTTGGTCTTTCGGGCGTCTGGTATCGAGCCGCACGTGATGAGCCTTGCACTGCGTTACACGCGACTGCTCAGCCTCGGAGCGGTTCTACAGGTATTCATGCTTGGGATATCCGGGGTGCTGCGGGGGCATGGCAACACCAGAAGCCCGTTTGTTATTACACTTGTATCCAACTCGGTCGGTATACTTGCCGAGTACATCCTCATATTTGGCATAGGACGCATTGGGGGTTTGGGTTTTGTAGGTGCTGCGCTCGGCCTTCTTACGGGCTGGTTTGTCGGCGCAGTCGTTGCGCTGGTTATTGCGTTCGGGGGAAGTACGCGCGTTGCGAGCGCGCAAGACTTGCTCTCGGCTTCATGGGGTGACAGCGTTCGCGTGTTGAGGCTCGCGTTTCCGGCCGGCATGGAGACTTTGCTAATGGACGGCGCTCGCACGGTCAACATGATGTTCATGGCGGTACTCGGTACGACTTCGCTCGCTGCGTTTCAGATTGTGGCGGCTGCCGAATCGCTATCGTTTATGCCTGGTTATGGATTTGCTATTGCATCATCGGTAGTAACAGGACAGGCGCTAGGGGCGGGTGATGCCTCATACGCGAAGACGGCGGCCAATGTATCCTGGCGTATCGCCTTGACAATCATGGGGAGCATAGGGGCGACTTACGTGCTGTTCCCCGGTGTGTACGTCAGCCTTTTTGGCCGCGATGCAGAGGTATTTAGCTTGGCGCGTGTTTGTCTGGCCATAGCGGGCATAGCGCAGCCGTTCATCGCGACTACTGAGGTGCATGCAGGTGTGCTGAGGGGCGCCGGAGACATCCGGGCGAGCATGTACATAACAATGGCAGGCACCTGGCTTGTCCGAGTGCCGCTTACCTATCTGGTTGCACGCAAGCTTGGTCTTGGGCTCGAGGCGGTGTGGGCGGTTATGGTGCTCGACTGGTTCGTGAGATCCATTCTTGCGCGCAGGCGATTTCTGAGCGGTAGATGGGCGGAGGTTGGAGTATGAGTACAACACCGGTAGACCAGAGAGTTTATCTTGGGCGAATTGAGCGCCTCAGGCAACAAGCGCGAGACGAAGGTTGGCACGCTGTTGTGCTTGTGCCCGGCGCGAATATGCGCTATTACACCGGTCTGCCGCAGCACTTGTACCAGGGCACTGTTCTTGCGCTTCTGGTAGTGGATGGTGAAAGCGTGCTGTTTGCACCTGGCTACATGGAAGCCGCGGCAACGCGAATAGGTAGCATGGATAAGATAGTGACGTACTCTCACGATGAATCCCCTGATTCAGCTCTTGCAGGTCTTGTGAGCCTGATAGAAAGTGATAGACTTCGCTTCGCGCTCGACTTTCGCTCGGTGAACTTGGCCACTCTTGAGTTGCTCCAGTCTGTGGCGCCGGAGATGGTATATGAGGATGCAGGTGCGCTCATGGCGAGGGCGCGAATGGCCAAAGAACATCATGAGGTTAGGGTTATCGCAGAAGCGGCGCGGTTGCTGGACATCGGGATGGAGTCGGGGCAGCGCGCCATAAGAGAAGCCGCGACAGAGGTGGAAGTGCACAACGCAATAGAAGACGCACTCAGGCGACTTGGTTTTTCGGGGCAAATGATAGTGTGTGTGGCCTCGGGCGAGCGTTCGGACAGGCCTCACATGGCTACGTCCACCAGGACGCTGCGCCCAGGAGATGTGCTCTGGATAGACATCGCAGTAGAACACCGAGGCTACTTCGCGCGTATTGCACGCACGTTTGTGCTCGGCCAGATGAGTGCTGAACTAGCCGAAGTGTATCAGGTTGTGCTTGCGGCGCAGCAAGCACTCAGAGAAGGAGCGAATCCAGGCATGACAGGCGCGCAGATTCAATCACGGGCCGCCGCGATTGTCCACAAGAGAGGATTTGGGGATCACTGCTCTCACAAAGCGGGTCACGGCATAGGGCTCGAACTCTACGAGCAACCCGAACTCGTACCGCAGGCAGATGAGCCGCTGCCCGAAAATACCACGCTCTGTGTTGAGGCAGGTATATACCTTCCTGCTATTGGCGGTGTCAAGATAGCAGATAGCGTCGGCATGTTCGCGGAGGGTTCTTGCAGTCTAACCCGTTTTCGCCGGAACCTATCCACGCCTAAGTCTAAGTACGTAGTGTGAGAGTCATACTAGATGTTGCGGTTCCGAGGAGGCAGACACGGTGAGTGAGTTTTCGAGGTTTGAACTAGCATCTGGGGTGAACCTACATGTCTGGCACGAGCCCAAGTTCAAGACTATTTCGACAAGGCTTCTGTCAAGCCAAAGACTTCGCCCTGTCAGTGTGTCGTACAACGCGCTGTTGCCCAGGGTTTTGCGCCGGGGTACACAGTCTTACCCCAGTATGAGACGCATAAGCGCCGAACTTGAGCAACTCTACGGCTCAAGGCTGGTCACGGATGTGGCCAAAATAGGTGGAATGCAGGTAATGGTATTCGGCCTCGACTGCGTGTCAGGCTCTTTCGTCGGTGAAGCCGCTTCGCTTTACCCAAGAGCTCTTGGACTGCTGGATGAGGTGGTGCACCGTCCTTGTATAAGTGGAGGTGCATTCAGGAGTGAGTTTGTGGAGCAGGAAAAGGACGCTCTCTCCAAGCAGATTCGCGCAATGGTGAACGATAAGACTCAGTACTCGCTTCTGCGTTGCATCGAAGAGATGTATTCGGGTGAGCCGTACGGGCTACATCAGCTCGGATCACTCGACGAAGTACGCGATATATCTGCCGACACGCTGTTTGCCCACTATGAGCATGTTCGCATGGCGCCAGTTGACGTGCTTGTGGCAGGCAACATACATGAGGAGCACGCTATTAGCTCGATCCAAGAGGCGTTTGAACTGCCTGAGCGAACTGTGCCTGCAGACGACGACGCAAGCCCGAGACCGGAGCCACGAGAGGTTCGCCAGATAAGTGAGCACCAACCTGTGGCTCAGGCTAAACTAAGCATGGGGTTTCGCACGTTTGCGGCTTACCCCAATGATTCTGTGTACCCTACGATGTTGTTTGAAGGCATACTGGGCGGATTTCCTCATTCAAAACTGTTTATAAACGTGCGTGAGAAGCATAGCCTCGCCTATTACGCGCAGAGCATTCTTGACCCGAGCCAGGGGGCGATGTTCGTGATAGCAGGGATAGAGCCAACGCAGTACCAAAGAGCCAGCGAGATCATACTTCAGCAAGTCGAACTCATACGGCAAGGCGAGTTTACGCAGTTTGAAATGGAAGCCACCCGCTCTGCGCTGGTTAACAGGCTTAAGTCGTCTCTTGACAGTTGCTCGGCGGTGATGGGTGCATACTATGAGCAGATGTTATCTGGCGAGCCAAAGTCTGTCCAAGACAGGCTCGAGAGATTGAACGCCGTGACAAGGCAGCAAATAGTTGAAGCCGCCCAGCGCACGGTGCTTGACACCGTCCACCTGCTCTCTCCGGCAGGGGGTGTGAACTGATGCGAGCGATAAGGTCAGATGTTCTAAAAGAGAGCGTATTCTACACGGCGCTCGGTTCAGGGCTTACGCTCTTCGTGATGCCTCGCAGCCGCTTTCAGAAGCAGCACGCAGCACTGTCGTGTGAATATGGCTCGATCGACACTTGCTTCATCCATCCGGTAACGGGCGAGAAAGTGAGCCAACCCGCCGGCATTGCGCACTTTCTGGAGCACAAACTATTTGAACGCGAATCAGGCTCTGTGTTCGATGATTTCTCGCGTCTTGGTGTGTCTGCAAACGCATATACCACGCGCACATCTACCACATATCTCTTTACTGCCACTCAGCATTTTGAAGAAGCGCTATCACTGCTGCTTTCGTTTGTGAGAGAGCCGTACTTCACAGATGAAACTGTTGAAAAAGAGCGGGGGATTATCAGGCAAGAGATAGAGATGTACAGCGACATGCCGCAGGTGCGACTTCAGACGAACCTGCTCGGCGCCATGTACCACAGACACCCTGTGCGTGTCGACATAGGTGGAACACGCGACTCGATTCGTGAGATCACCCCTGAGATGCTGTACATCTGTCATGAGACGTTCTACCACCCGACCAACATGGTTCTTTTCGTGAGCGGTGACTTAGAGCCAGAGCAAGTGGTCGAAATGGCTGAGCGAATTGACGCACCTTATACTAAACCCGAGCGTCCGCCGGTAAAGCGGGCTTATCCGGATGAGCCCGAACAGGTAGCAGAATCAGAGGTGGTCGAAAGCATGGCCGTGTCACTGCCGCTTGTTCTTGTTGGATACAAGTTTCCCGGAACGCTTATAGACCCCAAGAGCATGATGCGAAGGCAGGCAGCCGCAGACGTGATGTTAGGAGCGCTATTCGGACGGAGTTCTAGCCTATTCGAAGAGGTGTACGAGCGAAGACTCTTGAGCAATTCGTTCAGTGCGAGTTTCGAAGCAGCCAAGGGTTTTGCGCACGCGCTCATAGGTGGAGAAAGTGGCGATCCCACCAGACTCAGCCACAAAATATGCGAGGGAGTGGAAGAAGCCCGAAGAACGGGTGTGCCGTTCGAGGATATCTGTCGTATGAAGCGAAAGATGATTGGAGAGTTCGTGGCGCTTTTTAACTCGCCCGAAAAGGTGGGCCGGCTGTTTGTGAGTACTTACTTCAAGGGAGCAAGCGTATTTGACTACTACGATGCTCTTATGCAAGTGAGCGAGGAAGACATCCGCGGCCTGCTGGACGAAGGATTTGGTGAGGCCAACTTATCTGTATCTATAGTAAAACCGGAGGAGAAGAGCAGACGATGCACACCCGAACAGTAATGCTCGATGGGGAAAGCCTCGGCCTTGGAGATTTCTTGGATGTGGTATACGGAAGGGCAAAGGCCGAACTGTCGTGCGATGCCAAGCGCAAGATGAGCGACTCGCGAAAGCACGTGGAGAGCGTTGTTGACGAGAGCCGTGTCGTATACGGCATAACCACCGGATTCGGCAGATTCGCAGATGTGGTGATATCTGCAGATGAGACTCGGGAACTACAGCAGAACTTGATACTAAGCCATGCGTGCGGTACCGGACCCGCGTTTTCAGAACGCGAGGTAAGAGGAATGATGCTGCTTCGTGCCAACGCGCTTGCCAAAGGATACTCAGGCGTGCGAATTCGAGTTGTGGATACACTGCTCAAGATGTTGAACGAAGGTATACATCCGGTGATACCCCAGCAGGGCTCGGTGGGGGCCAGCGGCGATTTGGCGCCACTGGCACACCTGGTACTGGTGATGATAGGCCGCGGGAAAGCAACACACCGCGGCCTTACACTTTCAGGCGATAAAGCGCTGAAGCAGGCATGTATAGAGCCTGTGGTGCTGGAGGCAAAAGAAGGGCTTGCGCTGATTAACGGCACCCAGGCGATGACTTCTGTCGGGCTGCTGAGCCTAAAGGCGGCACAGGATTTCATCGACAGTGCAGACATTGTGGCCGGTCTGACCGTGGAAGTGCTTCGGGGGATTCCGTCTGCGTTCGACGCAAGGCTCATAACACTGCGTCCCCATCAAGGCGCGGTTGAGAGTGCAAGCAGGCTCTGCTCTGCGCTCAAAGGCTCAAGACTGACCACATCTTCGGGAGAACTGCGCGTTCAGGATGCGTACTCGTTGCGATGCACCCCGCAGGTGCATGGGGCAACCAGAGCGGCGATTGTGCATGTGCACGAAGTGTTGCGGCTTGAGATGAACTCAGCCACCGACAATCCGCTTGTCGTCTGCAATCCCGATGGAACACGAGACGTGATCTCAGGCGGCAACTTCCATGGCCAGCCGGTGTCAAGCGCGATGGACTATCTCGGCCTTGCGCTGCTTGGTTCTGCGGGTATATCTGAGCGTAGGATTGACCGAATGCTCAATCCCGTATCTTCAGGACTTCCCGCGTTTTTGACAAGGCGAGGGGGGCTCAATTCCGGCTTTATGATAGCGCACTACACTGCTGCGGCATTGCTGTCTGAGTCCAAAATCCTCGCGTCTCCTGCGAGCGTCGACTCAATTCCTGTGTCGGCAAGTCAAGAAGACCATGTAAGCATGGGACCAATCGCTGCGCGCAAAGCGAGAGACATAGCGCTTAACGCAACCAAGATCCTCGCGATAGAACTGATGTGTGCGTGTCAGGCTGCAGACCTGCTAGGACCTGAGATGCTCGGACAGGTGGGCGCACACACCTATAAGCTCGTGCGCAAAGTGGTGCCTGCGCTTGAGCAAGATCGCGAAATTCACGAAGATATCGAGAAGGTAACACAGCTGTTGCAGGCGGGTGAGTTGCTAGCAGTATGAGGTAGACAGGCCTGAATGAAAGCTAGTCCTCTCGCATACAGATTACCAAAACCATGCGGGGGGATCGATGATGCTGGTCTGGAGCAGGTATCCTGTCATGAAGCGTGCCCTGATAGTCTGTTTGGTAGCGGCAGCTTGTCTACTGTTGGCATTCAGACCCGAAAGGCAAGAGACTTGGCAAACGCGCACTCTTGCTCAGATGGAGTGGAGCGAACCAAGGAGCGCTGCAGGCAGCTCGTTTGAGAAGCGGCCGCCCGCGTTTGCGCTGGGCGTAGACGGTAGCCTACTGATGGTTGACTCGGCGCTGAACTCGCTTAGGGTTTACGACCAAAAGGGAGTGAGCCACAGTATAGCGTTGGATGTAGGTGCGATGCCTGAGGAAATTGAGATTGCTCAGGATGGCTCGATCTTCGGCGTAACCCGCGGGAGGCAGAGTGTGGCGCGGTACACTCTAGAAGGCACGCACGAAATTGTGTACTCGCAGTCTTCGGGAGACCTGTATTTCATAGAAGCAATCGGTGTGTTCGGAAGCGGGACTCTGTATGTACAAGAAGTGTCGTTTACCGGTGAAGGATACAGCAGGAGGCTTACGCGAGTATCATTGGCCGCCGGCACTGCCAACACGCTGACTGCCGTGGACAAATCGAGATCTGGCGTCACGCGCCATCTGGGTAACGCGCCTGTAAGCGACGAAGTGGACGATTTCGTCGTGTCGCAAAACGGCAGTCTTATTGTGTTATCGGGGAGCGTAGACGCTTATTCCCGGACTGTGACAGTTGTATCACCGTCACAAAGAGCTGTGAAATTCACGATACGCGAGCCCGAACACCTGCGTGCCGCGAGATTGCTCGGCACTGACATGCGCGGAAACGTATATGTGGGTCTTTCGGTCGGCAACGATGAAAGTATAGTGCAGAAGTACGCGCCCAAAGGACAGAAACTTGACGAGATCAGGCTCAGAGGGTTTACCGGAGCAGGAGAGATCCGCGGCAGGGTGGATGCATCGGGAAATGTATACGTAATGCGAGTGCAAGATTCGGGGTTTTATATCGACCAGTATTCCAGCGTCTCCGAGACAAAGTGGGTGCCTCGGTTTCCGCTGGCACGTTTGGGTGCGAAAGGGGACTGATAACGCTATGACAGAATCAGAGCGGCTGCTTGTTATGGGCATAGGGCAGATAGCCACTCCGGCTCACACCACATCGCCAGCCAAGGGGAGATTAATGGATGAAGTCAATCTCATACCGCAGGCCGCGATTTACTGTGTGGACGGTATTATTCGAGAAATAGGACCGAGCGATGAAGTGCTCCGCCGGGTTGAGACCGAAAAGTCGACAGATATCACGGTGCACGATGCCGAAGGCAGAGTGGTGATCCCAGGGCTTGTCGATGCTCACACGCATCTCGTGTTTGCCGGGACCAGGGCGCTCGAATACGAACAGAAGATAAGAGGTGCATCATACCTCGATATACTGGCCAAGGGCGGGGGAATTCTAAACAGTGTGGAACGAACACGTAAGGCTACGCATTCTGAGTTGCTTGACTCAGCTCGGAAACGAGCGCGCACCATGGTCGCAGCCGGAAGTACAACTATAGAAGTCAAGAGTGGATATGGGCTGTCGCTTGAGGCCGAAGTAAAGATGCTTGAGGTCGTAAGCCAGCTTAACAGCGCGCTGCCGGTTGAGTTCGTACCCACGCTCATGTCGGCACATGCGGTGCCTTCTGAGTATGAAGGGAACTCAGAAAAGTATGTGGAATACATGCTGGAGCACATTATACCAGAGATTGCACGGAGGCGGCTGGCCGAGTTCTCAGACGTGTTCTGCGAGAAGGGAGTATTTAGCGTAGAACAGTCACGGCGCATTCTGCTTGAGTCCGCCAAGTGGGGCATGCGTCCCAAGATACACGCCGATGAGATTGTGCCGCTGGGCGGGGCGGAACTGGCTGCACAAGTAGGTGCAGTGTCAGCCGACCATTTGGTAGCGCCATCAGACGAAGGGATTGTGCAACTGGCCGATTCAGAAACGGTTGCAGTGCTGCTGCCTGCCACTTCTTTGTTCCTAGGACTCGCAAAGCGCGCTCCAGCACGCGAGATGATTCGAAGAGGCGTTGCGGTGGCGCTTGCGACAGACTTTAATCCGGGGACAAGCCCTGTGATGTCAATGCAGCTCGTCATGAGCCTGGCGTGTTCGTATCTTAGGATGACTCCGCAAGAAGCGCTCACCGCTGCCACAATCAATTCGGCCTACGCGGTCGGTAGAGGAGAGCGGGCAGGGGCGCTCGAAAAGACACGTCAGGCGGACATAGTGATTATGGATGCAGAAGACTTTCGGGAGGTACCGTACTTCATGGGCTCGAACCTTGCCTGTGCGGTAATCAAGAAGGGCGTTATCGTGGCTCGTGATGGTAACGCCTTGTTCTAGGGGAGGATCGCGATGACATCTAGACGTCCTCAAGAGACAGAGGGCACCGAGAAACAGAAAGAGCATGCTCTTTCTGATGAGGATGGCCGAGAGCGCCCGGTGGACGAAGATGTCACGGGCGAGGCGCGAAAGGAGTACCCTGTGCCCGGGCAACCTGAAGAAGACGTGGAGTATGAAGACGAAGAGTACGATGATGACGAGTATGACGACGAAGAGTACGATGATGAGGAATACGACGATGAAGAGTACGACGATGAAGAATACGACGACGAAGAGGAATATGACGAAGAGGAAGAAGAGAGCGTAGAAGAGCTTCCGGCGGAGAAACCGAAAAAGAAGGGGTTTCTTGCATCCATCACTCGATGGGATATCATGTTCTTCTTGATTGGTGTGCTCATAGCGTCTTGGCTGACCAGACGCTAGAGGAACCGGGGCTTTGGGCATAGAAGATGTGAACATACAGCTTACCAGTATGTTGAAGGGGTGACAGTCCACTTTGAAGAGCGACATCGAAATCGCACAAGAAGCTAAGATGCTTCCTATTGTGAAGATCGCTGAGAATCTCGGCCTTGATGAAGACGATATTGAACTATACGGAAAGTACAAGGCCAAAGTATCGCTTGATGTTCTAGAGAAGTTCAAACACAAGCCTGATGGCAAGTACGTTGTAGTTACCGCGATCACGCCGACTCCACTGGGAGAAGGTAAGACGGTAACCACAATAGGGCTCGGTCAGGCGCTAAACAGGATCGGCAAGAATGCGGCCAACTGCATCAGGCAGCCTTCGCTGGGCCCCGTGTTCGGCATCAAGGGCGGCGCAGCTGGCGGTGGTTTCAGCCAGTGCGTGCCGATGGAAGATTTTAACTTGCACTTTACGGGTGATACGCATGCGGTGGCGCTAGCACACAACTTGCTAGGAGCTTTTCTGGATGCAAGTTTGCACCACGGCAATCCGCTCAACATCGATACGCACTCCATAACCTGGCCCAGGGTTATCGATGTGAGTGACAGAGCGCTAAGGAAAGTAGTCATAGGGCTTGGCGGTAAAGAGAATGGTAACCCCCGCGAGACGGGCTTTGATATCGCGGTGGCGTCTGAGGTAATGGCGATTCTGGCTCTCACCAGCAGCCTCAAGGATCTGCGCGAGCGACTTGGGCGTATCGTGGTGGGATACAGCGCAGACGGCAAAGCCGTAACGGCTGAAGACCTAAGGTGCGCCGGTTCTATGGCAGTGCTTCTGCGCGATGCCATTAAGCCGACCATAATCCAGACGCTGGAGAACACACCGGTGTTCGTGCACGCAGGGCCGTTTGCCAACATCGCGCACGGCAACAACTCTATCCTCGCAGACAAGATCGCGATCAAGTGTGCCGACTTCGTGGTTACCGAGGCCGGCTTCGGTGCGGATATTGGGGCGGAGAAGATGTTCAACATCAAGTGCCGCTACAGCGGTATCAAGCCGAATGCTGCGGTTTTGGTCTGTACCGTACGCGCGCTTAAGATGCACGGCGGTGCGTTCAGGGTTGTGCCGGGTAAGGCGATGGACAAGAAACTCGTAGCCAAAGAGAACTTTGAGGCTCTTGAAGCAGGCTGCGAAAACCTTGCCAAGCAGATAGAAAACGTCGGTCTGCACGGTGTGCCTGTTGTGGTCGCTATTAACAGGTTTGATACCGATACGCAGAAAGAGATCGAGTTTATCCGGCAAAGAGCTATCGAGGCGGGTGCATTCGACGCTGTGTTGAGCGACGTCTGGGCAAAGGGCGGAGCAGGCGGAGAAGAATTGGCACATGCGGTTGTTAAGGCTAGCGAACAGCCGAGCGAGTTCAAGTTCCTTTATCCGCTTGAGGCGTCCATCAAAGAGAAGATCGAAACTATTGCAAAGAAAGTATACGGTGCAGATGGCGTCGAGTACCTACCTGAAGCAGAAAAGCAGATCAGACGCTACACAAAACTCGGCTTCGATAAGCTGCCTGTATGTATGGCAAAGACGCACCTTTCGCTGTCTCACGACCCGAAACTGAAAGGGCGTCCCACAGGGTTTGTTGTACCGATTCGCGAAGTGCGCGCGTCGGTAGGCGCAGGCTTCTTGTATCCGCTATTGGGCGAGATGAGAACGATGCCTGGACTGCCATCTGATCCGGCGGGGGCGCATATTGACATCGATGAAGAAGGACGCGTTGCAGGGCTGTTCTAATGAAGAGGTATGCCAGAAGGCGCCGAGTCGTTGGGCGCCTTCTTTTGGGTTTTGAACACCAACGCAACAGGAGATGAAAGAGCATAGACAGGTCAGATGACACAACGTGTAGCGTTGTGCGGTACCGCGTGACGACGTCCACAAACGATCTGGCCAAAGCCGCGGGAAGAGCCGGTGTAGTCGCCAATACTGTTTTCATGGCGGATACGCAGACTTTGGGCAGAGGCAGACGCGAGCGCAGCTGGGAGTCGCCCATAGGTGGGCTCTGGATGTCGTGGCTTACCAGACCTCTGGTGCGTGCTGAGGTTTGGCCGGTATTCGCGTTAGCGGCGGCGGTGTCAGTGGTTAGGGTCTTGCGCGCTCTGGGAGTCGAATCTCGGATAAAGTGGCCAAACGACGTTCTGGTGTGCGGCAAGAAAGTGGCGGGCATACTGTGTGAATCAGGCTATTCATCAACTGGTGAACCGTTTGTTGTGGTTGGGATCGGAATCAATCTGAATGTCTCCTCCGAGACTTTGCCCGACAGCTTGCGTTCGCAGGCGACTTCGGTTGTAGATCTTACCGGAGTACGTGTCGATATTGTTGAGACGGCGCTCAAACTGGCGCAAAGCCTGGCGTGTCTGGCGCGCAAGATCGAATCGGGCAGCACAGAGCATGTGCTAAGAGCGTGGAGACACAACAGCGACATGCTAGGACGGAATGTAAGAGTGTATCTCGAGACCGGCAGTATCTCGGGCGTGGCAGAAGACATCGATGAGACGGGCTGTCTATTGCTGCGTACAGATACGGGCGTTGTGAAGGTAGTCGCAGCCGATGTGTCGCTTAGACTTGATGCAGGAGGTGTGTGATGAAATCCGATATAACCGATGTATTGGGTGTGCGGGTGGGTCACGCGCAGGATGAGACTGCGATTACCGGGTGCACGGTGCTGCTATTTGACCAACCCGTAGTGGCCGGTGTGGACGTCAGAGGTTCGGCGCCAGGCACGCGCGAGACAGATCTGCTAAGGCCGGGCAATCTGGTGAAGAGCATACACGGCCTGCTTCTTACTGGAGGAAGTGCGTTCGGTCTCGATGCGGCTGGAGGCGTGATGAGATACCTCGAATCCAAGCGAATAGGATTTGATACAGGTTACGCCCGCGTGCCCATAGTGCCTGCTGCTGTCATCTATGACCTCGGTATAGGCGATTCGCGCGTACGGCCTGATGCGGCGATGGGAGAAAGAGCGTGTGCCGAGGCAACCGACGAATCGGTGGTATGGGGAAACATTGGAGCAGGAATCGGAGCGACAGTGGGCAAGATATTCGGCATTCAGTACGCCATGAAAGGCGGTATCGGCTCTTCGTCCGTAAGCCTTGGAAACGGCGCCGTGGTGGCTGCAGTTGTTGTGGTGAACTGCTTTGGTGACGTATACGATAACACTACCGGAAGGATCGTTGCTGGCGCCATAAACCCGAATACGGGAAAACTGGTTGGAACCAGGAATTTGATGATCCAGGGATACGGAACACAGGATTCGGCTGGCCAAAACACTACTCTTGGCGTGGTCGCGACAGATGCGGTTCTAGATAAGGAATCAGCGACCAAAGTGGCACAGATGGCTCATAACGGGCTTGCCAGAAGCATCGATCCTGTGCATACAATGTTTGATGGAGACACTATCTTCTGTGTATCGACTGGCAAAGTCGCATCAGACGTGACTGCGATCGGAACTGCGGCCGCGCATGTTGTGCAAAAAGCCGTGCTGAACGCTGTGAAGCACGTTGATACTCTTGGCGGTGTGGCGAGCGCGCGTGCTTTTTCCGAACAGAAGAAGTAAGGTAGTTCGTGGCGGGCAGGTCGCGCCCGACCTGTATTGTGATTCGGCACCAATATTTCGTCCGGCATCTTAGCCGAGCCGGAACGGAGGTAGGCAAAAGTGAAAAACCTCAGCACTAGGCAGATCGTTGTGGCCGGACTGCTCGGCGCCCTCACGGTTGTTCTCGGGCTTTCTCCGGTCGGAGGCTTTATTCCCGTCCCTACGCCTGCGGGAAGCGTAACCACCATGCACATCCCCACGATCCTTGCAGGTATTCTCGAAGGCCCGGTTGTGGGCGCGCTTGTAGGCTTCATATTTGGGCTGTTCAGTTTCTGGAGGGCGCAGACTCAAGCAAACCCCGTAGCGCGCATGCTGTTCACCGACCCGCTGATAGCGTTTGTACCGAGGATACTCATAGGAGTCGTGGCTTACTATGCATACGCGCTTTCGTCGGGTAGCACATCGCGCAATATAGCGTCGATTGGCCTCGGCGCGGTGTTCGGGCTTACGATTCACGCCGGTATCGTGCACGCTTTTCCAGGACTTGCCGCAACGGTCGGTGCAGCCGTGGTGGCAGTCGCAGCAGGTGTTGTTGCAGCCTACTGGGCACAGAGAATCCTAAGGACTGAGAAATCAGGCCCGGTGATAGGCGCGTTGCTGGGCACAGCTACCAACACAGCCGGGGTTCTGGGGCTTGCAGTGTTTCGCGGCTATCTCACTGCTCCTGTTGCACAAGGAGTGGCAGTGCTTCACGGAGTTCCTGAAATGCTTGTTGCCGCGATCTTGGTCGCTGCGATCTACAAAGGCGTAACCTACCATCTTCCTCGGTTCAGAAAAGAGACTCAAGCGTCCAAGCCTGCAGCAAAGAAGGTGTTCTAGATGCTTCTTGCGGTGGATATCGGGAATAGTAACATCTCGATAGGTGTGTTTGACTCAAAGCGTCTTATCACCGATTGGAGGCTTTCTACCGACAGGAATAAGACTTGCGATGAGTACGGGCTTATGATCAGGCAACTGTTTGCGATGGACGGCATACAACTTTCTTCGGTGACGCACTCGGCAGTCTCGTCAGTCGTGCCGCCCATCACACCGACGTGGGAGAAAGCGCTTAGGAAGTACGTTAAGTGTGATGTGCTGATAATCGGCACGGGTGTGAAGACAGGCATGGAACTGCGCTACGAGAATCCGCGTGACGTGGGTGCCGACAGGATAGTGGGTGCAGTTGCCGCATACGAGAAGTACGGTGGGCCTTGCATTATAGTGGATTTTGGCACTGCCACGACGTTTGACGCTGTCTCAGCTTCGGGCCAGTACTTGGGCGGTGCGATTGCACCTGGAATAGGCATATCGCTTGAGGCTTTGTTTCAGCGAGCCGCAAAGCTACCGAGGATTGAGATCATATCTCCAAGGCAGGTAATAGGCAGAAACACCGTGGCCGCGATGCAATCCGGGATCGTGTACGGTTTTGCGGGGCAGGTTGATTACATCGTCACCAAGATGAAAGCAGAACTAGGCCAAAGCTCACATGTGATAGCAACCGGAGGGCTTGCAAACCTTATTGCAGCTGAGACTCCGTGTATAGACAAAGTGGATCAACTGCTTGTGCTTGATGGCATCCGCATAGTGTGGGAGCGTAACCAGCAACCCCCGCGCAAGAGCACGACAGACCAATGATGTGTAACATTACGGGCCTGCATCAACCAATGATGCAGGCCCGCGAGTTGTGGCTTACGCGATCGCGTCTTCGATCTTCTTCTTGAGCTGTGCTTTGGGCACAAAACCTATAATCTTGCCAATAGGTTTGGCCTGTTTGAACAGTATCATAGTCGGTATTGTCATAATACTGAACTTGGTTGCAGTGGCTGGGTTTTCATCTACGTTAAGCTTGGCGATCACTATCTTATCTCCCATCTCTTTTGCAGCCTCATCTAGCACAGGAGACATCATCCTGCAGGGGCCGCACCATTCTGCCCAGAAGTCTACCAGTACGGGGACTTCTGACGTGGAGATCAGGGTATCGAAAGTGTCGTCGGTTAAGTGTTTGACCTGGGACAAGCGATCCACCTCCGGCGATTCTTTGGAGAGATACCCCTGGGGGTATGTCTCCACACAACTTTACCGCACTTGACGTCACGTGTCAAGTAATCCAAGATGAGGTTGTCCAGGTTTTCCGGGTATACTGCGACTTGTGCCATCGTGCATTCTCAGAAAAAGGGGGGTACCAGTGCCAGCAAATCTCACTCCTGAATACAGAAACGCCGAAGAGCGCTTTAAGGCAGCCACAACGCCTGCAGAAAAACTTGCAGCACTTGAAGATATGCTGCGCGCTATTCCCAAGCACAAGGGCACCGAAAAGATGCAGGCTGACATAAAGCGGCGTATTGCGCGGCTGAAGAGCGATGCGTCGAAGAAGCCTGCGGTGGCTCGTCAGGCAAGCCTAAGCTATCTTGAGAAAGAAGGCGCGGGACAGGTTGTGCTTGTCGGGCCTCCTAACAGCGGAAAATCCAGCATACTCGCTGCAACAAGTGCCGCAAAGCCGGAGATAGCTAACTACCCGGGAACGACACGGCTGCCGTTTCCTGGCATGGCTATCTTCGAGAACGTTCAAGTTCAGCTCGTAGACCTGCCGCCCTTTTCAAAGGAGCTGCTACAGCCATGGATGATGAGTCTTGTTCGTAACGCAGATGCGGCTCTTGTTGTCATAGATGCAGGAGACGATGATCTGCTGTCTCACATAGAAGAGATGATGGAAATACTTGAAGAAGCACGTGTGACACTGCATCATCCGAAAGTGGAGCCTTTACCCGAACGCTTCAAGCCAGCGTGTGTTGCTGCCAGCAAGTACGATTTGCCCGACTCGAGCTACCGGGTCGAACTCGCTGCTGAGATTTTCGGCCCTGGCCTGCCCATAATGCCCGTATCCAGCAACGATCCTGAGAGCCTAACTGCGCTCTTGCGGCACGTGTTTTACGATGTGTTAGACCTCATACGCATATACACGCGTGCGCCAGGCAAGAAGCCGGATTTCAACGAGCCGTTTGTGGTACCAAGGAACACCGATGTGGTTGAAGCCGCTAGAAGGATTCATAAAGACCTGGCGAAAAACCTTAAGTATGCGAAAGTTTGGGGCTCAAGCGTGTTTGATGGTCAGATGGTGCCCAGAGATTACATAATGCAAGATGGTGATGTGGTGGAGTTTCACGCTTAGCACTGAACCACTGCAAGATGGCGTCGTCACTTGCGGCGCCGTTTTGGTTTTGGGCTGTTTGTAGGACACGCGGTACAGAGCACGAATATCCATAAACGTCGGCAAGGAGGGAGACGGTGGACAGACGGCTGATCGAAGTGAACCAGGACAGGCTGCAACGCGATATGCAGCGGCTTTCGCGGATCGGCATGGGCGAGCGAGGAATAACCAGGCGTTCATACACCCCCGAAGATGTCGAGGCGCGTTCTTTCGTGGCGGGCCTGATGCAAGAAGCATCACTTGATGTGCGCATTGACGCGGTGGGAAACCTTTTTGGGCGGAGACAGGGTGCGAAGCCCGACCTGCCTGTGATTATGGTCGGGTCTCATATAGATACGGTGCCCCAAGGGGGCATGTTCGACGGAGCTCTTGGTGTGCTGGGCGGCATAGAAGCTGTAAGGGCAATGAATGAAGCAGGTGTGTGCACAGAGCACCCGGTTGAAGTAGTGTCCTTTGCGGAAGAAGAGGGTGCATGGGGAAGCGGTACGCTCGGCAGCAGGGTATTCGTAGGCGATGTGCGTGCCGAAGAACTGGATCGGGTGGTGACCGGAGCAAACAGCCTAAAGCAGCTGATGCTGGAGTCGGGGTTGGAACCGGACGACTTTGAGAATGCGGCCAGGCCGTACCCTGTTGCCGGATACATCGAACTTCATGTCGAGCAAGGTGGTGTGTTAGAGCAAGAACGTCTGCAGATCGGCATCGTCACCGGAATCGTCGGAATCACTCGAGGCAGCATTGTTGTGCAAGGGAAGGCTAACCATGCAGGCACAACCCCGATGCACATGCGAGACGACGCGTTGGTCAAAGCGGCTCCGCTCATCACGTACGTTTACCAGGAGGCGCTGAGGCAGGAATCGGTTGTCGCCACGATTGGACGTGTTGGCGTGAGCCCTGGAGCGGTAAACGTCATTCCGGGGAAAGTCGAACTGTCGCTCGAACTGAGGTCAATGGATGATTCAAAGGTTGAACTACTGCTCGACCGCATCAGGCGCAAAGTGGAGCTTGCAGAGCAAGCCGAGCTACGCGCCGGGCTTGCGAAAGGCGGAGTGAAGATGCATGCACTCGTCATGCAGGCTATCGAGAACGTATGTCGCGGTGCAGATGTTCTGTACAAGAAAATGCCAAGTGGTGCGGGCCACGATGCGATGTGTATGGCTCGAATTTGTCCCACCGGAATGCTGTTTGTTCCGAGCAAAGGCGGCATGAGCCACTCGCCGGATGAGTTTACACACTGGGCTGATGCTGCAAGGGGTGCAATGGTGCTTGCGAACGCTGTTATAGACCTTGATTCAACAATATCCTGATCCTTCGGGAGGTAGACTCTGCATGCGATACGATCTTGTGCTGGCCAAAGCGAATGTAGTTACTTCACACGATACCTTTTGCGCAGACATAGGCGTAAAAGACGGAAAGATTCAGGCCATAGCTGCGCCCAAGTCATTGAGGGCGAAAGAGGTATTGGACGTAACTGGGCTTCAAGTACTTCCGGGGATCATAGACTCACACGTGCACCTGCGATACCCGGGTAGGCCTGACAGAGAAGATGTTGAGACCGGGACTCAGGCTGCCTGTGCCGGGGGCATTACCACCATATTCGAGATGCCGATTTCAGAACCGTCTGTTTCTACCGGAGAAATACTCACCAAGAGAGCCGAGTTGATGGCTCAAGATGCGTACGTAGACTTTGCGCTTTACGGCGGAGCGGGAAGCGATAATATGAGTGATATTGCAGGGCTGATGCAAGCCGGTGCCATAGGCTACAAGACGTTTTTGCATGCAGCTCCTGCTGGAAGGGAAAGCGAGTTTCGAGGTATCTGTTGTACCGATGAAGGGTTGCTGTTGGAAGTGCTGAAGAGTGTGGCGAAGACAGGTCTAGTCGGTGCGATACACGTCGAAAGCAACAGCATCTGCGAGAGGCTTACACACACGCTCAGAGAGGCCGGCAGGACGATACCCATCGCGCATGCCGAATCGAGACCTGAGATAGCCGAAATCGCGTCTGCCGCTTCGGTCATAGTGATGGCAGAAGAGACCGGTGCCAGGATACAGTTGTGCCACATGTCGACCGATAGAGGAGTTAAGATGGCGCACGATGCGAAGAAACGAGGAGTACCGATTACGGTAGAGACATGCCCGCACTATCTGGCTGCAGATGTATCCGACCTTGAGCGGCTCGGTGCGTTCGCGCGTATCAATCCGCCACTTAGATCCAGGCAGACTGTGGAGGCACTTTGGACGTGTATGAACTCAGGCATGATTGACATGATAGGCAGTGATCATGCTCCGTATACCTACGAGGAGAAAGCGGCGGCTAAAGACGACATCTTCGTTGCGCCGTGCGGCTCGCCGGGGCTTGAGACGATGCTGCCTGTGATGCTTAACGAGGTGTCTTCGGGCAGGACAGACCTGAACACGCTTGTAAGGCTTATGTCTGAGAATCCTGCGCGAGTTTTTGGGCTGTACCCGACGAAAGGCTCGATAACGGTTGGGGCAGCAGCAGATTTCACGATAGTGGACATGGGTGCGCGAAAGAGTGTCAGGCGAGACAAGATGCGAACAAAAGCGAAAGATGCTGCGTTGCTGTTCGAAGACAGGAGTCTTACGGGCTGGCCTGTTATTACGGTGGTCGCAGGACAGGTAGTAATGAGAGAAGGTCAAATTACTGCAGCGCCTGGTGTAGGACGATTCGTGTCTCCTGCACCGGTAGGTTCTTGGAGGTGACCGACATGTTAGACGTCATTATTCGCGGTGGAACGCTGTTTGACGGTTCGGGGCGGGGCGGCTCGAAACTAGACCTCGGGGTTCGAAACGGACAGGTTGAGGTAATAGGTGAACTAGATTCGGCCGAAGCCGCAACTGTTATCGACGCCGAAGGTCTGTACATGGCGCCCGGATTTATCGATACGCACAGCCATTCGGACTTGAGGTTGCTCTACGGAGAGCCCCCGGATGTGAAACTCACTCAGGGTGTGACCACAGAGGTTCTAGGCCAAGATGGTCTCTCTGTTGCACCAATTGTGGCACGAGACGTGCCGCTATACCGGAAGCTACTCGCAGGTCTGCTCGGCGACCCAGAGATAGAGTGGACGTGGAGGAGCACCGCAGAGTATCTTGATGCACTGGACAACAGACAGATGCCCCTAAACGCAGCGTACCTCATCCCTCATGGTCCGATTAGGTCTGCTGTTATGGGCATGGAAGACAGGCATGCCAAGACTGACGAACTGTTTCGCATGCGACCAATTCTTCGTCAAGCGCTTGATGAAGGCGGCGTTGGCTTCTCTACAGGCCTAATCTACCCTCCGTGCAGTTATGCAGACGCACAAGAACTGATAGACCTGTGTAGAGTTGCCGCATCGCAAGACGTACCGCTTGTTGTGCATATGCGCAACGAAGGCATTGGTCTGCTACAAGCCATTGACGAGATGCTGCTCGTCGCGCGAGAGTCTGGGGTGCACTTGCACATATCTCATCTGAAACTGTTCGGAAAGAAGGTATGGGACCAGGCGTCTCCTATGCTGCAGAAACTTGCCGCGGCAAGGGCAGAGGGTGTTAGGATTACTGCTGACCAGTATCCGTACTTCGCAGGCTGTACCATCTTGACCTCAGTGTTGCCCCAGTGGAGTCTGGGCGGTGGAACAGAGGCGCTCATAGCCAGGCTGAAAGACCCGGATATTCGACAGAAGATCAAAGAATGGGCAAAGAGCCCTGAGAACCCGAGAGAGAATCGCACTGCGTCAATCGGCTGGGAAAACATAGTGGTCTCTTGGGTTAAGAGCGAGCAGAACAAGCAGTTTGAAGGAAAGAGCATCGCCGAGATTTCGGAGATACGGGGTAGCGATGAGATAGATACGGTGTGCGACCTGCTGCTCGAGGAAAACCTGGCCGTCACCCAGATCTCGTTTTACGGCACAGAGGAAACCATAACACCCATTATGAGTGATCCTTGGGTCATGTTCTGCACTGACGGCATCTACGGAGGCAAACCACATCCGAGGCTATATGGTTCTTTCCCGAGAATACTCGGGCACTATGTGCGTGAACAAGGTATCTTGTCCATGCCCGAGGCCATCCGAAAGATGACATCTCTACCGGCTTGGACGTTCCATCTTGAAAGAAGGGGCCTGCTCAAGCCGGGTTACGTAGCCGACGTTACCGTGTTCTGTCCCGACAGCATCATAGACAATGCCACTTTCGAGCACTCGTCCAGGCTTTCAACAGGCGTAAAGTGGGTTCTCGTTAACGGAACACCTGTCATTGAAGACGGAGTGTATAACGGCAAGACGCCCGGCCGCGCCATACGACGCGTACCGGGCGATTCGAAGTAGGCAGTCTAGAGTTTACTAATTGAAACGTCGTCAATCGCCAGAAAGCCTGCTCCGTGCTTTGTGAAGGTGAGTCTTGCAGCCTGAGCGCCGCACGGGGCGGGTCCTGCAATTGTGCTAAATTCGGTGAATCTGTCGGGTAACACTGCAGGTATTTCGAGCACACACGCATCTGATTGCACCGGATTTGCATGTTCATCCAGCCAAACGATCTGTGCCGTGGCCGGCGCGTCGCCATCTTGCCTGGCGACAAAACTTAGCTTGTAAAGCCCAGATTCGGACACTCTGATCTGCTGCGCAAGACTTGCAGTTTTGGCACTTGTGCCAGTGCAATCAAGCCTGGCACACAGCTTCCCCGGAGCAGCCTTAACGGGTTCGGGTGTTGCGTGCCGCGCTTCCCAACCCGTGGGTCCCCCTTGATTCCACGTCTCAAAGCTTGGGTTTGCCACCAGGTTTTTGGGATCTCTCTTGGGTGGTTCTGCCTCAGGTTGACGCTTCTTAGTAAGAATGTCCTGCTTGTAGCACTCTGCCAGAGCCCTATTGCGCTCGTATCAGCCTTTGCCAGGCGGGATATACTGACCGGGCTTTTCATGAAGCTGAATGCGCAGAGTGCACGTGTCTCGAAGAGAACAGCTGCGGCAGCTGTCGGGGTCGAGACACATGTTCGACGTCTTCTTGTTTCGCAGAAGGTTTGGGTTCTGTCCCCAGGTCAATGCTTTTCACCTCCCGGTCATCAGTCTTCCAGCGCTGAGGACAGGGCGGAGCGTTGTATCGCTCCGCCCTGCCTTCTGGGCGAGGTGTTCTAGTCTACCGGTATCGGACACTGTGGCGGGAACAGCGGGTCAGGCGGACACACAATCGGTGTCTTGGGTAGTTCGACGCACTCTGCAGGTACGCAGAAACCGTATGCCGGGACGAGCAGCTTCACGAAAGCCCTCGCCTGGATGAGCAGGCACAGGTCTATCTCGCAGCATACCTGGGTGCCGGCCAAGATGAAGCACGGTCCGCACCTTACGGGCCTTGCGGTCACGTCGATTTCGGTTCCGTCAGGCGCGCATAGAGCGACCGTCTTCAGGAACGGGAAGTCTACAGTGAACGTGCAGATCGTGGTGCCGTCTGGCGCAAGAAGCGTGAATCTTATGGTGATGATGATCCGGATAGTGATGCGTGCGAAACCGGCCGGTGCAGGCGGGCCTAGGGGCACCCGGCTGACAACCACTGCTGACACTCCAATGACCTCGCAGACTACCTCGGTGTCTACCGGCACAGGCGGGTTACAGGCCGGAGGTATTGCGAAACATGCGTTTTCGATTGTGTCGCTCTGGAAGCAGAAGTCGTACACCTTCCATGTCTCGATGCATACGATCTCGGTTGCCGGGGGGCACCCTCCTGGTGGGCACGGGCCCGGGACTACTGGCTGAGGCAAGTGTTTTCCCTCCTTTTCTTACTGGTGGATGATGGACAGTACATCGTATGAAGATCGCGTGCCGTTGGTGTAGACATAACCTCGGTGCAAAGCGCAAAGCAGGCATAATATCCCAGATGCCAGCCACGCAAAATGAATGTAAGCGCCGTTTAACATAAGTGAAAAACAGTACCGGAACAAACGCATCAGCAACCACGTCGGCTTTTGCGCTAATCCCCCAACAGTTGGTAGTGTTTAGGTATCAATTCCAGGCGAGGCAGGAAATCTCAACACAATGGAGGGGTAAGATGAGTAAGAGAAGACTATTTGCTCTCGCAGTTTCAATGCTCTTTGCAGTCACCATTTTGCCGGTTTCTGCTGGAGCTTCATGGTATTGGAGGCCTGAATCCACGGTGCCTACTCAGCCGTCTCAGCCAGCGCCGCAACCGCCTGAACCCACGGAGCCCAGCTCGCCTTCTCAGCCGTCGACTGTATACCCGAGCTGGTATTACAACAGGGCGCAGTACCTTGCGCCTTACCTTGACACACAGCCGGCGCCTGCTCCGTCACCGGAACCAACGCCCACTCCGCCGCCTGCACCACCACAGCCAACTCAACCGGTACCCTCGGATGCGTCTCACGATGAAACCAGAATGCTCAACTGGATAAACCAAGAGCGCGCGAAACTGGGGCTTTCACCGCTTGCGATGCATTCCACGTTAGTGCAGTTGGCTAGGCTGAAGAGCCAGGATATCCTTGACAACAACTACTTCGCACATACTTCGCCGACTTATGGCTCGCCGTTTGCGATGATCAAGGACGCCGGAATTACATACAAGACTGCCGGAGAAAACCTTTCCAAGGCCAGGGACGTGGCAACTTCGCACATGCGTCTTATGGCCAGTGAAGGCCATAGGCAGAACATCCTGAACCCAGCGTTCACTCATGTGGGAATAGGCGTTGTGCCTTACCAGTACGGTGTTGTGGTGACGCAGCTATTCATAGGTCAGTGAATCCATCTTGATTGATGTGGGTTCAGCAGCCGGGCATGCTGTGCGCATGGCCGGTTGCGCCCATTATGCCATCTTCTGTTTCTGAAGGCTAATCGACAGCACATCGAGAAACGGGTGACACAGGAGGTGGTCTTAAGGTGCAAAGGCTTGTTGTGCAGAACGCCACAGTTGCGGGTGGCAACGGCTGTGTTGACATCGCGATCTCAGACGGCAGAATAGCGAATATAGGAAAGTGGCTTCCGGTGGGCGAGGCAGACACGATTATGGATGCGCGTGGTGGATTAGTCATCCCGGGGATGATCTGTGCCCACATGCACTCCCACGACCATTTCAACAAGGCATCATTTGATAACATGCCGCTTGAGGTATGGATGCTCTATCTAAAGCCGATGCTTGGTGGAATCGAGTGGACACCTGAAGAGCACTACTTGCGCACCATGATAGGCGCTATAGAGATGGTCGAGACTGGCACCACGGCCATCATGGACTTTGTCGCGCTGCGACCTCTCATGGATGAGAGTGCGCATCAGGCGGTCAGACAGGCGTATCTGGATATAGGAGTTCATGCGGTAGTCGGCTGTGACCTCTCGGACAAGCCGTATTACGACACAATTCCGTATCTTAAAGAACTGCTTCCCGATCAGACACGCAGCTCGGTTGACAACGTGCCGGTGCATGCCGCGCAAGAGATATGTGAGTACATAGAGCACCTTATGCGCACCTACAACGAACTGGATAACGGCAGGGTAAAGTTCGCCCCGGCACCTTCTGGGCCGCAGCGCTGTTCAGATGAATTACTGGAACAAGCCTACGGGCTCGCCGAGAGATTTGATGTGCCATATCTGAGCCATGTGCTTGAGACTAAGGTACAGCTCATGACTGCATACCACATATATGCCAAACCGATGGTAAAGCATCTCAGCGAGATAGGCTGCTTGAGCTCGCGAACAGCAGTTGTGCACGGCGTGTGGCTTGACGCAGAAGAGATTCGGTTACTGGCTGAAAACCGATGTTCGGTAGTGCACTGCCCTCTGAGCAACCTGAAACTCGGAAGTGGGATAGCACCGGTTCGCCGTATGCTCGATATGGGCGTGAACGTTGCGCTGGGACCTGATAACACAAGCGCCAGCGATTCGCAGAACATGTTCGACGTGATGCGCTGCGGGGCGCTTATCGGGAAACTGCGAGAGTCAGAGTACGAGAAATGGGTTGGGGCGCGAGAGATGTACGAAGCCGCAACTCTCGGCGGAGCGCGCGCGATGCTGGCGCACAACGCAGGAACGATAGACGTGGGTAGCAGGGCAGACCTCGTCATACTTGATACTGCTAACCAGAACTTTGTGCCTCGCGCACACTGGATAAACCATCTAGTTTACTGCGAACACGGCGAATCGGTCAGAACCGTGATAAGCGACGGCAAAATTGTGAAACAAGACGGAGTACTAAAGACCGTTGACAAGCAGCAGATTTACTCTCGAGTACGCGACCTCGAGCCCAAAATACGTAGATCACAACGGCTCGCCGCGTCTGAGGCAACCTTGTTTGAGGCACACGTGAAGACAGCATGCAAAAGGCTTGCTCTCGAAACTCAGCAGAGCAAGCCTTCTGATGTGTAAAGCCAGGATGTTAGTCTTCGTCTACTTGTTGAAGCCGAATGTACTGGTCTTGCCGGTCTTCACCGTCAACATTTCTTGCATCAGGTGCTTGCTCGGACTTGAGCACCACCGCTTTGACTCGTTCCGCTGACTTATTTGCATGCTCGTCGGATGCTTTTCTCGCGGCTTCGGGTTCACGCCTCGCGAGTGCTTCGTAGATGGCCCGGTGCTCGGCTGCAGCTGCCACACGTCGCTCTTGGTTGTACAGAGAGCGAAGGCGGAACTCGTGAAGATAGTCCGCAAGCTGTCTCACGAAGTCTGATGCAAGCGGCATCCTTCCCGCATCCATGAGAGCAGTGTTGAACTCGTCCTGTGTCATCAAGAAACCTTCGCGGTGGCGAACAAGATGTTCTGCATCTTCAACCGCACAGCGAATGGTTTCGAGCTGCTCTGGGGTAGCGTGTACTGCGGCCCGCTCAGCAATAAGCCCCAGAAGCGCCTTTCTGATGGCGAAAACGTCTTCGACATTTTCGCGTTCGATGCCCACGACTTCGACACCTCGGCGAGGGATGTGCCTCACGAGTCCCTCTGCCTCGAGTCTGCGAAACGCTTCTCGCACCGGTGAACGGCTTACCCCTGCCTGACTAGATATCTCTCGTTCAATCAGTCTCTTGCCAGGAGGCAGAGTGCCGGAGACTATGGCCCTGCGCAATGCGTGAAACAGTTTATCTGTAACTGACTGTACTCCTTCTCTAACGCTCTTGAAAATATCGTCTTCCAGCATATGTGCATCATCCTAACCATTAGGCGTCTACCGTGTGCAATCTGGCACGCCTATTCCGTTTTTCCACTCATTCTGATTACGCCAGCGGATAGGCCTATACCTCTAATATATGTGCTGATTTTGGGCCTTTCGTCCGGAGAACGGGCAGCAAGATATACGCATCGCAAACTTTCCGTTGGTGCCAAGAGTGTTACTTGAGCCTTCACACGTTTTGGGTAGGGGGTCGCATGAGTCTGCGTTCAAGTGCTTGCAAACTCTGTTCGGCTGCAGGGTATGCTTCCGTCCGGGGATAATATGTGTATTGAAGCGCACGAGCTCAGCATGTCGTCGTCAGGTAAGTAGAAGGATACCTGATTGGTTGCTCACGGCGCAAAAAACGTATGTGGGGAGTGACTAGCTTTGAGAAAAGCACTTGCTTCAGAAGGCCCGGCTCTGTTTTCGCCAGCGGTAATAGCCTCCGGAAAACTGGTGTTTGTCTCCGGTCAAGTGGGTTCTGATCCGGTTACCAAACAGACTCCGCCCGATGTGGAATCACAGACGCGTATATGCATTGAACGGCTTAAGGCGATACTTGAACAAGCCGGAGCATCGCTGGAAGATGTGGTGCGTGCCAACGTGTACCTTACGGATATGGCGGACTTCGCAAAGATGAACGGCGTGTACCGTACTTTCTTCCCAAGTGAGCCACCTACCAGGGTGACTGTGGGAGTCTCAGCGCTTGCGGCGCCTGAGTTTCTTGTTGAGATCGATGTGGTTGCCGTAATTGACTAGTATCTTTGCATACGAGACTAGAGTGTAGGTGAGTTACTTGAACACACATCAGATAATGCACCTGGCGCTTGAGATGTCAGGTCTTAAAGAGGTGCCGGCCGACTCAGGTATAGTTGTGCCGGCTGAAGATGTTAAGAAAGTGCTTTTTGGGATAGATATTGACACTGCCGACCTGCTTCTTGCGAAGCAGCTTGGAGCAGATCTTGTGCTCGGCCATCACCCCATCACCGATGCACCCGCAACCAATTTGCACCTTGTGATGAAAAGGCAAATAGAACTGATGACCCGAGTCGGAGTGCCTATCAATAAGGCGCAGAAGGTGCTGCAAGAGCGTGTGCAGTTAAATGACAGGGGAGCGCATTCTAAGAACTGGGGCAAGGTCGGACAGGCGGCGAGGCTTCTCAATATGCCTCTCATGAACATCCACATCCCGATAGACATCATCACGGAGACTGCGGTACAGGCGCATCTAGACAAGCAGCTCGTGCACACCTCGACCGTCTCAGATGTGATTGATGCGCTGAAGCAGATGCCTGAGTTTCGGGGCGAGCCGGCAGGCCCTGTCATTCGCTGTGGAGCCAAAGATGACTATGCAGGCAAGGTATTCGTGAGCATGGCAGGTGGCACAAATGGAGGACCGGGCGTGATGAAGGCTTACTTTGAAGCCGGCATCGGTACTCTGGTAATGATGCACATACCTGAAGACTCTTTGAAGGCAGTCAAAGAGCAAGCGATAGGCAATGTGATAATAGCCGGTCATATGCGCTCAGATTCGGTAGGCATCAACATATTCATCAAGGCGCTTGAAGCAGAAGGAATAGAAGTCGTGCGCATGGGCGGAATCGTGGGTTGATCGAATCGCAGGCCAGTACACCAATCTGCTAGGGGGTGCTCTTGCTTGAGATTCGCTGTTTCAGACGACGTATTCTCTCTGTTCCCAGGGTATGTAGTCGGAGTTGTGGTTGCAGAGGATGTGTGTAACTCGCTGATTCTGTCCGAGGACGTACTCAATCCCGCATGTGAACACGTGCGCGATAATGTCACTTGTGGCGCAAGAGAACATGCTCACGTGCGAGCGTGGAGAGATGCCTTCGAGATTTTGGGTTACAATCCGAACCGGTTTCCGCCTTCAATTGAGGCTCTCGTGGCGCGTGTACTGAAGACGGGTGCGGTGCCATCTATCAATCCTGCCGTGGATATGATAAACGCTCACTCACTTAGATACTTAGTTCCCATGGGTGCACACGACATTGACCGACTCAGTGGAGACTTCGAGGTCAGGTATAGCAATCCCGGAGAACGGTTCGCTCCTATGGGTGGCAAAGATGTTGAGAGTGTTGACCAGCCCGAAATCGTGTACGCGGACGGCCTTGAGATACGCACGCGCAGGTGGATCTGGCGCCAAGGCGATAATGCAAAGGTCGACGTGTCAACGCGCACGCTGTTCTGCCCCGTAGACGGCTTCTACGATCTGACGCATGAAGCGGTGCTTTCTGCACGCGCCTCACTTGCAGGCGCGCTTGCAACGCACTTTGGATGCAAAGTAACCGAGTACTGGGTGGACAAAGACAGGCGTAGCATCCAGATAAGATGAATACTCAGGCTGCGTGACGCCGCTTGGCCGCACGCAGCCTGATGATATCTGCCGCGCGCACAGCTGCAAGGCCACCTAGTGTCAACAACGCTCCGAAGAACTTCATGGGCGTCCACGGTTCGCCGAGCACAAGCCAGCTTGCGAGCACGCCGGAGATTGTGGTCAAGTTCTGGTATACTGCGGTGCGTGTGCTACCGAGCTTGCTTACTCCCCAGTTCCATACTATGTAGGCGAACACCAGAGATAGGCTGAAACTGTATACGAGCCCTGCCCATGCCAGTGGACTTGCAGAAAGCCAGTCCTGGCGAGTTACAGCAGGCAGAGAGTATATAACGAGAAATAAGCTACCCGATGCCATAGCGATTGCCGTAAGTTTCAGAGGAGAATAGCGTTTGAGAAGTGGCTTGCACAAGAGCGTATAGCTCGAAAAGCAGAATACGCCCGCAAGAGTCAGCAAATCGCCTTTTAGCGTCGTGCTGAACAGATCGATGCTCTGCTGGCCTGATAGTGTTACGATGAGAACTCCTGTGAACGAGACTGCTATTCCTGCCCAGCCTACGAGCGGGATGTGTTCATAGGCGAACAGCCTTCCTAGTATCGCGATACTTACAGGCATCATGGCCAACACCAAAGTTGTATTGCCGGCAGTCGACAGATTGATACCATTGATAAACAGCACCTGATACAGCGTGTTTCCAAGAAAGCCTATCCCGACTATGCGCAGCAGGTCGCGCCTTTCAACTCTGAGATCTTTCTCAACGTATAGGGCTATCAGCAGAATGGTGACTGATGCCAGACTGAAGCGCACTGCATTGAACGCCAGCGGGCTGAACTCACCTAGCGAATACTTGACCGCAGTGCTGTTGAAGCCCCATATAAGGCAGCTACATATAAGGCACACGTCAACTAGTGAGAAGCCAGGTGTGTCGGTCAAGCAGTCACCCCCGAGAATCAAGCAAAAAGCCGGCCCCGAAAGGCTCGGTAAAAGATGATTTATAGGCTGTAAACAGAAATCCTTCTCAAAGCAGAAAGGGACGGTGGGCGCAATGCAAAAGCGGAGACTGGGTAAGACTGGTCTCGAATTGTGTATGCTGGGCCTCGGCGGGTTTCACTTGCTCGAAATACCGACATCTTCTGCAGTTGAGATTATTGAGAGATACATTGATTCAGGTGGCAACTACGTCGAGACGGCGGCATCCTACGGTAATGGCGAATCAGAGGCAAAGGTCGGACGGGCAGTATCCAAGAAACGCAATCAGGTGATACTGGCGACCAAGACGCTGAGGCGAGACGCCGAAGGTGTGACTCAGAGCATTAACTCTAGCCTACAAAATCTCGGGGTGGATGATGTCGATATACTGTTCATGCACGCTGTTGCCACGAGTGATGACCTAGACAAGATCATGGCTCCCGGAGGAGCCATGGAAGGTGTGGCCCAAGCGATATCTCAGGGCAAACTGCGCTATGTGGGCATTAGCATGCACGGCCATCCGGGCGTACTGGTGCAGGCGCTTTTATGCTACCCGTTCGACGTGGTTATGGCATCGCTCAATTACTTCGACAGGTGTAACTACCCCGAACTTGAGAAGCATCTGTTGCCTCTAGCGGTGGAAAAAGACGTAGGTGTGCTTGCAATGAAACCGGTCGCAGACGGATTACTGTGGCAGAGCGCCGAGAATGCATTCAGGTATGTGTGGAGTCTTCCGGGGGTAGCGTGTGCTGTAACAGGAATCAACTCGCTTGAGATGCTCGAACAGGACGTCCGGTACGCACGCGAGTTTTCCCCCATGAGCGAGCAGGCTATCCAGCAACTTCTCGCTCAGGCGCCTGAACTCGGTGACTATGTTTGCCGGCAATGCGACAACTGCTGTGTCGAGTGCAACCTGCCTATGCAGCATTTGTTCAGACTTGAAGGCTGTTACGATAGGCAAATGAGAGATGGCAGGCCTCGCACTCCGCCTGAGTTTGCGTTGCGTGACAGACTTCGATTCTGGTACGGTAACCACGAAATGGCGAGGCGAGAGTATGCAAGCCAAGCGCTCGACACGCGAGTTTCGTGCACCGAATGCAATAGATGTGTTGGTACATGCAGGTACGGGATAGACGTAAAGCAAAAAATAAGGTACGCGCATTACAAGTTGAGCGGGAATCCGAGTCATTTCTAGCCCATAGCCGTGGGGTGATAGCAGTTGGTGGTTGGAATCGGTGTCGATATAGTGAGTGTTGAGCAATTCAAGAAGGCGTTTGCAGGTAAGCCACGCAGGCTTCAAAAAGTGTTCTGCGAGCGGGAGATCGCTGATGCGGGTACAGGTGTGCGAAAGTGGGAACGGCTTGCCGCCCGCTTTGCGGCGAAAGAGGCTGTTATGAAGAGTATTGGAAAAGGGATATTCCAGGTGCCGTTTCACGATATCCGGGTTGAACGCGCCGAAAACGGCAAGCCCAGCGTGCACCTTTCTGGAAAGGCGTTCGAACTCGCCAGAAGCATGCGCGTTGACAGGGTGCTAATAAGCCTGTCCCACCAAAAATCTTATGCAGTCGCATACGCGACAGCCATGCGAGAGGGATTGTAGTGGAACTGCTTACACCGGAGCAGATGAAGACGCTTGACGCACTCGCGATTTCTGAAATCGGATTGGCGGGTGCGGTGCTTATGGAAAACGCCGGTTCGGCAGCGTGCCGGCTCATTGAGCGTGTATCGCACAGGCATCACAATCTACTCGTGCTTGCCGGAGGCGGCAATAACGGCGGCGATGCCTCTGTTGTGGCGAGAAAGTTGTTTGCCGAAGGTTGGAGCGTCAGGCTCGTGTTGTGCGCAAGTCCGGAGCGACTTACTGGAGATGCGCTTCTGAACTGGAATGTGGCCAGAAGCACAGGAGTGCCTTGCTATGTGTACACTGGCGACAGTGCAACAGCGAGTGACGGTTCACAATGCTTCGAGTTCAGTGCACTGCTAGAAAGCAGTGATTTGATCGTGGATGGGCTGCTCGGCACAGGCGCTTTGGGTGCGCCACGAGGCATCACTAAGAAGATGATCGACGCTGTGAATGCGGCCTCCAAGCAAGTAGTGTCTTTGGATGTTCCGTCTGGGATTGACGCTCTATCTGGAGCTGTGCCTGGAGTGTGCATCAGCGCCAGGCATACGATCACGTTTACGAGACCCAAGACGGGCATGTTGCAGTATCCTGCGCAAGAGCATACCGGTCAGATATGGGTGGCATCCATATCGATACCTGACCACATGGTGACGCGAGTCGGGCCTAGCGCGTTCTTTATCTCGGCAGCTCAGGCCAAGATCGACCTGCCGTCGAGGAGAGACGACGCACACAAAGCTGACTCGGGAAGGGTAGCAGTGTTTGCGGGTTCACGGCGTTACCCAGGCGCGGCGGTGCTCTGTGCAGAAGGAAGTCTAAGGGCAGGAGCGGGACTCACAACCCTTATGGCTTCAGAGCGTGTATGGGATGTGTATGCCACACGGCTAACAGAGATCATGCTCTTTGGTGTAGACAGTAGCGATGAGGGAACCTACTCTGAGGCTAGCGTGCTCTCGGCAGGCCAGATTCTAGCTGAGCAGCAATCTGCTGTAGTAGGTCCCGGTATTACCGCGACAGATGATACGGCAGTGTTTTTGGAGAGACTGCTGCATGAGCTAAATTGCTCGCTTGTGCTTGACGCAGACGCACTTAACATACTCAGCTTACACAGTTCGGCAAGAACTGCGTTTGCATCGTTTGTGGCGCGCGAACAAGCAGCCATAACGCCTCACACTGGAGAAGCCGCAAGGCTGCTCGGTTGCGGCGTATCCGATGTTCGGCGTGACAGGTTCGGCGCCGCAAGAGAACTCGCGGCCCGGTACTCCTGTATCGCGGTGCTCAAAGGAGCGCGTACGCTCGTAGCGCTACCCGGAGGCAAGGTCTGGGTGAACAGCACGGGCAACAGTGCGCTTGCTACAGGCGGAACCGGTGATGTGCTTGCGGGCGTAATCGCAGGGCTCAGGGCACAGGGCGCTTCTATGGCCGAGGCGTGCCGAGCCGGAGTGTATATCCACGGACTTGCGGCAGACAGGCTGCTTGACAGGTTGCGCTCACCAGGGTTTTCGGCGCTCGATGTTGCACGCGAAATCCCTGCTGCGGCTGGTCATGCGAGAGAAGAAGAGCAAGCCCAAGCTGTACCGGCTCCCGTAATGCGTATATAATCAAGTATGCAAGGAGATACCAGTATCTGATATACCCCTCGGAGGTGCAACGTGTCCAGCCTCAGGCGCATAATGATAAGTGTCCCCCAGAACCTTCTGCAGGAAGTAGATACGGCTGTATCCAGCGCAAAAGGCAGCAGGAGCGAGTTCATACGAGCTGCTTTGCGTGTGTACCTTGATGAAAGGCGCAAGATCGAGATTCGCGAGAGACTGCGCCGAGGTTACATTGAGATGGCAGACATAAACATCCGGCTTGCCGAAGGTGGGCCGGTGTTTGAGCGCGTGGAGGCAGAGAACAGTTGAACGTGCGCCGAGGTGACGTGTTCTACGCAGATTTGAGCCCTGTGATAGGCTCAGAACAGGGCGGGATAAGGCCTGTAATTGTGATTCAGAACGATATCGGGAATAGGTATAGCCCGACAATCATTGTGGCTGCTATCACGTCGCAAATTGACAAGGCCAAGCTTCCGACCCATGTGGAATTGTCCAAGGATGCCTCAGGTCTCGTCAAGGATTCGGTTATTCTGGCTGAGCAGCTAAGGACGATAGACAAGCGACGGCTTAAAGAGAAGACCTCACGGCTAGACGAAGAACTGATGGCAAAACTGGATGAAGCTCTGGCAATAAGCATCGGACTTAGAGAGGTTTAGACAAGCATCTATGATGACGGGAGGTAGTGTGTTTGAAGCTACGGAAGATTGTAGACGGAGTGCTTCTTGGTGGTGCGCTTGACTGGAACAGAAGACTATTTGACTCTCTCATACCTCTCCCTGATGGTACAAGCTATAATGCGTACGTGATATCCGGAAGTGAGAAGACTGTACTGCTCGATGCGGTCGACCCGAAGGTCGCAGACACGTTGATGGCACAACTCGATGAAGTGCCGAAGATAGATTATGTAGTGGCACACCACGGCGAGCAGGACCACTCTGGAGTCATCCCTATGGTAATTGACAGGTATCCCGAAGCCAAAGTAGTGGTGTCGTCCAAGGGTAAGCCGATACTGATGGACCACCTGTCGTTGAATGAGGATAAGTTCTTGGTTGTAGAAGACGGCCAGGAGATAGCGCTTGGTGGAAAGACTCTCAAGTTCATCTACACCCCCTGGGTACACTGGCCTGAGACGATGGTTACATACCTAAAAGAGGACAGAATTCTGTTTAGCTGCGACTTCTTTGCATCACACCTTGCAACTACTGAGATGTTTGTGAGAGATGAACCGCAAGCCTATAAGGCGGCCAAGCGGTTCTTTGCCGAAATAATGATGCCGTTTAGACCTGTGGTCGCGAAGAATCTGGATAAGCTTGAGCCGTACGCAATCGACATGATAGCGCCGAGCCATGGCCAGATATACGATAACCCTGCGTTTATCGTTGATGCGTACCGCAAATGGGTGGGTTCAGAGCCCCACAATCTTGTTTGCATTCCGTACGTTACGATGCACGGAAGTACTCACATAATGGTGGAGCACCTCACCGACCAGCTCGTTTCGCGCGGGGTGGTTGTGGAGCAGTTCGATCTGCCTGTAACTGATATTGGCGATCTTGCCGTATCCCTTGTCGACGCTGCTACGATTGTGGTTGGTACACCTACGGTATTGGTTGGTCCTCACCCGCATGCGGCATATGCAGCAGTTTTGGCCAATGCGCTGAAGCCCAAAGCCAAGTTCGCGGCGATCATAGGTTCTTATGGATGGGGCTCAAAGGCTGTAGAGACGATTCAGTCGCTGATCCCGAATCTCAAGGTAGAAGTGCTTGGTGCTGTGCTGACCAAGGGTCATCCCAAAGCGGATGCGCTGGCTGAACTGGACAAGCTTGCAGAAGCAATTGCGCAAAAGCACAGAGAACTTGGCGTACTATAGACGTGTGTTAGGTGTGATACGAACACCCAAGGAGCGCCTGATGGCGCTCCTTGGGTGTTTTCATGGAGGATTTCGGTTCAGCGCTTAGAAATGTTACAGGCAGCACCAGACGTTCTTTGAACACATGCTACTAGCTGGCGGTAACGCCTGAGCACAATGGCGAGAGGACAGTCGGGATCGGACAATATCATTGGAGGTGTCGCATGAGGCCGCTTGTGGGTATCACCAGTTCTTACACAGAGAGCGACGTACAGTCGCTTCCTGCAAACTATGTGGCAGCAGTCGAGTCTGCCGGTGGAGTACCGCTCATTATCCCCGCAGGCATTTCGCCAGAACTGGTTGACGATCTTCTGGGTACGGTAGACGCACTGCTTCTTTCGGGAGGTCCCGATGTGGACCCTGCATTCTTCGGGGAACCGCCACACCCAAGACTCGGTAGTGTAAGCCCTCAGAGAGACATGATTGAGATACCTCTCGCGCGTGCAGCCGTGCAGTTGGGCAAGCCAGTGCTTGCGATCTGCAGAGGGATTCAGGTGCTGAATGTTGCGCTTGGCGGCACACTCTATCAGGACATAGGTTCACAGATACCCGGCGCGCTAAAGCACAGGCAAGAAGCGCCCAGATGGCACGGAACGCACGACATCGCCGTAGACGAAGATAGCAGACTGGTGCAGCTGCTCGGAAGTGCGAAGATAAAGGTCAACACCTACCATCATCAGTGCGTGCGAGACGTTGCTTCGCAGTTGAAGGTGGTGGCCAGAGCTCCAGACGGTGTTATTGAGGGCGTTGAGAAACCCGGTAGTTTTGTTGTTGGTGTGCAGTGGCACCCAGAATGTATGTACGATAAAACCCCTGCGTTTCGTGGGCTCTTCAGGGGGCTTGTAAAGGCGGTGGATTCGTGATGACGCGTCCGCGTGCAAGAGACATAGGGCTTAGTATTGGGCGGCTTGAGGCGGGTGAGTTTAATGCGATTACAGATGTACCCGGAGTGTTGGTTGGACATTCGACCATAAAGCGCGGTGAAGGCCCGCTGGTTTGCGGCGAAGGCCCTGTGAGAACAGGAGTCACCGCGATAGTGCCCCACTCTGAGAACGTGTTTCGCAACAAGGTAAAAGCAGCGACCCATGTCATAAATGGCTTCGGGAAATCTTGTGGGCTAGCTCAGGTGGATGAACTCGGAGTTATCGAGACACCTATACTGCTGACGAACACCTTGTCTGTCGGGGCAGTGCACGATGCGCTAGTGCAGTACATGTTAGAGCAAAACCCCGAGATAGGTGTTACTACCGGCACGGTGAACTGTGTGGTGGGCGAATGTAACGACGGCTATCTCAACGATATCCGCGGCGGTCATGTTAAGCGTGAGCATGTGTTCATGGCGCTCCGAGACGCGAAATCAGGTAATGTGGAAGAAGGCGCGGTAGGCGCGGGAACGGGCATGTCTTGCCTGGGACACAAAGGCGGCATTGGCACGTCTTCTCGAGTGGTAACGCTAAAAGATAGAGTGTATCATCTTGGCGTGCTCGTGCTCGCCAATTTCGGGGATCTTGAAAGCCTAACCGTAGCCGGAGTGCCGGTGGGTCGTGAACTCGCGCAGAAAGGGCGTAGCTCGGCGCCAGCCGGGGACGGCTCTATAATGATGATACTCGCCATGGACGCACCGCTTGAATCGCGTCAGGTGGGTCGTGTTGCCAAGAGAGCGGTTATCGGGCTTGGTCGCACAGGCTCTCATGCATCGCACGGTAGCGGTGACTTCGTCCTGGCGTTCACTACGGCAAACAAAGAGCCGCATTTCTGCGAAGAGCATTCGCTGCGCCACGAGGTACTAATGCGAGATGACGATAAGGCACTCAATATGCTGTTTGCGGCAGCTGCGGAAGCGACTGAGGAGGCTATTCTAAACGCCTTGTTCAAGGCGGAGACGACTACCGGGCGTGACGGGCATACCAGGCGCGCTCTACCATTAGAGGAAGTATCAGAAATCCTCAGGCGGTATTCCCGCTTGAGATAAGGAAGCGGCTTGCACTTGGGCACTACAGATCGTAGTCGTCTCGTGTGTCTCCGGGTCTTCCGAAGTCTGGAATATCAGTTACTGAGAAGGGGGATTTGAAGGTGTTAAGGTACAACAAAGACCGCCTGGTGATGCTGTCGGTGCAGGGTGAAGTGTCGCCACCGGGCCAGAGAATGCCTTATCGGGTGGGCTATGACGGGGTTCCACGGGTTGTTCCCGGGACGGGCGGAGTCACGTACAACGTCAGGATTGGTGATCAGGCGTGCGGATGGGCAGGAGACCACGTGGAGCCAGGCGTGAGCACGAAGAATAAGGATGAGAACGAAAACGCCGGTTACAACACGTTCAGCTGCGTGGGTAACGAAGCTATTGTGGTGTCTGGTGACGCAAAAGGCGCAAAGGGTTACGTTACAGGCAAGCACGGTGGTATCGAGCACGTCATAATTGACTTTGAGCCGGATGTGCTTGAGAAACTTAACATCGGAGATAAGGTCAGAGTCAAGGCAATAGGACAGGGGCTCGAACTTGAAAAACCGTCCGATGTCAAGATAATGAATCTCGCGCCTAATCTGTTTGAGGCAATGAACATAACATTGACTGCCGACGGTAGACTGCGTGTTCCGGTCGCGTGTGTCGCCCCAGCCGAGATAATGGGTAGCGGAATGGGTGCTGCTTCTGCCGAAAGAGGCGACTACGACATCTGCACTCAGGATAAAGATATTCTGAAGGAATACGGTCTCTTGGGGATGAGGCTTGGAGATATCGTTGCGATAAAAGATATGTCCTCATTCTATGGTAGGAGCTATAGGAAAGGAGCCGTGATAATCGGCGTGATAGTGCATGCTGATTCCAACATATCGGGACACGGCCCTGGAGTCACCACTCTGCTGACTTCGAACAGCGGCAGCATCGAATGGGTGCTTGACACAAAGGCTAATATAGCCAACTACTTGAACATCAGGGAGGTTTCATGATTGCTGCCCGCCATGATGGTAGCCGAAAGGGCCCGTGCTTTGGGGCAGTTTTGTGTTGAAACGCGGCGAGACTTTCACATGCACCCCGAACTCGGTATGCAAGAAGAGCGCACCGCGAGAATTGTTGCTGCGCATCTAGAGAGCCTTGGTATAGATGTGAAGACTGGAGTCGGCGGGACAGGTGTGGTCGGAGTGCTGCAAGGCGCCAGGCCGGGTAAGACGGTTGCCATCAGGGCGGACATGGATGCGCTGCCCATCCAGGATCAGAAAACCGTTGAGTATGCGTCAAGACGTGCCGGAGTGATGCATGCGTGTGGGCATGATGGACACACCGCAATTCTGATGGGCGTGGCTTCACTTCTAAGCGAGATGAGAGATGCGCTCTGCGGAAACGTGAAGTTTCTTTTCCAGCCGGCAGAAGAAGGGCCCGGTGGTGCGAAACCGATGATAGAAGCTGGCGCGTTACTTGAGCCCAAGGTCGATGCGTGCCTCGGCCTTCATATCTATCTGGATTTGCCTGTTGGAAAAGTAGGCGTCAAGTACGGTACTATAAGCGCCGCGGCTGATGGTTTTGAGATAAAGATACGCGGACAGGGCGGTCACGGAGCCGGGCCGCACGAGACGGTAGACGCCATAATGGTATCCGGAAACCTGCTAGTGGCTCTACAGACTATCGTTAGCAGAGAGATAAGTCCGACAGAGCCAGCAGTAATAACTGTGGGCACTATCCACGGAGGGTACCGCGGCAATGTGATCGCAGACGAAGTGACCATGACCGGCACTGTGCGTACGCTGGATGCATTGACACGTGACGCGATGCCAGAGCGCATTGAACGCGTCATAAAGGGAGTAACTGATGCTATGCGTGCTTCGTATGATATGCGCTATTCCTTCGGTTATCCCTCAGTGCACAACGACAGGCAGATGACTGCTCTCGTCGAAAGGACCGCTGAAGAAGTTGTGGGTCGCGATTCAGTCGAGCACATCACCCAAGCTACAATGGGCGCTGAAGACTTTGCCTACTTCGCCGAGGTTGTGCCGTCATGCTTCTTCAGACTCGGTGCGCGCAACGAATCGCGTGGCATAGTGTTTCCTGGCCACAATCCACGCTATGATTTTGACGAAGACGCGATGCCCATCGGTGTTGAGGTTCTCTCACTGGCGGCAATCAACTACTTGAGCGGTCGGTAGCATGAGTGCAGAGCGAGGAGTGATTAGCGGTGAGAATCATGAGGCAACTTGTGGCACCTATCCTTGCTGCTGTGTTGCTTCTCGCCCTCTGGTTTGCGGGGACTGTTGTAGACCGCATCTCGACCGAATCAGTGCACGGCTCGCCCGCCAGTGTGCAATTGGTGCTCGCCGTCGAGCCTGAAGAAGTAATCGGTTCTACCGATATTCGAGTCGAGTTGAGCATCAAGAACAAAGGTCAGAAACCTGTAGTTGTTCAGTTTGTCGGCCCGACAAGATATGAGCTTTCGGTATATGCGAACGGCGAGAAGGTGTGGTCGCTCTCACAGGTTACCGGCAGCCGCGGCATAGAAGCATTCACGCTTCACCCCGAACAGACGCGAACATATAGCGTGAATTGGAACCTGAAGAATGAGGCCGGACAAACGCTAGAGCCAGGCACTTACCGTGTAAACGCGAATTTCTATGGTGAGTGGCCGGGCCACAAAGGGCGGATGGAGATGCAGCCTGTGACATTTCTCATCCGATAATCAAGCGGGTACCTGCTCTAACAACACGGGTACTAGAACGCGAATTTTCTCTGCATGAAGGGGCGACACGATGATCGACGACAAGACTCAGGGCCAGCAAAGCCAAAAATCACCTGCGGAGGGAGCTGCCTCTGAGGCTCAGAAAAAGCCAAAGAAGAAGAGACGCAGGCCCAGGCGGCCCCGGCCGAACAATCAAGACTCAGCGCCAAAGCCGCTCGAGAACAAGAGCGCCGACGCAGAGATGAACCCAAATGCTTCGGCTAAACCGGGGACGAAGCCGAGTACAGGCAAACGTAAGAAGCGGCCACCAGCAGCAGGCGGGCAGTCCGACCAAAGGCCTGCTGCAAGCGCAGAACGTAAGCCAGATTCAGCCAAACCCAAGAGTAAACGTCCTACAAGCCGGCGAAAACCACAGCGCGCTGACGGCGACCGACCCAAGCCGCCCACAAAGCCAGCGCCGCTTAAGGCTGATGAACCCGAGGAGATTCTGCTTCAATATAGCGTACACCAGCTAAGCCAGAGGCCGTTGGCTGCCACGGCAGTTATCACGGGGATAATCCTAGTCGGCTATCTAGCATATTCTGCATATCCATACGTCATATTTGGGGGAGTTGCCGTAGCAATTCTTGTGTTCTCTATCTCGGCGTTTTTGTTTCCGATCCGGTACAAGTTCACAAACAAGGCGGTTTACTTCCGGAACTTCTTCAGTTCTGAGCGCCGCGAATGGCACCAGTTCTATGACTACTTCGTGTTCAAGGACGCGGTGCAACTTGCGTTTGACTACAGAACGGTGAGGGGTAGAGTACAAAAAGGCATTCTTGTCTATTTTGACAAGACACATCAGCACAAGGACAAGCTGCTTGAGATAGCAGCTGCTAAGATAAAGAAACCACCACGTGATCCGTCCAAGGCACTGAAGAAACCATCTCTCTTTGCCAGGCTTCTGGGCAGACGGACGGCCCCAATGCTGCCTGAAGAACAGAAGGGGGCAGACCAGAGGATTGAAGACTGAGTAGCAACAGCACACAGGTTTTGTCACGAGGCCGCAGCCGACAAGCTGCGGCCTAAATTTACCGCAGGCGAGCATCTCGCACGCAAGGTTCCACACACAGGACAAGAGTCCGCAAAAGAACTAATGGCCAGTATGGACGATGTAGAGGTTAGTCGTTCTGTGCTGCCAAACGCCCGCTGTTGAAAGGCCGCTAACCCCCGTGTACTACAGACAATCTCGTAGTCTGATTGACTTCTAGATGCAGGTGCAGATTCCGGCGTTTCCGTATGGACGTGCCCTGACTAGAAGGGATCTTAGTCTGAGGCTGATCAGCCATTCTCCTGTAAGCCGGCTTCCGGCTGATAATCAAAGTGCCGATAGTGGCAAGACAAGGCAACAACGTCCAATTATCGCGAGAGAGTTGATGAAATAATAAAAAAAATCTAAGAAGACGCAAAAAGATAGAAGGACTTTGACATACAGTGTAGTAGACTGCTAAAAGCATAACTAGATTGACGAGGAGGTGACAAAAATGTTTCAGTCAGGTCTCACGGCAACCTGGTGGTTGCAACTCATCTACTGCACTGCGATTGTGATTATGATCAACAGGGCCAAAGGTGGGCAAAAGGTACCTGAGATCTACAAAGTAGCAGGCCTTGATGCTCTGGATGAAGCCATAGGAAGGGCTACAGAGATGGGCAAGCCCATACACTACTCTCCCGGAATTGGCGGGCTTGATAACCCTCAGACGATGGCTTCGTTCGCTGCGCTCGGATATGCTGCCAAAATGTGTGCGCGTTATGACACGACTCTCATAGTGTCTAACCGTATCTCGGTCGTGTACCCGATTACCGAGGAAATCGTGCGTCAAGCTTACATCCAAGAAGGCAAATTGGAATCGCTGAACCTTGACAACGTTCGGTTCTTCTCCGAAGACCAGTTTGCCTACGCTTCGGCATGCGTGGGTGTGATGAACAGGGAAAGGCCAGCGGCCAACCTGCTCATAGGAGGATTCTGGGCTGAGTCGTTGATTCTCGCCGAGGTTGGCGCTCAGATAGGCGCAATTCAGATCGCAGGAACTGCTAACACCCACCAGATTCCGTTCTTCGTCGCAGCGTGCGACTACTGCTTGATAGGCGAAGAGATCTATGCGGCGGGTGCGTACCTATCGAAGGACCCCATCCTTGTGGGCAACTTGATCGCCCAAGACTGGGGCAAGATGCTGTGCACTGCGCTTATCGTGGTTGGGTCGTTAATAAGCACGTTTCAATCCGGACCCAACTGGCTGAACACGCTTCTCAGGAAGTAATCCGCCGGTAGAACCGTGAAGGAGGTGAAAAGTGATGAGACGGAACGGACCGATTATCGTAGGGTTGATATCCGGCTTGGTTGTGATCGTGGCCAACTTCTTCGTGGGTACTGTGATGCAGACTCTTAGGAATGAGGTAACCCAATGGCAGCTTATTGCCGGCGCGTTCGCCGTGCTTGTCGGCAGTATCAATCTCTGCAGGATTCACATGACCAAGATAAGTCGAAAGAAGGAAGACCGCTTCTTCAGCTGGGTCCTGCTAGTAGGCTTCTTCGGATTCTTGCTGTTTGGTCTGCCCAAGGGCAGTTCAAGCCACCCTCAATTCCAATGGGTGTTTAAGACATCGCTTGAGCCTATGAGTGCAACAATGTTTGCGCTGCTCGTATTCTACATTGCATCTGCGGCTTATCGCGCGTTTAGGGTCAAGACGCCCGAAGCTACAGTGCTGTTACTTGCAGCCGTCATACTGATGTTGGGCAAAGTGTCTGTGGGCCGCATGATATCTGAGTGGATTCCGCAGGCGTCTTCGTGGCTGCTTGACTATCCCAACACCGCAGGTATGAGGGGAATAACAATTGGTGCTGCCTTAGGAGCCGTGGCGACTGCGTTTAGGGTGTTGATCGGAATAGAGAGAGGGCACCTTGGAGGTATTGGCTAGTGCTAGAACTTCAGAAAGGAGGTGTCATGCGTGAGTTTTTGGGAGAAGATGGAGCGTCTTGACAGGCGGGTCATTTACGTATTGCTTATCGCGGCCGTGGCGTTCGCTTTGATTAAGCCTGTGGGGCTTGCCATTACGATTAGCAAGGAAACACAGGCAACTTACGACCTGTTCGACGGACTTCCACCAGGTTCGATAGTGTGGATAGGCTGTGAATACGGCGCAAGCAACATAACCGAACTCCAACCGATCCTCACATGTGTGTTGCGACAAGGGCTTGCTAAAGACCTGCGATTCATAACAGGTGGAATGTGGGCTCAAGCCGGTAACCTTGCTGAGAGTGCTTGGGAAGACGTGTCGGCCGACTTTCCAGACAAGCAGTACGGCATCGATTTTGTGAACGTGGGATACCGTCCCGGAGGAGAGAGACTCCTACCCGCGCTTGTCGCAGATGCGCACGAAGCACTGATGGGTAGAGATAACAGGGGCACTTCGCTCGACGATCTACCGCTGATGCAGGAGTTCAAGTCGCTGACAGACGCGGCTGCAATCCTGGTGCTTGTGTCCGGGACACCGGGTGAGAAAGAGTACATCAGACTCGTAACAGACCAGCATGGGATACCGATTGTGGCAGGAGCCGTGTCGGTGTCCGTCCCAGAAGCGATGCCACTTCTCAATTCGGGCCAGCTCAAGGGGCTCGTAATGGGAATGGCCGGAGCCGCTGAGTACGAAGTGCTCATTGGCAAACCGGGCAGCGCTGTGGCTGGTATGGACGCCCAATCGTTTGCGCATGTGCTGATAATACTGTTCATTGTGCTCGGGAACCTCGGTCATATAGCGCTGGGCAAACACAAGAAGAAAGCCTAGCCAGCTTATGAACTCCTCGGAATGGAGGTGATACGATGTTTGTTCAGGGTTCTGCACTGCAGAATTGGATAATAGCCATATTCACTCTGGCATTGTTCTCGGTGGCTTTCAAGGAGAATCCTCTATACCGTTTTGTAGAACATTTGTACGTCGGCATGGCCGCAGCGTATGGAATCTGCTTGACATGGTTTAACTACGGATACCCAGTGTTGTTCCAGCGGATACCGGGCGGAAAAGCCCATTACATAATCCCTGTCATCATTGGTTTAATGATGTACACGAGGTACTTCAAGCCAATTGCGTGGCTTAGCAGGTTTACCATGTCGTTCCTTCTCGGTGTTGGTGCAGGTTTCGTGCTTTCGACAACCTTCAGATCTCTCGTGCTGCTCCAGGTTACTGCTACATTCTTGCCGCTGTGGTCTTCCCAGAGCTTCGCCCAGACAATAAACAATCTGATCATAGTATGCGGTGTAGCAGGCACACTTATATACTTCTTCTTTACGGCCAAGAGAAAAGGTGTCATAGGAGTCGGTGCTCAGTTTGGAAAATGGGTAATGATGGTTGCCTTTGGAACCGCCTTCGGAAACACCGTGATGGCACGAGTGTCGCTGTTCCTCGGAAGGATGCAGTTCTTGCTTGGTGATTGGCTCAAGATAATCAACTGAGATGTCGGAACACATCGCAGAGAGCCCTTGTGGGCTCTCTGCAGTTTCTTTCATCACTTGCCAAATAACCCCGGTGCCAGTTGGAAAGAATAGCCGGGGGTGATGACTTTGGAGGACTTGAGTGCTGAGAGACGAGATCAACTGTTGGACGAGGTTGTGGGTATTGTAACGCGCTATGGCATGACTGTACCGGCAGTGTTCTTTGCTGAGATGAATAAGCCTCTAAGTTTCATAGGAAGCCAGGCGTTACACTTCTTCACTCCGATGATCGGCGCTTTTGTCGATGAATCGCGTGTTACCGAATATGCCTTGCTGTTTGAGGACAGAGAAAACGTTGAACGCCTCCTCCAGAAGTTAGAGACGGCCGCACGCAAGAACTAACTCAAGGTCGTTCGTTGCGCCTTCTGCGCTCGCGTGCCGTCTTGATGTCCTCAAGCGGATCATGCTTGCGTATGCGTCTCTGTGCTCGCCTGGATAAGGTCATGGCTAGTAACGACAATAGCAAGCCAAACGCAATCAAGAAAACCGCCGGATGAAACACGCCCATCAGCTCCTTAATTAGCGCCATCTGCAATTAGCGTGCATCAATCGGCGCGTTTTGCACTAATTATACACCAGGCCAAAACGAGCAAAACGCTTCTGCTCAAAGCAACTCGGCTGAAAACTGTACACGCGCTGTCCTGTATCTATGGAGTGTTTCGTGAAGCTATGGTATAGTGTTTATCGTTGGAAGAACCGTACGTCGCTATACCATATTATGGATACTAGTGGGCGGCTGGTTCAGATGGATAAAATTGAGTGAAATTGCCGCCCGGCGGCAGACTTGCTTTGAACTAGTTGGGCGGAACTAACAGGGATTCCGGTGGCTTCCGTAGAATACATTTTAAGTTATGCTCAATCAGGGCCGTGCAGGGAGGAGTTCCCGCGTTCATCCGCGAAATTTCGATGACAACCCGCTGCTAGCAGCGTGTTTACAATCCTCCAGGATGGAGTGGTCAGAGATATGATGCAACCTGGGCAGTCGTATACAGAGATTAGCGAGGAAAGGCGCGACCAGCTCATAGAGGTTATCGCGCAGAAGATATGTCAGTACGGTATGATTACTCCTGCCGTCTTCTTCCTTGAGATGAACAAGCCTCTGAGCTATATCGGGAGCCAAGCCATGCATTTCTTCTCACCACTGGTCAGCGTCGTGTTTACTTCATTCGATGAGTTTGCGTACTTTTTTGAGGATAGACAGAATCTTGAAAGACTCATAGTACGGCTTGAGGAACTTTCGATTGAACAGGATCAGAAAGCCAAAGAAGCCAGACAAGCAGCATTGCAGCAGAAGAAAACCAAGAGTGGCTTGTTTCCTTGGATCAAGCGATAAATTCTACACGCATCTTGCACCTGGACTCATGTATTCATTCCAGACATGAAGAAACTCTAATACGCCGATGAATACGGCATGTGACAAGGGGAGGAGGAGTCTAGTTGTCCCAGACGCAACTCGGTCCTAAGTACAAACTCGATCGAGAGATCACGTCGATCGTCGCCACCGACTGTGGAAGCACGACTACAAAGGCAATACTCATTGAAAAAGTAGGAGATGAGTATCGTCTCATAGTCCGTGGTGAAGCGCCAACGACTGTAGAAGCTCCATACGAGGACGTTACGGCTGGAGTACGGAATGCCGTGCGTGAAGTGGAGGAGCTCACGGGCCGCAAATTGCTGTCGGAGGAAGGCGTAATAACGCCACGCCAACCGGACGGATCTGGTGCCGATATTTACCTATCGACATCCAGCGCAGGCGGTGGCCTGCAGATGATGGTTGCCGGTGTTGTCAAGACAATGACTGCGGAGAGCGCGCAGCGTGCGGCTCTCGGTGCAGGGGCAATCGTCATGGACGTCATCTCTGTTGATGACGGCCGCAAACCGCACGAGAAGATCCAGAGAATCAGGCACCTGAGGCCTGACATGATGCTTCTGTCGGGAGGTATTGACGGAGGCACGATAACTCACGTGGTGGAGATTGCAGAGCTTATAGCGGCTGCCGAGCCGAAGCCAAGGCTTGGAATCGGCTACAAGCTACCGATAATCTTCGCTGGCAACAAAGACGCAAGGAGCTACACACAAGACATACTAGAAGAAAAGATGGACCTCAGGATTGTGGATAACCTCCGTCCGGTGCTTGAGAAAGAAGTTCTTGGGCCCGCGCGCGAAGAGATCCACAATCTGTTTATGGAGCACGTTATGGCACAGGCACCGGGCTACAACAAACTGATGAAGTGGACGGAGATACCGATCATGCCTACTCCGGGCGCGGTTGGTATTTGTATGCAGACCACGTCAAGGACGTTTGACATCAGCGTCATCGGTGTTGACATCGGCGGCGCGACCACAGACGTGTTCTCGGTGTTCGGTGACATGTTCAACCGTACTGTTAGCGCGAACCTCGGAATGAGCTACTCAATATGCAACGTGCTTCTTGAGTCAGGGATCGCCAATATTATGCGGTGGATTCCTTTTGACATAGACGAAGCCGATCTTAGAAACCGAATCCGAAACAAGATGATCAGACCGACTACGATTCCGCAAACGCTGGACGAGCTCGTAATTGAGCAGGCGATTTCGCGTGAAGCGTTAAGGCTTGCGTTTGAGCACCACAAGAGCCTCGCCGTTGGACTGCGTGGTGTGCAGCGTCAGCGCTCGATCGGTGACGCATTTGACCAAAGCGGTAGCGGCGAGACCTACATCGATATGATGGATCTGGGGATGCTCGTCGGATCGGGCGGCGTGCTGTCTCACGCACCTCGCCGTGTTCAGTCGGTGTTGATGATGCTTGACGCTTTCCAACCGGAAGGCATCACCAGACTGACCGTGGACAGCATCTTCATGATGCCTCAGCTGGGCGTGCTCTCAGAAGTGCACGCACAGGCCGCGATGCAAGTGTTTGATAAAGACTGTCTTATCAGGTTGGGTACCGCGATTGCGCCTAACGGCCACGGCAAAGTGGGCGAAGATTGCATGACGGTGAAGGCTGTCACGAGCGACGGTAGAGAAATCACCGAGACGGTCAAATACGGCTCGATGAAGACCATTCCTCTAGGGGAAGGTCAGACAGCCAAACTCGAGATAAAGCCTGCGAGAGGGTTTAACTGCGGAAGGGGTCAGGGCCACGAGGTCAAGACCACTGTCGAAGGTGGCATTGCTGGTCTGGTTCTTGACGGACGTGGACGACCGCTTGAGCTACCCACCGTGGCTCAGGATAGGGTTGCCAAACTGCTTGAGTGGTTCGAAGCACTGGATGTCTACCCGGCAGAACTCATCCAGGCCTACAAGACAAGATAAGAAGGGAGTGACGCCAAAGTGGCACATGCATACACACCAGGCCTCAAGGTTACAGAGAGAGCCGTAATCCAGAAGACCAGAAGACTGCCCTTGTTGGGAGAAGTGCTGGTCGAGAAGGGACAGGCAGTCACACCCGACACTGTCGTGGCTCGTACTAAGATACCTGGTAACCCCCACACTGTAAACGTGGCCAATGCTCTCGGGCTCGAACCCGAAGACATTGAGCATTTCATGCAGAAGCAAGTAGGCGATCATGTAGAAAAGAACGACGTGCTAGCGCTGTATAAGGCATTTTTCGGCCTGTTCAAGCACTATGCCAGGGCCCCCGTTGCCGGAACAGTTGAGCACATTTCTCCGGTTACCGGTCAGGTGACTCTACGAGAGCCTCCGATTCCTGTTGAAGTATCGGCGTACATCGAAGGCAAAGTCGCAGAAGTGCTACCTCAGGAAGGAGTAGTAATAGAGACTGAGGGCGCGTTCATCCAGGGTATCTTCGGTGTTGGTGGTGAACGCCAGGGCGTAATCAGGATGGTTGCGTCTACAGCTGATGAGCCCATGGACCAGGACAAGATCAGTCCAAGTGACAAAGGCAAGGTGCTGATCGGCGGCTCGCTTATTACCGCCGCTGCGCTAAAGAAGGCAAATGATATCGGTGTTGCAGGTATAGTTGCAGGCGGTATCATTGATAAAGAACTGATCGAGTTCTTGGGATACGACATCGGTGTGGCTATCACCGGTCACGAAGATATCAACGTGACGGCCATCATCACAGAGGGATTCGGTGAGATGCGAATGGCCGACAAGACGTTTAATCTACTGAAATCGCTTGATGGTGCTATTGCCTCGATCAACGGCGCCACTCAGATTCGCGCCGGCGTGATGAGGCCCGAGATAATCGTTCCAGACTTCACTGGCGGAGCAAGCCAAGCGGTCGATGCGTCTGAGGGAGAGGGTATGGTGCCCGGCACACACATCCGCTGCATCCGAGAACCGTACTTCGGATTGCTCGGAGAAGTGCTCGAACTGCCACCTGAACTCGAAGTTATCGAGACAGGTGCAAAGGTGCGTATCCTGAAGGCCAAACTTGATGACGGCCGAGTTGTCACGATACCGCGTGCGAACGTCGAGACCATCGAAGGTTAACCGCCAAGTTAGTAGATTGAATAGTGCCAAGGGGCGAGCGCCAGAATTCGGCTGCTCGTCCTTTCTTGTCTAAGAGGATTTGGCTGAGTGGTTACAGAAATGCAAAGAGTCCAACAACAAAGGAGGAGGAGGGGGACGTTGCTAGCCATTACGAATGCAAAGGTGCTCACAATAACACACGGCACCATCGAGAGAGGCACTGTGTTGGTTGACGGCGGTAAGATCAGCGCAGTGGGAGATGACCTGGCATTGCCTGAGGGATGCGAGGTCATCGACGCGTATGGACGAATGCTTACTCCGGGAATAATCGACGCGCACGCTCACGTCTCAATTTGGGAAGAGGGACTCGGATGGGAAGGAAACGACGTCAACGATATCACAGATCCGTTAACCCCGCATCTTCGCGCGATTGATGCGATAAACCCAGATGAGATGGGATTGAGGGATGCTGTGACCGGCGGCATAACCGCAATATGGTGCGCTCCCGGCAGTGCGAACATCATCGGTGGCCAGGGAGTGTCCATGAAGACGTACGGTCGGATCATGGACGACATGATCATGAACACGCTTGGGCTTAAGGCAGCACTTGGAGAAAACCCCAAGCGTTGTTACGGGAGCCAGAAGAAGATGCCGTCTACCAGAATGGGTTCTGCTGCCGTGTTGCGAGAGGCTATGGTGAAGGCGCAAAATTACATGCGCAAGATTGAGAAAGCGCAGGCCGATCCGGAGAAGATGCCCGATCGTGACTTGAGGCTTGAACCCATAGTAAAGGTGCTCAAGCGTGAACAGTTTCTTAGAACTCATGCTCACCGAGCAGACGACATAATGACGGCAGTACGAATCGCTGAAGAGTTCGGTTTCCAGGTAAGCATCGAGCACTGTACTGACGGCCACAAGATAGCTGATGAACTGGCGCGGCGCAACATACCTGTTGTGATAGGTCCAACTCTTGGCTCAAGATCAAAGATAGAACTCAGAGACAAGAGTTGGAAGACTCCAGGTGTATGCGCACGAGCCGGCGTAATGGTGTGCCTCATGACGGACCACCCGGTGATCCCTATTCAGTACCTGCCTCTTTGTGCAGGCTTTGCCGTAAAAGAGGGTATGGCTGAAGAAGATGCGTGGAAAGCGCTGACCATAAACCCTGCCACTTTGATGGGTGTAGCCGACAGAGTTGGTAGTATCGAGCCTGGTAAAGATGCGGATATGGTGCTATGGAACGGCCACCCGATGGAAGTGGATTCGAGCGTGTCTCACACCCTGATAGATGGTAGAGTCGTGTTCAGGAAGGAGTGCGAATAGCATGCTGGCGATAAAGGGCGGACGCGTGCTCACGATGGCGCAGCAGCCGATTGAAAACGGCATAGTGATCATCGAAAGCGGTAAGATAAGTAAGGTCGGTGTGAACATCGAGATTCCTGAGGGCGCTCAAGTGATAGACGCGTCGGGCAAGGTGGTTATGCCTGGCATCATTGATGCGCACACGCATATAGGAGTGCACGAAGACGGACTAGGTTGGGAAGGATCTGACGGCAACGAGATGACGGATCCTGCTACCCCGCAGGTGAGGGCGCTCGATGGCATAAACCCAGAAGACGAAGCGTTTGCGGATGCAAGATGCGCTGGCATAACCGCGTGTGCGGTTGCGCCCGGGAGCGCAAATGTGCTCGGAGGCGAAGGCGTGATCGTGAAGACGTGGGGTAGAATAGCAGACGATATGGTTGTGCGCACATGGGGCATGAAGGCAGCCCTCGGGGAGAACCCAAAACGTGTGTATCGAGAGCAGAAGAAGATTCCTTCGACCAGAATGGGTACAGCTGCAGTGCTTCGAGAGAACCTGGTCAAAGCACAGGACTATCTGAGGAAAATCGAGATAGGTGAGAAGAATCCCGACAAGATGCCGGATAGAGACCTCAAAATGGAGTCTCTCGCGCGCGTGATAAAAGGTGAGATGCCTCTGAGAGTGCATGCGCACAGAGCCGACGACATCGTGACTGCCATAAGGATTGCCGAAGAATTTGACATCAAAATCTCTATTGAACATTGCACCGAGGGCCACAAGATTGCGCGTCTGCTTGCCGAAAAGCAGATACCTTGTTCAGTTGGGCCAACTTTTATTTCCAGAAGCAAAGTCGAGCTGCGTGAACTCAGCTTCAAGACCGCGGGAGTGCTGGCGAATGAGGGTGTGAAGATCGCTCTGATAACAGATCATCCTGTGGTGCCACTGCAATATCTGCCTGTATGCGCGGGACTCGCGATAAAAGCAGGGCTATCGCGAGAACAGGCGCTTCGTGCCATAACGATCAATGCTGCGGAGATAATTGGCGCGGCCGACCGGATAGGCAGTATTGAGCCAGGCAAAGATGCAGACCTCGTTGTGCTCAGTGCTGATCCGTTCGCATTGATGACAAATGTTGAATTGACAGTCATAAATGGGCAGGTGGTATTTGAGCGCAAACACGCTGTATAAGTTGTATAATAGGATTTGAGCAGCCAGATCGGACTTTGAGGGAGGCCGTGTGGCCTCCCTTGATATGCAAGTCGCAAAGGAAGTGGTATGTGATGTCGAAGCCCATGCTCCTAGGTCGTGTGCTGGCGACAGCGCATGAGGCAATAATCGTATGAGTCTAATTCGCATACTCAGAAGTCGGCGTTGGTGTGCACTGGCATCGACACTGCTTGCGTTCTGGTTGCTGCTTGCAGGACGGATAGATCTGCAGACCGTTGGAGTCGGAGTTGTGGTAGCATTAAGCGTATCGCGCCTATGCGTAGTCGGTTGGCCGGGCAAGATGGAACTACCTGAATTTAAGAGAGCGACTCTGTTGCTTCTTGCTAGATACGCCACCAAGTTTGTTATTGAACTAGTTGCTGCTAACATTGAAGTGGCCAAACTGGTGTTGCATCCAGCCCTGCCGATAAACCCGCAAATAATCCGGTTCAAGACTAGGCTCAAAAAGCCCATCACGAAAGTGCTGCTGGCCAACTCCATAACGCTTACGCCGGGTACGCTGACCATTGACGTACAAGGTGACGAGTTCATCGTGCACGCTCTCACCGATGAGTCTGCTCACTCGGTTGCTAACTGGGTTATAGAGGATATATTCTGCGATATGGAAGCGAGCTGAACGATTGTGGTAGAGACGACTCTCAGGGCTGGCTCCCTTTTGCTCGTGTTGTTGACGTTCCTGAGTTTCTTGAGGGCGATCATAGGGCCTACGCCTGAGGACAGAATAGTCGCCATAAATGTTATCGGAACGAAGACGGTTGTCGTGCTTTCAATGCTTGCGTTCTTAAATCGTTCGCATCAGTTTTTGGACGTTTGTCTTGTGTATGCTCTTATTAGTTTTCTTGCGACATGCGGGCTTGCTGCTTATCTGGAGAAGGGACGGATTCTCAAGTGATGGACGCAGCAACGCTGAAAGATATAGTAATCGTTGCACTGGTGGTGTCCGGTAGTTTCTTCTTCGCAGTCGGGACCATCGGGCTGTTGCGTATGCCTGGAGTGCTGCCCAGAATACACGCAACCACCAAGTGTGATACGCTCGGAGGCGGGCTTATGATGGTCGCGCTTGCGATTCACGCCGGTTTCAATGTGGTCGCACTGCGCGTGCTCATGATTCTGTTGTTCTTGTGGTTAACGGGGCCGACTGCATCACACCTGCTGGCAAGAGCGGTATATCGTAGAGAAATGATAGATCAAACAGCGGCTCGGCAGAAGGCGGAGGGTTGAGATTGCACGATCTACTGAGTATAAGCCTATTGGCCTTTCTGATAGTTTCGGCTATAGCCGTCGCGAGAATAAGAGACCTGATAAGCGCGGTCATAATGTTCACTGCGTACGGGCTTGTGATGGCCATCGTATGGCAGCAGCTGAGAGCGCCTGATATCGCCATCACTGAGGCAGCAATAGGAGCCGGTATTACGTCGCTCTTGTTTCTGGTTGCAATCAGCAGAACTGAGAGGCATGAGAAATGAGATCATTTGCAGCATTGTTGATGTTGTGTGTTGTTGTCTTGATCTTGATGACCCTTGTGGCTGAGATGCCTAGGTTTGGTGACCCGACCAACCCGTCTCAGAACTACGTTTCTGACCGCTATGTGTCGGCCGGTCCGGATGAATCGGGTGGCTACAACCTGGTGAACAACATCATAATGGACTACCGCGCATTTGACACGTTGGGCGAGACAACGGTGTTGCTCACGGCGATTCTTGCAGCGACGCTTGCGCTTTCGGCGAATGCCAAGTACGGAAAGTAGACAGATTCTGCGGGAGGTGACGGTTTGGGAAGCCTTATAGCGCGCACCGTCGGCAGTCTGGTTCTGCCGTTTATACAAGTGTTCGGCCTGTATGTTGCTTTCCACGGTCACCTATCGCCGGGCGGTGGCTTTGCCGGCGGCACCATAATCGGTGCAAGTTTCGTGCTGATGTTTATTCTTGACCTGCCCTTTGCCAACAGGACACGTCTTCACGGCTACCTGACGTTGATAGAGAGCGGTGCGGTTATCACATTCGTACTCATAGGAGCCATTGGTATACTCGTGGGAACCGGTTTTCTTACCAACCTTGCCGCCGGATTCCCCAAAGGTGAGGCAGGCAGGCTGCTGTCTGGGGGATTCATGTTGCTGATAGGGCTTGCCATATGTCTCAAAGTGGCGAGCACTATTGCCACTCTGTTCAGCGCTATGGCAGAGGAGGAATCCGACCATTAGCGATATTGTTCTGGCTTTATACGATAACCTATACTACGCCGTCGCCATGGTGCTGTTTGTTATCGGGTTGCATACAATGCTCACTCACTCCAACCTGATAAAAAAGATAATGGCGCTTAACATCATGGAGACTGCCATATTTCTGTTTTTCATATCCGGTGGATATGTGGCGAACGGAAGAGTGCCTATCATCGAGGGGTCACGCAACTCTACGTTTGTGAACCCGTTGCCACAGGCTCTCATTCTCACGGGTATCGTCATTGCGGTGAGTCTTACCGCATTTGCGCTGAGCCTTATAGTGAGGCTCTACCAATTCTATGGAACATTAGATGCCGATGAGATAGCACAGATACGGCTCGGAAGAGAGGAGCGCCCTTGAACACAACTCACGCTCCTGTACTCATAGTAGTCTTTCTATTCATGGGCGCATTTCTGCTACCTGTAATAGCCAGGTGGAAGAAAGAATGGGTTACGCCTGTGGTAGTTGGTTCTTTGGCGCTTGCGGCTCTGCCTTTGGTGAGTCTATGGCGCGACGTGCAGCACACAGGCACCGTAAGGTATTTCCTTGGCGGATGGCTACCTCCATGGGGCATTGAGCTTTATATCGATGGCCTTGCAGGCGCCATGCTGGGCGTGATGTTCTGCGTGGGCACGCTTATTTTCTTGTATTCACTGTGCAGCTCGCCGCAGGAACTCGCTGCAAACGTGGTGCCGCGCTACCATGCGCTTAACTTGCTACTGCTGGGTTCGATGTGTGGCATGATAATGACAGGTGACGTCTTCAACCTGTATGTGTTCATGGAGATCTCTTCTCTTGCGGCGTGCGGCATTATTGCGGTGAAGGGAACCCGGGATTCGGTTGAAGCCACCTTTAGATACTTCGTGTTGAGCGAGATGGGCTCAGGCTGTATTCTGATGGGTATTGCGATTCTTTACATGCTCACAGGCAACCTGAACATGGGCTTCATAGCGCAGGAAATGCCTAACGCTCTGGCAGCCGCACCTCTTAACGTTCTGGCGTCCATCGGGCTCATGACCATTGGATTTTTGGTGAAAGCAGCGCTGTTTCCGCTGCACATATGGCTTCCGGATGCGCATTCGGCTGCTCCTACGGCCTCGAGCGCGATGCTTTCAGGTCTTGTGGTAAAAGTAGCGCCCTTTGCGCTCTGGCGCATGCTGACCCGTGTGTATGAGTTAGAGGTTATAAGCCAGATACGTGTAATGCAGGTTCTGCTTCTCATGGCTACGGCCGGCGTGCTGATAGGTTCTGTGCTTGCAATGGGGCAGCGTCAAATCAAGCGGATGCTCGCATTTTCCACTGTAGGACAAGTGGCGTACATCTTCTTGGGACTGGGGCTCGGTTCTGAGACGGCTATTACAGGCGCGTTTTTGCAGATAGCAAACCACGCAGTCATCAAGGCGTGCTTGTTTATGGCGGCGGGTGCTTTGACAATTAAGACCGGCATTACTGAAGTTGGACAAATTGCAGGACTCGGCAGAAAGATGCCGTTTACGATGGGAGCACTGTCTTTAGCTGCGCTTTCGATGATAGGGATACCTCCTTTGAACGGGTTTATGAGCAAGTGGTATCTCGCAAAGGGAGCGATGGAAGCTGGTCGACCATTTTTCGTCGTGGTCATTTTGGGAGGCAGTCTGCTTGTATTACTGTACTGCTTTCCGCTCATCGTGTCGGCGTTCTTTGCAAAGAGCGAAACTGATGACGGCTCAAGAGTTGAGGTAGACGAAGCACCCGTGGCGATTCTGATACCTTTGCTCGCGATGGCATCGCTCTGCATCATACTCGGCTTCTTTCCTCAGGTATTGATACAGATGCTGCAGTGATCGCATAACAGAATTCGTGTCAGGGAGGGGGGACCTGCTCACAAATGGCTCAAGAAGCTGTCGTAGTGCAATCATGGGTGCCGTTTTGGGCAGCTGTGATTCCACTTGTGGCGAGCATCGGGGTATACGCGCTTAGTAGTCGCTTTCCTACTTTGGGAAAGGTGGTCTCGTTCTTGGTGGCGCTGTTGAGCCTCGGGGCGGTGGCCACGATGTATCCGCTGGTGAAGTCAGGTTGCATAATTGAGGCAGGTTTTCCGAACTTGCTGCCTCCGTTGGGCATGACTTTCCGGGTGGATTCGCTCGGCTACCTGTACGCGAGCGTGATCGCCGGCGTATGGTCGCTTGTCGTGTTGTATTCAACAGTCTACATGAAACACTCAGAGCATCAGCCGAGGTTTTTCGCGGTGCTTATACTGAATCTCGGAGGATGTCTCGGAGTTGCCCTTGCGGGTGATTGGTTTACTCTGTTCTTGTTCTTCGAGATGATCTCGCTCGCGGCGTATGTGCTCATAATACACGAGCAGACGCCCGAGGCAATGAAGGCAGGGTTCAAATACCTGGTGATGTCGCTCTCGGGAAGCTTGATGCTCTTCTTTGCCATCATAGCCACGTACGACCTATCCGGAACGCTCAGTCTTGCGCATTTTGGCATCATGCCGGAGAAGACATTGCTATCGTTCGCGATTTTTGTGGCGTTCATGATTGGGTTCGGTATCAAGGCAGGTATGTTCCCGTTGCACGTGTGGTTGCCTGACGCGCATCCGGTGGCACCAAGTCCGGCCAGTGCGCTTCTTTCGGGGCTCATGATAAAGTCTGGCGCGTACGGTATTATACGGGTGTTCTACAACGTATACGGAGCGCACTTCTTGCAAGCGGGCAATTGGCCACTTATACTTACTGTGCTGGCAGTCATCACGATGCTGCTGGGCTCGGCTGTAGCCATCTTGCAGGACGATCTAAAGCGTCGATTGGCCTACTCAAGCATAGGGCAGATCGGATATGTTCTGATGGGGGTGTCCCTGCTCACAAGAGACGGGCTTGAAGGTAGCATGTTTCACATATTTGGCCATGCACTTGCCAAAGCGTGTTTGTTCTTGTGCGTAGGAATAATGACGCACACCACGGGCCAGAAGACTTTGTCAGGCATTAGGGGTATAGGCAGACGACTGCCTATTACCATGGGAGCGTTTACCATGGCCGCGCTGTCTATGATTGGAATCCCTCCGTTCAATGGCTTTGTGAGCAAGTGGATGCTCTCAAAAGGTGCGCTTGAATCGGGGCAGCCGTTGCTTGTGGGGGTGCTTATGCTATGCAGCATGATGGCGTGTGTGTACAGCTTACCTATAGTCATAACCGCATTTTTTGCCGAGCCAAATGATAACGATGTGCACAACTCATCAGACCGGAAACGGGGACTTGAAGCGCCAGCTGCAATGCTGGTGCCTGTGGTACTGCTTGCTGCTGGTTCGCTTGTCTTCTCAATGGTTCCGTCCAGTCTACCGTTTACGCTCTGCGACATCTGGGTCAAGTATCTTCCGGTACCCTAGCGAAAAAAGGAAGGGGGAGTTATGTTAGCGCGTGTACTGAGTGCGATGACGGGCCTATCCGGGCTTGTGAACCTTATGGTGGTATTGCCACTATTCACAGGTCTGCTGGCTATTGTGCTGCCGCGGCTAAGAGCACGCTTACCAGTGCTGGCCGTGCTCATAAGCGCCGTGCAGGTTTTCCTGGCCGTCTCACTGTGGGGCGCTGCCTGGGAAAGCGTGATTCCTGTGAGGTCGGCCGTTGAAGGCGTGCTGTCATATGGGATGTCAGTGCACATCGATGCGCTGTCGAGGCTGTTTGTGCTGGTGGCAGCTGTGTTATGGTTGCTTGCCTCGGTGTTTGCATTCAGTTACATGGCTCCTGACCGATCGAAGTACCGGTTTTACTCGTTTCTGCTCATAACTCTCGGGGGCTGCCAGGGAGTGTTTCTGGCCGGCGACCTGTTCACGTTGTTCGTGTTCTTTGAGTTGATGAGTTTCTCGTCGTATGCGCTCGTTGTTCATACGCAGAAGCCGCAGGCGATGTCTGCGGGAGCGCTGTACATCTTCATGGGCATGGCTGGAGGATTGATGTTGCTTTCGGCGGTGTCTATTCTCAATTTTGCAGTCGGTACAACCGCATTCTTGCCTTCAATGGACGCTCTTTCGGCGAAGTTCAACCCCTACCTGGTTGGCGTACTGTTCTTACTGGGATTTGGCATCAAGGCAGGAATGGTACCTGTACACTTCTGGCTGCCGAGAACATACCCTGTTGCGCCTGCGGCCGCGAGCGCGTTGCTTTCCGGCGTACTCAGCAAGACAGGGCTTTACGGGCTCATACGGACGTTTGGCTCTGTTATGGTGCCTGAGTCGGCTGCTTCCGAACTCTGGGGCGTGTGGCATGGCATAGGAGCGCTCATCTTAGTACTCGCGGTGCTCACCACGTTTACCGGCGGTCTCAGCGCGTTGCTCGAAAGAGATTCCAGACGGCTTATAGCCTACTCCAGCGTGAGTCAGATGGGCTATCTTCTGCTCGGACTGGGTGTTGCAATGAGATATCCCAAAGTCGGAGCCTTGGCATTCGGCGGCGTGCTGCTGCACGTTATGTCCCATGCCGTATTCAAGTCAGGGCTGTTCATGATGGCAGGAGCAAGGCTTGCGGGTTTCAGCTGGGGCAGCAACAGGTGGACGCGCGCATTGGGCTATATTCCCCTTGCAGTCTTTGCCATGGGGATTGCTGCTGTTCCCGGCATGAATGGCTTTGCTTCTAAGACACTGCTGCACCACGCCGTGGAGAAGGCGCACCACTATTATCCGGGCGCTGCTTCGTGGCTTGTTGCGTTCTTGTTTTCTGTGGCAGGAGCTTTGACGGGTTGCTATGCCATAAGGCTGGTACTCGGTTTGATGTGTCCGCAGGACACCGAGCATCGCACGCACATAACATGGACGGCAGGCAGAGCCGCGCTATACGCGGCCGCGGCACTTGTGCTGCTTGCTGGCAGGTTCCCTGAGCACTTGGTCAGTCGAGCGATTGCTCCTGCGGTTGGCTCCGGACCCTGGGCGACAGGGCTTTCGGCGCTGGAACATGAAGTGTTTTACACGTTGCCGAATGTCTCTGCAATGGTTCCTGTCCTCTTGACATCTTTGCTGCTGTTCATCATCGGCACCAGGCTCGGTTTGTTCGGTCTGTGCATGCCGACTTTCATGAATGCAGAACTGGTATTCATAAGGCCGCTTCTTAGAGTGCTCCTACGAATCATACAGGCAATATACTACTTTTTTGACCGAAGACTTGACGAAGGATACGAGAAACTGCCTCAAGGACTGGGCAGCCTTGCACGCAGGCTGTCCGACCTAGACCAGGCAGTGTCTGCTGGGTACGATGAAGCAGGAAGGCTTGCTCACGATGCCACACGCGGAGTACTCAAAGTCGATGTCGCGATTAGCAAGAAATACGAGGACGCAGAGCAGTCTGCGAAGTCTGCTCTGAACGGGCTGGCAGATGCAGAGAGTTCGCTTGAACGCGCGTACGAAAGACTCGAGAACGCCTCTAGCGACGCCTCCAGTTTGATGCGCGCTGCGAACTCCGGGCCACGTTCTTTTAGGTGGAACTCGATTAATCTCAATACCGGAGCTCTACTGCTCACTCTGGTTTTGATGCTGTTTCTCATGGGGCTCATGGCATCCGGCTACTGGATGTGGAATTCGTTCTAGAAGTGAACTTAGGAGGTGGTAGGGCGTGAGATTTAGGCTGTTGTTCAGCATCGTGATAGTCATGCTTATTGTGCTTGTATTGCGCACATACATTGCCAGGCCATACACTCCATTTGTGGATGCACCTGAACTCGCTGCAATGCTCCGGCAAGAAACGCCGCCGCTCATTGTAGACACACGCACCAAAGAACAGTTTGCCAAAGCGCATATTCCGGGGTCAATCAACGTGTCCAAGGCTGATTTCGAGGCGGTTCTGGCCGAAGCTAACCCAAGCACCCGGGTTGTGGTCATATGCCCTACCGGCAGAGAGTCTGTTGAACTCACCCGCCGCCTTCTTAGCGCTGGCGTCGACGCCACGTATCTTAGGGGTGGGTTTGCCGTATGGAAGGGCGCTGTTGAGTCATCCGGTACCAGGTAGCGAGGAGGTAAGTCTACTGCACTATACACGGTACCGTATCCCGCTATTCTTCGCAGTCACGACACTTTACTGGTTCTCGCTTTACACCTACGCGCCGTTTCTTGCGCCGTACGCGGAGTCGGTAGGTGCGTCGTACCGCATGATAGGCTGGATTGCAGGTTCGTACGGTCTATCCCAACTGGTGTTGCGCATTCCAATAGGCATGGCCTCAGACCTGTTACAGCGGCGCAAACTGTTCGTAGTAATCGGCGCAGTTCTCGCGTCTGGCGCAGGCATTGGACTCTACTTGTCCACCACTCCGCTTGCGGTGCTCGTGTTCAGGTTCATGTCGGGGGTTGCGGCCTCGATGTGGGTGGCATATACCGTCTTATACTCAAGCTACTTCGACTCTGGCGATGCTCCGCGCGCAATAGCAGTCATCAACGGGTTCAACGCACTCGGTCAGGTTTCGGCGATCTTGACAGGAGGTCTTCTTGCACAGGTGTTGGAACCGCGGGTAACGTTTCTGCTCGCCGCCATGGGCGGAGCTCTTGGCTCGCTTTTGAGTTTGGGAATAGTTGAGACAGGAGGCGATAGGGGTTCTGGCGCAGTTCTCGTCAGGCGATTCGGCAGCGTTATCATGCACAGAAGTTTGCTTACCGTATCCGGGCTCGCCGTGCTCTCTCAAGTCATATCCTTTGGTACTGTCTTTGGATTCACGCCTGTGGCTGCAAAGGCGATAGGCGCTTCAAGCATGCAACTTTCTGTGCTCACCACTTTATCTGTGCTGCCAAGTATACTCGCAGCGCCGCTGAGCGGCACTCTGTTTGCCCGCACTATAGGAGAGAGGGCCACGGTGGCGGCCGGGTTCTCACTGTTTTCGGTTTCGGCGATGCTCGTACCGTTTGCGGCGAGCGTAAGCGTGCTGTACGTACTGCAGCTCGTGGGAGGTTTTGGCAGAGGTATGAGTTTTCCTCTTCTTATGGGTCTTAGCATAAAGAGCATAGAGCGCGAGGCGAGGGCGAGCGCAATGGGAGTGTTTCAGGCAATATACGCCCTGGGCATGTTCGTCGGACCTGTTTTGGTTGGAGTAATAGGCCAGAGCATCGGTCTTGCCTGGGGATTTGTGTTGACGGGCGTACTCGGGTTGTGTGGCGCAGCGCTTTCATGGCTGCTTCTGGCTAAGAAGCAGACCGATCCCGAGATGTCGGGCGTGTATTCGGGAAGGATTTGAATAATACGGAAAAGAAAAGTGCGAGCAGTAGCTGTCAGGAGGAGTGCAACGTGAACTTGACGCAGAGCCAACTCAAACTGCTTATGGCAGATAACAGAATCCACGATAGAGCGAAACTGGAATGTTATCTACTGGTCGGATTGGAGGTGCGAAAGGCCGCGCTCATAATGGTACCGGCCGAGATTCCGGGTTTAGAGGGTGTCGGGCCTGAGATAGATAACGAATTCTACTGGCGAACAACCGGACGGCGCGACCCTTCTAAGCCGTATACCGAGTTTGTGTCGACCAGACTGATGGACACACTGCGTCGCTTTGGGAAGAAGTCGCTGCCGTACAAGACGCAGCTTTTAAGAGAGATATTTGATCGCAAAGTGATCTCGTCTCCAGAGTACAAAGCACACCTGGAGTGGGCACGAGACCTTGGGCTTAGGTACAAAGAAAAAGAAGTTAGGCCGACCATCAGGGAGATCTGGATTTACACAGAGTCTGATGTGGGCGCTGAGATAGATAGACTGGATGAACTCAGAAAGGATTTGCGCTTCCAGGCGATTCGGCATCCTCGACCATCGGCTCCTCCGTATTACAGGGTGTTTCCTGAAGAGGCGTCTCCCGAGTTCGTCCGAGCAATAGGAGAAATCTTGGGGTACCCAACTTGTTGTCTCAACAAGTACGTCGCAGATCGCGCGTCCATGGATGTTAGCGTCGAGATGCGTGCTGCTAGCCAAGTGGAAGAGCATCGTGCGACTGATAAACCAGTGGCTGAAGAAGCGTACTTTGTTCGCGACTTTTTCCCTTGCACGCCGGACTGTGCTGCTGCTCAAGACAGAGGACGTGAGGCGAAACACAGACTGTGCGAGTTAGGCGAAGACGTGTGTAGCGTGTACTCGGACATTCTTGCGCAAAATCTTGAGCGCGTTGTCAAGTACCCGGAGATAATCAGAGCACATGCCGAAGGGCTTGCGCAGCGTGCTTCCATGTTTGTTGAAGACTCTTCGCACCACAAAGGTGAATAGTCCGACCCGATGCTTGGGGGAGATTAAACTGTCAGAACGTGCTACACAGATGTCGCTATTTGATACAAAACCTGACGCTGTTTCGGAAAAGAAGAAGTCACCTGACCGTATACGCGCTGTTTTCAAGATAAAAGAAGACGACGAGTTGGCTGGTGTGTCGAGCCTTGCGGAGCTCACGCGCATTATGGACGACTGCACGCGATGCGAACTCTCGGCTCAACGCACGCACATCGTTTTTGGAGAAGGCAACCCTGAGGCAAAGTTGATGCTCATAGGCGAAGGACCGGGGCTTAACGAGGATAAGACCGGCCGACCGTTTGTGGGTGCGGCGGGCCAACTCTTGGACAGAATTCTTGCATCAGCGGGATTCAGCCGAGAAGAGGTGTTTATCACGAATATCGTGAAGTGCAGGCCGCCTCAAAACAGGCTACCCGAGTCGTCGGAGTGTGCCAGCTGCCTGCCGTATCTGGCGTGCCAGATGCGACTCATTGAGCCTAAGATAGTGTGCTGCCTCGGTGCGCTTGCCACACAGACGCTAGTCGATCCGAAGGCGAGAATAACCAGATTAAGAGGCACTTGGCACGACAAAGGCGGTATCAAGATAATGCCGACGTTTCACCCCGCAGCACTCTTGAGAGACCCATCAAAAAAGAGACCGGTATGGGAAGACTTCCAGAAAATCAAGGAAGAATATGCTCGTCTATGACCAAGGACTCGCATAGATCTTCAGCCTCTCGGTCGAGTTCTTGGGCAGTCAGCCTAAACTCAGTGCGCGTGATGATTCCTTTGGCCAGAAGAATGTCTAGCAATGTGGCTACGGCCAGAGTGTTCCGGTATACCGTTGATTTCACATCGCTCAGCGAAGAATAGATATTGAGAACATCGCTCTTGTGCAACGCAATCACCCTTTCCGGTTGTTGTAGATGGAATTATTGCCCAGCATGGAGGTTCTTATCCAGGTTGCGAACCGAGATGCAGATAATGGTTTGCTCGCCCAATGAAACAGACGGGTTTGCAGAGATGATCGCATCTCTGGTTCAAGGCGGTGATGTAATAGGGTTGATCGGGCCTTTGGGCGCGGGAAAAACCCGTTTTACGCAGGCGTTGTTTCGTGCTCTTGGCACCAGCGATTACGTGAGGAGTCCTTCTTTTGCGCTGGTAAACGAGTACGAATCGCACCTGAGGCTTGTGCACATGGATTTTTACAGGCTCGACGCAGCCGAGGACATATTTGATCTGGGGTACGAGGAGTATCTTAGTCCTGACACGATTGTGGTCATCGAGTGGGCTGATAGAGCTCTTGAGTATCTACCCCAAACACGTATACTGCTGACGTTTGAACTGGTTGCAGAGAATCCAGAGGCTAGGCGCATAACTCTAGAGGCTGTGTCACAACGCGCGGTGATGTTTGTCGAGGAGGTGGTCTCACGTTGGCGCTGCTCGCGCTCGAGACGAGTCTAGTTGTGTGTGGAGTCTCCGTGCTCACGACTGAAGCCGATACGCGCATACTGTATGCGAGAGATGAGCAGTTGTACCGCACTCACTCGACAAAATTGCTCCCTATGGTGGAAGAAGCGCTAGTTGAGTCCGGAGTTCCGAGACAAGAGTTTAGGGCGATAGGGGTTTCTGTGGGCCCCGGCTCTTTTACAGGTATAAGAATTGGGCTTGCAACAGCGAAGGCGCTCGCGCGCGCATGGGCTGTGCCGCTTGTTGCGCCTAACACTCTGGAAGTCATCGCTGCGAACGTGGTGAGCCCGGATATTTGCTGCGTCGTGCTCGATGCGAGGCGAGGCATGTACTATTCAGGTGTGTACAGACATCACGGAGCAGGCCGCATGCAGACACTTTGGGAAGCAGGAGCATACAATCTTCCGGAAATTGAACGAGCGGTGCTCGGGTTCGCGCAAACCCTAGAACCCGGAGCAAGGCTCGTGCTGGCAGGAGACGCTATTAGCCAAGTGGAAGCCGCCATGCACAAGATTCGCCCTAACGTGGTGTATGCCGAAGCATCTGAGTGCGTGCCTTCGTCGACAAATCTTGGGCTCATTGCATTGTGCAGGTACAGACAGTCTCTGTTTTGTGACCCGGAAGAAGTGACTCCGGTATACCTCAGACGTTCCGAAGCCGAAGAGAAAAGAGCGCGAGGTGTGGGGGTAGACAGTTGAACGTGCTGATGCGTGAGATGATGCTAAAAGACCTTGACTCAGTGCTTGATATAGAGGCTCTGTCTTTCCCGACTCCGTGGTCGAGAAGGTCATTTACAACTGAACTCACCGAGAATGTGTATGCTCACTACATAGTTGTCGAGTACGAGTCAAGGGTGATTGGATATTCAGGTATGTGGGTTATACTGGACGAGGCGCACATAACCAACATCGCGGTGCACCCTGAGTTCCGCAGAAGAGGGCTTGGGGAGAAGATCATGCGCGAGATGATGGAGCGTGCCAAGTCCAGAGGCGCTACGCGGATGACGCTGGAAGTAAGAGTGTCGAACTCGGCCGCCCAAGATCTCTACCGCAAGCTAGGCTTTGTTGCAAGAGGTATTCGCAAAGGCTACTACTCAGACACCAACGAAGACGCAATAGTTATGTGGTTGGATGATCTCGGCGCTGCGCGAACGGTAAACGAAGGAGTACGGTACGTCTAGACAGGAAGATGCGGGTGAGCGAACCAAGACTTGTTCTGGGTATAGAGACAAGCTGCGACGAGACTTCGGTCGCTGTTGTTGAGCACGGCACGAGAGTGCTGTCTAACGTCATTGCCTCACAGGTGGAACTGCACGCAAAGTACGGCGGCGTTGTGCCCGAAATAGCATCAAGGAAACACCTTGAAACCATTCTGCCAGCGATGTCCGAGGCAGTCTCTGGTGCAGGTATCCGCGACAAAGACATCGATGCTGTGGCTGTCACCTGCGGACCTGGACTTGCGGGCGCATTGCTCGTCGGCGTAATGTTTGGGAAGGCGTTCGCCTTCGGTAGAGACATAGCGCTAATCGGGGTCAACCATCTGGAGGGGCATATCTTCGCCAACTTCCTTGAACGCGAAGACGGTAAGCGCCCCGAGTTCCCGCTGGTGTGTCTGGTTGTGTCAGGTGGTCATACAGACCTCATTCATATGCAGTCCGAACATAGCATGACTGTGCTGGGACGTACGCGTGATGATGCCGCCGGTGAAGCGTTCGACAAAGTGGCTCGACTTCTCGATTTGGGCTACCCGGGTGGCCCACTCATCGATAGGCTTGCCGAAAAAGGCGACCCAGAAGCAGTCAAGTTCCCCAGAGCATACCTCGAAGAAGGCTCTTATGACTTCAGCTTCAGTGGGCTTAAGACAGCCGTCAGGCATGTCGTTGAGGCGGGCGAAGCATCGAAGCAAGACATTGCCGCCAGCTTTCAGCGGGCCGTTTCGTGCGTACTTGTGGACAAGGCGTTCTCGTGCGTTGAGCGCACACGCTCAAAGATGCTCATGTTTGCTGGCGGTGTTTCAGCTAACAGCGAGATTCGCCGAGCCGCCCTAAAAAGAGCTGCAGCCGAACGAGTATCGTTACTCATACCTCCGGCTGTGCTGTGCACAGATAACGCTGCCATGATCGCCGCGAGAGGCCATCATCTGCTCAGCCATGGATTCAGATCTGGCTGGGATCTGAACGCGTATCCTGCACTTATGCTTGGCACGTCTCCGCGAGGAGGCAGGGCGTAATGCGAAACCTCGATAGCCGTGCAGTACGCGGCAGAAACCCGATGCGTGATTGGCACAAGTACGTGTGTCCGCTTAAGGCAGCAAGAAACTTCATCGTGTTGTTTACTGCGAAATACCTTCCGTTTGTGGGGCTTAAGAACGCGCTTTACCGTCTGATAGGCATCAAGATAGGCTTTGATTCGGCCGTGGCGCTTTGTGCCATGTTCGACGTATTCTTCCCCGAACTCATAACCATAGGTAACAATTGTGTTATCGGGTATAACGTCACGATCCTCACCCACGAGTTCTTGGTCGATGAATGGAGGAAAGGGCGTGTGGTAATCGGGGACAACGTGCTGCTGGGCGCAAACTCGCTTGTGCTCGCAGGTGTGAGTATAGGAAGTGGTGCCCAAGTCGGGGCTGGTTCCGTGGTCACCCGCGACGTGCCTGCGGGCGAGTTTTTTGCCGGGGTGCCGGCAAAGCGTGTCGAAAAGGCAACACAAAGGTGAGCCAGGTGCGTCCGATGTTGGTTGAGTCGGTTCTGCACCATGCTGTGCTACCGCTTACAAGCACGTGTAACGTGGCGTGCGTGTTTTGCTCAAATAGGCAAAACCCTCCGGGCGTAAAGACATACGATATCCCCCCAAGAGCGCTTGATGATGTACTACAGCATATCTCCTTGCTGCGCTCGCACCAGAAAGTGGTAATAGGAGAGTCTGCAACAAGGATCAATGAGGGCGAACCGTATACCTACCCGCATCTGAATCTAGTGCTCAGCAAGATACGCGAGAAGATGCCTGCAGCGAGAATCGCGCTTACCACTAACGGCACTCTCGTTAGTGCTGCGGACGTAGAACTGCTGAGAGAACTCGGAGACGTGCATGTGACGCTTTCGCTGAATTCTGTGTCGGCCGACGTGCGAGAGCGCATCATGAAAGACCGTGAACCTAAAAGAGCTTGCCGCACGCTAGTCATGCTGGCAGAGCACGGCATCGGTTTTTCAGGCAGCATCGTGGCAGTACCCGAAGTATCAGGTTGGGAAGACATCAGTGCTACGATACGCGCTCTCGCTTCTTATGGTGCGCGCACCGTAAGGCTGTTTGTTCCTGGATACACCAAGTGTGGTAGCCCGCTCATCTCCGAACAAGACGAGAGCAAATTGCTTGGCTGGGCAAGAGAGCAGCAAGCCAGATACGGTGTTCCTGTAAGTGTCGAGCCCAGAATGCTCTCGCGTGTGCGCACACCGGTTGAAGCGGTGATCAAGCAGAGCGCTGCGGCAAGGGCGGGTATATTGGCTGGCGACGATATCTGTTGTGTTGATGGCGTGCAGATGATCACATCTCAGGATGCGTTCTACGCTGCGAGAGACAATGCTTCGCCTGAACTCGACCTGATTCGCGGTGGACAAAGACTGAAAGTGCGGCTGGCTAAGCCTCAAGCAGCAGACACCGGGCTTGTGATGCGGCTTGACATGTCAGGCCGCAGGCTTCAAAGGCTGCAGAGTGTATTGCGCAGCTGCGGAACACGCAGTGCCATTGTGACATCGGAGCTGGCAGCGCACTTTTTTGAAGACGCGCTAGCGGAATTGCCGCGTGATGCGATTCGTGTGTTTAGTGCACGAAATAGTTTTTTCGGAGGCAATATACAGAGCGCAGGTCTGCTCACGGTGCAAGATTTTCGAGATCTGTTTCGGACACCCGCTTTTGTGAAGTGGAATCCACAACTTGTTATCCTTCCGGTTGAGCCGTTCAACCGCGATGGAGACGACCTTCTAGGAGTGTGCCGGGACGTACTCAAAGAAGAATTCGCGTTTGATCTTCAGTTCATGTGAGGCAGGGGACAAGATGGTAATAAGGCATATGCAAACGGCCGATGTAGCACAAGTTGCTGGCATAATCGGCAAGACGCCGCTCTGGCATCGTTACGGCATTGATGTGGCCAAAGCGACAGATATCGTATCCGGTGCTCTATCAGATGCCGAACTTGATCCGCATCATTCTTTTTGCATAGTGGCAGAAGATGAATTGGGGCGAGTGATCGGCTTTGCGTGGGTACTCCTGAAAGGTTGCTTTGGCAGAAGTGGTTACCTGAAACTCATCGGTGTAAGAGAGCACATGAGAGGCCGCGGTGTGGGTAAGCGTTTGCTCGATGCGGCCGAGCAGAAGGTCTTGGAGTCGGGTCCAGATATGTTTCTGCTGGTGTCCAGTTTCAATGAGCACGCAATACGCTTTTACGAGGCGATGGGCTACGAGCGCTGCGGTATAATACGAGATTATGTCGTTCGTGGTATAGATGAGATGTTGTACCGTAAAAGGCTTGGTGTGGTTGCGCCTCGCAGCCGACAGGAAAACGACCCGATGTGAACGTATATTCGTTTTGTCAGGGAAGGAGGAATATTGTGCATTCAAAGCAGTTTTTGGAGCTGATGTGTTCTACACAGGGCGCATCGGGCTATGAGTGCCGTGTGGCACACGTCGTAGAAGAGGGTTTTGGCCGCTATTGCGACGAGGTCAGAAAAGACAAGCTCGGTAACGTCATAGCACTCAAATCAGGTTGCCATGAACCGCCCAGACCCAGAATCATGCTTGCCGCGCACATGGATGAGGTGGCGCTCGTTGTGACCAAGATTGAAGAGTCAGGCTTTCTTCGGTTCATCCATCCCGGAATAGACAGGCGTACTCTTCCCGCGGCCGAGGTGGTGGTACACGGCAGAAGAGATCTGCCCGGGCTGATATGTGTTATGCCCCCGCACCTTCTGAAGCCCGAAGACAGACAGAAGTCTTACAAGACAGACGACCTCTCGATAAGTGTCGGGCTTTCGTACGAGCAGGTCAAAGAGGTAGTGTCAGTAGGCGATACCGTCACGATGATGAGGCAATTCACAGAGCTGCAAAACCGTAACGTTGCGGCCAAGGCTCTCGACGATCGCGCGGGTGTGGCCGTGATATATGAATGTCTCAGTGAACTCTCTAAGATGAAGCATGAAGCTGACGTGTTCGCGTGTGCCACCGTACAGGAGGAGCCAGGGCTTCGTGGGGCTATTGTGGCAGCATACGGCATAGTGCCTGACCTGGCTGTTGCTATTGACGTTGGGTTTGGAGACCAACCAGGAGTACCTGAATCTAGGCAACTTACACTGGATAAAGGCCCAGGCATCGCGCTAGGGCCCAACGTGCATCCAAAACTGTTCGAAAGCCTTAAGCGCTGTGCAGAAGAGTATTCGGTAGCCTACCAACTCGACGTTACCCCGGGGAGGTCAGGCACAGACGCATGGGCGATTCAGGTAAGCCGAGAGGGAGTGCCGACAGCGATACTGTCTATTCCGACGCGCAATATGCATACTAGCGTCGAGATCACAAACCTGGACGACATAAAGCGTGCTGCCAGACTTCTGGCACGCTTCATCTCGAGCGTGGATCGCGCTTATGTGGAGGGATTGGTATGGTGATAAAAGCGCTGAGTGAGGCGTTTGGTGTCTCGGGCCATGAACACGAAGTGCGCGATATAATCATAGGTGAGCTCTCAGGCATGGTAGATGAGATGCGCTCTGATACGATAGGCAACATAATAACCAGAAAGGGGCCCGAAAAAGCGCCCAAGGTGATGTTGGTGGCTCACATGGATGAAGTCGGGCTCATGATAACCTTCATCGAAAAGAGCGGTGCGCTTAAGTTCGCCAAAGTTGGCGGGATTGATGACAGAGTGCTGCTTTCCAAGGCAGTACGCATAGGCACAAACAGGATTCCGGGAGTGATAGGAGCCAAGCCGTACCACCTGCAGGCTGAGGACGAGCGCGAGAAGCCGGTGTCCATCGACAATCTATACATAGACATTGGCTGCAAGTCGAGAGAGGAAGCAGAGAAACTTGTGAGCGTTGGCGATGTGGCGGTGTTCGACACGCAGTTCTGCGAAATGGGCGATGGTTATATCAAAGGCAAAGCGCTCGACGATAGAATAGGCTGCGCGCTTCTACTTGAAGTGATGAAAATGGAATGGAGCATACCTGTTTACGGAGTGTTCAGCGTGCAAGAAGAAGTGGGGCTCAGGGGAGCGGCTGTTGCTGCTTATGCAGTCGAACCAGACATGGGGCTTGCGCTAGAAGGCACCATCTGCGCAGATCTCCCCGGCGTAGAGAGTCACCTCACCGCCACGCAGCTGGGAAAAGGCCCCGCCATTGGGCTGATGGATGCGACGTCGATACCGCATAGGGCGATGCGAGAGCAACTGCTGAAGATTGCGCGTGACAACAACCTGCCATGTCAGTCCAGACGAGCGACCACAGGCGGCAACGATGCGGGGATGATAAACCTTACGAAGAGTGGGGCGCCTGCTGCGAGTCTCTCAGTGCCGTGCAGGAACATACATTCGGCTGTTGCGATGGCGAGCAAACAAGACTATGACAACGCTTTGAAACTGCTAGGACTGTTTTTGAGAAGTGTGGAGGGAGGTTTTAGGCCATGAAACAGCTGATTAAGAAGTTTGTGGAGAGTTACGGACCGTCAGGGTATGAGCACAAGATAAGGGATGTAATAAGCGCAGAGATCCAGGCGCTTGGATATGAACTGAGTCAGGATGCGCTCGGTAATCTCATAGCGTTCAAAAAAGGCGACGGTACCGGCAAGAAAGTGATGATAGCAGGCCACATGGACGAGATTGGACTCATAGTCACCCACATCGACGACAACGGCTTTCTCAGGGTGTCAAACGTGGGAGGCGTGAATCCAGCAGTGGCTCTTGGCCAGCGTGTGTTGTTCGAGAACGGCACGGTTGGCGTTGTGGGCTCAGAGCCTATTGAGGAACCCAAAGACCTGAAGATTCCCAAACTGTTCGTTGATATAGGCGCAAGGGACAGGCAAGAGGCCGAAAAGAAGGTTCAGGTCGGTGATATGGCGGGTTTCCTGAACGAGATGCTCGATTTCGGCGAGCGGCTTGTGGCAAAGAGTATGGACGATAGGATCGGCTGTGCGGTGATGGTGCTTGCGATGAGAAGACTGGACAGCACGCCGAACGACTGCTACTTCGTTTTTACCACTCAAGAAGAAGTGGGTCTTCGCGGAGCGCGCACGTCTTCTTATGGTATCAGCCCTGACATCGGAATATCTCTTGATGTGACAAAGACGGGCGACACGCCCAAAGCACTCACGATGGCGGTCTCACTGGGCAAGGGAACCGCGATTAAGGTGTGCGACAAGAGCATCATCTGTCACCCGAAAGTAAAGGGCTTGATGGTTGAGGCGGCGAAGAAGCACAACATACCCTACCAGATGGAAGTGCTTGATGTCGGGGGCACTGATTCCGGCGCGATACATCTGACTAAAGAAGGCGTTCCTTCAGGTGTGATCTCTATTCCCACCCGCTATGTACACACTCCTTCGGAGATGGTAGACATAGGCGACATTGAGGCAAGCGTCGAACTGCTTGTGAGGGTGCTCGAATCTCGGATAGACATATAGCATAGATAGACGAGGAGCCGTTAGTAGATGCAGATAGAATACCAAGGCAAGTTGCCAGTAGTGGACAAGACAGCGTTCGTGGCAGACGGCGCGTATCTCGTAGGTGACGTTCGTGTCGGTGCGCACTCCAGCATATGGTACGGGGCGTGCCTGCGCGGTGATGTGGCGCCCATAACGATAGGTGAAAGCACTAGCGTACAGGATTGTTGTGTGCTGCATGGTGCCGGAGGAATTCCGGTCAGAATCGGAAACCATGTGACCATAGGTCACGGTGCAGTCGTGCATGCGTGTGAAGTGCAAGACGGAGTGCTTATCGGGATGAATGCGACGGTGCTTGACGGCGCGGTTGTGCAAGAAGGCGCCGTTGTTGCGGCAGGCTGTGTTGTGACGCCGAACAGTGTTGTGGAAGCGAATACGCTTGTCGCGGGTGTGCCGGCAAAGGTTGTGAAGCGGCTTGATGCTGCGAGCGCTTCTGAACGAGTAGCTCATGCAGAACGCTATGCCGAGCTGGCCAAGTCTTACGCGCAGTAGTGTATAAGCCGGACAAGGATTCGGCCAAGATGTGTCATATAGGTGCTAAGGGGAAATTCACAAAAAAAGGCCCAGCAAACGGGTTCAAGGGGGAGATTCGGTGTCACGTCTGGTGTATCTTGACGGTAAACTGGTACCCAAAGATCAGGCTGTAGTCTCAGTTTTTGACCACGGATTCTTGTATGGAGACGGTGTGTTTGAGGGCATCAGGTGCTATTCGGGAGTGATCTTCAAACTTAAAGAGCATATCGAGAGGCTTTACGCTTCTGCGAACTCGATAATGATGAAGATACCGATGACGCCTGAGGAGATGGAAAAAGCTCATGTTGATACAGTCGCCGCGAATGGTCTTAAAGACGCGTATATAAGGACGATAGTCTCGCGCGGCAAAGGCGACCTAGGGCTCGATCCCAGGAAATGTCCTGTTCCTACTGTGGTCATCATCGCAGATTCGATCACGTTGTTCCCGGGCGCTATGTACGACCAGGGCGTCAAGATGATTACCTCGGCAGTAAGGCGTACTGCAGTTGATGCGCATAATGCGCAGGTCAAGTCGCTGAACTATCTGAACAGTATTCAGGCTAAGATAGCGGCGATACAGGCTGGCGTTGCCGAATCGCTAATGCTGAACGCCGAAGGATATGTTGCCGAAGGCGTAGGCGAAAACTTCTTCATCGTAAAGGACAACGTGCTCATAACGCCACCGCGTCATGCTGGTATCCTAACTGGCATAACCAGGCAGACGATTATGGACATTGCTGGAGAAGACGGCTACAAGGTCTCGGAGACAATGATAACATTGCATGACGTTTACTCTGCGGACGAAGCGTTTATGTGCGGTACTGCTGCAGAGATAATGCCTGTTGTCGAAGTTGACCTCAGAACGATAGGTGCTGGGGTTCCTGGCCCTATCACAAAGAAGCTGATGGGACGGTTCCATGAAGTAGCCAAGACTATCGGTACTCGTGTGATATACAACGCCTAGCAGCAGCAGTAAAGCGGGTGGTGAAGTTCATCTACCACCCGCTTTGGTATCCGTTAGTTGTCCTCGATTTGTATCTTCTGTCGTTTGGGCTGCTCAGGCTCGATCCTTGGCAGTACCACTTCTAGAACACCGTTCTTGCAATGGGCTTTCGCCTTCTGTGTGTCGACACCTGGTGGTAGCGGTATCACACGGCTGAACGTTCCACTATGCCTCTCTCTCACCCTGTAGCCGCCGCGGACTTCCTCTCGTTCTTCATCGCGTTTACCGCTTATCACGAGAGAGTCTTCGCCGATCTCTATATCTAGGTCTTCTCTGCAAAACCCAGGCACGTTTGCTTTAAGAACGTATTCAGTGTCGCGTTCAATCAGGTCTACTGCGACTTGCGACCTTTGCTGCGGCATGAACTCGAGTGGCCACCTGGCGAAGTCGTCGAACAGGCTATCCACCATGGAGCGAAGGCTCCTCACCCGTGATGTAGGATCCCATCTCATGAGCTCGGACATCTACAACTGACCTCCTTCGAAGGTTATCTGCGTTAGCACTCTCCGGACGAGAGTGCTAATCTCAGGTACTACGATATACGGAAAGACAAAGAAGGTCAAAGTCAGGGAACTGGCGTTATAGCCAAATAGTGGAGTATATCTCAATCAAGCCCGTCAAATCTCGCGAACTCTGGCGCTCTGACGCGTTCTCAGGATTGAGCAGGATTCGGTGCAAGCACAAAGAACTTGGTCTCTGCAGTGCACAACCCTCTGGAGGTGGTATATTGGATCCACTCGGGCTCGTGAAGGCGCCTCTTGTGCTTCCTCAGGTGTACGAAATAGAACAGCGTTTCGATGACACCAGGGTGACCGATCCTAGACAAGCAGTTAGGTGCGCGGCCGAAGAGGCGCGCATAGCCGCGTGTCTTGCGCCAGGCATGAAGGTGGCGGTTACGGCGGGCAGCCGGGGTGTGCGTAACATCGTGGCGCTTCTATCGTACCTGGTGGAGTGGCTCTACGAGCAGCAGGTTGAGCCGTTTGTCGTAGGCGCGATGGGCAGCCACGGAGGTGGCGAGGCGAAGGGCCAGAAGGAGTTGTTGAGAAGCCTTGGTATAACAGAGCAGAGCGTGGGATGCCCGGTACACACCTCAGACGAAGTTACGCTCATTGGGATGACTCCGCAGGGTCATAAAGTGTACTGTGACACACTTGCCTTTGAATCTGACGGGATTATCGTGATGAACCGCGTGAAGCCGCATACCTCGTTTAGGGGTCGCATTGAAAGCGGAATCTGCAAGATGATGGCGGTGGGCCTCGGTAAGGCCGCTGGAGCTACGTACGTGCACAGACTCGGACCCGCTATGATGGCAGAAGCGATTCCGGCGATGAGCCGGGTGTTCATCGAGTCGGGTAAGATTCTGGGAGCTCTTGGTATACTCGAAAACGCGTTCGACGAAACTGCCGAGATCTCAGGCATTCGTGTCGAGCAAATCCTGGAGAAAGAGCCGCTGCTGCTGGAAAAGGCAAGGGCTATGATGGCTTCTCTTCCGGTCGACGAGATCGATGTGCTGGTGGTAAGGCAGATGGGGAAGAACTACAGTGGAACCGGAATGGACACAAACATTTTGGGGAGGTTCCGGCTTTCGGATTTGGCTGATCCAGGCATTCCAGATGTGAAGCGAGTGGTGGCTCTTGATCTTTCTCCCGAGTCGCACGGCAATGCCACCGGCGTGTCATTGGCTGATGTGATAACTACAAGGATTGCATCTGCGTACGATCGGAAAGCGACGTACCTGAATTCGCTTACAAGCACACTTTTGCACCGTGCCGCGATCCCGCCAGCGATGGACAACGATTGGGCGGCAGTGGGGCTTGCGGTATTAAGTCTTGGTGGAAGCACTCCAGACTTGAAACTCGCAATAATAGATAACACGTTGCATATAGAAAGGCTGTTCGTGAGCGAGAGCCTGCTTCCGGACGTGGCCCGCCGCGCACACGTTAAAGTGCTGCGAGGACCTATGCAGGTCGAGTTTGGGCGGGATCATAACCTTCTGCCGCTCTAGAAAGGGAGGGAGGAACTTGATCAGGATCTGGCCTACCTGGGGCCGGAAGAGCATCTTAATGATCATAAGTGTAAGTCTGCCGGCCAAACCTGTCATTACTCTGCCGTTACCGTTGTTTCTTGTGGACGAGTTTATCGATGCTTTCTGGCTGTTCTTGCCTTTGGTGCCGAGGTTTGTCGCACGTGTTGCAGGGCAGAACTCAGAACTGCGAAGCATGCTGCAGCAGACTATAGAGGTTATATACAGTTCGTGGAACTCGCTGCGATGGAGAGGCGCTTTCACGCTGTTTGAATGGAACCTCGACGATACGCACGTGTGCGTTAGGTTTATATAGAAAATGACGAGTCGCCGGATAGTAGATAGACAACACATCCCATCTCCGGTAGCGCGCGTCTTGAGCACTCTCCACGAGAACGGATATCTGAGCTATATCGTGGGCGGGGCGTGTCGCGACCTACTCGAAGGCATAAGCCCTCATGACTGGGATATCGCAACTTCGGCAACACCTGACGTCGTAAAGAACTTGTTTGGCGCCACTCATAGACTCATTACTCTCGGTGAAAGCCATGGCACTGTCAGGCTCATTCCAAGAGAGAGCGACACCAGTGTGTACGTCGAAGTTACTACGCTGCGTACTGAGGGAGCATACCAGGACGCAAGGCATCCAGATGAAGTGCAATTCGTTGAAGACATTGAAGACGACCTTAAGAGGCGCGATTTCACTGTAAATGCTGTCGCATGCAAATGGCCTGATCTGGATGTTATAGACCCATTCTTAGGCGTTCGAGACCTTGGCCGCAGATTGATACGCGCGGTCGGTGAGCCCTTGCGGCGCTTCGGTGAGGACGCTTTACGGCTGTTAAGGGCGTTCAGGCTTGTATCAGAAAAGGGGTTTCGCATAGAGAGGGCAACGTACAGCGGAATAAGTGAGAATGCTCATCTTATCGACGTTATTTCGCGTGAGCGGATAAGAGATGAGTTTTCCAGACTCATGACCGGAAAGCATGTTAAGAACGCGCTAACAGGCATGCTTGATGTGGGCCTGTTGCAGCGCATACTGCCTGAGTTCAGCGATTCAGTAGGGTTTGACCAGCGTTCTAGATACCACACCAGAAAACTGCATGATCATGTGATCGAGACCGTGGCCTGGGTTCCCCCGCGACTCGAAGTAAGGCTTGCAGCACTGCTCCATGATATAGCGAAGCCGCGGACATATAGCCTCGACGAGAGCAAGGGAGCGCATTACTACGGTCATGCCAGAGAAGGCGCAGAGATTGCTTCCTCGATACTTAAGAGATTGCGCTATGATAGCGACACCGTTGCTCGCGTCTCGCTGCTCGTTAGAGAGCATATGTTTGCGTACGGCCCCGAAGTGAGCGATGCAGGAGTCAGGCGGCTTGTTGGCCGAGTAGGCAGAGAGAATCTTGCCGATCTATTCGAACTGCGCAGAGCAGACATAATTGCTGCAGGCGGTCTTCCCGACCCATTGCTCGACGGCATGTGGGATCGAGTTGTGGTGTGCGTCACGGGAGAAGAGCCCACCGGTTACCTTGATCTGGCGGTCAATGGCACGGATGTGATGCAGGTAACCGGTTGGAAGCCAGGCCCAAAGGTCGGCCGTATGCTGGAACTGCTACTTGAAGAGGTGATTCAAGACCCGTCTCTTAACGCTCGCGACAGACTGCTTGACCTAGTCTCCAACCTCAAAGATAAGATTCAGTAAGGGTCACTCCAGCAGCCAGATAGCGAGCAAGCTCAGGCGCCATGAACTCGTGTCGGGAGCTGGTATGTGAGATTAAGGATATGTAGAGAGGCTTGTGAGTGCTGATACTTTAGGTACTGGCCAACGGAAATTTGGAATTTGGGTACTGTCAATGAACAGCGACTATGTCACCTTAAGTGAACAGCAATAATGTCACCGAA
>CAYQIY010000003.1:160085-216523 GCA_964417635.1 uncultured Pseudomonadota bacterium | reverse complement strand
GTCTGCAAGGGTTCTATGCAAACTAACTCAAGTGGCTTACTGCAAAACTAGGGAAGCGCAGCACTTGTTGGTACATGCGAAAAAAAACCGAAAAATGTCGGATGTCGGCAGGATTAGAACAGTTGGTGTAGAATGCCATGCTCAAGTCCAAAGTGAATATCGGCACACGCACGAAAAGGCAAACTCACTGAAAAGTGGGGACGCAAAACTACGGGTCTAAAGCGTAACGCGCCATGACCGCCGGGTTGCCGAAGAAGGGTGCCTTGAAGTTTTTTGAGCCTTCTTCCGTATCCGGGAAGAGGGCATTCTTTTTTGGGGGTGCCAGAGGTGTTGAAAGATGTGAGCACGGGGATTCTCGAGCGCGGACTGTCGGCTGCTTCGTTACGTCACCAGGCACTTGCAGCGAATATAGCCAATGTGAATACTCCCGGTTACAAGCGTGCGGACATAGATTTTGGACGGATACTCCAGGACGCGCGTCAGCCCAAGGGCCTTAGTCAGACGCATCCCTCGCATGTCGGCGCCAGAAACAGCGGTCTGGACAGCCACGTTGTGAGAGACACGTCTTCGATGAGGGCGGATGGAAACAACGTTGACATCGATGTCGAAATGGTGCGTGTAGCAGAGAACTCGTTGTACTACGCGGCGCTGGTACGCCAGTTATCTGACAGATTCTCCAGAATGCGCTTCGTGATTACAGAAGGGAGACGGTAGCGATGAGAGTGTTTCGTTCAATGGACATCGGCGCGTCCGGGCTAACCGCTGAAAGGCTGCGGCTGGATATCATCGCGTCCAACCTTGCGAATGCGCAGAGCACCAGGACGGCAGATGGCGAGGCGTTCAGAAGGAAGTTGCCGGTTTTTGCAGAGTCCCAGGTTGCGCCAGCTGGGATGCCTGGTGGAGTACGAGTTGCGGCCGTTGTGGACGATCCCTCTCCATTGAAGCGAGTATACGATCCATCGCATCAGGATGCTGATGAAGACGGCTATGTTTTGATGCCCAATGTCGAGGTAATACGCGAGATGGTGGACATGGTCACGGCTACTAGAGCGTACGAGGCTAACGCCACGGTCATAAGCGCTTCGAAATCGCTTGCGTCCAAAGCGCTTGAAATAGGTAGAGGTTAGGAGTGAGCCGCATGCCTGTAAATGCCATATCCGGAAACGGTGCCATAGCGCCTCTAGCGGAGAGCCGGACGGCAAAGCATTCGACCTCATTCGGAGATACTCTGGCAAAAGTGCTGGGTGAACTTGACAATATGCAAGCGGCTGTAGACACTGCCACCCATGATCTTGTGAGCGGCAATGTGGACGACTTTCATCAGGTGGTCATACTTAGCGAAAAGGCCACGCTGAGTCTTCAACTAGCCGTTCAGGTCAGAAACAAAGTGCTTGAGGCGTATCACGAGGTAATGCGTACACAGGTATAGATGGGTAACAAGGTGAGGTAGTATGAGCGGAGCGGTAGTGCGACTTCGTGAGTCAATCAGAGCCATCCCACCGGCGCCCAGAATACTGATGCTGTGCATCCTTGCGCTGATACTGTCCGGTTCGGTCTATCTCTGGGCATCTAGTTATGCCGCCCGGAGTAAGTATGAACCCCTGTATTACAGGCTCGATCCGCGCGATGCGGCCGAGATTCTGGACAAACTGGATCAGCGAAAGGTACCGTATCAGATTTCGCCCGATGGTTCAACGATCCTAGTACCGCAGAATATGCTTCACGCCACCAGACTGAGCCTGGCGGGTGAGGGGCTTCCTCTTGGCGGTACTGTGGGATTTGAACTCATGGACAAAGTGTCGTTGGGAGCCACGGATTTCGACAGACGCGTTAACTATTTGCGCGCGCTTACAGGCGAGCTCACTCGGACCATACGAGAGATAGACGGAGTGGAAGACGCCAGGGTGCACATAGTGCTACCCGAAAACACATATTTTGTCTCCACCTCCAAACCTGCTACTGCAGCCGTGTTCCTGAAACTCCGGCCGATGTTCGAACTCTCCAAACCCCAGGTGAACGGCATCGTGCATCTGGTTTCTCGCAGTGTAGAAGGACTGAAGCCCGAAGATGTAGTCATCATAGACCTCTACGGAAGGCTGCTGTCGGGTGACGTACTGTCTTCTGGAGTGGGCTCTGAGTTTCACCACGGCACAAACCTCGAGCTTCAGCACGCTTTCCAGACTGAACTCGAAAGGAGTCTGCAGTCTCTGCTTGAGCGTGTGCTCGGTCCGGGCAACGTCGTCACAAAGGTGACGGCAGAACTGAACTTTGACCAGAAGACTGTCGACACGATACTGTTTCAACCGCACGACACCGGCATAACGCGGAGCATACAAGAACTCGAGGAGACGTTCAAGGGTTCGGGCACAACTCCGTCCGGCGTTCCGGGGGTCACATCAAACATCCCGCAATACCAGGCACAGACGGTCACAGGCGAGAGCGAATGGAACCGAAGTGAGTCAGTGCGCAATTATGAGATCAGCGAGATAAAGGAGCGCACGGTGGTTGCTCCAGGTAGCGTGAAGCGGCTTTCGGTCGCGGTAGTGGTGAACCGCGAGCTCGACGAAGACGCGCGCCAGGCGATAGTTAACACAGTAAGTGCTGCTATCGGATACGACGCAGACAGAAACGACATCGTTACCATCACCGGTATTGCGTTCGACACTTCGCTAATAGACGCCATAAAGAAGCAGATGGAGCACGAAGCGTCGCCCGTCGATGACTCGCCTGCTCGCTCAACCCTGATCCGCAATATTGCGCTCGGCGGAGGAGGGGCACTGCTGCTGCTGCTCTTCTTTGTGGTGTTTAGGCGAAGGCCTGCCCGAGCTCCTTCAGCCCGGCCCAGAGTAGATGTTGAGGCGGCGCTAGCGGCTGCCGCAGAACTCGCTGCGGCCGAAGAGAGCAGAGAGCCTGATCCAGCTCAAGAGAAGCGCAAGCGCACAAGAGGTGAGATAGAACAGGCAGCTCGCCAGAATCCGGAGAATGTGGCGAGGCTTATCAAGACATGGCTTCAGGAAGACCGGAGGTGAGCCGAGTGCAGAGATCCCAGGGGCTGGAAGGCTGCCAGAAGGCTGCCATTCTGCTCATAGCGCTCGGACCTGAGGTTTCTTCAAAGGTGCTGAAATATCTGCGAGACGATGAAATCGAGAGACTCTCTTTGGAGATAGCCAGCACTACTCGCGTGGAGACCGAGGTCAAAGACCGCGTGTTTGATGAGTTCAGGGATATGTGCATGGCGCAAGAGTACTTGAGCACAGGCGGGCTGGATTACGCCAAAGATGTGCTCGAGAAGGCGCTAGGTGCGCAGAAGGCACAGGATATTCTTCACAGGCTGACGTCCACACTGCAGCTTCGACCTTTTGAGTTCGTGCGCAAGACAGACCCCAGCCAGTTGCTGAATTTCATCCAGGGAGAGCACCCGCAGACGATAGCACTTATCATAGCGTTTTTGCACCCTGACCAGGCATCGGTGGTACTTGCGGCGCTTCCGCCCGATACACAGGTGGACGTGGCGAGACGAGTCGCGCAGATGGACAGAACATCACCCGAGGTGATCAAGGAAGTTGAGGCAGTGCTTGAGCGCAAGTTCTCATCCATTGTCAGCAGGGGGTTTGCGTCGGCTGGCGGTATCGGCGCGGTCGTAGACATACTCAACCGTGTTGACAGGACGACCGAAAAAAACATTCTAGAAATGCTCTCAATTGAAGACCCTGAACTCACCGATGAGATAAAGAGAAGGATGTTCCTGTTTGAAGACATTCTCTACCTCGACGATCGTTCTATACAGAGGGTGCTCAGAGATGTTGATCTGAATCGCGATCTGCCGCTTGCATTGAAAACAGCAAGCGAAGAACTCAAGCGCAAGATTATGGCCAACATGTCGAAGCGCGCCGGAGAGAACTTGACAGAAGGCATGGAGTATCTGGGTCCCGTTCGCCTAAGGGATGTTGAAGAGGCACAGACTCGGATAGTCAACGTGGTGCGCAAACTCGAAGAAGAAGGCGAGATCATTATGTCTCGCGGCGGTGGTGACGAGATTGTCGTCTAGGATACTGAAGTCCGAAAAGGCGTGGGTTAGAAAAAGTCGATGGCTGCTCAGTTTTGAAGACTCGGCGGCTATGGTTGCACGTCCTGAGCAGGTATTGGATGAGGCGAGGCGCAGAGCCGAGATCATGCTGCAAGAAGCAGTCGACGCAGCCGACAGAATAAGCGAGCAGGCGCAGCACAAGGGGTTTGCTGAAGGTCGAGCTGCCGGATACCAGGCAGGTGTTGATGAGGCTTCAGCGCTCAAGGCCAAGGCCGAAGCCGAACTCAGACTGGCTGAACAGCAGAAACATCAAGCCATAAACCAGGCTGAGGCGGAGATAGCAAAGCTTGCGCTGGCGGTTGCCGAGACGATACTAAAGCGCGAGATCAGCCAAGAACCCGAGACAGTAGTGCGCCTGGTAAAAGATGCAATAGCAAGGATTCGGGACGAGCAAAAAGTGGCGGTGCGAGTGAACCCAGTAGACGCGGTTGTCATACGCGCGCACCAAGATGAACTGCTTAACGGAAGCAGCATACGCCAGCTGGACATTGAAGAAGACGCGTCGATGCAGAGAGCCGACTGTGTTGTGTTCACTTCCCGAGGTGAAATAGATGAGCGTGTGGAGTCGCAGCTCAGTCGCATGGCATCCGCGCTGCAGAGAGTGGCTGAAGATGATGCAGACATTTGATCCATCTCGCGACACGCAAAAACCTGATACCAGCAGATTCTTTCGGTGCGTTGAAGAACTCGACCCTGTAGCGTGCTACGGAAGGGTCAACCAGGTCATAGGTTTGACGATAGAATCGCGCGGCCCAATCTGCGGGGTGGGCGAACTGTGCCAAATCGAGAGCCGCGACGATAAGCCGCTTTTGGCCGAAACGGTCGGTTTCCTCAGAGACAGCACGATCCTGATGCCGCTCGGCGAGATGCAAGGCGTGGGTCCGGGCTCCAAAGTCGAGGCTCTGGGGCGTACACTCTCAGTCGGTGTTTCTGATGCTCTGCTCGGGCGCATACTCAACGGATTGGGTATGCCTGTAGACGGAAAAGGGCCGATTCGAGCGAGAGATTTATACCCTGCATACAGACTCCCGCCAAATCCGCTCGAACGAGCGCCAATAGATAAGCCGCTATCTGTGGGTGTAAGGTGTCTTGACGGTTGTCTGACATGCGGAAGCGGACAGAGACTCGGGATATTCGCCGGTAGCGGTGTTGGTAAGAGCACACTCTTAGGAATGATAGCCAGAAACACAAGCGCCGATGTAAGTGTGATTGCGCTCGTCGGAGAGCGAGGCCGGGAAGTGCGAGAGTTTATCGAGAGGGATCTTGGAGAACAAGGGCTCAAGCGTTCGTGCGTAATAGCGGCGACATCAGACCAACCACCTCTTGTACGCATCAAAGCAGCTCTAGTGGCCACTGCAGTAGCCGAGTACTTCCGCGATCAGGGACTTAACGTACTTCTTATGATGGACTCGGTTACCCGATTTGCGATGGCTCAACGAGAAGTGGGTCTTGCGACAGGTGAGCCGCCTGCAACTCGCGGGTACACGCCTTCTGTGTTCGCGCTGCTACCCAAACTGCTGGAGCGTTCAGGGGTCGGCGCTAAAGGCAGCATAACCGGTTTCTACACCGTGTTGGTCGACGGAGACGACTTCAACGAACCTATTGCGGATGCCATACGTGGAACGCTCGACGGTCACATTGTGCTGTCGAGAAGCCTGGCCGAAGTCGGTCATTACCCTGCGGTTGACGTGTTGGCAAGCGTGTCAAGGGTCATGCCTTCGGTCACCACCGCTGAGCATCAGCGTAAAGCAAGACTGCTCAAAGCAGTGCTCGCGACTTACCGCGAGGCAGAAGACTTGATCAACATTGGTGCGTACGTCTCAGGCTCAAATCCGAAGATAGACTACGCGATCTCCCTGATAAACCAGGTAAACGCATTCTTGCGGCAGGACGTATTTGAGAAGACAGATCTTGAGCATGCGGTGGGAAGTCTACAGCAACTGTTTTCGGGCAAGGAGTGTCCCTTTTAGCGGAGGGTAGCAGGTGAAGAAGTTCAAGTTTCGTCTGTCAAAGGTGCTGCGTGTCAGGCAGGTGCGCGAGCGTATTCGCGAGACAGAACTTGGCAGGGCGCGTGCAAGTCTTGCGCGTGAGCGAGAAGCCGAATCCATATTGCTTCGAAAGATAGATGAGAACTCGCATGAACTCGGTCGGAAACTTGCACAAAGGTTCTCGGCAGTTGACGCCATGATGTACGAGCGTCACATTGAGGCGCTCAAAGCAGATGCTGCAGTTCAGGCCGAGAGGGTGTGCGACGCGCAGACTGAGGTCGAAAAGAGCAAGGCGCACCTCTTACGGGCACGACAGCAGCGAAAAGCTTTGGACAGATTACACGAAAAGCACCGGCAACAGTACATCCAGAACCTGTTTGCGTATGAGCAAAAGGTTCTTGATGATATCAAAAAGCACGAAAGGAGGTGATCTATTGATACTTGCGAGTCTGATTGTCGCGTATCACACTCTGGAGTCTGAACTGCAGCAGTATTGCGACGCGCAGATCCAAGCGGAGCATGTGGGTGAGTTCGAGAAGTTGCTGCTTGTGCTAGAGCGGGCGCAAGAGTCTACAACCAAAGAAGATCTGCAGCTTGAACCGCAGCACCTGTCGAAGAAGCGGTTACTTTGTGCTGAGCAGTGCACACATCAGGTAGCGTTTATGGCCGCGCTAGGCACGGAGCGTGTTCTGTGCTCGGACGTAGATGAAGACACCGGCACCGACATGGCGCGAAGCGCGGCTGAATCGCTTGCAGATACGCGCACACCAGCCAGATTGCTCGGTGTGCCCGGCGGACCAGTTGAGCTCGAAGCATCAAACCGACTGATACCTGAAGATTGCACCGAGACAAGAGCTGAATTCAGGCAGCATCTGCTCGTCACATCTATCCAATCGAGTCAACGTGTGCCGAGTCTCGACGTTGACCTGCCGCATCCAGAGCAATCAGACGCTGGCGTAAGCAATATCCCGAGCAAGATGGTGCTTGAGTGTTCAGATGGCTCAGATGACAACCGCTACGAGACGGTAACTACTGCGGCGTTGCCCGAAGGGTGCGGCAAAACAGACGCATCGCACGTGGACAGGCACATGATAAGTATTCCGCCGAGTGCTCCAAAAGACGAGAGTGTGCTCCCCAATGGTGTCGAGCAAGTCTCGCGTATGCGGCGTGATACGTCGGAACTGTCGAGCACCGGGGTTGTTTCAAGAGTCATCAGTTCTGGTGGGTCTACCAAGAATGACGGAGTCGTGCGACCTACGGAGCAGCACGTGCACTACCGTGCACTCGGATTCGAGCAAGATGAAACACACCAGGTTCGAACTGATGGTGTCGCCGTTGAGCGCGTCAGTGAATATCCGCAGTCCAGCGTGCGCGCTCGGGTGTACACGGAAGATACGAATCGGCAAGAGTTCCCCGATAGCGATAGCTCAGAGGGGCCGTGCATCCAGGCAGTGCATCAGAACACACAAAGGCGCTTCGACTTGCGCCATACACACACAGCCGCATCCAAGTATGCGCCGGAGCGACCACACGCTGCGCAAGTGGTGAGACAAGTAGTGCGCACTCTGACTTCTGTGGATGAGATTGCCGGGCAGAAGATCAGTATAAGGCTCGAACCTGAGCAGCTGGGAGACGTGTGGCTTGAGGTCTGCGCGAAGCCGGAAGGGGTCAGCGCAAGGTTTGAGGTCGGTACCACGGCTGCTAAAGAAGCGATTCAGGATGGTATGCAGTTGCTGAAAGATGCTCTTATCTCTCGGGGGCTGTCGGTCGACCAGCTGAGCGTCAGCATGAACCTTGGCCGGGAGATGCCCGAGGGTAGGCGCTCTCCTTTTCAGAAGAAGCAGCGCGCGGCGCTGTTTGGGACTGAACCTTTGCGAGCTGTACCCAAGGCTCGGGTGCACCCAGAGAGGCTGAGTGGCTTGCTTGACATGATCGTGTGAAGGGAGGTTATGAGATGCAAGTGCAATCTGCACAGAACGCTGTTAGTCGCGAGTTCAGACAGATAACGTTCGAGGCTGAGGACTTCTTCAAACTGCTTGTCGCACAACTGCGATACCAAGACCCTATGAACCCTGTAGAAGACAGGGAATTCATTGCACAGACCGCGCAGTTCTCGCAGCTCTCCGAATCTCGAAGAAGCAACGAACTGCTCGAGGCACTGCTGCTGAAGTCGCACGAGTCACCGGTCTCGCTTGCCGATGCGGCACGACTTATAGGTAAGTGGGTGTCTGCGGACGTGTACGGTTCAGCTGTCAGCGGTACAGTCACCGGTGTGAAGATGACCGGCGCGACTATAGGCTTGGTGCTGGACGACCAGAGCATTGTGTTTCCGTATGAGCTGGTGGAGATCCGGCAGGAGGTGTGACATGCGCTCCAATCGAGTTGATCCGAGACCTATACAAAGACCGCAGGCCGGCGCAGGCGCGAGACCTGCCGCGCATCCCAGTTTTGGGGATCTGCTTAAGGCAGAGCAACACAAGGCACGGGTACAGCAGGAAGGGGTCACCATATCGGCTCATGCCAGTATGCGGCTGCGCGAACAGGGAAGAGTGCTCTCCCAACAGCAGGTACAGGCTGTATCAGGGGCAATCGAAAAGGCCGCTGGTAAAGGTGCACGAGAATCGCTGATGCTCATGGACGACCTAGCTCTTGTTGTGAGTGTCCCCAACAAGACGGTCATAACTGTTGTCACAAAAGACAGATGTAAGGATAACGTTTTCACCAATATAGACAGCGCCATGATTATCGACGGGCTGGACCTCGGTGAGGAGGCCCAGGCTGCTCTCGACAAGAGTATGCCGATGGCGCTTAAGGGAGGTCAACTAAAATGATGAGGTCAATGTTTTCAGGGATATCTGGGCTTAAGAACCACCAGCTAAGGATGGATGTGATAGGCAACAACATCGCAAACGTTAACACGCTGGCGTTCAAATCGTCTCGCGTCACTTTCCAAGAAGTGTTCAACCAGACGCTCCAAGGTGCGTCGGCTCCCACAACAGCACGTGGTGGTACAGACCCGTTGCAGGTCGGACTCGGCATGTCGATAGGCAGCATAGACATGCTTGGCTCTCCGGGGAGTATCCAGAACACGGGACTGATGACTGACATGGCAATTCAGGGCGATGGGTATTTTGTGGTGTCAGACGCAGAGCAGAAATACTACACAAGGGCAGGCGACTTCAAACGAGATGCCAATGGCTACCTGGTGACTGCGCAAGGGTTCAAAGTCATGGGTTGGGTGGCAACGGGCGGTGTTTTCGGCACGAAGAACCCCGAAAACCTGACAAACCTGAACATCCCCATCGGCCAGTCGATGCCGGCCTGTGCCAGCTCAAGAGTCTTGTTTGGCAGGAACCTTGACTGCAACGCAGCGCTCGGTAGTGTTGTCAGTACGCCTGTAGACTTGTACGACTCGCTGGGTAACTTGCATTCTATTACAGTTTCGTTTACGAAGGTTGACACAAACGAATGGTCGTGGAACGCGACGGGAGCAGGCGTCTCTGGAGGCGATTTCGGCACAATCGTGTTTGATCCACAGGGATCTTTTGTTTCGAGCACAGGGGGCCCGGTGACTATAGACGTTGCAGGTGCCGACAGCATGGTTGTCGCGCTCAAGTTCGATGCGGTTACTCAGTCCGCATCGAGTTCGGGTGCATCGACAGCAGAAGTGATCAGCACAGATGGTTACCCGGCAGGTCAGCTCACCGGGTTCAGCATAGACCCGAGTGGAATCATCACGGGTTCTTACTCAAACGGCATCAGCCAACCGCTTGCACAGGTGGCCCTCGCCTATTTCGCAAATCCCGGTGGCCTAGTGAAGTCTGGCGAAGGCGTCTACAGAGATTCACCAAACTCTGGTGTCGTGCAGATTGGAGAACCCGGAACAGCGGGTAGAGGACTTATAGCGCCAGCGTCTCTCGAGATGTCTAACATAGACCTTGCATCGGAGTTCACGAACCTGATTATCACGCAGAGAGGTTTTCAAGCCAACTCAAGGATCATCACCACTTCTGACGAGATGCTTCAAGAGTTAGCAAATCTCAAGCGTTAGAGCCTGGCTGTCGTGGGTGCCGACGTGGGGCACTAGGTCGGCACCCGGCTGAACAGGAGGAACAATTGCATGATACTACTTACCCGGCTGAATGGTTCGGAACTAGTCATCAACGCTGAATTGATTGAAAGCGTCGAGGCCACGCCTGATACCGTGGTAACGCTTACCACGGGCAAGCGGATAATAGTCACTGAGAGCGTGTCACAAGTGTCGCGCAGGGCTCTTGCATACAGGAGGGCTGTCGTGCATCGCGATTTGGAGATGGGGTGTTAGGTCGTGGATGTGTCCACGGTTGTGGGGCTCGTAGTCGGGTTTGTGCTCATAGCGTGGGGTATAGTGTCGGGCGCGTCCGATGCAGGCATACCTGCGGTGTATGCGCTAAGGGCGTTTACGAGCTTGCCCGCAGTATTCATCACCATGGGGGGCACACTCTGTGCCACGCTTGTGAGTTACCCGTTCTCGTACATCGTGGGCATCCCCAGAATACTCAAGAACACCTTTTTTGCGAAGACGATGCATCCCGCCGAACTTATCAAGACGCTCGTACAGTTTACGCAGAAGGCCAGACGCGAAGGATTGCTTGCGCTGGAGGATGAGGCAGCAAGTGTTGAAGACGCTTTCTTATCCAAAGGGGTGCAACTCGTGGTCGACGGCACCGACCCCGAATTGGTTCGCAGCATTCTCGAGACAGAACTGTCGTTTCTCGAAAACAGGCACCGCACAGGGGCGGCCATGTTTGAGACGATGGCAAGCCTTGCTCCATCTTTCGGGATGGTAGGTACCTTGATAGGGCTCATACAGATGATGGGCACGCTCGATGACCCAGAGAAGATCGGACCCGGGATGGCAGTCGCGCTTGTTACTACCTTTTACGGCACTATCCTCGCAAACCTGGTGTTTACTCCGCTTGCGGGTAAGTTGAAGGTGCGCAGTGCTGAAGAGATACTGCTGCGCGAAGTCATGATAGAAGGCATTCTCTCAATACAGGCAGGCGATAACCCTCGGATAGTTGAGGAGAAACTGAACGCTTTTCTGGCCCCAAAAGTGAGGTTTTCCGGCAAGTCACGTCAGATGCAGGGAGTGGGTGAGACCACTGAGGCAAGGGCGGAGTAGCAGGCGGCGCGCCGAGTCCGAGAAGGGAACGTGGCTCACAACGTACAGCGACATGGTCACGTTACTAATGACGTTTTTCGTGCTGCTATTTGCGCTGTCTTCTTTTAACCTAAGAAAGTTTGAACTGTTATCGTACTCGCTACAGTCAACTTTTGGCGTGACACCTGCTTCAAAAGGGGTACTCAAGGGGGGCGAGTCGCCTGCCCCGGAGATCGCCGATGAGCAAGACGGACAACTTGTGCAGATAGGATACCAAATAAGTCAATACATCTCTGAATATGGGCTTGCCGACGTGGTCTCAGTGCATGAAGACCCCCGAGGACTTCTTATCCGCTTTCGTGATCAGGTATTGTTTGACCTCGGAAAGGCTGATCTCAAGCCTGAATCAGATCTGGTTCTGCGCACGATCGCAGAAGCAGTGCTGCACATACCTAACGAGATACGTATTGAGGGACATACAGATGATCTGCCCATAAGCACGCTCAGATTCCCGAGCAACTGGGACCTGTCTGCCGCAAGAGCTGTGGCGGTGCTGAAACACATGGCCGATGCTGGCTTGCCTCCGAATCGGCTCTCGATTGCTGGCTACGGTGAGTACAGACCTGTGGCTTCTAATGAAACCGAAGAGGGTAGGCGGCTCAACAGAAGGGTCGACGTTGTCGTGCTGAGTATGGAAAAAAGCCTCAGTGAACCCAAGTGAGTACGTAAGATGTGGAGGAGGAGCATGTCCAGACGAATCAAGTTGGCGATAATGGCTGCAGTTGTGCTGGCGCTTGCAGCAGGCGCGTACGCTTATTTCGCACATTTTCGACCCGAGCCTGAACCACCTCCGAAACAGCCTAAGATCGTGCACTTGGGGGAGTTCATAACTAACCTGGCTGGCGTTGACCGCAGGTTTGTCAAAGTGCAAGTCGATGTGAAAGCAGATAGCGAGGAAGCAGGTCGCGAAATCGTGTCCAGATCATCCGAAGTGCGCGATGCGGTGTTGCTTGTGCTAAGGAGCAAGAACGTGACTGACCTCGCAGGTCCTGAAGGCATGAAAAAGCTCGGGGTCGAGATAAGCGACAGCATAAACCAGATTCTTACTACCGGCGACGTGCTTGCGGTGTATTTTGTGGAGTTCGCCATACAGTAGGGGAGAGTATCGATGGCAGAGATTCTAAGTCAGCAAGACCTAGACGCTCTCATTCTGTCTCTGACGGCAGAAGATAAGCCTCAGCCTTCTGACCAGAAAAAGCGGGAGGCCAGACACTCGCATCACAAACGATTAGTGCGTGTGTACGATTTCAGGCGGCCGGATAAGTTCTCAAGAGACCAGATCCGCACCGTCGAGATGTTGCACGAAACCATTGCGAGGTTGGGTTCCACATATCTGGCGGCTCAGGTTCGTTCAATGGTGAACATAGTATTGTCATCTGTCGATCAGATGACGTTTGAGGAGTTCGTCAGCTCGCTAGACAATCCGACCTATGTTGCAACAGTTACCATGGAACCGCTCAAGGGCAATATGTTCGTCGCAGTCGATCTACCGATTGCTTTCGTGATGGTGGATAGACTGTTTGGTGGATCCGGCGCCACGAGTCAGGTATCAAGACCGTTAACTGAAATCGAGACCGCAATAATTGACAGGCTAACACAGGGATTGCTCGGTACCGTACGCGAAGCGTGGGCGTTCCTAGTTAGCATCGATCCGCGGATTCAGTCAACTGCGTCGAATCCGAGCTTCATACAGAATGCGGTTGCCAACGAGATGACGATTGTTGTCAGGTATGACGTCAGAGTTGCCAAATCTCTTGGCGCCATCACGCTGTGTATCCCATTTGTATCTATCGAGCCAATCCTGCCCAAACTTTCGGCAAAAAACTGGTTTACTGTTCTTCGAAGCGCTTCGAGCGAGAAAAACGAGGAGGATGCGCTTGCGGGGCGGTTGCAGCTGGTGGAGGCGAATGTCATCGCACAGCTCGGAAAGGCAGCGCTTACCGTACGTGACGTGCTGAGTCTGGAGCCGGGAGATATTATACAGCTTGAGTCCCGTGTAAAAGACGAAATGTTGGTGATGGTCGAGAACTGTCCGAAGTTCGCAGCGACGCCAGGAAGAACTGGGCAGCGAATGAGCTTCAGGGTGACGAGGCAGTTGAAGGAGGAAGATGTGCGTGGATAAGACACCGCTTTCACAAGAAGAAATCGATGCACTGCTGGCTGCCGCTTCTGAGGCAGAAGACGAAGAACAAGAGGAAACTGGTCACGACTCGGTCACGCACGACTCTGAGAGAGTGATTGCCAGTAGGGTTGAGTTCGAAAGCATGGAGCCGACAAAGAGTGCTTCGGAGCAACTGGATGTGCAAGGCAACGTATCATTGATACTCGATGTGCCGATGGAAGTGACTGTTGAGCTCGGACGTACGCGAAGACTGATTAAAGAGATACTTACGATGACGCCCGGCACTGTGGTCGAACTCGACAGACAGGCCGGCGAGCCTGTGGACATTTTGGTGAACGGCAGACTGCTCGCCAGAGGCGAGGTAGTGGTCATTGATGAGAACTTCGGGGTTCGTATAAGCGAGATAGTAAGTCGTGCTGAACGGCTCGCGAGCCTGAGATGAGGTTGTGAGAATTGAGTTTTGCGGAAATGTGTCAGGTGGTGTTATTGCTTGCAGGTGTCGCGCTGCTTGCGGCGGTGTGCACACGTGTTTCGATGCGCAGGCTGAGCACTTCTGGGAAGTTCCTGCGTGTGATAGAAGCGGTCGCGGTGGCGCCGGGGAAGCATGTGGTGCTCGTACAAGCAGGCAAATCTGTCATGCTCATAGGCATAGCAGACAAGTCCATGACGCATCTGGCCACGATGAGCAAGGATGATCTAGCACATGATGCTATACCGGACACAGAACCCGTACGATACGCAGACAGCGTTTTCCAGCAACTGCTGGAGCGGATCAAAGCCAAGAAGAGCGATTAGCCGAGCGGAGGGAATGATGGGCAAGACACGAGTTCCACTCATACTGATTGTTACGGCTCTAATGCTGTTCAGTCACATATGTGGAGTATGCGCTCAGCCTACTGGGATTCCATCAATACGGATAGGCATTGAAGACTCAGAAGAACCCGGTCAGGTAGTGCAGACTCTGCAGATACTTGCGTTGCTAACAGTACTGTCGCTGGCTCCTGCCATACTAATGCTGCTCACAAGCTTCACGCGAATAGTAGTTGTGCTGTCTTTTGTGCGCAACGCACTGGCCACCCAGCAAACGCCGCCGAACCAGGTACTGATAGGTCTTGCGCTCTTCCTTACTTTTTTTGTGATGGCCCCTGTATGGACTGATGTTAACGCGAATGCGCTTCAGCCGTATCTAGAAGGACAGATCTCGACTCAGCAAGCGCTTGCACGTGCGGAAGAACCTATACGTGCTTTCATGTTACGGCAGACTCGTGAGAAAGACCTGGCGCTTTTCGCAAGCCTCGGACGGTACGAGGCAGACAGCCCAGAACAGGTACCCACGCAGGCACTCATACCGGCATTCGCTGTGAGCGAACTAAAGACTGCGTTTCAGATCGGCTTCGTGATATTCGTGCCGTTCATAATAATCGATATGGTGGTCGCCAGCACGCTGATGAGTATGGGGATGCTCATGCTTCCGCCGATGATGATATCGCTTCCTTTTAAGATACTGCTTTTCGTTTTGGTGGACGGCTGGCACCTGATCACTCGATCACTAGTGATGAGCTTTAACTAGAAAGGTTTGGTGGAGCACATGGATGACATGGTCACAACACTCGGACGTGAGGCACTGTACCTTGCCCTGGCAGTGTCAGCTCCGGTAATGCTATTGAGCCTTGGGGTAGGCCTCATAGTGAGTTTCTTGCAGGCTACCACGCAGATACATGAGCAGACGCTCGCGTTCGTGCCGAAGATTGTTGCAACGTTTACCGCTCTGCTGATTTTCGGCCCGTGGATGCTCTCGCGGCTCACCGGTTTCGCCGAACGCCTGCTCAGCTCATTACCGTCTTTCGTGAGGTAACACAGAGGTGAAATCATGCCCGATATAGGTGGCATATTGTTGAACTTGCCTTCGGTACTCGTCATCTTGGCGAGGCTAGGAGGGTTCTTTGCCACGGCACCCATCTTTTCGAGCAGGTACATACCGGTTCAGGTCAAGACGTGCCTTGTGCTGTACTTGTCATGTGCTTTGGCGCCGGTTGTAAGTATTCAGCCAGTTGACGGAGTTATGCGGCTTGCCGGAGTGATGTTCGTAGAAGTGTTGGTGGGTATGGCAGCGGGCTACGTGGCTTCTCTGATATTCCTGGCCGTTCAGGTTGCAGGCCAGGTAGCAGATCAGGAGATGGGTTTTGGAATGGTAAACGTGTTCGATCCGATGCATGGCAACCCGATTCCACTCATGGGTAGCTTCTTGTATCTACTTGCGTTGATGCTGTACCTTGCGATAGACGGCCATCATTTCCTGGTTGCCTCCTTGATAAGGAGTTATGAGCGCATACCTGCAGGCCAGATTGCAGGGGCGCATAAGATGGCCGAGATGGTGTTGGCGAGGATGCAAGGTGCGTTTGTGCTCGGAGTGCAGATAATATCGCCTGTGCTTGTGGCACTCTTTTTGGCCACCGTGGCTATGGGAATAATGGCACGCACTGTGCCTCAGATAAATGTGTTCATAATGGGACTGCCTGTGAAAGTGCTTGTGGGAGCATCGGTAGTGTGTCTTAGCCTTCCTGTGTTTACAAGCGTGTGTATCAACATGTTTCAGAGCAGCTTTGTGTGGTTGTCACAGTTCCTGGAACTGATTGCGCCCTGAGGGAGAAACGCATTGGACATACAGCTTTTTGCCGAAGAGAAGAGAGAACAGCCTACGCAAAAGCGTCGGCAGGAGGCGCGCAAGCGAGGCCAGGTTGTTCGCTCCAGCGAAATAGGCATGCTGGTGACTCTGCTGACGGGAGCGGCAGGGATTAAGATCTTTGGAGCGCATATGGTTGCGACTATCGGCAGGTTTAGTACCGAGATGTGGTCTTGGGCTCCTGAACTCACAGAGCAGAACGCAAGAGCCATAATGCTTTCTGCAACCACGGCAGGAGCCACGATGGTGCTTCCTGTTGTGTGCGCCGTAATGTTGGTGGCGTTTCTTGTGGATGTATCACAGGTGGGATTGCAGGTATCTGGTGAGAGCATCTCTTTTAATCTGTCTAGAATCAACCCATTTCAGGGCGCAGCCAGGATATTCTCCAAGCGCGCGCTTGTCGAACTGGTAAAAGCCCTGTGCAAGGTCGGGATAGTCGTGTACTGCCTGTGGCAGGTGTTGAAAACGATAATGCACCAGATACCCGGGCTCACGGGTGCTCCGCTTATACAGGTGGTGGCGTTTGCTGGCAGTGTGGCCTGGAAGATGGTAATACAGTGCGCGATGGGTCTAATCGCGGTGGCCGCGGCAGATTATGTGTTCCAGTGGCGAGAGCACGAAAACAGCATCATGATGACGCGCAAAGAGCTCATGGACGAGCTCAAAGAGACCGAGGGACGCCCCGAAGTCAAACGGTACATCCGTGCACGCCAGAGGCAGCTTGCTTCTGTAAGGATGATGGAGGCCGTAAAGACGGCTGACGTTGTGGTGACCAACCCGGAGCACTTTGCGGTGGCCCTCAAGTACGAGGCAAAGCGCATGAGCGCCCCAAAGGTAGTGGCAAAGGGAGCGGGCCATATGGCGTTGCGACTAAGGCGGCAGGCGAAGACGCACTCGGTCGCAGTTGTGGAAAACCCTGCAGTGGCAAGAGCGCTGTACAGAGCGACCGAAGTCGGTGACTTCATCCCACCTGCGCTGTACCAGGCAGTTGCAGAGATACTTGCGTTCGTCTATGCGCTGAAGTCGGCTCGCAGCAGTTCGGCGGGAGGGTAGAGGCTCGCCGAGTTCGTCGAGAGTCTATGTAGCAACCTGAAGGAGAGTTGTCGTCGTGTCAGTCAAGGTGCGTGCGACAGAGAACTTTGTGCAGAGAAATGGAGACATGATTGTCGCTCTTGCGGTGATCATGGTTGTGGCAATGATGGTCGTGCCACTGCCTTGGTTCGTGGTGGACATTCTGCTCGCTTTTAACCTGACGCTTGCGATAATGATCCTGCTCGTGACTATGTACACGCGTGAACCGCTTGAGTTTTCGATCTTCCCCGCGCTGTTGCTAGTTGCGACTCTATTCAGGCTTGCGCTCAACGTATCGTGCACGCGCCTGATTCTGCTGGAAGGATTCGCGGGAAATCTTATAGCCGCTTTCGGTGAGTTTGTGGTAGGCGGCAACCCAGTAGTAGGCTTCATCGTGTTCCTGATACTCGTGATAATCCAGTTCATCGTGATCACCAAGGGTTCAGAGCGCGTAGCCGAAGTTGCAGCACGTTTCACGCTTGACGCGATGCCAGGTAAGCAGATGGCCATAGATGCGGACCTTAACGCGGGGCTGATCACGGATGCCGATGCCAAAAAGCGCAGACGAGACGTCGAGAGAGAAGCCGATTTCTACGGTGCCATGGACGGAGCATCGAAGTTCGTCAAAGGAGATGCAATAGCTGCGCTGGTGATCACGGCCATTAACCTGATAGGCGGGTTCGCCGTAGGTATGCTGCAGCAAAACCTCGATTTTGCGCAATCTATGGCACGCTATTCGCTGCTCACGGTGGGCAACGGACTCTTGGCTCAGATACCTGCGCTGCTGATTTCTACAGCGGCGGGTATCATCGTGACAAGAGCAGCGTCAGAAGAAAACCTGGGAACAGACGTGATCGCGCAAGTCATCGAGCAGCCCAGAGTGCTCAAGATGACTGCCGGATTTGTACTCGCGCTCGTGTTCGTTCCCGGCCTGCCCAAACCTCCGTTTCTGGTACTCGGGGTGCTTCTCGCAGCACTCTCGCTTGTGCTTTCACGAGCGGCTGAGTCCCAAAGTGCAGCCATGTTGGAGAAAGAGCGCGAAGAGCAAATGGAAGAGGCTCGAAGGCCTGAATCGGTGTTGAGGTTGACGCAGGTTGACCCCATCGAGGTTGAACTGGGGTATAGCATCGTGTTCTTGGCCGACTCGTCTCAGGGAGGAGACCTTCTGGAGAGAATCTACATGATAAGACGACAGCTTGCTGCAGACCTTGGGATGGTCATCCCTCCTGTGCGCATCAGAGACAACATAGCCGAACTCTCCCCGAGACAGTATTCGATCAAACTGCGCGGTGTCAAACTGTCCGGTGGTGAACTCATGCCCGGTCATCACCTCTGCATGGGTGGCCCTGACAATGCGTCACCTCCCGGTGGCATTCAGGTGAACGAGCCGGTGTTCGGGCTCAAGGCATGGTGGGTTCCCGAGGCTTCAAAAGAGTCAGCAGAAGTCGCCGGGTTCACAGTTGTAGATCCAGCGTCTGTTCTGGCCACGCATCTGTCCGAAGTGCTTAGGAACCACGGACACGAGGTGTTAAGCCGACAGGATGTACAGCAGATCTGCGATCTGGTGAAAGAGAGCCATCCGGCAGTGGTAGATGAACTAGTGCCCTCGCTGTTGAGTCTTGGAGAAGTGCAAAAAGTGTTGCAGAACTTGCTCAAAGAAGGAGTACCCATCAGAGACAGCGTGACCATTCTTGAAACGCTTGCTGACCATGCGCGCCAGAGTAGAGATACCGACTTACTGACAGAGCTCGTAAGACAGCGGCTGGGTCGCCAGATAACAAGCCAGTTTGGGCTTGGAACAGCGTCTGTTAGCGTGATTACCGTAGATCCCAAGGTTGAGTCGGTGGTTATGGATGCGTCAAAGGCCGGGTTGGGCTCGGAGCCAGCGCTTGAGCCGGAGATGGCGCACAAGATTCTCAGGTCTCTTGCGCGTGAGATAGAGAAGGCTCAGCAGAACGCGAGCACACCCGTGATACTGTGTTCCAGTTCCGTGCGCCCGCAGTTCAAGAGACTGGCCGAACGCGTAATGCCCAGGCTTACGGTTCTGTCGTACGCAGAACTGGACAGGTCTGTTGAACTTGAGCCCAGCGGGATGGTGAGCATCTCATGAAAGTCAAGAAGTTCTACGGTAAGACTGCGCAAGAAGCGCTTGCAGCAGTACGACTTGAGATGGGGCCTAATGCAGTTATCCTTGAGACGAGGCAGACGCGCCAGGGAATTCTGGGTGTCGGAGCCCGATGCGAGGTGCTTGCCGCGCTTGACGAAGTGTCGGCCGGAAACACTTTTGGGTCACGTCTCGAATCTGCGATGGCAAGGCAAGTAGACCCGTCTCCGGAGCCGGGTGTCTCCAAGGCAGAAGTCCGAGAGCGCAGCACAAGTAGCGCTGCGGCTGTTGCGGCGGTGCTGTTGTATCACGGTGTTGACCCACAGATAGCGTTTGAGATCGCAGATAGAACCGCGGGAAGTAATGTGCGAGAAGGGCTGACACTTGCGGTTGATGACTTGCTGCTGAGGTCGACCAAACCCAATTATGCGAAAGGAACGGTGGTGTGTCTTGTAGGTCCGACGGGCTCAGGCAAGACGACAACCGCTGCCAAGATTGCCGCAGCCGCAAGGCTCAAGCGCAAATTGCGCGTGCTCTGGATAGCTGCAGACACGTTCAGGGTTGGAGGCGTCGATCAAGCTGCAACGTATGCGGACATCATGAAGATACCGCTCGAGGTGTGCTCTACGTCTCAAGAAATAGCACAGGCCGTTGCCAGGCGTTCTGACGCAGAGTACGTGATCATCGACACGACCGGCAGGAACCATCTAAATGACGAACAGGTTGCGGCAATTGCCGAAATCACCAGAAGAGCCAGACCGAACGAAATCCATCTAACGATACCGGCGTCGTCAGGCTGGCCGGAGACTCAAGAGATGCTTAAGGGGTTCGCTCCGACGGGATATAACCGCCTGATAGTCACGAAGGTGGACGAAGCCACACGTGCCGGAACAATCATAAACCTGGCTGCACTTGCAACCGTGCCAATATCGTATTTCACCACGGGTCAGGTTGTGCCAGACGACATCAGCACTCCTGATCCTGCTCTGCTGAGAAGCCTTCTTGAGAGGAGGCCTGTGCGATGAGCGACCAGGCATCAAGCCTCAGATGGCTCGCCAAAGAAACGCTTGATCGAATAACCAGAATAGCCAACGGCCAACCAAACGTCTTGGCGCGCATGATCTGCGTGACCAGCGGCAAAGGCGGAGTTGGAAAGACTTTTGTGTCTGTCAATCTGGCTGCGCTTCTTGTGAAAGCAGGAAAGAGAGTGCTGTTATTCGACGCCGACCTTGGGCTGGCTAATGTCAACGTGCAGCTGGGGATGACCGTAAACAGCGACCTTGGACGGTTCGCCAACCATGAGGCCCCACTTGAAGAGGTAATAGCCAGGGCGAAGTGCGGTGTAGACGTGTTGAGTGGAGGCTCTGGTCTGCCCGAACTCTACTCCGCATCTCCGGCGCTGGTGAACAGGATGCTGGCAAGCCTTGCTTGCGTATCGCGCTCATACGATGCGGTAGTGTGCGACACCGGTGCGGGGCTGTCAACTGTGGTGCAACAGATTCTGGGACGCGCCCACGACATTGTGCTTGTGACCACCACCGAACCTACATCGATGACTGATGCGTACGCCGTGATAAAACACCTTTCGGTTCAGAGGAAACATGCGTGTGTTGAGTTGGTGGTGAATGCGGCCGATGAACGTTCGGCACAAGCCACATTCCGGGCGCTGGACTCTGCAACTCGCTGCTTTTTGGCCAACACGGTGAAGATCAAACTGGCTGGCCATATTCCGCACGACCAAGCGGTTAAGACATCCATAATTGCGCAGCAACCTGTCGTGCTTAAGTTTCCAAGGGCTCGAGCCACCAGAAGTCTTGTGCAGCTCGCAGCTCGACTGATGAGCATGTGGCCACAGGGGCGAGATGCGGGAGTAGGGCCGTGACGCATCGATGACACAGAGAAGGCGCTTCTATCGCCATCCGGTTTGGTTGGATATACGTTGGTCGTTTGCGGAAGATGATCTGCCGTTTTGCAGACAGGCTAAGGCGATTAGTCTAGCTGGATGTGGACTTGTGATGCGTGGGTGCGAAGAGCCTGTGCCGCGTCCGGGAAACAAGGTAGTGATCGAACTGCGACTCGGCTCCAAGCAACCACTGTATCTGGCAGCAGCTGTAATCCGGGACGTGGAGCCCCAGGTGCCGGATGCTTGGTGCATCGCCGCTGAGTTCAGGTCGATCGAACCCAGACAGATTGATGCGATCGTTTCGTACGTGATGAGCCTTCAAGCATGCTCTATAAGAGATGCAAAAGAGAAGGATGAGGTCGGTTGCTGTGAAGGGGGGTGTGATGGCTGCTGTGGCTATCAGTGAAAGCGAAATGTGGACAGCATATAAGGCTGCGGGGGATGCAAGGACTCGCGAAGAGATAATACTGAGGTATCTGCCGCTGGTTAAGTACGTTGCCGGCAGAGTCTCGATTTCGTTGCCGCCACACGTGGACATTGACGACCTGGTGAGTTACGGAGTATTCGGCTTGATCGAAGCCATAGAGCGCTACGACGTCAATCGAGGCGTCAAGTTCGAGACGTACGCAGTGGCACGCATAAGAGGAGCCATCTTGGACGGGCTCAGAGCGCTTGACTGGGTTCCTTCCGGTGTAAGGCAGAAAGCGAGAGCGGTCGAGAAAGCTTACGCCAAAATCGAGGCAGCGACAGGACGATCCGCTACTGACGAGCAGATAGCCGCAGAATTGGGTATGTCGCTAGAGTCTTTTCGGAAGCATCTTGCGAGCATAGCGAGCTGCTCGCTTACTTCGCTTGACGATCTATGGGTCTCAGAGGACGAAAGTGATACAGGGATTCGTGCGATAGAAATGATAGAAGATGTAGCGGCTCCCGATCCGGAAAGACACGCGGTGCTTGAGGACAGAAAACGAGTAGTCGCCCAGGCCATTGAGAGGCTTCCTGAAAAAGAGCGACTGCTTGTCACGCTTTATTACTATGAAGGATTGACCGCCAAAGAAATCAGCATGCTCATGGAACTGTCTCAATCCAGGATATCGCAGCTTCACACAAAAGCTATGCTGAGACTCAAGGGATATCTGCTACGCCAGCGGAACGACTTACTTTGAGGCTGGGGAGCGTGTACCCCCATGACTGAAAAAGTGTCTTGGCGAGTAGAAGTCAAGGTGTCGGCTGATGCGCGCAAGGCCACGATCATTATGTCTACTCCGACCGAAGGAGTCGAACCTTCTGTTGAGGAGGTGATGCAAGCGCTGCAGGGTGCTGGAGTAGTGGCTGGCATTGACCACGATGCAATTGCCCAAGCAATTTTGGACGCGAAGTGGGAGCAACCGGTTATCGTTGCGACAAGCGTTCTGCCTGTTCAAGGCAAAGACTCATCGGTTCGTTACCTGTTCGGAGCAGACGCGAGCAAACAGCCGGTAGAGCGAGAGGATGGGAGAGTCGATTACAAGAACCGTGACCTGCTCGTAAACGTGCGTGAGGGTGACGCGCTAGCCGAGCGTGTGCCTCCGGTGCCGGGAAAAGACGGTATCGACGTTACTGGTGCTCCGATCCCGGCACGGCCAACACGGATTCTTCCATTGCCCGCCGGAAGCAATGTCGCCGTTTCTTCCGATGGAGAAAGGCTTGTGGCTACGGCAAGTGGCCAGCCGGTCGTCTCATCCAATGGAATGCTTCACGTTTACCCAGTGTATGAGATCCAAGGCGACGTCGGTATGGAGACAGGAAACATCAGGTTTGTGGGCTCGTGTGTAGTACACGGCGCGGTTCTGGCGGGGTTTGAGATTGAGGCAGAAGGCAACATCGAGGTGAAGGGTTTCGTCGCAGGTGACAGAGTTGCGGCCGGCGGTAACATAGTTGTGGCGAAAGGCATTCAGGGCAGGGGCCGAGGCAGGGTAGAGGCGCAAGGAAGCGTCACCGCAATGTTCATGGAGAACGCGGTCGTGGTATCGGGACATGAGATCAGAGTCCGAGACGCAATAATGCACAGCACCGTCTCGGCAAAGAAGAAGGTAATAGTGAGAGGCGGGAAAGGTGTTATAGTCGGAGGCACAGTATGCGCTGGCGAAGAGGTGATTGCGAGGATAGTCGGCTCGTCGCTGGCCACGCCGACTGAGATAGAGGTGGGTATGGATCCTGATCTGAGAGACAAGAAGGCAGAGGTACACCGATTGCTTCAGGAAAAGCAGTCTGAGCTCTTGCGAATTGACCAGGCGATAAGACTGCTCAAGGCAAAGATGGAGAGTGCTCATGGGATTGATGCCGACAAGAAAGCGATCCTACGGAAACTGATCGCACACAGGACGGCTCTACAGCAAGAAATCGCAGATCTGGTGTCGGCCAAGGAGGCTGTCGAGGAGCAGATAAGGAAGAATAAGAAAGGTCGCGTGACATGTCGGGTTGTGTATCCGGGAACAAGGTTCGTAGTCGGTTCCTCTAATCTGCAGGTCACGGATGAGTGGTATGATGTTGTTGTGTTCATGGGAGAAGACGGCAAGGTTGCGATTTCGGGTAAATGAGGGTCTAGGATGAAACCAGTTGATTTGCAGATTTCTGTTCGTCGCAGCCAGGAGGTCGGGCGCACATACTACCTTAAAGACAAGGCTCCTGAGACGGCGCTTGTCGATACGGCCGCAGGCTTCAAGAAGGCTCTAGCCAGGCGCCAGTCCACGGTCAACCACCCGGAGCAGGCAAACACTTCGCGGCTTGAAGACGGTCGGGCTTCAGAGCGTGGAGAAACAGATAGAAGGCGTCGCCGAAGACGCGATTCCGAAAGAGATGACAAAGCGCAGCCCGAAAAACAACCCGGCAAGGGCAGTATGCTCGACGTGACGGCCGGGTCTGAATAGACGACCAGAGCAGTGTATAGACTGATGAATCCTGTTGTAGTCGTTTGCACAGGACTACGGAGCAAATGGTTACCTTGTCTGATACACTCTGTATGTGCTATACTATCTCCGGCATGCGACCGGTAGGTCTTGTGCACCAACACACACGCTCTTGACTGTCCTTCAGGGTGCCCACTGGGCCAGAAGGCAGGATGAGGGAGCGGAGGCCGGGCACTTGCCCACAAAAACCCCTGGAGGTGTAAGTGTGTCTGTAATCACAATGAAGCAACTCCTCGAGGCAGGGGTTCATTTCGGACACCAGACTAGGCGCTGGAATCCGAAGATGAAGCCCTATATTTATACCGAGAGGAACGGGATCTACATCATCGATCTTCAGAAGACTGTTAAGATGATCGATGAATGCTATGCGTTTATCCGAGACACGTCGTTTAACGGCGGCCGAGTGCTGTTCATCGGTACGAAGAAGCAGGCGCAGGATGCCATCAAAGAAGAGGCTGAACGTTGTGGCCAATTCTATGTGAACGAAAGATGGCTGGGCGGAATGTTGACCAACTTCGATACGATCCGCAAAAGGATAGACCGTCTCGTCAAACTCGAAGAAATGGCCGAGTCAGGCGGATTTGAGAAGATGACCAAGAAAGAAGTCGCCAAGCTTATGCACGAGAAGGAGAAACTCGAGAGGTTCTTGGGCGGCATAAAGGGTATGAAGGAGCTACCGCAAGCGGTATTCATCGTGGATCCGAGAAAAGAGCGAATTGCTGTTGCCGAAGCACGGCGTTTGAAAATACCCATTGTTGCTATAGTCGATACTAACTGTGACCCAGATGAGATCGACTACATCATTCCGGGTAACGATGATGCGATTAGAGCAGTCAGGCTTCTTACGGCCAAGATGGCCGACGCGGTGATTGAAGGCAGGCAGGGAGTTCAGGTAGTTGAGTAAGCACCATACCGGGGCTGTTCCGGAAATCAGGACAGCCCCGTTCTTGGAGTAAGGGAGGAAATCTACATGGCGGAAGTATCGGCTGAAATGGTAAAGCAGCTGCGCGAAAGAACCGGAGCAGGCATGATGGACTGCAAGAAGGCGCTTGTTGAGTGCGAAGCAGATATTGAGAAGGCCATAGAACTGCTTCGGCAGAAGGGATTAGCGACCGTGGCCAAGAAGGCAGGTAGAACCGCTGAAGCCGGAGTGATCGACAGTTACATCCATCTTGGTGGGCGCATTGGCGTCATTGTTGAGGTCAACTGCGAGACTGACTTCGTTGCGAGAAACCCCGAATTTCAGCAGTTCGCTCACGACGTTGCAATGCAGATAGCAGCATCCAAACCTCAGTGGGTCAGTCGCGAGGAGGTGCCCACCCAAGTAGTTGAGAAAGAGAAAGAGATCCAGAGGGCAAGGGCGCTTGACGAGGGTAAACCTGAGCGGATTCTGGACAAGATCGTTGAGGGACGCATGGACAAGTTCTACAAGGACAACTGCTTACTTGAACAGGTGTTCATTAAAGACGATGCTTGCACGGTACTCGACATGCTGAACCAGAAGATCGCACTGTTTGGAGAGAACATGCAGGTCAGACGTTTTGTGCGTTACGAGGTAGGCGAACCGATCTAGCATTTGCGCATGATGCAAACCAAACTGATCTGCGGGGGTAGAGTGTTTTGGATAAACCGCGGTATGAGAGGGTTGTCCTTAAGATCAGCGGGGAAGCTCTTGCGGGTGAGCATGGATGGGGCATAGACCCCGGTGTCGTCGACTCTGTGGCGATGCAGCTCCAGGAAGTGCATCAGATGGGAACTCAGATTGCTATGGTGGTGGGTGGCGGAAACATTTGGAGGGGGCTCCAAGGAGCTTCGCGTGGCATGGACAGAGCTACGTCCGACAATATGGGTATGCTCGCAACCGTCATTAACGCACTTGCTCTACAGGATGCAATAGAGCAGCGTGGAGTCGAGACGCGTCTGCAGTCCGCAATCGAGATGCGCCAGGTAGCGGAGCCTTACATAAGAAGACGAGCGATTCGTCATCTGGAGAAGAATCGTATAGTGATATTTGCCGCAGGCACGGGCAATCCATATTTTTCGACTGACACCACTGCTGCGCTGAGAGCCGCAGAAATCGAAGCTGAAGTTATACTAATGGCCAAACGAGGAACGGATGGCGTGTACGACGCAGATCCAAACAAAGAGCCTTCGGCCCAGCGATTCAGCAGCATTCGTTACATGGACATTCTAAGGAAAGGCCTTAGAGTCATGGACGCAACTGCTACGTCGCTGTGCATGGATAACTCAATCCCCATGATCGTGTTTGATATAAGTATTCTAGGAAACATCAAACGCGCAATCATGGGTGAAAACATAGGTACTTACGTGGGGAGGGAAGCACGTGATTAAGGACGTCCTGAAAGATGCCGAAGAGCGGATGAAGAAGACGGTTGAGGTCTTTCGTAGAGACCTTGCAGGCATGAGAGCAGGAAGGGCCAACCCGGCGATTCTCGAGAGAATCACGATATCCTACTACGGAGTCCCAACGCCCATAAATCAGGTAGCAACAATTGCCGTTCCAGAGCCCAGGCTATTGGTAATCCAGCCCTGGGACAAGACTCAGATCTCTGCGATCGAAAAAGCCATTATGAAGTCAGACCTCGGGATAATGCCGCAGAATGACGGGAACGTTATTAGGCTTGTAATTCCTCAACTTACTCAAGAGAGACGCCAGGAGATGGTGAGGGCTATACGGAAGAAGGCCGAGGACGAGAGAGTCAGTGTAAGGAATCATCGGCGTGACGCACGAGATCTGATACAGGCGTTCGAAAAGGATGGAGACGTTTCTGAAGACGAAAGCCGGCGAGGAATGGACGAACTGCAGAAACTAACAGATAAGTACATCCAAGAATTGGATAGAGTGCTCGAGCTTAAGGAAAAGGAGATAATGGAGGTATAGTGGAGCAGCCTGACGTGCTTGGCCTGGTGCTGTCAGATGCGTTGCGCGAGCTGGAACGGCTCGGCATTCAATACGTTGTGACAGAAACACGCCCACCCGATAGGGCTGTCTCCGGCAGTCAGATGCGAGTCGTTCGCCAGAGTCTGGACGACGATGGGATAGTAAGGCTTCTGGTTTCGCCGGTATCTCCTGAATACTTGCCCGAGGAGCGTTGACAAAACCCTCGCTGCTGGCGAGGGTTTTGTCTCTAGGAGGGCGACATTTGAGCAACACATCGCTTGAGTCGAGGGTTGCAGCAATCCGCAAGCAGCCCCTTCCGACACACGTTGCCGTCGTACCTGACGGCAACGGCCGCTGGGCAGTACAAAGGGGTTTGCCTCGAATAGCGGGTCACAGGGCAGGAGTGGAGACGTTAAAGCGAATAGTGCGGTTTGCTGGAAGGTTGGACATCAAGTACTTCACGGTATATGCGTTCTCCACCGAGAATTGGCGGAGACCGCGCGAAGAAGTGGATGGACTCTGGTGGCTGCTCACGCACTTCTTGGAATCCGGGTTATGCGAGATCGTTGAGAACCGGACGAGGCTCAAAGTGATTGGTGTGCGCCAGAACCTATCGCGCAGCATAATTGAAGCCATCGAGAGAGCCGAGAAAGAATCGGCGGCAGGTGATCAGATGACTCTAGTTATTGCGCTGAATTACGGTGGTCGCGCAGATATAGTGACAGCGGCGCAGGGCATTGCACGTGAGGTGCAGAGAGGATGTCTGCACATCGATGATATTGACGAAGTACTGTTTTCGGATTTCCTGCAGACAAAAGGGCTTCCGGAACCTGATATTATCATACGTTCTAGCGGTGAGCTCCGTATCTCCAACTTCCTCCTGTGGGAATCGGCATATTCTGAGTTCGTGGTGAGTCCAGTGTTGTGGCCAGACTTCGATGAGTCTGAGTTTGCCTCGTGTATAGAGCAATTTCAGGCTCGCGATCGCAGGTACGGGGGCACGAGGTGACTTAGGTGCTGAAAACCAGAGTTGTGACGGCGTGCATATTAGCACCTGTGGCAATACTTGCTGTGGTGCTAGGAGGATTCGTGTTTTGGCTGGCCGTATTTGCTGCTTGTGCTATTGGGTTGCTCGAACTAGGCAGCATGGCGCAGCGTAGACAAGTCCGGCTATGCATGCCGGTGGCACTTCTGGCCAGCCTAGCAATAACTCTCGCCGCGTTCGTGGCCAATATTGTGGCGATGCATGCAGCGCTTACGCTTCTTGTGATCGGTTGCTTGACTTATGCCGTAGTCTCGCCGCATGGAGTATCAGTTAAGGATGCGGTTGTGACTGTGTCCGGCGTCACATATATCACGTTCTTGCTGTCACACATTATCATGTTGCGCAATATGCACGTGTGGCTAGTGGGTCTCGTGCTCGGGATAACATGGGCGTGCGACGTGTTTGCGTACTTCGTAGGCAGCCTATTGGGTAGGCACAAGATAAGCCCCCGCATAAGCCCTAACAAGAGTTGGGAAGGCGCTTTAGGAGGGTTGGTTGCTGCAGTCGCGGCATCGCTTGTCATAGCACCGTATGCCGGTCTCAATACTGCGGTGGCCGCAGCAGCAGGAATAGTGCTCGGCATAGGAGGCCAAGTTGGCGATCTTGCCGAGTCAGCCATCAAGCGATTTGCTGGCGTTAAGGACTCTGGAGCGCTCATACCCGGGCATGGAGGAGTGCTTGATAGACTTGATAGCATCATGTTCAACGCTCCTCTGTTGTATTATCTGATTATGCTGGTGCGCTAAGAAGGGGGATACGAAGATGACGGGTGTCTGGCGGCCCTTATTATGGGGAGTGCTAGTTCTTGTTGCCGGATTTCTGATCATCAGAAACGTGGTTCCGTATGTTCTTCCGTTCGTGCTCGCCGTCGTGCTGGCCATCCTAATTGAGCCGGCCGTATCTCTTCTAGTGCGCAAGGCCAAGGTATCAAGAGGTCTTGCGGTTGCACTCGTGCTGTTTGTTCTAATAGGCGCTATGGGTACCTTGTTGGGACTTGCTATTTCAAGGCTAATCGTTGAGCTGTTTGAGCTGGCGGGCTCGCTTCCGCAGTACTATAGAGAGGCAATCAGGTTCACCGAGGAGATCATTCGGATAGTCGGCGAGTTCACTTCAACGTTGCCACTGCCCGTCCAACAGCTTCTGAATCAGCAGGTGGCGAGACTATACGACGCAGTTGAGAAACTGCTCACGGGAGTGTTAGACGGAATACGAGGTTTTCCACCGTTTATCGGGGTGCTGGTTATTACATTTATTGCCACCTTTTTTGTCTCGCGCGACAAGCAGATATTGCTTGAAGCAGTATACCGTGCTATCCCGAGCCTAAAAGGCGGCAAAGTCGCGCACGCAAGGCGTGAACTGATCGCGTCGGCTATTGGTTTTATCAAGGCTCAATTTGTGCTCGTCAGTATAACCACACTGATCGTCATAACAGCGCTTGGCATACTGGGGGTTGACTATGCGTTAGTGCTGGGTCTTATCATCGGGCTACTTGATTTTCTGCCGGTGGTTGGTCCAGGGCTCATTATGGTGCCATGGATAGTCTACAGCCTGATATTCGGCAGTCCGGTCTTCGGAGTGTGGTTGCTTGTGTTGTATTCCTTAATGGTGCTGGTGAGGCAGTCGATTGAACCCAAGATAATAAGCGACCGCATCGGAGTACACCCTCTGCTCACACTACTCTCTATGTACCTCGGACTTCGGATACTCGGAGCTAAGGGGATCATAATTGGGCCGATCATAGCTGTTATCATGAAGGCGATCATCAATAGTGGAATGTTGCCCGGTTGGCCGGGTGGACAGCAGCACGTGTCTTAGGCAAAGTGGGTTTTACGGGAGAGCGCGCATGGTTAGAACAGTAAGCGTGCTGGGAAGCACGGGTAGCATAGGTACCCAGGCATTGAATGTCATAGAGTGGCTTGCCGGAGAGTTCAAAGTTGTAGCGCTTGCGGCTGGTCAGAACACTACGCTTCTTGCTGAACAAGCCAAGCGGCACAACCCGTATGTGGTCTCGGTGTCCGAGTCTGCAAATACCGAACCTCTGGCGTGCTGCAGGTCTAAGGGCACGCAGATACTTCGCGGTCGCGAAGGTTTGATGCAGATAGCGTCAACCAAAGTAGATATTGTGATCGTAGCTATGAGTGGTACCGCCGCTCTCGAACCGGTTATTGCGGCTGCACCACACGCTGCACGCATCGCGCTAGCGAACAAAGAATGCGTAGTCTGCGGTGGCGACTTGTTGATGCAGTGTCTCAGGCGTAACAACACCGAACTGGTTCCTGTGGATAGTGAGCACAGCGCGCTATTCCAGTGTCTGAAAGGCGGAAACCGCGACGAGGTGCGGCGCATAATTCTTACGGCTTCGGGGGGACCGTTCTTTGGTCGGAGTCGCGAGCAACTTCGAGCGGTCGGAAGAGCGCAAGCGCTCCGGCATCCAAATTGGAGCATGGGAGCCAAGATAAGCGTTGACTCAGCGACCATGATGAACAAGGGACTCGAAGTAATAGAGGCACATCACATCTTTGATATTGACTACGACAACATATCTGTAGTCATACACCCGGAGAGCATAGTGCATTCTATGGTGGAGTTCGTTGACGGCTCGGTGATAGCCCAGATGGGTGCGCCCGATATGCGCGTTCCCATACAGTACGCGCTGACTTACCCGCGTCGCCTACCTTCACCCGCCGCGCGCTGGCAGCCCGAGGTACACCGAGCTCTCGAGTTCTTCAGCCCTGACGACGATACGTTTCCTTTGCTCAAGATGGCCTGTGATGCCGGAAGGAGCGGGGGAGTGCGGCCTTGTGTCTTATCTGCTGCCAACGAGATCGCTGTGGACGAGTTTCTGCGCGAAAACGTTTCGTTTTTGGACATCGAACGGATCGTACGATCGGTAATGGAAGAATCTCCAGTTGGTGCTGCGTCGAGCGTGGAAGAAATACTCGAGGCGGATGCTTGGGCGAGAGAGTGTGCGAGACACAAAGCAGCTCTCAGAAGAAAAGGGGTGCGAATCTAGTTTGCTGAACTTTCTGGTAGCCGTGTTGATCTTCGGGTTCTTGGTGTTCGTGCATGAACTCGGTCACTTCGTTGTCGCAAAGAGAGTGGGTATTGCGGTCGAGGAGTTTTCAATCGGGTTCGGACCGCTCGTTGCGTCGTTTACTAGAGGAGAGACTCACTATTCTCTGAGGGCGCTACCATTTTTTAGCTATGTCCGTATGCGTGGCGCAGAACCAGGCGAGGAAGCGCAAGAGGGCAGTTTCAACAGCAAGTCGGTGCTTCAGCGAGTGGCCGTCGTAGGTGCCGGGCCATTGATGTACTTTGTGCTGGCCGCACTCTTGTTTGCGGTGATATTCGGTAGCGTGGGAGTCGCCAGTCCGACGACTGTCGTCGAAGAAGTGGTTTCCGGCTACCCGGCAGATAAGGCAGGAATGGTGCCTGGAGATCGGATTAGCAGGATAGGCGACAAACCAGCGGACGACTGGGAGACGATTGTGCTCACCATACACCGGAACCTGAACGAAAGCCTGCCCGTTGAAATCGAGCGCTCAGGGCAGACGCTGGTGCTTGAACTCGTACCTATACCAAATCCGGATGACCCTTCACGCGGCTTCATAGGCATTCGACCCGCAACGATGGTGTCGAGACTTGGCCCTGCGCAGGCAGTTGTAGCAGGTGTTGGACAGACGTTCGGGGTGGTGTTGCTCTGGTTCCGAGGAATCATGATGATGATAACCCGTGAGGTACAGGCAGATGTTGTGGGACCGGTTGGAATCATTCAGATGATAGGCGAAGCCTCCAAACTTGGCATGGCAAACGTGTTGGCGCTTGCCGCCGCAATGGCTGCGAACCTCGGAATGCTGAACCTGCTTCCGTTTCCGGCGCTTGATGGTTCCAGGCTTGCATTCTTGCTAGTAGAAGCTGTCAGAGGCAAACCTATAGACCCTGAGAAGGAAGCGATGGTGCACTTGGTCGGGCTCGCGGTGCTTCTCGCGTTGGGTGTGTTTATCACATATAGAGACATTCTCCGAATCGCTACTTAGATGGTGGATAAGAGGCGGTCGAACATGAATGCAGTATCGGTGCGTCGCACGCGCCGGGTGTGGGTAGGTCACGTTCCGATCGGCGGTGGCTCGCCGGTAAGTGTGCAGGCGATGACTAAGTGTCGTACACAGGATGTGGATGCTACAGTGCGCCAGGTGGACTTGCTTGCAGCCGTGGGAGCCGCCATAGTGAGGATTGCTGTTCCGGATCACGAGAGCGCGCACGCATTCGGTGAGATACGCAAGCGCGTAAGTGTGCCTCTTGTGGCAGACATCCATTTCGACCATACAATAGCACTGAAGTGTCTCGATGCAGGTGCGGACAAACTGAGGATCAATCCCGGCAATCTGGGGCCCAAGCAGAATCTGGTTGCTGTTGCGAAGGCAGCAGGCCAGAGGCGCGTGCCTATAAGGGTCGGTGTAAACGCGGGATCGCTTGAGTCAAGACTGTTGCAGAGGTTCGGTGGGCCCTGTGCAGAGGCGCTCGCAGAAAGCGCACTCCAAAGCGCTGCCGCGCTCTTGGATGTGGGCTTCGAGGATATAGTGATTTCGGCCAAATCGTCAGATGTGATGACTTGTGTGGATGCGTATAGACTCATAGCCTCTAGGTGTGACTGGCCGCTGCACATCGGTATTACCGAGACGGGCCCCGGAACTGCGGGCGTAGTCAAATCGGTGGCGGGCATCTCGCTGCTTCTTGCAGAAGGCATCGGCGACACACTTAGGGTGTCTCTCTCTGCTGCTGCAGAAGAAGAGGTACGAGTTGGCCAACTGCTGCTGCGCTCGCTGGGGCTCGGCGGCACGGGTGTTGATATCATAGCTTGTCCGACTTGTGGCAGAGCCAGGGCGCCTATTCTACATATAGCCGACGAGGTTCAGAGAGCACTGGAGAAGCTTAAAGTATCTCTAAGAGTTGCCGTTATGGCATGTGAGGTCAACGGGCCAGGAGAGGCACGAGAGGCAGATATCGGGCTTGCTGCAACAAGGCAGGGAGCTGTGCTGTTCGAAAAAGGCGAAGTGGTGGCCACCGGGACACTGGACGAGATTACCGCTCAGCTGATCGAGAGAGCGAAGGCATTTGATGCACGTGCTCGCATGTAGATCTTAGTCTTCTGCGTGAACTGTTCTGGAGTACGCCGAAAGAAGGTTTTGGTTATACAGGCGTCAAAGAAGGGTGACCACAGCAAGATCCTTTCGTCCACGTAGACGGAGGGGTTTCTGTATGATTGCAAGCACCACGAAAGGATTTGGTGAAATGGGAAAGCAGCAGAAGGAGTTTGTCAAAGAGATTACGCCAAGAGATGAAGACTTTTCTCAGTGGTATACCGACGTGGTGCTTAAGGCAGCTCTAGCCGATTACGCGCCCATCAGAGGCTGTATTGTAGTCAGACCCGACGGGTATGCGGTCTGGGAAAGGATGCAAGCCAGCCTTGACTCAAGGTTCAAGCAGACGCAGGTGGTCAACGCATACTTTCCAATGTTCATCCCTGAGCACCTATTCCAAAAAGAGGTCGAGCATGTCGAGGGCTTTGCACCAGAGGTGCCTTGGGTCACACATGTCGGAAATGAGCCTCTTCCAGAGAGACTGGCGATACGACCAACTTCGGAGATCGTGATAGGTAGCATGTATTCTAAATGGATTCAGTCGTATCGCGATCTTCCCATACTCATAAACCAGTGGTGCAGCGTGGTGCGCTGGGAGAAGGCCACACGCCCGTTTCTGCGTACTACCGAGTTTTTGTGGCAGGAAGGCCACACGGCTCACCGCGATGAGTGTGAAGCGCGGGAACGCACACTCCTCATGCTAGATATATACAAAGATTTCTACGAGCAAGACCTTGCCATACCGGTGTTGCCCGGCAGGAAAAGCGAATCAGAAAAATTTGCTGGTGCTGTTGATACATATTCTGTTGAAGCTCTCATGCAGGACGGAAGAGCGCTGCAGGCAGGCACGACGCATTATCTGGGAGACGGCTTTGCGAGAGTGTTGGACATATCGTATCTGGACAGCGACGGCGAACTGAAGTATGTACACCAGACTTCTTGGGGAGTGTCTCACCGAGCGATAGGCGCTGTGGTGATGGTGCATGGCGACGATCGAGGACTGGTGTTACCACCAAAGATCGCGCCGTGTCAGGTAGTATTCGTGCCCATCATGAGTGGAAACGCCAGGGAACAGGTACTCGAACGCACAACAGAACTCGCGCGTGCGCTGGGTTCGCAAGTAAGGGTGCGAGTAGACGATAGAGACGAGTACTCGCCTGGCTGGAAGTTTAATGAGTGGGAAATGCGCGGAATACCGTTGCGTATTGAGATAGGGCCAAGGGACATAAAGCAAAACCAGGTTGTTGTCGCCAGGCGTGATACAGCCGAAAAGCAAAGCGTCTCTCAAGACAGCCTTACCACTGTTATACCTACTATGCTGGAAGAAGTACAACGACACATGTTCGAGAAGGCATCGAAGTTCCTAGAAGAGAACACCCACGATGCTGAGACGATGGATGAACTACTCAGCATACTGTCGGAACGCCGTGGGCTGGTGCGAGCCGGATGGTGTGGTTCGAAACAGTGTGAAGCGTACGTAAAAGAGCAGAGCGGTGGTGCGACCATAAGGAATATCCCGATGGAGCAAGCCGATGATCCCAGGGCATGTGTGGCATGCGGTGCACCGAACCGAAGTGTGGTGTATTTCGCCAAGGCATACTAGACAGTTTGTGTCAACTCAGATTGCAGAGGAAAACGGCCGGACTTGGGGAATATATGGAAGTGGTTATCTCCCCGGAAAGTGGGAAGGTCATTTTGATGAAGTGCGCCGTCGTTATCCCGGCATACAACGAAGAAGCAACAATAGGACCCGTCATAGATGCGGTAAAACGCTCAAAGCGGGTTTGCGAGGCAATTGTCGTAAGCGATGGATCGACCGACAGGACTGTCCGTATTGCGAGACAGAAGGGTGTACGAGTGGTTGATCTTAAGCATAACATCGGCAAGGGCGGAGCTATGAAGAAGGGTGTGTGCAAGTCCCGTGCCGAGATTATCGTGTTCTTGGATGCGGATCTGATTGGCCTCAGACCTGACCATGTCGACGCGCTTGTAGAGCCGGTTGCTTCGGGAAGAGCAGGCATGAGCCTCGGTCTGTTTGACGGCGGTAGAGTCGCCACCGATTTCGCGCAGGCGGTCACACCGTTTCTTACGGGACAGCGCGCGGTTCTGCGACAGATACTGGACGAGATATGGGATCTTGAAGCTTTGAGATTTGGTGTTGAAGTTGCTCTGACAAAGCACGTAAAGGAAAAGGGCTACAAAGTCGAACCTGTGCATCTCGCCGGACTGACCCACAGGACTAAGGAAGAGAAACTAGGGATTCGCAAAGGATTCCTGGCACGGTTGAAAATGTACTGGGAGATAGTCAGGCACGTGCAGAAGAGTTGAGTAGAGAGCCTATACACTGATTTTGGCTGAGGCTCATCACTCTTCTCGGAGGTGGCCTTATGTCTGCATGGGAACCCGTTCTGCGACTGCTGGTCTCCGCGTTTTTGTCCGGGCTGATTGGACTGGAACGGGAGAGCGCGAATCGGCCAGCAGGTTTTCGTACACACGTGCTTGTCGGTGTGGGCTCAACGTTGGTTATGATAGTTTCAATATCGATGGCAGATATCAGCCCCGGTTTTCCTGCCGACCCTGCGCGTATCGCGGCTCAAGTTGTGAGCGGGATCGGGTTTATAGGCGCCGGCACAATCATGCGCGAGGGTGCCAGCGTGCGAGGACTGACGACAGCCGCCAGTCTATGGGTAGTCTCTGCAATAGGACTGGGAATCGGAGCAAGCCTCTACCTCGCGTCCTGTGGAGCGACCCTGATAGTGATACTCGCTCTCGTCATCCTCGGACGGGTTGAAAGAGTCCTTCTCTCCCGCCGACTACTGACGATGACGGTCGTAATAGCCGACAAACCCGGACAAATAGGTAGGATAGGGACGGCTCTTGGCAACCGCAACATCGATATCAAGGATATCGAGATGACAGAGATCAGCGACCAGAGGTTACAGGTGGTCTTACGAGTTAGGGTACCGCCTGGTGTGGATCCGAATCCGGTATTGCAGGAAATAGTCGCCATAGACGGGGTTCACAGCGTTGACCAAAGGTAGCAATACTGTTCGAATGTGGAGGAACACTTGTCCAGGGTAGTTACCATTAAACCATCACATAAAGATGAGATTCTGCACGATCTGCTTCATGACATCAAGCCTCAAGGCGCCCGTATCGTATCTGTATCGATCAATCTCGAAGAGCGACTGGTTGAGGTTAGGTTGTGTTCGCCAGAGAGGCTTAGCGAAGAGCACATCACGCGGCTTTGCGTCGCACTAAGTGACAAGTTTGGGCACGAGCAATGTGAAGTGCGCGTAAAATGGCTGCAAGAGCAGCATGTCTCGCTTGACCAATTGCTAATAGAAAGAATAGACCAGATAAGAGAAGCAGTGTTTCAAGCGGTTCCGAGTCTTTCAGGATGGGCCAAACACATAGAGTTTCGCGCTCATGGTGAATGTCTGGAGATACTCGTCCCTAACGAGACGGCCGTTGCGGCTGCTTCAAGAAGACGATTTAGAGATGCGCTGTGCAAGTCGGTATCGGACTGTCTTGATCGCAGTGTGGCAGTGCGCATCAAGCTCGGAACGATGAAATGCGAAGAAGAAGAGATCGAACATCAGGAAGCAGACTGCTTGCTTGAGCCGATCGAGGATGTCCCTGTTAAGTCGGTTGAGCACTCGCCTGTGCTGCTGGGACGACCGATCAATAAACCACCCACACCTGTCAGAGAGGTCAGTGAGCCGAAGAAGGCGGTAGTAGTCGAAGGAGAGGTATTTGGCGTCGAACTACGTGCACTTAAACGAGGAGGCATGCTGCTCTGTTTCAATCTGACAGACTACGAAGACTCAATAGCGGTCAAGGTAATTGCGAAGCAAGAAGCGGTGTGCATCGAAGAGTCAGATTGGGTACGGCTCCGTGGAGACGCTGCTGTCGACAGGTATTCTGAAGAACTGACCATTACGGCGCGCGATATCATGAAAGTGGCCAAGCCCGTTAGGCTTGATGAGGAGCCTGAAAAGCGAGTAGAGCTTCACCTTCATACACGGATGAGCTCGATGGACTCGGTATTGGATCTTAAAGAGGCCATAAGACGTGCGAAATCCTGGGGACATGATGCCATAGCCGTGACAGACCACGGTGTGGTACAGGCGTTTCCCCAGGCGCATGATCTAGCTTTAGAGAACGGCATCAAGCTGATTTACGGCGTTGAAGGCTATCTAGTGGACTCTGATGACCCTCACGAGACGCCTTTCCACATAGTGCTGCTGGCGCTTGACGGCACTGGTTTGCTTCAACTCTATACGCTTGTTACCGAGTCACACATTGACCACTTCTACAAGAAGCCGCGCATACTCAGGAAACGGCTGTGCGAGAACCGCAGCAACTTGCTTCTCGGCAGCGCCTGCGAGGCTGGCGAAGTGTTCCGCAAAGTGTTGCAGAGAGCGCCTCAGGACGAACTAGAGTCTGTGGCGCGCTTTTACGACTATCTTGAGATACAGCCAAGACAGAACAACTGCTTTCTGATAGACGGCACACGCGTTACCGAGCAAGATATCGAGCAGTTCAACATCAGGATTCTCGAGACCGGAGACTCACTTGGAATACCTGTGATTGCGGCTTGTGATGTGCATTTTCTTGACCCCGAAGACGCCATATACCGTGAAGTGTTGCTCGTTGCACAAGGGTATGACGCAGGAGAGCAAGATAGCCCGCTCTATTTTCGCACGACTCGAGAGATGCTTGATGAGTTCTCGTATTTGGGCGAAGACGCGGCAAAACGAGTGGTCATTGATGCACCGCGTAGCATTGCGAATAAGGTTGCCAGCATTGCACCGGTGCCAACGGGGTTTTTTGCACCGGAGGTGCCCGGAGCGCAGCGCGAACTCGAAACGATAGCCCGCCGTGAAGCCCACGCACTGTACGGCGAGACTCTTCCTGATGAGGTTGAGGAAAGACTCGAACGTGAACTCAACTCAATAACCCGAGGTGGATTTGCAGGCATATTCATGATAGCACGTGAACTCGTGGCTAAATCTGAACGTGACGGCTATCTGGTGGGCTCACGAGGCTCGGTAGGATCGTCTTTTGTTGCAAGGCTTGTCGGGATCACCGAAGTGAATCCTCTTCCGCCCCACTATCGATGCACGTCGTGCAGGTTATCAGATTTTGAACGTAAAGACACTGTTGATTCGGGCTTTGACCTGGAGCCAAGACCTTGTCCTAAGTGCGGCTCTATTCTGGAACGCGACGGCCACAACATAGCTTATGAGGTGTTCATGGGTTTCTATGGTGAGAAGGTGCCCGACATCGACCTCAATTTCTCCGGTGAGAATCAGGCCTCTGTAATCAAGTTCACCGAAGAACTGTTGGGAAAAGGCCATGTGTTTCGCGCAGGCACCATAGCCACTGTTGCAGAAAGAACGGCCTTCGGTCTGGTGAAGGCGTATTGTGAAGGCTCGGGTAGGCGCATACGCAAAGCCGAAGCAGCTAGGCTTGCAAGAGGAATAACCGGAGTGAAGCGCACAACCGGTCAGCATCCTGGCGGAGTGCTGATATTGCCTGAAGGCAAGCAGATACTCGAGTTTACGCCGCTACAGCACCCGGCTGACGACAGGAAATCGGGTACGATCACCACGCATTTTGACTACGACTCCATATCAAGCCGCCTCGTTAAACTGGACATTCTGGGGCATGATGATCCGTCTGCGCTACGAATGCTTGCTGACGCCACCGGAATCGACCCGCGTGGCATCTCGTTTTCGGACCAGCAGACCATGAGCATTTTTTCGTCAACGCGGGCGCTTGGATACAGGCCCGAGGACATTGGCTGTGCCGTTGGCACGCTTGGGATACCAGAATTCGGAACAAGATTTGTGAGACAGATGCTGTCAGAGACGCGTCCCAAAGACTTCTCCGATCTCGTGCGAATAAGCGGTTTGTCCCACGGTACCGGCGTCTGGTTGGATAACGCCCAAGAACTGATTAGGAGCGAGAAAGCGCTTCTCAAAGACGTGATATGTGCTCGTGATGACATCATGAACTATCTGATTAAGAAGGCGATGCCGTCCGACGCGGCGTTTAAGATAATGGAAAATGTGCGTAAGGGCCGAGGAATAAGTGCCGATGAAGAATCTTTGATGAGAAAAGCGGGCGTACCGGCGTGGTACGTGGACTCTTGTCGCAAGATACAGTACCTGTTTCCCAAAGCGCATGCGACAGCGTACGTGATGATGGCGTTTCGGATTGCGTTTTTCAAGGTACATGCTCCGCTAGCGTTCTATACGCAGTACCTCACGCTGAGGTCGCAGGACGTCGACCTGGCGACTCTACTGGCGGGTCCCGGCGCGATAATGTCAAGGCTATCTGAGGCCGAAAGAGCTGGCCAGTCTCAGACTCAACGAGAAAAGGACCAGGCGACAGTTCTCGAAGTAGCGTATGAGATGTATCTGAGAGGCATAACGGTACGCGGCGTATCGCTGTATGAGTCAGATGCACTTGAGTATAAGGTCGTCGGCAACACGTTGCTCGCGCCGTTTGTGTCGCTTAGCGGAATGGGTGCCACGGCTGCACGCTCACTGGTCGATGCACGAGAAGCCGGGCCATTCACGTCAGTGGAAGACTTGAGGCTGAGAACTCGGCTGCAGCGCAACTTGATAGATCTGCTGCGGCAGTTTGGTTGTCTTCAAGACTTGGCTGAACACAATCAGATGGCACTCATCTGAAAGGCAGCGTTACACGGGTAACAACATCGGACGCCAAATCCGAGGCGTGTTGCGGCTTGATGCTGCATGTGCTATACTCATCTTGAGCTCACGACCAGGTCGCACCCGGTCAACAGCATTTCGCGGTTAGCGAGAGTGGGTACATTACCCACTCTTTCAACGTGTGTCATCATTAGGCCTAACCAGAAGGCATGGACACAGTTTCGAAAGCGCGTAGCGCGGCTCATGGAGGATTCGGATTTGAAGCGCAGTCAACTGATTTCGCAGGTCGAGGCGTTGGCAGAGCAGATAGCGCCGACGCTGGGTGTTGCACTGATTGACGTGGAAATGGAGCGGCAATCAGGCACTCAGGTATTGAGAGTGTACATAGATAGAGAAGGTGGCACCAGACTTGAGGATTGTGAGAATGTAACCAGAGAGCTCGGAAGGTTGCTTGACGAGCTTGATTTGGTGCCTGGTGCTTACAGCCTCGAAGTCTCTTCTGCGGGTCTTGAGCGCGTGCTCAAGAAGGACAGGGAATACCGTCATTTCGCAGGTCGCAGGGTGGATATCTCGCTGTACGAACCAGTACCCGAAATCGGGCGGAGGTTCAGCGGTATTCTCGCTGGCGAAAAAGATGGTGTGGTCGCTGTTCAACTGGAGGACGGCCGAATGCTCAGCATAGAACGAGAGAAGATAGCCAGGGCAAAACTTGTGCTGGTGACCAAGAGGGGGTAGGCTCGGGTTGAATCCAGACTTCATCTCCGCTCTCGAGCAAATAGAAAGAGAGAAGAACGTGTCAAAGCAGGTGCTGCTTGATGCTATTGAAGCTGCTTTGATATCCGCGTACAGGCGCAATTTTTCGTCTGCGCAGAACGCAAAGGTGGAGATACACCCCAAGACAGGCGAGGTCAAAGTCTTCTCCATGAAGAACGTCGCCGAGGTGGTTACGGACCCCAGGCTCGAGGTCTCTCTTGAGGAAGCTCGAAGCATTGACCCATCCAAACAGGTCGGTGACGTAATTCTTGAGGAAGTTACGCCTAAGGATTTTGGCAGGATAGCTGCTCAGACGGCCAAACAGGTGGTTGTGCAGAGGATTCGCGAAGCCGAAAGAGGCGTTATTTTCGAGGAGTTTTCCAGCAGGGAAGGCGACATAGTCACAGGAGTTGTTCAGAGGATAGAGCACCGCAACGTGATGGTTGACTTAGGCCGAGCGGAAGCGGTGTTGCCTCCCGCCGAGCAAATCCTCGGCGAGATGTACCGTCCTGCAGATAGGATAAAGACGTACGTAATCGAGGTCAAAAAGACGACCAAAGGACCGCAGATAGTGGTGTCCAGGACACACCCTGGCTTATTGAAGCGGCTGTTTGAGCTTGAAGTACCCGAGATCCACGACGGCACGGTCGAGATTCGAGGCATTGCGCGTGAAGCGGGTATGCGGTCGAAGGTGGCAGTTCACTCACGGGACGCGAACGTAGATCCATTGGGTGCGTGCGTTGGTCCGAGGGGTATGAGAGTGCAGAATATAGTGCACGAGCTGCGTGGCGAGAAGATTGATGTGGTCAAGTGGGACGCAGACCCAGGTCAGTATGTGGCGAACTCGCTGAGTCCGGCCAGAGTTGTGGACGTTGAGGTTGATGAGCCTAACAAGGTGGCACGAGTGATTGTTCCAGACCATCAGCTGTCTCTTGCCATAGGCAAAGAAGGTCAGAACGCGCGGCTGTCGGCGAGGTTGACTGGCTGGAAGATAGATATCCGGAGTGAGTCGCAAGCGGCGGATTCTGTGGAAGCGCATCTGTCATCTGATCCAACTACGATCGGTGAGGAATAGTCATGAAAGTGCGCAGAGTACCACAGCGAATGTGTGTCGGTTGCCAGCAGATGAAACCCAAGAAGCAACTTATTCGGGTGGTGCGCACACCTGAGAATGAAGTGATCATAGATCCGACTGGCAAGAAGAACGGCCGAGGTGCTTATTTGTGCCCGGACGTTGAATGTTTGAATAAAGCCCAAAAGGCAAAGAGACTCGAGAAGTCTTTAGAACGACCGCTCAGCGACGAGGTGTATGTCGAGCTGCGTCTGCGGCTTAAGTCGCCAGAGTGAATTTACGTGGGGGTGAATGGATGAGCGAAAAGCTGCGGGTGTATGAACTGGCCAAGGAGATGCTCACTGATAGCAAAGTCATCATCAGGGTGATGGCCCAGATGGGGCTTGATGCGAAAAATCATATGAGCACTTTGGACCAGCCCACAGCCCAAAAGATAAGGGATGTGTTGACGGGCAAGACAAGGCTTAAGAGTGAAGCGAAGGAACAGCCTAAGGCAGAGCCTCCGAAGGCCCGAGCCCCGCAAGCTCGTCCTGATACGTCCGCCAAGCCCGAGCCCACGCGGCCAGCTGAGCGTTCTACGCCCAGAGAGGCCGCAAGGAAACCGCATGACAAAGCGGGAATGAGACAGCCATGGCTAGATGCGACAAGGCCGGTTGTACGCTCCGAAAAGAGCAGCCATGCGAAAGTGGAGCGGAGACCAGAACAGGCTAGGTCCGGCAAACCGCCGACGCTGAAACCTGGATGGCCGGCAAGTGCGCCGTCCGAGGTCTTCGGGCCTAAGCCGTATACTCCAGGCCCCACAGCCTCAATAGCTACGCGACCTAGCCGAACTACGCGCACTAGACGTGTTGCAGAACTGGTTTCACCTGAAAAGACAAGGCAGACCGAGACTGATTCTATGCGTACAGAGCGAGCAGGTGCAGACGAAGATAAGCAGATCCACGATGTGTTGCCGCAAGCCAGTGCGGAGACCTCGAAGCCAGAAGTCGCTCCCGAGACTCAAGAACGAGAGGAAGCAAAAGTGGAAGCAAGCATCAAGACTCGCGAGGTGGCCGAGCGCGCAGATGAGGATTCTCGTGATACGCAGCAGGCTGCCCGGACAGAAGATATGCGGGCACAAACTGAAAGGCCCGCGGCACCGAGACCGAGCCAAGATAGGCAAGATGCTCCGGCACGTGCTCAGATGAGGCCCAGAGAACAGCGAGGTACCGGATACAGGACTCCTGGATATCCTGAAAGGTCAAGATCTACGACGCAGGCTGCACGTGAAAGAAGGCCGTCGCCTCAAGACTCAAGGACGGGTGCAAGGGCTCAGCAGCCGCAGTCTCGCCCTATGCAGCGCCCCGACACCAGAAGGCCTTACTCGCAGCAACCGCGACCCGGTCAAGGCGGCACACAGGCACCTGCCCCGAGAAGACCGATTGATGCGTCTGCAAGACCTGCGCCCCGCATGCCAATAGTGCCTGTGCCCACACCTGTGCAAGGCGGCGAGCAAAGAGCAGGAGGCCCGAGAAAACCTAAGCAAGGCCCGTCACAGCCGGTCTACGGCAAGCGCGAGCGTCGCGAGCGTTCAGAAGAAGGTCAGCGTCTCTCCAAGCTTAGGAAGATGCCAGGCCGCAGGACTGATGCGCGCTCTCGGGGGACAGAACCTCCGAAAGAAGTGGTGATTGACGGCTCCATTACGCTTAAAGACCTTGCGTCTAAGATGGCTCTATCTGCTGCCGAAGTGATCAAGCGACTGTTGACTCAGGGCATAATGCTCACGATAAATCAAGAACTTGATCCAGACACTGCTCAATTAGTCGGCATGCACATCGGAATACCTGTGAAATACAAGGCGCCGGAACTCACGGCAGAGCAAAAAGTGGAGCAACAGGCTCTAGAGCAAGACGCTCCCGAGACGCTCGAGCCCAGACCGCCGGTGGTTACCGTGATGGGTCACGTCGATCACGGCAAGACGTCGCTGCTTGACGCTATAAGAAAGACGGACGTGGCTGCTGGTGAGGCAGGCGGTATAACCCAGCACATAGGCGCTTCTGTAGTAGAAATCGATTCGCGAAAGGTCGTATTCTTGGATACACCCGGTCATGAGGCGTTTACCGCCATGAGGGCACGTGGTGCTGAAGCCACAGATATTGCTGTTCTAGTGGTTGCCGCCGACGACGGCGTAATGCCTCAGACGGTCGAAGCCATAAATCACGCTAAGGCAGCGGGTGTGCCCGTTGTCGTTGCGATGAACAAAGTAGATAAGCCGAACGCCGACCCCGACAGGGTGAAAAACCAGCTTTTGGAGCACGAACTTGTTCCCGAAGAATGGGGCGGTCAGACAATCGTAGTGCCCGTATCCGCAAAAGAAGGCACGGGCATAGATGATCTGCTTGAGATGATTTTGTTGACGGCAGAGATCGAAGAACTGAGAGCCAATCCAAATAGACTGGCCAGGGGATTCGTCATAGAAGCGCAGCTTGACAAAGGCAGAGGTCCTGTTGCAACGGTGCTTGTGCAAAACGGAACCCTGCACGTAGGAAATGCGTTTGTCATCGGTTCTACGTACGGTCGTGTGCGTGCTATGATGGACGACAAGGGAAGGCGAGTAGACAAGGCCGGGCCTGCAACGCCGGTGGAAGTGGTTGGGCTCACTGATCTGCCGCAGGCAGGAGACATCTTCCAGGCGGTTGACGATGAGAAGATAGCCAGGGAGATAGCCAGCCAGCGAAGTATGCGCAAGCGCGCCCAGGACATGGAGTCTAGCCGCAAGGTTTCGCTTGAAGATCTGTTCCAGCAGACGGGCGAAGGTGAGGTACGCGACCTTAATATTCTCGTCAAAGCCGACGTGCAGGGCACACTCGAGGCCATAAGGAAGGCGCTAGAGGGCCTAAAGAACGAAGAAGTGCGTGTCAGCATAATCCACGAGGGTGTAGGTGGGATTAACGAAAGCGACATTATGCTGGCTTCGGCGTCTGACGCTGTAATCCTGGGCTTCAACGTGAGGCCGGATGCAGGTGCGCGCCGGGTGGCAGAAGCCGAGAGGGTCGAGATCAAGCCTTACAGGGTTATATATGATGCCATTGAAGACATAAAAGCGGCCTTGAAGGGCATGCTCAAGCCAAAGGTCAGGGAAGTAACGTACGGACGCGCCAGCGTGCGCCAAGTATTTAGGGTGCCCAAAGTCGGCACCGTGGCGGGATGTTACGTTACGGACGGCAAAGTGATGCGAAACGCGTCGGTGCGCGTTGTCAGGGACAGCATTGTGTTGCATGAAGGCAGACTTGCATCTCTTAAGCGGTTCAAGGACGATGTGAGAGAAGTGCAGGAAGGATTTGAGTGTGGCATAGGTCTTGAGAGATTCCAGGACCTGCAAGAAGGCGATGTGCTCGAATTCTTCGGGCAGGAAGAGGTTAAGCAGGCGTAACGAGTGGGTGACGGATGATGTACACTGCCGTGTGTCGGCTTGAGATACGTGTGCCGGGCTGTACCTCTTTAAAGGATAAGCGCAGAGTTGTAAGGAGTATCATCGACCGACTGAGGCGCCTGAATCTGTCAGTCGCCGAAGTCGATGCCCACGACCTGTGGCAGAGAAGCGTAATAGGTGTGGCTTGCGTTGCGAGAGAGCGTTCTGAGGCAGTGCGTGCCATTCAAAGCGTGATTGAATGGGTCGTGCGACAGCACGATTCTGAACTGCTGTCGCACGAAGTGCAGATCTACTAGGAGGAGTCTTCTGTGCGCGAGCAACGAGTAGCCGAAGCCATAAGAGAAGAGTTAAGCGCAATACTACGCGAAGAGATGCGGGATCCCAGAGTGGGTCTCATGAGTGTGACCAAAGTTGAAGTGAGCACTGACTTGAGTGTCGCCAAAGTGGGAGTTAGCGTGCTCGGTACCGAGCAGCAGCGGAGCCAAACGCTCCGAATGCTCGAGAAGGCTAGAGGTTTCATTCGTTCACAGTTGGCGTCGCGGATGAGCATGCGTCATGTGCCTGAGCTTAAGTTTAAGATCGACACGTCGATTGAACACGGTCTGAGAATCTCACAACTGCTGAACGATATTCGAAAAGAAGATAGCAATGATGAGGACAAAGAACCAAAATGAGCAAAGAAAGCGGCGTTGAAGCAAGAAAAGCGGTCGTTCGGGCATTGCTCGAGGGCCGCTCGTTCGTTCTGCCTGTGCACATTGATCCAGACGGCGATAGCCTAGGTTCTTCGCTGGCTTTGGCTGAAGCGCTGCGCATACTTCAGAAAGAGGCAGTAGTCGTTTCGCGCAGCACGATGCCCGAACTCTATTCGTTTCTCCCGGGCGTTGAAACAGTGATACCTATTGAAGAATGGGTGCCAGCGCAAGACACGGTGGTGCTGGTTGATACCGGCGATCTTTCGCGCGCCGGGTTGAAGCCTTCTCAAGTGGAAGGGATGAAGGTGGTTAATATAGACCATCATGCGTCCAACCGGGGGTACGGTGATGTTGCATATGTCGATGCCGCAGCGTGCGCCGCGGGCGAGATGGTGCTCTGGGTGCTCGAAGATTTAGGGGTGAGCATCAGCAGTCCCATGGCCGAACTGCTCTATGTAGCAATCATGACAGATACAGGCTGTTTTCGCTTCGGCAATACCACCGAATCCTGCTTTGAATCTGCCGCGAAACTCGTGGCACTAGGTGCAAGTCCGCACTGGGCCGCCACCGAGGTGTTCGAAAAGAGGCGGTTGGCGAGTGTGCTTTTGATGGGGCTCGCTCTTTCGGGGCTAAAGATTAGCGAAGACGGCCGAGTATGCTGGGTGAAAGTCAGCCGCGACATGATGGAACAGACCGGAGCGTCTGAAGAAGACATTAACGGCCTCGTGAACTACACTCGAATAGTGAGAGGTGTAGAGGTCGGAGCGCTGTTCAAACAGATGGATGACGGTAGCACTCGCGTGGCTCTTCGCTCGAACAACTATGTGGATGTCGCGAGACTTGCCACAAGATACGGTGGTGGAGGCCACGCGCGTGCTGCAGGCTTCAGTTTTCCGGGAGGCTTAGACGATGCCGAACGACAGGTCACAGAAGAGGCCAAGCGGGCAGTCGAACAGTCTGTCTGAGACGTTCGGCGTGCTCAATGTGCTCAAGCCTCCTGGCATGTCTTCGCACGACGTGGTGAACTTCGTGCGAAGAGTATCGGGCATTCGGCGTGTAGGCCACGGAGGGACGCTGGATCCACAGGCTGCGGGTGTTCTGCCCATCTTTTTGGGTCGTGCGACCAGGTTATCTCAGTTTGTGATTGGTGATCTGAAGCGCTACCGAGCAGAACTGACACTTGGGCTGACATCGGAGACCTATGACTTGAGTGTAGGCGCGCGTGCAGTTGCGGATGCTTCGCACGTACAGCAAGAGTACTTAGAGCACATAATCGAGCAATACCGTGGGGTGACAACCCAGTCAGTGCCGGCGTACTCTGCGGTGAGTGTTGACGGAACGCGGCTGTACAAACTCGCGCGTAAAGGTGTTCGAGTCCCACAAATCACCAGAGACATCACCATTATTTCCCTGGAAATAGTTGGCTTTGCACCGGGCCTTCGTCCCAGAGTAATGCTGGATATTGCGTGCTCAAAAGGCACTTACATAAGAACTCTCTGCCATGATATAGGGCAAACTCTGGGCGTGGGCGGCGTGATGTCGTTTCTGATCCGTACGGCAGCTGGCCCGTTTGAGCTTGAGTCATCCGTCACGCTCGAGCAGGTGAAAGAGCGGTTTGACGCGTGCCTGTTGGCTCCGGAGGTCGCGCTAGGCTCAGCACCGCGTGCTGTGCTGAGCCGCGAAGCGGCTAGGAAGGTCTGTCACGGAGTGATGCCGGATATCTCTCAGTTCACCGAAGTGCCTTCGCTTGAGCAAGAGCAGATAGTTGTGGTAACCGACCCGGACGGCCGGTTTCTAGCAGTAGGCCAGAGTACAAGACAACACACCATCGAGATCAGGAAGGTATTCTGCGGATGAAAACACTACCCGGACTCGGGTTTTGGCCGCCGAACCAAATGCTGGGGGCTATGGCGATCGGCATGTTTGACGGTGTGCATGTCGGGCACCGACGCGTGCTTCAAACGCTTGTCGAGAGCGCTCACGGACTCCCCGCATGCGTGATGACGTTCATGCCACATCCGGCGGAGATAGTCGGTCTAGACCCACCTCCGTTTCTTACAAGTCTTGAGCAAAAGAGTGAGATACTGGAGAGCGTCGGAATAGATGTGCTCATCGTTGAGCAGTTCACGCAGCAGTTTGCCAGCCTTAGCCCTTATGAGTTTGCCAGAGAACTCGCCCAAATAGGGGTGCCCTGCGTGGTGGTGGGAGAAGGTTTTCGGTACGGCAGACGAGGTACTGGAGACGTGGAGACTCTAGCCGAGCACGGCAGGATGATGGGTTTTAGTGTACGCGCTGTTCCACCTGTAAGCCTAGGCGGTAAGGTAGTGTCCAGTACGCTGATACGTAAGCTGGTCATGAGTGGTGATCTTGCCGCAGCGCGGCAGATGATGGCAAGAGCATTTGCCGTGAGAGGGCGCGTTTTGCCAGGAGATAGCAGAGGCCGATTGCTTGGTTTTCCGACTGCGAATCTCAAGCCGCCTTACGGTCAGTGTCTACCTCCTTTCGGGGTATACGCTGCTCAGGTAAGGCTCGAGGGCCGCGTTTTGCCTGCTGTCTTAAATCTAGGAAGCAGGCCCACATTCGGCAGTGGCCCGGTCTTGATAGAAGCGCACTTAATAGGCTATAACGGCAGCATGTATGGGAAGAATCTTGATGTGGAGTTCTTGCAGTTCTTGAGGAAAGAACGCAAGTTCGCCAGCGGCACAGAACTCACTGAGCAAGTCGCTCACGACAAGCAAGAGGCGCTTAGAGCGCTGCACAGAATGGGTTTTGTTTACAAGGGATAAGCAACGTGATAGAATGTGTAGGGTTATGGCCGCTTGCTAGGATTGGCGTTGCCTCCGGCGCCATTCTTGGCTTCCGGCAACAATGATTTCATGGAGGTGCCATTTTGCCACTAGGAATTGAACAGAAGAAGGGTATCATCGAATCGTTCAGGACTCACGAAAACGACACTGGTTCACCCGAAGTGCAGATCGCATTGCTGACACAGAGGATAAACGAACTCAACGAGCACCTGAAGGCGCATAAGAAAGACTTTCACAGCAGAAGAGGCCTGCTTAAGATGGTGGGCCACAGGCGCGCTCTGCTGGACTACCTAAAGAAGACAGACGTAGAAAGATACCGCGCCATTTTGGAGAGGCTCAATCTTAGGAGGTAAGGATGGGCGGGGGAACCCGCCTTCTTTGTTCAACATCGGATGAGTTTTGAGTTTCGAGAGGAGGTAACTTGGTTTACTTGGAAAACCAGACTGAACAATACCGCACTTTCTCCACGGAGTTAGGTGGAAGACTTCTCAGCATAGAGACAGGCAAACTGGCGAGACAGGCTGGCGGAGCAGTCCTCGTTAGGTACGGCGATACGGCGGTGCTTGCGACTGCAACGGCATCAGCCGAGCCGCGAGAGGGCATCGATTTCTTTCCTCTCACGGTGGACGTCGAAGAAAGATTGTACGCAGTCGGGCGCATACCAGGCAGCTGGGGAAGGCGTGAAGGCAGGCCGCCTGAGAAGGCGATTTTGGCCGCGCGTCTTACCGATCGTCCTATAAGGCCGCTGTTTCCAGAAGGATTTCGAAACGATGTGCAACTAGTTATCACAGTGTTGTCCGTGGATCACGACTGCTCGCCCCAGATAGCTGGCATGATCGGCGCGTCGTGCGCGCTTACCATCTCGGACATCCCGTTTGACGGCCCAATCGGGGCTGTTGAAGTTGGGCTTGTCGACGGAGACTTGGTCATAAACCCCAACAGCGAGCAGTCTCAGCGCAGCCTGATGAGTCTCGTGGTAGCTGGCACGAAAGACGCCGTGCTCATGGTTGAAGCGGGTGCCAAAGAAGTGCCCGAAGCCACGATGCTCGAAGCCATAATGCGTGCACATGAAGTAATTCGTGAGATCGTCGCTTTGCAGCAAAGCATGAGAGACGAGATAGGTAAGCCAAAACGCGAAGTACGGCTTTACGAGCCTGATCCGGAAGTGCGAGCCAAAGTGATGTCAATGCTCGGTTCTAGCCTTCAGCAATCTGTGCAACAGCAGGACAAGCTCGAACGAGAGGCATCGCTTGAGAACTTGAGGCAGCAGGTGTTGGAGGCATGCGCGGCCGAATTTCCTGACAAGATTCAGGATGCTAACTATGTATTCCAGGGTGCGTTGAAAGAGGTTGTGCGCACCACAATCCTAGAGCACGGAACGAGGCCTGACGGGCGTGCGCCGAACGAGATTCGACCGATTTGGTGCGAGGTTGGCTTGCTTCCGCGTACCCATGGATCGGCTGTCTTCACTCGAGGACAGACTCAGGTGCTCACCGTTACAACACTCGGTGCTTCAGGTGATGTGCAGGCGCTTGACACGATCGATGAAGAGGAGTTTAAGCGGTATATACATCACTACAACTTCCCGCCTTACAGCACCGGTGAGACTAAGATGTTGAGAGGCCCTGGTCGCAGGGAGATCGGACATGGCGCTCTCGCAGAAAGAGCGCTGCTCGAAGTAATGCCTCCCGAAGATGAGTTTCCATACACGGTACGCGTTGTGTCGGAAGTGCTTGAGTCAAACGGCTCTTCATCGATGGCGAGTGTGTGCGGAAGCACTCTGTCGCTCATGGACGCTGGCGTGCCTATCAAGTCTCCGGTTGCAGGCGTTGCCATGGGGCTCATTAAGTCGGGCGAAAAGTACTCTGTGCTTACAGACATCCAAGGCATTGAGGACTTCTTGGGCGATATGGACTTCAAGGTTGCGGGTACAGAGAAAGGTATTACCGCTCTTCAGATGGATATTAAGACCAAAGATATGTCCCGTGACATTCTCGACCAAGCGCTCATCGAAGCGCGAGAGGGTCGGCTCTTCATACTGGGCAAGATGCTTGAAGCACTGCCTGCCCCGAGAGCCGAAATGTCTCCTTATGCACCTCGCATAATAGTGATGCAGATAGACCCGGACAAGATACGCGACGTCATAGGACCGGGTGGCAAAATGATAAACAAGATAATCGCTGAGACAAACGCCAAAATAGACATCGAGAACGACGGTAGGGTATTCGTCGCATCGTCGGATGAAGAAGGCGGAGCAAAGGCGGTAAGAATGATTGAAGCGTTGACGAAAGACGTTGAAGTGGGTGCTACCTACATGGGTAAGGTCACACGAGTAGCTACATTCGGAGCATTTGTTGAGATCTTGCCGGGTAAAGAAGGGCTCGTGCACATTTCTGACCTTTCTAACGAGAGGATACGGCGCGTAGAAGATGTGGTAAACATAGGAGACCCGTTAGAAGTAAAAGTCACCGAAATCGACCGTCTGGGGCGTATTAACCTGACCAAAGCAGGCATCGACAGGTCAAAATCCGAATCACAGGGCAGCCGCGATAGGTTCCCGAGAAAGCGACCAGACGCAGATCGCCGTGGCCCCAGTCCGCGCGATAGGCATAAGTAATCCAGATAGGTGAATGCGATGATCAGAGTAGGTTGTCATCTGTCCATAGCGGGCGGCTTCTCTCGGGCCGCCCGTTCTGCTGCGGCGCTCGGATGTGAGACATTGCAGATGTTTTCTAGAAGTCCTAGAGGCGGAAAGGCGAAACCGCTCGACAGTAAGGACGTGGAAGGCTTCCGGCGGATCACTCTTGACCACGACATTGCTCCTCAAGTAGTGCACGTTCCTTACTACCTAAACATGGCTTCAGAAGCTCTCGATGCGCAGCAATACACTCAAGATATCCTGGTTGACGAAATGTGCCGTGCCCAAGAGCTGGGCGCGTCGTATGTGATAACTCATCTCGGTCATGGTGCCGATGATGACGCGTACGTGCGAGTCCTCAGAATGCTGGAACGCGTTGTTGAACAAGCCGCTTGTTGCCGGGTAGAGTTGCTGCTCGAAAACGCCGCCGGCCAGGGAAGCGAGATGGGTTGGTCGTTCGAACAGATCGGCTTCGTGTTCAATGAATGTGCGTTGGACCAACGTCTAGGGTTTTGCTTGGACACGTGCCATGCGTTTGCCGCTGGCTATGACCTCGCTACAGCGGATGGATTTCGCAGAACGCTTCAGCAGGTCGAAAAGCATATCGGGCTGGAGCGGCTCAAGATAATCCACGCAAACGACGCCAAAGAACCTCTCGGTTCGAGAAAAGACAGGCACGAGCACATAGGCGAGGGGCACATAGGTGAAGAGGGGTTTAGAAGGCTGCTTACAGCGCGCGAATTGAGCACGGTTTCGGCCGTACTTGAGACGCCTCAGACGACTTCTGAAGCGAACATGAGAAACCTTCAGGCGCTCAAGAGGCTTCGAAGCTGAGGTATGCTGAGTGTGAAGGGAATGGAGCAACTCGTATGCAGAAACAAGACCGCCTAAGCCGCGTGGTGCTGCCATCAGGGTTACGTGTCATAGTGGAGAGCGTGCCCGGTGCGAGGAGTGTCAGTATTGGAGTGTGGGTCGAGATAGGTTCTCGACACGATCCACAGGGTATGGAAGGTGCGGCGCATTTCGTCGAACACTTGCTGTTTAAGGGTACCCGAAGACGTACTGCGCGGCAGATCTCCGAAGAACTGGACTATGTCGGAGGCAGCCTTAACGCTTTTACCGCCAAAGAACATACGTGTCTGTATGCCAGAGTACTTGGAGAAGACTTCGGCCTTGCGGCTGACGTGCTCTGCGATATGGTGAAGCATAGCCTTTTTCGCGAGCAAGACACCGAACTCGAGCGTAATGTTATCCTCGAAGAGATAAACACGTATGAGGACGCGCCTGATGAAGTAGTGCTTGACCTTCTGGAGTCTCTGATATGGCAGGAGCACTCTATGGGGAAGCCAATTTTAGGCACGAGTTCGGCCGTGTCGTTGATGAAGAACAGCGATCTCAAGGAGTTCTACGCCAAGGCGTACGGCTCACGGAGGGTTGTGGTTGCGGCCGCAGGCAATGTCAGCGCCGAGAGAGTTGTAGACGAAATGGGAGTCTTACTGGACGGCCTGGGTGGCGGTGACCTGCCTGATGCTGTTTTGCCGGTACCGTCGACAGAACCAAGAGCCGGAACGCGCGCGAAGCAGGTGGAGCAAGTGCATATGTGCCTCGGCGCAGTCGGGCTTAGAGCGGATGATCCTCGCCAGTACTCTCTTCATGTGCTGAACAACATATTAGGTGGCGGCCCGAGTTCAAGGCTGTTTCAGATAATTAGGGAGGAGCGAGGACTCGCGTATTCAGTCTACAGCTTCCACTCGTCGTTCAAGGATACGGGCGTCTTCGGTGTGTACTCCGCGGCCAATCCCGAGTATGCGGCCAGCGTCAAGCAACTGGTCATGGACGAGATGAGTGATATTGCGGCAAAGCATGTATCTGATGAGGAGTTGGAGAGGGCAAAACGTCAGCTGAAGGGCTCACTGCTCTTGGGCTTGGAGAGCATGTCCAGCCGGATGATGAGACTCGGCCGCTCGGAGCTACTTGTCGGGCGTGTTGTGCCGGTGGACGAGGTTACGAGAAAGATAGAGGCTGTGACTCATGACGATGTGCTTAGTCTGGCCAAAGAATTGCTGCATCCGGCGGGGCTATCTCTAGCGCTCGTGGGTGCTGATCCTGTACACACAAGACGGATTGCCAGAGGTGGTTAGCGACATGGATAAACTAGAACACGTGTTTGAACTGCAGCATGCATTTGACACCGACCTTGCCAATCGCAGGGCGCTCGACTTTTCGGACAGAGCAGAATGGGTACAACGAGAGATAATGGCTCTGATTGTCGAAGCAGGCGAGCTGCTTCAAGAGGTCAATTACAAATGGTGGAAAGACCCAAAGCCCATAGATAGAGACAAGATCCTGGATGAAATGGCAGACATCTTTCACTTTTTTCTTGCAGCGTGTTTGCGGATGGGATTCAGCGCAGACGAGCTGTACAATGCGTACTGTCGCAAGAACGAAGAGAACTTCAGACGCCAGCGCGGAGAGAGCGACAAACACGGATACCGGAGCGAGGCTCCACGCTGAAGTTGCACAGATGCATCATCCGCTTCTCGCATATTCAGACTGCCACGGTTGGGTGTCACTGCTCCTAACCATGAACCCGCATGCAAATGGTGTGCGTTATTACGGGCTGCGGCTCTAAGTACTGCAAAGTCCTAAACTCACAGTGAATGCTACTGCTTTGCTATGCGATATCGTTGCTTAACGATGTGCGTGAGCGCTGCACGTTGCGTAGCCTCGGTCGGCCTGAATACGAGTGCTGTACAATGTGCATGCTACACAGGAACGATCAAAAGAGGAGGCACGCATAGTGGGTAAGACCGTACTTGGAGTGTTTCACTCAAGGGACAGAGCAGAAGAAGCTATTAAGCAGATACGTGAGAGAGGCTTCCCAGACACTGAGATAAGCATAGTTGCTAAAGAAAACGCTGCCGGGACAGGCAAACGGGGTTCAGGTGCTACGATGCGCGACGAAAACAGTATTGCAACCGGCACAACGACAGGCGCTGCTATAGGCGGTGTTGCTGGCCTGCTGGCAGGTGCAGGCGCTTTGGCTATACCCGGTATAGGGCCTATAGTCGCAGCTGGCCCCATCGCCGGGCTGCTATCTGGAGCCGTCACAGGCGGCATTGCTGGTGGGCTTGTTGACTGGGGGATACCAGAGCATAGGGGAAAACATTTTGAGCAGAAAGTGAAAGAAGGAAAGATCCTGACTGTCATCAAGACGCAAGATGCCAGGTCAGATGATGCGGCCGATATTCTCAAACGAAACGGTGCTGAAGACGTCGAGAGCCACTTCAGCAGCTAAGCATTCGCTTGACCGAGTGGCGGCCCCTGTGGCCGCCTTTTCAATTCTGCGGCTAGACAAGAAAGTACTTGCTGCTTCGAGCAGCCTTTGCTCGCACCTCACAGCGAAACGCCGCTCGTCATATTATACTTCAGGACTCGCTTAGCAGGCCGGAGGAGGCAGTTCAAGTGCGATGTTTTTTGCCGTGTGCGTGGCGACTCGTGCTCTTGGGTCACCACCCTGACCTCGCCCGGCTTGAACTGCTGCTCGACCATGCCGGGTTCAGCACTGGTGTCAGTAGAGATGTCGAGACCAGAGTGGGCGACGCTGATTTTTACGTAGTTATGCGTGCTGCATCGAAAACTGTGTTAAGACCGCTCTCAGAATCTCGAATAAGACTGATGAGTACATCTAGCGTGTGCATTGCCCCGAGATTCTTACCAGAGGAGCGAAGTTTGCTCGAGCACTACGCGGTGACCTATGAAGAGATGCCGACAAACGCACAGCATAGTAGCGACGCGGATATTTACTCTTCGGTTGCGCTCGTACACGGTTACAATGCCTCAGGCTGCCTGATCGCAGCGTATCTTCGTGCAAATGGGCATGATGTATGCGTAATCGAGCGCGATGCACGTCTTAGGTATCGCGCGAGGTCTCACGGTTACCGCGTGTTGCACGCAGCCGAGGTAGAGTCACAGTATTTGGGACAAAGAGAAGCATTTATGGCAGAAGGCGCAGCATATTCCAGGTTTGTGCTCGACAGGATATGCTCGTGGATAGTGACAATCTTAGCGTGGGAGCATGCCGGAATCACGAGATAACCGATTTCGCGGATCGGAGGTACGAATATGCGAAAGCAACGAGTATTGGTGCTCGGAGCGACAGGGCTTGTTGGAAGCACATTGCTGCAGATTCTTGAAGAGCGCAACTTCCCGGTAGATTCGCTGAGGCTGCTTGGAACGGCTCGCTCCGAGGGCACCATCATGAACGTGTTTGGGGACAGCGTGCGGGTGGAGCCAGTCACGCCTGGCTGCTTCAAAGGGATTGACATATGCTTTTTTGCCGCTAGCGCAGACGCTGCGCGTGTACTGGCAAGACAGGCCAGTGACAACGGTGCGGTGGTGATAGACAAATCAAATGCCTTCAGAATGGACACAAGGGTACCGCTAGTAGTTCCCGAAGTGAACAGCCACCACCTTGAGAGACACCGAGGCATAGTAGGCAGTCCGAATTGCTCTACCATACAGATGGTCGTAGCGCTGTGGCCGCTTGAGAAGGCGGCGAGGCTTCGCAGAGTGGTAGCGGTGACGTATCAGTCGGTCTCAGGAACGGGTAAGCAAGCTATGCAAGAGTTGAGTGTGCAGTCTGAGCATGTGCTCGAGGGGCGTGCCGTCAGACCGCAGGTGTACCCGGCGCAGATTGCGTTCAACCTGATTCCGCATATCGACGACTTCGGCGAAGAAGCGTACACAGGCGAGGAATGGAAGATGGTCAAGGAGACGCAGAAGATACTTGATAGGCCAGATCTCGTAATTTCGCCCACATGCGTTCGAGTACCCGTATTTGTCGGTCACAGTGAGGCAGTGCTCTGTGAGACAGAGAAGACGCTTACTCCAACTGCGGCGCGCGACTTACTAAGCCAATCGCCTTCTATCGAGATACTGGACGACCCGGATGAGAACTTGTACCCGCTTCCAGTGCACGTAGCCAGCACAGACAAGGTGTACGTGGGCCGTCTGAGGAAGGATCTGAGTTCGCCGAACGGGCTCTGGCTCTGGATAGTAGCGGACAATCTGCGAAAAGGCGCAGCTCTCAACGCAGTACAGATCGCCGAGAGGCTTATTGAGATGGATCTCTTATAGGGGGCACGGCAATGAGGCTGTTAGTGCAGAAATTCGGCGGCA